>NZ_DASWNM010000123.1:0-88239 GCF_036399255.1 Longimicrobium sp.
CCACCGCCAGCCCCCGACCCCAACCTCCCCCAGCAGTTTTGGGGGAGGTGGGCGAGTCATGCGAGCCCGGAGGGGGCGCCCGCCCCTCGCGCCCAGCCCTGCCGAAGCGCCCCGCAGGCCCGTGCCGAACTTCGGCGTCGCTCCCCAACCTTCGTCTCGCGTCACCCTCCCCCGCGCGGTTTGCGGGGGAGGGCCGGGGAGGGGGGGCGGCTCACCCTCTCGCGCCAGCCCTGCCGAGGCGCTCCACCGCCAGCCCCCACCCCAACCTCCCCCAGCAGTTTTGGGGAGGTGGGCGAGTAATGCGAGCCCGGAGGGGGCGCCCGCCGATCGCGCCCAGCCCTGCCGAAGCGCCCCGCTGCCCGTGCCGAACTTCGACCTCGCTCCCCACCTTCGTCTCGCACCACCCTCCCCCGCGCGGTTTGCGGGGGAGGGCCGGGAGGGGGGCGGCTCACCCTCCGCGCCAGCCCTGCCGAAGCGCCCCAACGCCAGCCCCCACCCCAACCTCCCCCAGCAGTTTTGGGGAAGGTGGGCGAGTAATGCGAGCCCGGAGGGGGCGCCCGCCCCTCGCGCCGAACCGTCGGGATCGCGTCAGGCCGCGGGCTCAGGGTCGTCGGGGACGCGCCCCTTCGGCGCGCGGACCACGGCTTCGCCTTCGATCACCAGGGTGCCGTCGTGCGTGTGGACGGTGGTCGCCAGGCGCACGGTGCGCTTGGGCATCAGCTCCACCACCTCCACCCGCGCCGTCACCGTGTCGCCGATCTTTACCGGGCCGGTAAAGGACAGGGTCTGCGACAGGTAGATGGTGCCGGGCCCGGGCAGCTTCATCGCCAGCACGGTGCTGATGAACGACGCCGACAGCATCCCGTGCGCGATGCGCCCTCCAAAGCGGCTGGCCTCGGCCCACACCTGGTCCACGTGCGCCGGGTTCAGGTCGCCCGTGATCCCCGCGAACAGCACCACGTCCGTCTCGGTGACGGTTTTGGTGAACTCCGCCGACTGGCCGACTTCGATCTGCGCCTGTGTCATCCGTCGCCGTGTGGAAGTGCCGAGTGCGAAGTGCCGAGTTCCGAGCACCTGGGCTCAAGTGCCTGAGATTCCGGGATTTGGCTTACGTTTCAGCGCGAACTGCCGCGTTTGCTAATACGTAGCAGCGGCCGGGCGCGTGAAGAGCCGAAGCCCCTTCCTCACACCGACATCACCAGCTTCACGTCGCCGTCCAGCTGCGCCGCGGCGCGGGCGCGGGTCATCCACGAGACGACGAAGAAGACCAGGATCGACAGCACCAGCGACAGGCCGCTCACCGTGACGCCCGTGGGGAACTTGTAGGCGTTGAAGTACGACAGCGTCTCGAAGAACAGCGTGATCACCAGGCCGGTGCTGATGGAGGCGATGGCGCCTTCCCTGGTGGCGCCCTCCCAGTTCAGGCCGATGGCGAGCGCGGGCACCAGCGTGCTGGCGAACAGCCCCCAGCCAAAGATTCCCAGGAACGCCACCAGCGCGCCCGGCAGCAGCGCCAGGAACCCGGCCGCGATGGAGATGACCACCGTGCTGATGCGCCCCCAGCGCAGCTCGTTCTCCACCCGCCGCCCCAGCGCCACGGGAATGTCGTGGGTGATGGCCGCGGCGCCGATGTTCATGAAGCTGTTCACGGTGCTCATGATGGCCGCCGCCACGCCGCTGAAGACGAGGCCGGCCAGCAGCACGGGGGTGTAGCGCAGCAGAAAGAACGGCGTCGCGTCGTCCGGGTTGGCCAGCGGCTGCATCTGCCCGCCCGCCACCAGCGCCTTGACCGCCACGCCCACGCCAAAGTAGAGGAGCATGGTCACCAGCAGCGCCGCGGTCACCAGCAGCGGGTACCACTTCAGCTTTCGCGGGTCACGCAGCATGTAGAACTTGTGGATCACGTGCGGCTGCCCCATCGAGCCCACACCGAACACGAAGAACAGCGACAGCGCCGCCACCGCGCCCATCTTGCCGAACGGGCCCATGAACGCCGCGTCGTTCTCCAGGATGGTCCGCGAGATGGCGCCCATCCCGCCGCCCACCTTGAGCGTGTAGATGAAGACGAGGACGGACGCCACCGCCATCAGCGACCCCTGGAACATGTCCGTGTAGACGCCCGCGAGAATGCCGCCCGCCACCGAGTAGCCCAGCACGATGGCCATCCCGATCCACACGCCCCAGGTGAGCCCCGTGCCGAAGATGGCGTCGATGACGAGGCCCAGCGCCAGGATGTTGGTGGCCATGTAGCCGATGACGGCGATCAGGATGGCGACCGCCGAAAGCCCCTGCGCCGCGGGCGAGCGGTACCGCGCCCCGATGGCGTCGGGGACGGTGATCAGCCCGCGCACCTCGCCCAGCAGCCGCATCCGCTTGGCCAGCGCCCAGCTGGTCATGGACGACGTCACCGAGGCGGGAAGGATGAGGAACATGGCCCCCAGCCCCGCCGTGTAGACCAGCGCCGGCCCGCCGATGAAGGCGAACCCGCTGAGCGTGGCGCTCATGGCCGCCAGCGTGAGCGCCGCCAGCCCGATCCCCTCGCCCGCGACGAAGAAGTCGTTCGCCGTCCTGGTCTGCCGCGTGGCCCACCACCCGATGGCGCCCACGATGACGAAGTAGACGACCGCCACCGCGATGATCGTCGGCTGGGCCAGGCGCGGCAGCTCGCCGGTCTGCATCATCCCCAGCGCCATCACGCCACCACCTCCGCCGGCTCCGGCTTCGCGGTCACGATGGGATGTGCGGACGCCGGCTGCTGCGCGGCCTGCCAGGCGCGGGCGGCCTCGCGGACGCGCGCCAGGTCCGCTTCGCTCAGCGTCATGTCCTCGAAGGTCAGGGCGTAGGCGATGGGAAGCACCAGCAGCGGCAGAATGCCGATCCCCAGCAGCACGATGGCCGCGCCGGCCGGCAGCCCCAGGAACAGCTGCGGGTTCGCCGCGTCGGGCGCGGGCATCATCAGCACCGCCGCGAACCCACCCGCCACGATCAGGAACACCAGGGCAAAGGGCAGCTTCAGCCGGCCGATCCCCGTGTCGGCCCGCGCCGCGCCCAGCGCCGACGCGGCCACCATCACGGTCGCCGTGCCGATTCCCAGCGCCCAGGGCGACCACCCCGGCGGATCACCGGGAAGAAAGGCGGATGCGTACGCCGCCGCGCAGGCCAGCGTCCCCAGGAACAGGGCCAGGAGAGAGTTGCGTCGCGCCATCAGTGTTCCTGGTAAAGGGCGTCCAGCCGGTCGCGGTGCCGCTCGGCGATGACCGTGCGGCGCAGCTTGAGGGTGGGGGTCAGGTCGTCGCCGTCGAACGGCAGGGGGAGGATGGCGAACCGCCGCACCCGCTCCGGGTTCGACAGCCCCGCGTTCACGCGGTCCACCGCCGCCTGGATGGACCGGTACAGCCGCGGGTCGTCGGCCACGGAGGGATCGTCCGGATCCGCCGCGTGCTCGCCAGCCCACGCCTCCAGCGCCGGCCGCGCGGGGACGATCAGGGCCGATACGAAGTGCCGCCCCTCGCCGTACAGCATGGCCTGGTGAATCCACGGGTCGCCCGCCAGCGCGGCCTCGATGGGGAGCGGCGCGACCTTCTTGCCGCTGCTCAGCGCGATCAGCTCCTTCTTGCGCCCCTGCACCCGCAGCGCCCCGTCGTCGCCCAGCGATCCCAGGTCACCCGTGCGCAGCCACGTGCCGTCAGCCGTGAACGCGCCGCGCGTCTCCGCCGGCCGCCCGTGGTAGCCGCTGAAGGTCAGGGCGCCGCGGCGGATGAGGATCTCGCCGTCCTCCGCGACGCGCATCTCCGTCCCCACCATGGGCGGGCCGGCGTTGTCCAGCGCGTAGGCGTCGGGGCGGTTGAAGGCGGCGCACAGGTGCTCGGTAAGGCCGTATCCGCCCAGCACCGTCACCCCCAGCGCGTCCAGGTACTCGGCCACGTGCAGCGGCAGCGTGGCGCCGCCGCTGGTCGCGAGCCGCATGTGGCCGCCGAACATCCCCCGCGCCCGCTCCAGCAGCGACGCGCCGATCTGCGCCCACTCGCGCTCCAGCTCCGCCGGCACGGACTCGCCCGCGCGGCGCAGGCGCGAGCGCTCGCGGCCCAGGAACAGCGTGCGCTCCCACTGGACGCGCTCCCCGTCCACCGCCGCGGCCTGCTCGCGCCGCAGCGCGTCCGCCGCCTTTTCGTAAAAGCGCGGCAGTCCGCCAAAGATCGTCGGGCGAAAGTCGCGCGCGGCCTCCCACATGCGCCCGTGGTCCGCCACCAGCCCCGCCTCCATCCCGACGAGGATGCGGGTGTGCAGGCCGAAGATGCGTTCCGCGGCGTGGCAGAAGGGGAGGAACGAGAGGGCGGTGTCGCCGTGGCGAAATCCCAGCGTGTCGCGAATGGAGGCGGCCGAGGCCAGCACGTAGCGGTGCGAGAGCGTGGCGCCCTTGGGCTCGCCCGTGCTGCCGGAGGTGTAGATGAGGATGGCGGCGTCGTCCGCCCGCGCGCCGTGCGTCCGCTCCGCCAGCTCGTGCCCGATCTCCGGCAGCGCCGCCAGCGCCGACGAGCCCGAGGCGATCCACTCCGCCCACGACAGCACGTCCATCTCGCCGTCCGCCTGCGTGGCGACCACGATGCGCAGGTGCGGCAGCTCGTGGCGCACCGCACGCACCTTCTCCAGCTGCGCGTCGGTGTCCACGACGACCGCCACCGCGCCGCAGTCCGCCAGCACCTGCCGCACCTGCCCCGGCGCGCTGGTGGGATAGACGCCCACGGACACGCCGCCCGCCATCATCACCCCCAGGTCCGCCACCGGCCACTCCACGCCGTTGCCGGCCAGGACCGCCACGTGCTCGCCCGGGCGCAGCCCCGCGGCCACCAGCGCCGCCGCGAACGAGCGGGAAAGGCCGGCCCATTCGCGCCAGGTCAGCGTCTCGTCGCGCGCGGCGCCGCCGGCGGCCAGCAGGCGCAGCGCCGGCCGGTCGCCGTCCGCGCGGACGCGCTCCAGGAAGATGGAGACGGCCGTATCAGCCATGCCCGTTCCCCTCCCCCGCCCCCTCACGAGAACCGTGGGCGGAGCCGGGAGATCCGTTCCGCGTCCAGCGCAGCGCCACGCACCCCATCGACAGCCCCGCGCCCGAGCCGGTGAGGACCACCAGGTCGCCGGGGTGCAGGCGCCCGGCGCGCGCGGCGTCGTCCAGCGCCATCGGCAGGCAGGCGGATCCCGTATATCCCCACTTGCCCATCACCGTGTGCGCCTTGTCCATCGGCTCACCCAGGCGGCCCATCACCTCCACGATGGTGGATCGGTTCACCTGCGTCCAAAGCCACAGGTCCACGTCCTCCACCTTGGACCCCACTCTGTCCAACACCGAGCGGACGATGCGGGGCCAGCCTTCCTCGTTGACCTCTTTGGGATACTTGCGGACGAAGCGCAGCCGGTTGCGTACTCCGCTCCGCAGCACGTCGGGGTCGATGGGCTCCGCCGTGCCGCCGGCGAACACGCCCATCCCGTCGCTGAACGACCCGTCCGCCGCCAGCTCCGAAGCCAGGATCCCCTCCTGCTCCGATGCTTCGAGCACGATCGCCCCCGCCCCGTCCGCGAAGATGGTCACCGTCTTCTTGTCCGCCTTGTCCAGGAACTTGCTCATCGCGTAGACCGCCACGACGAGGACGCGCTGATATCGCTCGTCCGCGCGCAGGTACTTCCACGCCACGTCCAGCGCCGTGGCGAACCCGGCGCAGGCGCTGTTTACGTCGAAGGTGCCCGCGTCCGCCCGCATCCCCAGCCGCCCGTGCAGCACCGACGCCGTCGACGGCGACACGTACTCCGGCGTGTCGGTGGAGACGATGAGAAGGTCCACGTCGCCCGCGCCGATCCCCGCGTCCTCCATCGCCCGCCGCGCCGCCTGCTCCGCCAGGTCCGCGGTGGACTGGTCGTCCGCGCACCAGCGCCGCTCGCCGATTCCCAGCGTGTTGCGGACGAAGTCGTCCACGTCCTCACCCAGCGCGGCGCTGAGTTCCGCGTTGGTGACGACCCGCTCGGGGACGTAGCTGCCGGTTCCGGTGATGACGGCGTGACGGGACACAGTGCGTGAGTGCGTGAGTGCGTGAGTGCGTGAGTGCGTGAGTGCGTGAGTGCGTGAGTGCGAAAGTGCGAAAGTGCGAAAGTGCGTGAGTGCGTGAGTGCGAAAGTCGGAAACCAACCGGGATCCGTCTGCGTCGGCGGGGGCCCTCACCCGCTCGCTCAGGCTCGCACCCTCTCCCGCAAGCGGGAGAGGTTTAAACTTCACAAAAACCTGCGGGGCGCTTCCGCGAACCCAGACGAAGCGCAGCCCCGCGCCGTTTGCGGCGCTTCCCGCTTTTCCAGCCGCGGGTTCACCCGCCCGGGACAATCCCAGCCGAAGCACCCCCCGTTGCTGGCTGTAACCTGTCCCCTATTCCCTATTCCCTATTCCCTATTCCCTGCTCTTCCCGACGTCCCCCGCACCACCAGCTTCACCGGCAGGGGCTTTCCAGGCCTCGGAACCCACGTATCGTCCTCCAGCTGCTTCAGCAGCAGGCGGGCGGCGCGGGCGCCCAGCTCGCGGGCGGGGACGCGGATGGTGGTCAGCTCGGGGGTGAGCACGCGGGCCAGCTCCACGTCGTCGCAGCCCACGATCGACATCTCCCCCGGCACCGCTACCCCGGCCGTCAGGCAGGCCTTGAGCGCCCCCGCCGCCAGCAGGTCCACCGCGCAGAAGCAGGCGGTGGGGCGCTGGGCAGAAGGGAGGGCCAGCAGCGACCGCATGGCCTGCAGCCCGCCGGTCACCGTGGGCGGCACGCGCCGCAGCCGCTCGGAGGGCAGCGCGATCCCCGCCTCGCGCAGCGCCTGGAAGAACCCGCGCTCCCGCATCCGCAGCCCGTGCACGTCCGTGGCGGGGCCCGCAAAGGCCAGCCGCGTGTGCCCCAGCGACAGCAGGTGCTCCGCCGCCAGCCGGCCGGCGCCCAGCGCGTCGCTGGCCACGCCCGGCCACCGCTCCGACGGCTCGTCCACCAGCACCACCTTCACGTCGTCGAGCGCGCCCTCCTGCAGCGCCAGCGCGCCGAACCCGTCCAGGATGATCCCGTCCACCTGCCGGGCCCGCAGCGCGTCCAGGTGCCGCTGGGGCGGAACCTCGCGCACGTCGCCGGGGAGCACCGCGTACCCCGCCTCGGCCGCCACCCGCTGCACGCCCGTCACCACGTCCAGGAAGAACGGGTTGCTCAGGTCCGGCACCATCACCCCGATGGCGTACGACTTTCGCTGCACCAGCCCGCGGGCCAGGATGTTGGGCCGGTATCCCAGCTCCCCCGCCGCCCGCACCACCCGCTCCCGCGTCTGCGCCGACACCCGGGCCCGCGGGTTCCCCCCCAGCACCAGCGACACGGTCGCCTGAGAGACGCCCGCCCGTCGGGCTACGTCGTGCGTCGTCGCGGGGCGGGTGGAGTCGGGCCGGTGGGTTCGCATGATGATACGTATTAGCTAATACGTATTGGCACCGCGCGCAAGAGTCTTGTTCAGACCGTGGACGAAACCCGGGGCGCCGCCTGGCTGCTCGGAAATTGCCAGCGCGGTGCACGTGCCGCCGAACCACCGCGCTCGGCTACCCAACCTCCCCCGGCAGTTTCGGGGGAGGTGCGAGCCCAGGCGAGCGGAGGGGGCGCCGCGGGTGGCGCTGAACCGGCTCCCGGGCAGGTGCTTCCAATCCCCCAACCCTCGTCCGCCTTGACGCGCGCACGGTCCACGCTCTAATCTCGGCACACATGCAGCCACAAACGCCGGACGAGCCCACGCGCTGGCGCCTGATCGACACGCCGCCCGCGCCGGGTGCCTGGAACATGGCGGTCGACGAGGCGCTGGCCGATTCCGTCCGCCAGGGCGGCGCGCCCGTGCTGCGCGTCTACCGCTGGAATCCGCCCTGCCTGTCGCTGGGCCGCAACCAGCCGTCCGACGGGTACGACCGCGACGAGATCGGCCGCCGTGGGATCGGCGTCGTGCGCCGCCCCACCGGCGGGCGCGCCGTGCTCCACCACCGCGAGCTTACCTATTCCGTCGCCGCGCGGGATGACGAGCTCGGCACGCCGCGGCAGGCGTACGCCGCCATCAACCGCGCCCTGGTCGCCGGCCTGCGCCGCCTGGGGGTGGATGCGCGGCTGCAGCCCGCGGGGACGGAGCGCGCGCCGCTCCCCTCGCTGGCCCCCTGCTTCGAGCAGCCCGTGGAGGGCGAGGTCACCGCCGGCGGCCGCAAGCTGGTGGGGAGCGCGCAGCGGCGCGAGGACGGGGTGATGCTGCAGCACGGCTCGCTCCCCCTCCACGACGACCAGTCCGCCGTGCCGGGGCTCATGCTCCCCGGCTTCGCCCCCTCGACGGCCGAGCCGCCCGCCACGCTGGCGGCGCTGCTGGGGCGCGAGCCGGGGTGGGACGCGCTGGTGGATGCGCTGGCGGAGGGATGGACGGAAGTGGTGGGCGGCGTGCTGGAGCGGGGGGAGATGACGGGGGAGGAAGCGGCGCGCGCGAAGGCCCGCCGGGCGCGGTACGAAGACCCGGCATGGACTTGGCATCGTTAGGCGCGCCCTGGGGGCCGGCGGTTCTGCGCCGGCGGCTACGCACCGACCATTGGGGAGGGGGAGGAATGAACGCATCCATCGCCAGGCGCCTGCTGACGGCCGTCTGTGCCGCGGGGCTCGCCGCCTGCGGCGGGGGAGACGGCGGGGGCGCGGCGGACCGCGGCAAGGCCGGAGAGAAGGGCGGCACCCCGGTGGAGGGGGGCACCGTCGCCATCGACATGCTGGCCGACTTCCAGGCCTTCAACCCCGTCACCAACACGCACCTGACCACCGACGACGTGGTCAAGCACATGCTGTTCACCCCCCTCATCCAGTACGACGCCAAGCTGCAGCCCGTCCCCTGGCTGGCCGAGCGGTGGGAGCTTACGGACAGCGCCGTCACCTTCTTTCTGCGCCGCGACGTCATGTGGCACGACGGCAAGCCCGTCACCGCCGAGGACGTGAAGTTCACCTTCGACATGGCCAAGGACCCGGCCACCGCGTCGCTGCTGGGCTCCGCGTACATGAACATGGTAAAGGACGCCACGGTGGTCGATCCGCACACGGTGCGCTTCTCCTTCGTCGCGCCGCACGCGCAGGCGCTGGACGGGTTCTGGTGGCCGCCGCTGCCGAAGCACCTGCTGGGCAGCGTGCCCGCCGCCGAGCTGGGGCGGCACCCGTACAACCGGCAGCCCGTGGGAAGCGGGCCGTTCCTCTTCAAGGAGTGGCGCGCCAACCAGTCGGCCACCTTCGAGGCCAACCCCAACTTTCCCGCCGCGCTGGGCGGGCGCCCCAACCTGGACCGCGTGGTGTTCCGCGTGACACCCGAGGCTACCACCATGGTCACGGAGCTCATCAACGGCACCGCCGACATGATCGGCTACACCCTGCTGCCGGACCAGGCCGCGCAGATCAAGAACCAGAACTCGGTGGAGCTGCGCCACTACCCGTCGCGCGAGTTCACCTTCTTCGCCTGGAACAACACGCGCCCGCTCTTCGCCGACGCGCGGGTGCGCCGGGCGATGACCATGGGGATCAACCGGCAGCAGGTCATCGACGGCCTGCTGCAGGGCTTCGGCGTGCCGGCCAGCGGGATGATCCCGCCGTGGAGCCCCATGTACACCGAGCTGGCGCCGCTGGCGTACGATCCCAACGGGGCCAAGGCGCTCCTTCAGCAGGCCGGCTTCGCCGACGCCAACGGCGACGGGATCCTGGAAAAGGGCGGGCAGCCCCTGCGCTTTACGCTCACCATCAACTCCAGCAACCGCCTGCACGCCGACATCGCGCAGGTCGTTCAGCAGCAGCTGCGGCAGGTGGGGGTCGACGTGCAGATCCAGCCGCAGGAGTTCCAGTCCATGCTGCAGCGCTACAAGGCGCGCGAGTACGACGCGGTGCTCGCCAACTGGACGCTGGACACGTTCAAGGTCGATCCGTCGCCGCTCTTCAGCTGCGCGCAGGCCAAGGTCGCCAACTCGGCCAACCGCACCGGCTACTGCAACCCGCGGGCGGACGCGCTGATGGAGCAGGGGCTGCGCACCACCGACGCCGCGCAGGCCAGGGGGATCTGGGCGCAGTACAGCCAGGTCCTGCACCAGGACCAGCCCATCACCTTCCTGTACTGGTTCGAGGACATGGCCGGCGTGGGCCCGCGCCCGCGCAACGTCGAGACCGACGCGCGCAGCAAGATCGTAAACATCCGGGACTGGTGGATTCCGCAGAAGCGGTAGCGGCAGACGGAACCGGCGCCGCGGCAGGCAGGTACATCGTGGGATGGGCCCCGCCCGGCGGGGCTCGTTTCGCGTGTTTTTACGGACCGCCGCCGGCCGTCCGCCGACCCCCTGATGCACCCGGATTTCAGTCATGAGGATCAGGCACCTTTCCCTGCTGGCGCTCTCCCTGCTGGCCGCCTGCGGCGGCGGCGGCGACGCCCCCGCCAAGGGGGGCGCGCAGAAGCGCGCCGCCAACGAGCCGGACGTTCCCGAGGCGCAGCGCTACGGCGGCACCATCGTGCTGGGCTCCATCGGGGCCATCCCCGACATGAACCCGCTCACCAGCTCGGACCACACGGGCAACCAGGTGCAGCAGTTCGTGCTGTTCATGCCGCTGATCACCTACGACGAGAAGTTCGAGCCGGTGCCCTGGCTGGCCCGCTCGTGGGAGGTGAACGCCGACACCAGCGAGCTCACCTTTCACCTGCGCAACGATGTCTTCTGGCACGACGGAAAGAAGACGACGGCGTACGACGTGAAGTACTCGTACGACATGGCCCGCAACCCGGAGACGCTGTTCCCCAACACCGCCTTCTGGACGCACTACGCCGACGCCACGGTGGTGGACTCGTTCACGGTCAAGATCGGCATGCGGCCGCACGCCGACTTCATGGACCCGTGGCGCTCCTTTGCCCCCGTACCCCGGCACGTGCTGGAGGGAACGGCGCCCTCGGCCATGAAGACGCACCCGTTCGGCACCAAAAGCCCGCTGGGCAACGGGCCGTTCAAGTTCGTGGAGCACCTGCCGGGGCAGCGCTGGGTGTTCGCCGCCAACGAGAACTTCCCCAGGGAGCTGGGCGGGCGCCCGTACGCCGACCGGCTGGTGTACCGCATCATCCCCGAGCCGACGACGCTCATGGCCGAGCTGCTGCGGGGAAACCTGGACTACTACATCGCCCCCACGGCCGACCAGGCGCAGGAGATCGAGGCCTCGCCCGTGGCGCGCATCGTCTCCTTTCCCGACCGCCAGTTCCTGATGGTGGGATGGAACGAGAAGCGCGAGATGTTCCAGGACGCGCGGGTGCGGCGGGCGCTCACCATGGGGCTGGACCGCGAGGGGATCGTGCGGGCGGTGCGGCGCGGCTACGGGTCGCTGGGCAACACCACCATTCCGCCCATCTTCTGGAACCACGACGCCACGGCGGGCGCCGAGCTCAAGCACGACACGGCCGGGGCCAAGCGGCTGCTGGCGGAGGCCGGGTGGCAGGACCGCAACGGCGACGGCATCCTCGAGAACGCGAAGGGGCAGCCGTTCCGGTTCACCATCATCACCAACCAGGGGAACCGCGAGCGCGAGGACATCATCGTCATCGTGCAGAGCCAGCTGCGAAAGCTGGGCATCGACGTGCGCACCCAGCTGATGGAGTGGGGAAGCATGCTCGACAAGATCCAGGACGTGGAGAACCGCGACTACGACGCCGTGCTCATCGCCTGGGTGACGGAGTTCCGCATCGACGACGCCAACCTGTTCCACTGCGACAAGCGCGACGAGCCCTACCAGTGGGTGTCGTACTGCAACCCGCAGACGGACCGGCTGCTGGACACCCTTCCCACCATCGTGGACCGCAACGCCTCGCGGCCGGTGTGGAACCAGTACCAGCGCCAGATCGCGCAGGACCAGCCGTACACCATTCTGTACTTCACGCAGCGCCTGGAGGGCGTGCACGAGCGCCTGCGCAACGTGAACCCCGACGCGCGCGGCGACTGGGTGAACGCGCGGCAGTGGTACCTGAATCCCAACATGCGCAACCGCTGACACACGGACGGACCGGATGAACGCACGGGGATGGGAGAAGGGGGCGGCCCGCCGCCGCATGGGCGTGCTGGCGCTGCTGGCGCTGGCCGCCTGCGGCGACGGCGACCGCGGCGGCGGCGAGCGCCCGGCCGGCAAGGCCGCGGACGCCGACACGCCGCGCCAGGGCGGCACCGCCGTGGTGGCCGAGCTGAGCGACATCTCCCTGGCCCACCCCCTGTTCTTCGAGGGCGGCGTGGACGAGGGGCTCATGGACATCATGTTCATGTCCCTGACCCGCGGCGACTGGAAGGACGGGCGGCTGCACTACCTGCTCAGCGACCAGTCGCCCATGGCGCTGGCGTGGAACTACGAGTACACGGGCGCCGACAGCACGGCGCTGCGCTACCGCATGCGCAGCGGCCTCAGGTGGTCCGACGGGCGGCCCATCACCGCGCACGACGTGGTGTGGACCTACCGGATGTACGCCGACACCACGGCCACCTCGCCGCGCCAGTCCAACGTGGCCGACATCGACTCGGTGGTGGCCGAGAACGACTCCGTGGTCACCTTTCACTTCAAGCGCCGCTACCCCGAGATGCTGTTCGACTCGGGGATGATGATCGCGCCGCGCCACGCCCACGAGGGGGTGGCGCCCCCCGCGCTGCGCACGCACACTACGGTCACCCGCCCCGAGACGCTGCCGGTGAGCGGGCCCTTCAGGGTGGGGTCGCAGCGGCCGGGGCAGGAGTTCACCCTGGTCCCCAACCCGCACTTCAGCGTGAAGCCGCGGCTGGACCGCATCGTGTTCCGGGTGATCCCCGACATCACCACCCGGCTGGTGGAGCTGCAGAACGGAACGGTGCACTTTGCCCGCTCCGTTCCCTTCGACCAGGTCCCCCTGCTGCGCCAGCGGGCACCGGACCTGCAATTCGACCGCGAGCAGGACCGGTTCTGGGAGTTCATCGCCTACAACCCGCGCACCGTGCCGCAGTTCGCCGATCCCGAGATCCGCCGGGCGCTGGGAATGGCGATGGACGTGCCGGGGATGATCCGGCAGCTGCGGATGGACGACTACACCACCGTGGCCGCCGGGCCGTACTCGCCCCTGTTCAAGGAACTGTACGACCCGCAGCGCATGCGGCCGCTGGCGTTCGACTCGGCGGGGGCAAAGCGGATCCTGGAGGGGAAGGGGTGGCGCGACACCGACGGCGACGGCATCCGCGAAAAGGACGGAAAGCCCTTCCGCTTTACGCTGATCACCAACACCGGCAACCAGCGCCGGGCCGACGTGTCGCAGATCCTGCAGCGCATGTGGCGCGACGTGGGCGTGGACGTGCGGCTGCAGCAGTACGACCTGGGCACCTTCCAGGAAAAGATGATCCGCGAGCGCGACTACCAGGCCGCGCTGGGCAGCTGGGGGGTGGAGCTGACCCCCAACTTTACCGGCATCTGGGGCGAAAAGAGCCTGCTCAACGTGGTGGACTACCGCAACCCCGAGGTCACCCGGCTGATGGCCCAGGCCGAGGCGCAGCCCACCGCCGCGCTGGCCAACCCGCTGTGGCGCGCCGCCGCGGAGCGGATCGTGCAGGACCAGCCCTACACCTGGCTCTACTACTACGACCCGGTCACCGGCCGCAGCAGCCGGCTGCGCGGGGTGGACGTGGACACCTACGGCGCGTACCAGAACGCCTGGGAGTGGTGGGTAACCGGCGGGCCCGCGGGGGGCGCCCGGGCCGACACGGCACAGAGGGACACGGGACGGTGAGATGATCGGCTACCTGCTGCGGCGGCTCCTGGGCGCCATTCCCCTGCTCCTGGGGATCCTGACGCTCATCTTCTTCGTGATGCACCTGGCCCCGGGCGACCCCACGGACCGGATTTTCAGCAATCCCAACGTGAGCCCCGAGGTCATCGAGCAGATGCGCCGCAACCTGGGGCTCGACAAGCCGCTGCACGTGCAGTACGGCCGCTGGCTCTGGTCCTTCGTGCGGGGCGACTTCGGCTACTCGTTCGGGCAGATGCGCCCCATCAACGAGATCCTTCCCGTGGTGCTGTGGAACACGCTGCAGCTCACGCTGATCTCGCTGGTGGTGATCTTCGTGGTGGGCATGCTCATCGGCATCGTGCAGGCGGTGCGGCAGTACAGCCTGGCCGACAACGTGCTCACCTTCTTGGCGCTGTTCTTCTACTCGATGCCCAGCTTCTGGTTCGCCCTGATGCTCATCCTGATCTTCTCGCTGCGGGCGGGACAGGAAGGGTGGCCCCTCCAGTTCCCCGCCTCGGGGATGACGGGGATCGAGTACGAGTACATGGGCGCGGGGGGCAAGCTGCTGGACCGGGCGCGCCACCTGTTCCTTCCCGCGGTGGCGCTGGGCATCGGCTCGGCGGCGGGCGTCGCGCGGTACATGCGGGGCGCCATGCTCGAGGTCATCCACCAGGACTTCATCCGCACGGCCCGGGCAAAGGGGCTGTCGGAGCGCACGGTGATCTTCAAGCACGCGCTGCGCAACGCGCTCATCCCCATCATCACCCTGCTGGGGCTGTACCTGCCCTTCCTGCTTTCGGGCGCGGTGCTGGTGGAGACGATCTTCGCCTGGCCGGGGATGGGGCGCACCATCGTGGAGGCCATCCTGGCCCGCGACTACCCGCTGGTGATGGCCACCAGCTTCGTCATCGCGGCCATCGTGGTCTTCGGCAATCTGCTGTCGGACGTGCTGTACGCCGTGGTCGACCCCCGCATCCGGAACGAGTAGACAATGGTGCGCGCTTCTCCTGACGTAGAGTCCGTTCCGCCCGAGCCCATGCCGCCCGCCATGCCCCAGGGCGGCGGCGCGCCCGTCCGCGCCGGGGGCGCCGCATGGGCGCGCATCGTGATGCTGGCGCTGGCGTGGGGGTTCCTGTTCTCCATCGTCTACCTGTCGTGGGCCAAGATCCAGGGGATCCCCGGGATGCGGCGGGTGGGGGTGGACATCTACATCGCCCTGGCCACGCTGCTGGCGCTGGGCGCCGTGCTGCTGCGCTGGACCTGGCGCTCGGTGAGCCCCGCGCACCTGGCCCGCGGCCGGGTGCGGGGCGACAGCCAGTGGGCCATCGCGGCGCGGCACTTCAAGAAGAACCGGCTGGCCATCGCGGGGCTGCTGGTGATGATCCTGCTGTACGTCATCACCCTGGTCACCCCGCTCATCGCGCCGTTCGACCCGGCCGCGCAGGGCGACATCATCACCTCGCGCTACCTGCCGCCCAGCGCCGAGCACCTGATGGGCACCGACAAGTTCGGGCGCGACATCTTCAGCCGCGTGCTGTACGGCGCCCGCATCTCGCTTTCCATCGGCTTCGTGGCGGTGGGGATCAGCGTTACGCTGGGCACGCTGATCGGGGCGCTGGCCGGCTACTTCGGCGGGTGGGTGGATTCGGTGCTCATGCGCTTCACCGACATGATGCTGGCCTTCCCGCGCCTGGTGCTGCTCATCGTGGTGATCGCGGTGTTCGAGAACCAGAGCATCTGGCTGGTGGTGGTGGTGCTGGGGCTGACGGGGTGGATGGGAACGTCGCGCATCGTCCGCGGCGAAGTGCTGAGCCTGCGCGAGCGCGAGTTCGTGCAGGCCGCACGGGCGCTGGGAATGGGCGACTGGCGCATCATCGTGCGGCACGTGATCCCGAATACGATGGCGCCGGTGATCGTGTCGGCCACGCTGGGCATCGGCCTCACCATCCTCACGGAGGCGTCGCTCTCCTTCCTGGGCCTTGGGGTGCAGCCGCCCACCCCCAGCTGGGGGAACATGGTGTCGGACGGCCGCGACGCGCTGACGCAGGCGTGGTGGATCGCCACCTTCCCGGGCCTGGCCATCGTGCTGACGGTGGTGGCGTTCAACCTGCTGGGCGACGGCCTGCGCGACGCGCTGGACCCGCGCCTGCGGACGTGAGATGCTCTGGGGCACGCTGGACGACTGCGTAGCGCGGGCCGCGCCCGGTGTCTGGATTCCGCAGACGCCGGACGGGGTTCCGCTGGTCGACACCGGCGTGATGGCGGACGTGCTGGCGCTGTATCCCGACCTGCGGATGAGCTACGAGGAGTTCCTCACGCTGCCGCGCGAAGTGCACGGGGACTGGATCGACGGGCAGGTGGTGCTGAAGGGAGGGCAGCCGGGCCGGCACCAGCAGCTGCTGGGCCTCCTGATGTCGACGGTGCAGTGCTGGCTCGATGCGCACGACGCAGGGTATTCGCTGTTCAACTTCCAGATGCGCGCCGTTGCCGGCGGTCCTGGCCGGGAAGTGGAGTACCTGTGCCTCACGCATGAGCATTACCAGAAGCGCGTGCGCTCCACGTACGTCGACGGACCCGCGGACGTGGTGTTCGAGATCCTGAGCGATGCCACGCGGGAGCGGGACCTGCAGATGCGGGCGGAGTACGCGCTCGGCGGCGTGCCCGAGTACTGGATGATCGATCCGGAGCAGAAGTGGGTGGAGGTCTGCCGCCTGACGAGCGATGGGAGCTACGAGACGGCGTGCGACGGGAGCTCCGGGGTGCTGGAGAGCGAGGTTTTCCCGGGCCTCTGGCTCAGGACGGAATGGCTGCTGGAGGAACCCTCTCCCACCATCGGAACGGTACTTCGGGAGTGGGGACTGCTGCGGGGAGCCGCGGCATGAGCGAGGCGAGCACGATGATCGCGCAACTGGAGCACAAGCCGGACTGGATCAGCTTCGAGGACTTTCTGGCCTCGTACGACGGCGTTCGTGCGGAGTGGGTGGACGGGAAGGTGGAGGAGATGAGCCCGACGTCGGATCGGCATGCGGACATTTCGGACTTTCTGATCACGCTGCTGCGTGTACTGGTGGTTAGCACGGGCGCCGGGATCGTTCGCTCATCGCAGGTCGCCATGCGCATCGGCCGGGTGGCACGAGTGCCTGACCTGCTCTTTCTGAAAACCGAGCACGCGAACCGGCTGACGCCCAGCCACGTCCAGGGCGCGGTAGACCTCGCCATCGAGATCGTGAGCCCAGAAAGCCGGGAGCGTGACCGCAAGCAGAAGTTCCGCGAATACGAGCAGGCGGAGGTCGCGGAGTACTGGATCGTCGATCCGTTGCGAGAGACAGTGGAGCTGTACCGGCTGGACGAACAGCGGCGCTACGGCCTGGTTGCCGCGGAAGGGAACCCGCCGCGGCTCACCAGCACTGTGCTGCCGCAATTCTGGATTGATCCGCGCTGGCTGTGGAGCAGCCCCATGCCGGATCCAATGGTGGTATTCAGGGAATGGGGGCTGATTTGAAGGAACGGGACATCTCGGGGGCGGCGAGCCGCGACGCGGCGGGCGGGCCCATTCTGCAGGTGGAGAACCTGCGCACCTGGTTCACCACCGACGGCGGTGTGGCGCGCGCGGTGGACGGCGTGTCGTTCCACGTGAACCCCGGCGAAACGCTGGGCATCGTGGGCGAGTCGGGGAGCGGCAAGTCCGTCACCTCGCTGTCGGTGATGCGCCTGATCCCCCAGCCGCCGGGGAAGATCCAGGAGGGCTCGCGCATCCTGTTTCGCGGCGGCGGCGGCGAGATGGAAGACCTGGCGCAGGCCACCGAAGCGCGGATGCGGCAGATCCGCGGCAACGACATCGCCATGATCTTCCAGGAGCCCATGACCTCGCTGAACCCCGTGTTCACCGTGGGCGACCAGATCGTCGAGTCGCTGCGGCTGCACCAGGGGCTCAACAAGAAGCAGGCGCGCGACCGGGCCATCGAGATGCTGCAGCTGGTGGGCATTCCCATCCCGCACCAGCGGGTGGACGAGTACCCGCACCAGCTTTCCGGCGGCATGCGCCAGCGCGTGATGATCGCCATGGCGCTGGCCTGCGACCCCAAGCTGCTCATCGCCGACGAGCCCACGACGGCGCTGGACGTGACCATCCAGGCGCAGATCCTGGAGTTGCTGAACAAGCTGCAGTCGGAGCTGGGGATGTCCATCATCCTCATCACCCACGACCTGGGGGTGGTGGCCGAGACCTGTGACCGGGTGATCGTGATGTACGCGGGGCAGGTGTTCGAGGAGGGGCCCGTGGACGACGTCTTCCACAACCCGCAGAACCCGTACACCGAAGGGCTGCTGCGCTCCATGCCCAAGCTGGGCGGCGAGAAGACGCGGCTGGCGGTGATCCCGGGCGTGGTGCCTTCGCCGCTGAACTGGCCGGTGGGGTGCCGCTTTCACGACCGCTGCCCGTACGGCTGGGAAAAGACGGAGAAGGAGGCGCCGCCGCTGTTCGACATCGGGCCGGGGCGCAAGAACAAGTGCTGGCTGGTGAAGTATCCCGAGCGGCGCGAAGAGGTGCGGCGCGAGACGGGCGGCTTTACGCCGCAGGGCGCGCTGACGGGGACGGGGGCGGCCACGCCGCTGGCCGGCGACCCGGACCTGGCGCCCGGGGTGGACGCCGGCGGAGAGGGGGTGGCCTGATGCCGAACACGCCGGAGGGGCGCACCCCCGCGGGCGGGCACGGCGCGGCCGACGGGCAGCGCAGCGGCGGCGAGCGTCCGCACGCGGGCGCGGAGCCGCTGATCGGCGCCGGGGTGGAGCGCGCGGGCGCGGACCCGGAGCAGGTGGGCGCCGTGGGGCGCGCGGTGCACGCGGACCCGGGCGAGCGCGACGTGCCCCTGCCGCCCGCCAAGGGCGACAGCGACCTGCGCGGGCAGACGCCGGACGACATGGAGCCGCCGCCGGGCTCGCTGCTGGTGGTGCGCGGGCTCAAGAAGTACTTCCCCATCAAGAAGGGCTTCTTCAACAGCCACGTGGGCGACGTCAAGGCGGTGGACGGCGTGTCGTTCTTCCTGGGCAAGGGCGAGACGCTGGGGATGGTGGGCGAGTCGGGGTGCGGCAAGAGCACCACGGGGCGCGCCATCCTCAAGCTCATCGAGCCCACGGCGGGCTCGGCCGAGTTCGACGGGCGCAACATCTTCGACATGAGCAAGGACGAGCTGCGGCGCATGCGGCGCCGGGTGCAGATCGTCTTTCAGGACCCGTACAGCTCGCTGAACCCGCGCATGACCATCGCGGACATGCTGCGCGAGGTGCTGGCCATCCACAAGATCGCCACGGGGCAGAAGGCAAAGGACCGCATCGCCGAGCTGCTGCGCATCGTGGGGCTGCGGCCGGAGCACGCCATCCGCTACCCGCACGAGTTCAGCGGCGGGCAGCGCCAGCGCCTGGGGATCGCGCGGGCGCTGGCGGTGGAGCCGGAGCTCATCGTGTGCGACGAGCCGGTGTCGGCGCTGGACGTGTCGGTGCAGGCGCAGGTCATCAACCTGCTGCAGGACCTGCAGACGCAGTTCGGGCTGAGCTACCTGTTCATCGCCCACGACCTGTCGGTGGTGGAGCACATCAGCGACCGGGTGGCGGTGATGTACCTGGGGCGCATCGTGGAGCTGGCGGAAAGCGACGAGCTGTACCGCAACCCGCTGATGCCGTACACGCAGGCGCTGCTCTCGGCGGTGCCCATCCCCGACCCGCGGATCCGGCGCGAGCGCATCATGCTGCAGGGCGACGTGCCCTCGCCGGCCAACCCGCCGCCCGGCTGCCCGTTCCACCCGCGCTGCCACCATCCGCTCAAGGACGCGGACTGCGCGCAGATCGTTCCGCCCCTGGCCGACAAGGGCGGCGGCCACTTCGCCGCGTGCATCAAGGTGCCGCTGGGCGCGGGGCTGGACGGCAGGGTGCCGGGGGGCCTGCCGGTGCTGCAGTAGCGCACCCCGCAGAGCCGAGTAAACGAAGCGCGCGGTCCCGATGGGGCCGCGCGCTTTCTTTTCCCGGCCAAATCCTCCCCCCAGGACACACTGCCAAGCGCTCCTTTGGTCAAAAGGCTTGCGCGATGAAATTCGTCGATACATTCATGGTCAAACGTTCTGCTTCAAAAGGAGTGTCGCGCCATGGCGAGACTGATCTCACGACCAATGCTGGCCGTGGCCTGGACCGGCGTAGCTTCGGGATGTGCGTTGGGCGGAAAGGGCGGAGACCTGTCCTCGGGGCCCGCCGTCAGGGTGACCGTTCTCAATCCTTCGTACGCGCCCGTTTCCGTCTCTGTCTGCGGCCCCACGCAGTGCACCCCTCCACGGGAGATCGCGGGCGAGCGTCAGGCAGACTTCAGCTTCGATCCGTCTGGTGGCACGCGCGCGGTAGTCACCGCCAGCCGGGGCGACCGGGTAGTCGATCAACAGCCCGTCGATTTCCTACCCGGTCAGCGGTACCGGGTGGTGCTGGACGTTCCCTGATCCACGCCTCCAGCCACCCTCCTCCTCGATGCGGTGACCTCATGCTGAAGCCCTTGCATTGTCTCGCCCTCTTCTCAGTCGTGACCCTCTCGGCGGCCGCTCCCGTAACGTACTCGCCCGATCGGGGGCTGCACGAGGCTCGCCAACTTCGGCAGCGCGTGCTCCCGCTGGATCAGCCGGTCCTGGGGATCGCGGTTTCGGACGACGGGCAGAACATCTACGCCGTGCGCCACGATCCCGAGCCGGCCGTCCTGCGCTACACCGTTCCGGCGGCGGACCGGTAATCCGAATCTGCTCGTGACAAGCGGCTCGTCCAATCAACTGGGGCGGGCCGCGCGTGTGTGCGGAGGATGAGCCGGAAGCGACGCTGAAACTCTGGCGGCGATCCCCCGTATCACTCTCCGCGCCCGTAGCCGCGGATGCGTCACCCGCTTACTTTACGTGACCGCCCCGTCCGCTGGCCCCACTGACCTCATCCATCCTCCGCAGGAGCTTTTCCGATGAACGCTGCGTTCTCCGTGCGCCTTCCGCGCGTGTTTGCCCGTGTGCTGGCGCTGGCCGGCCTTTCCCTTGCCGCCGTGTCGGCGGACGTGTCGCAGGCGTCGGCGCAGCCCGGCCAGGACATGCCCGCGATCTTCAGCGACCCGGCGGTGGCCAACTACCGGCTCACCACCGCCAGCCTGGACAAGTTCGTGCGCGCCACCAACGCGCTCAAGCAGCTGGAGGGCGAGGAGTTCGACATTGAGGATCGCTTCGAGTCCGAGGACCCCGAGGACATGAACATCGCCGACATCGCCGCGGCGATGGACAGCGAGCCGCGCATCAAGAACGCCATCAACGGGGCCGGGATGAGCAGCCGCGAGTACATCACCTTCATCATGGCCATGGTGCAGGCGACCATTGGATCGGTGATGGTGCAGATGGGCGGCGAGCAGGCGCTGAACGACATGGCCCCCGGGGTGCTGAAGGACAACATCCGGTTCTTCACCCAGCACCGGGCCGCCTTCGAGGCGCTGGACATCGGCGACCGCAACTGACCGGCGCCGGATCGATCCTGATCCGCGGCAGATGCAACGGAGCGGCGGTGCGCAGGGTGCGCACCGCCGCTCGATTTTATCCGCCGAGCAGTCGTCTTGCCGCCGCCATCCCCCTCACCCGATCAGCCGGCCCGCCGCGGCGGCATCCACCATCCAGGCCATCTCCCCATCCATCGGACGCAGGAGCTGGGCGGGATAGCGAAACGGGTCGATGGGGCCGCGCAGCACCGCCCACGCGATCGCGGACTTGTCGGCGCCCAGCACCGGAAGCTCGATGCGCGCGGCCGCGTTCAGCACCGGCAGGGTGAGGGTGATGCGCGGCTCGCCCAGCGGAAGGTGCAGGTTGGTGGTGACGGTGCGGTCGCGCTCCCGCAGCGGCGGGGTGAAGGGGAAGAGCGACGCCACGTGCCCGTCCGGCCCCACACCCAGGTGGATGAGATCGAACCGCGGCACGCCGGCGCCGAAGAACGCCGCCAGCTCCTCCGCGTACGCCCTGGCGCCGCGCGGGGGAGGCAGCTCGCCGCGCATGCGGTGCACGTTCTCCGGCGGGATCGGCACGCGGGCGATGAAGGCCTCGCTGGCCATGCGGAAGTTGCTGCGCGCGTGGCCGGGCGGCACGCACCGCTCGTCGCCCCAGAACAGGTGCACGCCCTCCCACGGAATCCGCGACCGCAACGGCTCCTCCGCCAGCAGCCGGTACGCCCGCACAGGCCCGCTGCCCCCCGTCAGCGCCACGCTGAACTGCCCGCGCGCCCGCACCGCCTCGGTGGCCTGCGCCGCGAAGCTCTCGGCGATGGCGGCGGAGGCGGCGCGCGCGTCGGGGTGCACGGCGACGCGCGCTCCCCCGCGCTCCGTCAGGGTGGTGTTGGGCGGCTGCGTGGACACGATGGATGGATGCGCGTTACGTTCCGGGTCAGCGGGCCCGGCTGCACGTGCCGGGCTACGATGGATGGACCCTGCCAGACCGGAGACTGCGACGTGCTCTTCAGGCGCAACAAGCTGAACGTTCCGCCGCCGCGCCCGCCGGACCTGCCGTTCGACGACGCCGCGCGCGACGCGCTGGGCGACGCGACGGCGCAGGCCCAGCGCGCCAACTCCAGCGCCGTGCACGCCGAGCACCTGCTGCTGGCGCTGCTGGCGGATCCCGCGAGCGTACCGTCGCGCGCGCTGACCCGCCTGGGCTTTGCACCGGACGACATCAAGGCCCGCATCGAGCGCGCCGCGCCGCCGCGACCGTGGGGCATTCGCGCGCCCGTGCTGCCGTTCGCGGACGACACCAAGGGCTCCATCGAGTTCGCCATGCGCGAGGCCCGCATTGCCGGGGCGCGCGAGGTGGGGACGGGGCTGCTGCTGATGGGCGTGCTGCAATCGCCGCAGGGCGTGCCCTTTCGCGCGCTGGCGCACCTCGACATCACCCCCGTTGCGCTCCGCTCCGCCATCGCGGCGGAGGGGCGGGACCCCGCCACGGGCTAAAAGCGCCACGGGCCGGGGCGCCACGGGCTAAAGCCCGCGGCTGGGACGGCCATAAGCCCCGTCTTTGCTCGTTCCTCACAAAACAGGGCTTCACCTGCTCGCGTGGGCTGCCTCCGAGGTGACCCTTCGGCGGTCGGCGAGTGCGGATGTTGTTGAAGCCCCGCCGGGCTAGCGCGGCGCGCTCAGGGCGGGGCTTCTGGCATTTCCCGGGTTCTAACCCGGGGGACGTTCGGGCCCGGACCTCACCCGTTCACCCCCCGCCGCCCCCGGCCGGCACCGCCCCCAGCGTCCCCGGCACCGCCCACGTCCGCCCCTCGCGCGCCAGCATCTCGTCCGCGCCGCGCGGGCCCCAGCTGTTGGCGGGGTACGGCTCCGGCTGGCCGGCCGCCTCCCACGCCTCGGCCAGCGGCGTGACCAGCGTCCATGCGGCCTCCACCTCGTCGCGGCGGGCAAAGAGGGTTGCGTCGCCCAGCATGGCGTCCAGCAGCAGCCGCTGGTACGCCTCGGGCGACTCGGTCTTGAACGCCTTGCAGTAGTCGAAGTCCATGCTCACCGGGCGCAGCTCGCCGCGCAGGCCGGGCTGCTTGGCCTCGAAGAACAGCGAGATCCCCTCGTCGGGCTGAATGTGCAGCACCAGCGCGTTGGGCGCGGGGTCGTCCACCTGCACCAGGTCGCGCACCGGGTGCGGCGCCGGGCGAAAGCGGATCACCACCTCGCTGGCCTTGGCCGGCAGCCGCTTGCCCGTCCGCAGGTAGAACGGCACCCCCGCCCAGCGCCAGTTGTCCACCGTAAGCCGCACCGCCGCGAACGTCTCGGTCCGCGACCCCTCCGGCACCTTTTCCTCGTCCAGGTAGCCGGGCATCGCCCCATCCCCCTCCCCCGAAGCCGCGTACTGGCCGCGGACGGCGTAGCGCGCGATGTCGTCGCCCTGGATGAGGGGGATGGACTGCAGAACCTTCACCTTTTCGTTGCGGATGCTGTCGGCGTCGTAGCTGGCCGGCGGCTCCATCGCCACCAGGGTCAGGATCTGCAGCAGGTGGCTCTGCACCATGTCGCGCAGGGCGCCGCTGGTGTCGTAGTACCCCGCCCTGCCCTCCACACCCACGCTCTCCGACACCGTGATCTGCACGTGGTCCACGTAGGTGCGGCTCCACAGCGGCTCCCAGATGATGTTGGCGAAGCGGAAGATGAGCAGGTTCTGCAGCGTCTCCTTGCCCAGGTAGTGGTCGATGCGGAACACCTGCGGCTCGCTGAACACGCGCAGCAGCGCCGCGTTCAGCTCCCTGGCCGACTTCAGGTCGCGGCCGAACGGCTTTTCGACGATGATGCGCGACCAGCACTCCCCCTCGGGCTCGCACACCAGCCCCGCGCGCCCCAGCCCCTCCGAGGTCTGCGCGATGACGGACGGCGGCAGCGCCAGGTAGTACAGCCGGTTCCCCCGCGTCCCATGCTCCGCGTCCGCCGCCTCGAGGCACGCGCGCAGGTCCTGGAAAGTCTGCGGATTGTCCGTGGAGCCGTGAACGTAGTAGATGTGCTTCGCGAACGCCTCCCACTCCGCCGCGTCCGGCGCCTCGGCGAACTCCTCCAGCGCGCCGCGCATCCGTTCGCGAAAGGCGGTTTCGTCGATGTCCTCGCGCGAGTTGCCCACGATGGCGAACTCGTCCGGCAGCAGCCCGTCGGCCTTCAGCTTCCACAGCGCCGGCATCAGCTTGCGCCGCGCCAGGTCGCCCGTGCCGCCAAAGATGACGAGCACCAGCGGGTCCGGGCAGCGGACGCGCGCCATGGGCGACGCCATGGGGGTGCGGAGCGGCGTCTCGCCCGTGGCGGGGGGAAGGGGGACCTCGGGAAGCTGGGGATCGTCGCTCATGGCGCCGCCTCGCCGCCCGGCGCCGCTTCCTTGATGGCGTGCCCGCCGAACTGGTTGCGCAGCGCCGCGATCACCTGCGCGCCGTACGACTCGTCCTGGCGGCTGAGAAAGCGCATCTGCAGGGAGAGAGTGATGACGGGCGCGGGGACGTCCAGGTCCAGCGCCGTCTGCACCGTCCAGCGCCCCTCGCCGCTGTCCGCCACCCAGCCGCGGATGCGCTCCAGCTCCTGCCCCTCCGTGGCGTAGGCGCGCTCCAGCAGCTCCAGCAGCCACGAGCGCACCACGCTGCCGTGGTTCCACAGGCCGGCGATGCGGCGCAGGTCCAGCCCCATCCCCGACTTGTGCAGGATCTCGAATCCTTCCGCATACGCCTGCAGCAGGCCGTACTCGATGCCGTTGTGCACCATCTTGGTAAAGTGGCCGGCGCCGTTGGGCCCCACGTGCGCGTAGCCGTCCCTGGGCGCCAGCGTGAGGAACGCCGGCTCGCAGATCCCCACGGCGTCCACGTCGCCGCCCACCATCAGGCAGTAGCCGTTCTCAAGCCCCCACACGCCGCCGCTGGTGCCCGCGTCAATCAGGTGAATGCCGCGGCCAGCCAGGTCCGTGGCGCGGCGCTGCGTGTCGTGGAAGTTGCTGTTTCCGCCGTCGATCAGCACGTCGCCGGGCTGCATGCGCCCGGCCAGGTCCTGCAGCACCTGCTCGGTGGCTCCGCCGGCGGGCACCATCACCCACACCACGCGCGGCGCCTCGAGCGCGCCCACCAGCTCGTCCAGCGACGTCGCCGCCCGCGCGCCCGCCGCCTGAGCGATGGTGCGCGTGACCGCCTCGTCCCGGTCGTGAACGACGACCTCGTGGCCGCCGCGCGTAAGGCGCTGCGCCATGTTGCCGCCCATCTTGCCCAGCCCCACCATCCCCAGCCGCATTCGCGCCTCCGCTCTTGTCGATGTCCGTCCCGGACCGCCCTTGCCCGCGCCTGCAAGTCCCGGCCCCGATCCGCCAGGGAAAGAAGATGTCACGCCGGGGGCGCGGAGGAAAAGAGCGGGACGCGGAGGAGGAGGGGGGGACGCACCGTCCGGAGCCGTCCCGAACCCGTGACCCGGCGGTTGAAACGCGAAAAGCCCCGCACGCTGCGCGGGGCCGTGGTTCGGCGGGCGCCCGGGCGCCGCGGAGGCTACGCGGCCTTGGCGGGCGGCGGTGGCTTGGGGGCGGATGCCTTGCGGGGGCGTCCGCCCTTCTTGCCGTTCTCACGCGAGGCGGCGGCCTTTTTGGCGCTGGTCCGGCTGGCGATCCAGCGGGCCCACCACGCCGGCGCGTCCAGCAGGTCGAAGATCAGCCCCGGCACCGAGATGTCGGCATCCAGCTCCTCCCAGTGCAGCCCTTCGCCCCACACGACCTCGACCTGCGCCAGCTGCTCCGGCGTCCCGTTCTCCAGGCCCGGTCCCATGCCCGGCGGAAAGCCGAACCAGCATCCGGACCTCAACTGCACCATGATGACACCGCGCTCCGCATCGTACTCGGCGTGCACGGCACGAGGCTCGGTCTTGTCCAGGTGCTCGCCTAGTTCCTTCGCGGCGCGGTAGCGCTTCTGGAACTCCTTGTCGGCTTCGCTCATCTGCTTGCTCCCAGGCGGAACGCGAACTCGGTCCACGCACGCTGCAAATCATCCCTGTGCTCGGCTACGACCGTCTCTGCCCGCCGAACGTCCTTTTCGCGGATGCTGCCCAGCTTGCGACGCACGCTGCCGCTCGCGATCTCGATGATCGCGACGCCGTCGCCATTGTCACAGTGAACGTGGGCGGGCTCGTGGTCGCCAGCGAAGAAGGAAAGGCGAAACCCATCGACCCGCAGGACAGTCGGCATAAAATTACCTATCTGCTGGGTTAGGATCAAGGGCGCAGCAAGTCGCCGCCCCGCCTGTCAGGCGGAGCGCGGATGATCTGCTTGTAAGTTCGCAGAGTTTACAACACGCGGCGACAAGATGCACGCCGCGCGTCGATCTGTCCAGCCCTTTGAGATGGCTGATAGAGGACGGCGCTCAGGGGCGCGCGGCGCGAACCGTGGAGGCGAGAAAGCGGAGCACGGCGCCGTTGAAGCCGGCGGGCTCGTCGTAGATGAGCGCGTGGGCGGCGCCTTCGATGATGCGCAGGCGCGCGTCGCCCAGCGCGTACGTCATGGCGCGCGCGAAGTGCACGGAAACCACGGGGTCGCGGTCGCCCACCAGCACCACGGCGGGGGCGCGCACCCGCGCGGCGGCGTCGAAGGCGTCGTGGCGCTTGCCGGCCAGCCAGGTGCGCCCCCAGCGCAGCGGCCCCGCGCGCAGGTAGGCGTCCGCGATCAGCGGCACCAGCGACGGCGGCTCGCGGGGGATGTCGGCCAGAAAGCCGATGGCCTCGCGCACCAGCCGCTTCTTGCGGCGGTCCCCCGTGGGCGCGGCCAGGATGATGCCGCGCACGCGCTCGGGCTCGGTGGCGGCCAGCTCCAGCACCGTCTGGCAGCTGAGCGAGTGCCCCAGGTACACGGTCGGCTCCAGCCCCAGCACGTCGGAGAAGAGCGACACGGCGTACGCCTGCTGGATGATGGAGAGGACCTTGGGCCCCTCCGTGCGCCCGAAGCCCGGCAGGTCCGGCGCGATGACGCGGTACCCGGCCGCCGCCAGCCACGGCCCGTTCCTGACCCAGTAGTCCGCCGAGCAGCCCAGCCCGTGCACCAGCACCAGCGGGGGCCCCTCGCCCGCCTCGCGGTAGCGCACGTTCCAGCCGTCCGCCCGCACCCGGTGCGTGACCGCCCACTGCGCCGCCGCGGCGCCCAGGCGGCGTCCGTACGCCGTCACTCGCCCACCTCTTCGCCGGCCAGAAAGGCCAGCACGGCCTCGTTGAACGCCTGGGGCGCGTCCACCATGGGGTTGTGGTAGGCGCCGCGCAGCACCAGCAGCCGCGAGCCGGGGATCATCCGCCGCATCTCTTCGCCGTGTGCCAGCGGGATGATGGCGTCGCGCTCGCCCCACAGCAGCAGGGTGGGATGGGGGATGTCGGGAAGCAGCGGGCGCACGTCGTCGCGCAGGATGTGGCGCAGGGCGCGCATCACGTTCCACGGCCCGGCGGCAAGGGCGTCGCCCAGCATCACCGGGAGGAAGGTGGGATCGCCCCACTGCCAGGGCGGCGCCATCTCGTAGGCAAAGCGCGTCACGTGCCGCGGGGTAAGGGGGCGGGGAAGGCCGGCCGCGTCCACCAGCACCAGCCGCTTGATGCAGCCGCCGAAGCGCGCGGCCATGTGGATGGAGAGCTGGCCGCCCATGGAGTGCCCCACCACGTGCGCCGCCCCGCCCGCCGCCAAGCGCAGCCACTCGCCCAGCACGGCGGCCAGCGCGGGCACGTCGGGGAGCGGCGCGGCCGCCAGCCGGCTGCGGCCAAAGCCCACCACGTCGGGCACCAGCACGCGGTAGCGGGCCGAAAGGCCGCGGATGTTGCGCGCCCACCACCGCGACGAGCCCGACAGCCCGTGCAGCAGCGCCACCGCGTCTTCGCCGGTGCCGGTCTCGGCCCAGTGGATGCGGTAGGCGCCGATGTCGGCCTGGTGCGTGCGCAGCTCCAGGTCCCGCCAGCGCACGTGGCGGCCGGGGACGGCGCGGATCAGGCCCGGCAGGCTGGGGAGCGGCACATTTCGGGAGTCGGGGGTATCAAGGGAACGCGCGGACGGGGCCGCGCCGCGGCTGTTCGCGGCACACGAGCAATCCCCGGACCGGCGGTGTTCCGGGCCCCCGTTTCGCGGGGCCCGGAAACCCGCTATAATAACGCGTTTTTCACGACCGCACCCGATCTCCCGAGCCCTCTGCGGAGGGACGGTTACACCCGAAATGGAGGCCCTTTGAGCCGAAACAGGGAACGCACCAAGAGCAGCCGCCCGACCGCGATGGACGAGGCGCGCAACGAGCTGTTCGGCCACATCCACCGCTGCGGCGTCATGCAGGCGACGCGCGAGCAGCAGGAGGAGTGGATGAAGGATACGATTCAGTTCCTGGGAGAGCGCCATCCGGGCCTCGCCGAGCGGGAGCTGAAGGAGCTGGCGACCATCGGCATGCGCTTCTGCAGCCCCGTGATCGCCAACGCCGACGCGGCGTCCGCGTCGGAGGCCCCGGCGCAGCAGGAAACCGCCGCGGCCTGACGGGTTCCCGGCGCGGCGATTTGGGGGAGGCGGCGGATGGACTGACCGCCTCCCGGATCGCCCGCGGGCCCGGTCCGCAGTCCGGAGCGCTCCCCGGACGCGGTACAACTGCAGCCATCCATGGATCCCGACCCCGGCAGTTTTTCCCTTCTCACCATCCTGGGACTGATCGCGGCCAACGCCTTTCTGGTGGCGGCCGAGTTCGCCCTCATCGCGGTTCGCCGCATCCGCATCGAGCAGTCCATCCGCCAGGGCGACGCCCGCGCCGCGCGCGTGCTTCCCGCGCTGGACCGGCTGGAAGAGCTGGTGTTCGCCGCCCAGGTGGCGCGCTCGCTCGCGTCCGTCGCGCTGGGCTACCAGGGCGTGCTGCTGGCGCGCGCCTACCTGGTGCCCCTGTTCGGGCCCGGACCGGTGCGCCTGTTCGGCGTCATGCTGGGCTCGTCGTCGGCGGTCTCCATCTTCCTGGCGCTCTTCTTCGTCTCGCTCCTCCATGCCACGGTGGGGCAGCAGGTGCCCAAGCTGGTGGCGGTGCACCGGGCCGAGTGGATCACGGCGCACCTGGCCGTGCCGCCGCTGCGGGCGCTCACCTTCGTCCTCACGCCCATCACCTGGCCGCTCAACTTCGTGGTGCGCGGGGTGGTGCGGATGTTCGGCGTGCGCTCCACCGGCTTTCACCCGTTGATCCAGACGCCCGAGGAGCTGCGGCTGCTGGTGATGGAGCCGGGGGGCGAGGGCGGCGCGGGGAACATGGAGGACGACGAGCGCGAGATGCTGCGCGGCGTCTTCGAGATCAGCGAGACGGTGGTGCGCGAGGTGATGACGCCGCGCACCGAGATGGTGGCGGTGCCGGTGGAGGTGACGCTGGCGCGGCTGCTGGAGGTGGCGACGGAAGAAGGCCACTCGCGCATCCCCGTCTACCAGGGGACCATCGACTCGGTGCTGGGGGTGGTGCTCACCAAGGACCTGCTGCGCGTGCTGCACGAGCGCGGCGGCGCGGCCGACGGGGCGTTCGACGTGCGCTCCATCCTGCGCCCCGCCCTGTTCGTCCCCGACACCAAGCCGGTGGACGAGCTGCTGTCGGAGCTGCGGCGGCAGGCGGTGCACGTGGCCATCGTGCTGGACGAGTTCGGCGGCACGTACGGGCTGGTGACGCTGGAGGACCTGCTGGAAGAGATCGTGGGCGAGATCAACGACGAGTTCGACGAGGTGGAGCCGGAGTTCGAGTCCACCCCCGAGGGCGACGTGCTGATCGACGCCGGCGTGCTGATCTCGGACGTGAACGAGCGCTTTGGCCTGCGGATTCCCGAAGACGAGTTCGATACCGTCGGCGGATTCGTCTTCGGCACGCTGGGGCGCGTTCCCGAGCCGGGCGACGCGGTGGCGGTGATGGGGGGCGAGGGCGAGATGGAGCTGCGCGTGGAGCAGACGGACGAGCGCCGCGTGAGCCTGCTGCGCCTTACCCGCCCGGCGACGGTTCCGCCGGAGGTGGAGGAGTAAGTCCGGCTGCTGAAAAGATGGCCTCACACGGAGTCAACGGAGTCAACGGAGTTTTTCTCCGCTGACTCCGTTTGATTTTGTGCGAGCCCTCAATCATTGGATGGAAGCGTCATACCGAATCCCGCAGTTCATTGTGCACCCAGACTTCTACTGCCGTCTCACGGAAGGCACGGAGAGCACGGAGGAGAAACCCTGTCCTCTTGTCTTCTCCGTGTCCTCGGTGTGACGCCGAATCCGGGAAAAAAACACCTTCATGCGTACAGAGGAACAGAGTCAGACAGAGGAACCAGGATAATATCCTGGCTCGCTTTCTCTGTCTGACTCTGTATCCTCCGTACGATTATTCTTTTTCAGGATCTGGTCCGAGGATGAGACGGCCTGGGGGGAATGCACAATCGGGCTGAGAATCTGGTATCAGTCGGCCTCCATCACCACCCGCACGTGCTCCTTCTTCGCACACTGAAAATAGAAAACGGCACGAGAAAACTCCGTTGACTCCGTTGACTCCGTGTGAGGCCCATTCTCTTGCGGATTCGGCCTCACGCGCCTTCAGCGGATGGGCGCTCCGCGGGCGGCTTCCAGCACGGCGACGACGGCGGGGTGGCGGGGGCGGCGCTCCACCGTCAGCGCGTAGAAGTGCTGCAGGGCGTCGGGGGCCTCGCCCACGGTCTGCAGCGTGTGGCGGGTGCGCATCTCGTCCGCGACGGCGGTGGGAACGGCCAGCACGCCGGCGCCGGACTGCGCCAGCAGCAGCCGCGCCGTCCAGTCGTCCATCTCGGCCGCCACGGTGAGGGCCCGCCCGCCGGCCTGCATCCAGGCGTCCAGCGCGCGGCGCAGCGGGGCGCCGGCCGGCGGCAGCACGAACGCGGCGCCGTCCAGCGAGCCGGGAAAGCCTTCCGCCAGCTGTTCGGCCAGCGCCGGGGTGGCCAGCAGCGTGAGCCCGCACTCGCCCAGCGGGTGCGGGCGCGCCCGGACGGCGGAGGCGGCGGGCAGGCGCTCGTCGCTCAGCACCACGTCCAGCTCGCGCGCGCCCAGCTCCGCGCTCAGGCGCGCCAGGGGGCCGTGGCGCACCTCCAGGCGCACGGGGCGCGGCAGCTTGAGCGCGGGCTCCAGCAGCCGGTGCGTCAGCGTGGGCGGCACTCCTTCGGCCACGCCCACCGCCAGCCGCAGCGGCCGCCGGCCGCCGCGCTCCAGCGTCTCCAGCATCTCGCGGCCCAGCGCAAAGATCTCGTCGGCGTAGGCGTACACCGTGGTGCCCGCCTGCGTGAGCGCCAGGCCGCGGCCGCTCTTTTCGAAGAGCTTTACCCCCAGCGAGCGCTCCAGCCGCGCGATCTGGCTGCTGACCGCCGGCTGCGAAACCCCCAGCCGCACCGTCGCCGCGGCGATGCTCCCCTCCCGGGCCACCATCCAGAAGTACAGCAGGTGGTTGTAGTTGAGCGTCGCCATGTGCGCTGTGGGTTCGGGGCGGGCACACGGCCCTCCCGCGTTTTATCAACGTGCGGACGGGCCGTCCCGATCCGGGACGGCCCGTCCGCGCCGCCCGCGAACGCAGGCGGCTGGAGCAGGGAAGCGGGAGGCTGAGGGCTGCGAAGGAACGCTGCTTCGCATGGTCGGGGGGCGCCGCTCGTGAAGAACCGCACATTGAACGTGCAACCCCCAGCCTTGCCCCACCTTGCTGCTCCGGCAACACAATGGGGTGACTGCTACAGCCGAGTGTAGCAACCCCCATACCGCGGCCGGCCCGGAGGGGCATTTCTCGCAACCATCCGTCCCGCAACAACTTGACGTAAATCTTGACACACGGGGTGCAAGGAGTCCTGGGACAGATGCGGTACGATCCGTGGCGGAAACTCCCCAGATCGGCCGTCCCACGTCGCCCGCAAGGTGCGCCAGGCGACATTTCGCCTTCTCCATGCACTCCGAATGGTCACATTTTATGGGATCCACCGGCGGGCGCAACCATTGCGCGCAAGCAAATCGCTCCCCCGGCCGCGGCGGCTGGGGGGAGCGATTCGGTCTGGAACGGCCCGCCGGGTGAGGTCAGGCCTGGGCCACGCGGGCGAGCTTGGCGTCCACGGACTGCAGCAGGTCGCGGAACGACGTGGCGAACTTCTCCACCCCCTCGCGCTGCAGCTGGTCCGTCACCTGGTCCAGGTCGATCCCCAGCTCGCGGAGGGCGGCGATGTCGGCCACCGCCTGGTCCACGTCCTGGTCCACCCTGGACGCCGCGACGCCGTGGTCCGCGAACGCCTCCACCGTGGCCAGCGGCATGGTGTTGACGGTGTGTGCGCCGATCAGCTCCTCGACGTAGATGACATCGCGGTAGTCCGGGTTCTTGGTGCTGGTGCTGGCCCACAGCGGCCGCTGCACCTGCGCCCCCGCGGCGGCCAGCCGCTCCCAGCGCTCGCCCGAGAAGATCTCCTGAAAGCGGCGGTACGCCAGCTTTGCGTTGGCCACGGCGGCCTTGCCGCGCAGCCCCAGCGCGCGCTCCTTCGCCGCGTCGTCCGTGGCGGCGTCGGCAAGCTTGTCGAGCTGCGCGTCGATGGCGGAATCCACGCGCGAAACGAAGAACGACGCGACGGACGCCACGCGCTCCAGCGGCTGCCCCGCCTCGATCCGCCGCTCCAGCCCGCGCAGGAAGGCTTCCATCACCTGCTCGTGGTTGGCCACGGAAAAGAGCAGGGTGATGTTGACGTTCATCCCCTCGAACAGCAGCTGCTCGATGACGGGAAGGCCGGCGTCGGTGCCCGGCACCTTGATCATCAGGTTGGGGCGGCCGACGGACTTCCACAGCCGGCGCGCCTCGTCCAGGGTGCCGGCCTCGTCGTGCGCCAGCTCCGGCGACACTTCCAGCGAGACGAAGCCGTCCGTCCCGTTGCTCTCGTCGTACACGCCGCGAAACAGGTCGCAGGCGCGGGTGATGTCCTCCACCGCCAGCGCCTCGTACGCCCCGGTGGCGCCGCCCTGGCCGGCCGCCAGGGCGTCGAAGGCGTCGTCGTAGTCGTCGCTGTCGCCGATGGCCTGCTCGAAGATGCTGGGGTTGCTGGTCACGCCGCGCAGGTCGTAGCGGCGGATCATCTCCTCCAGCTCGCCGTTGTCCAGGATGCCGCGGCGAATGTAGTCCAGCCACACGCTCTGCCCCAGCGCGTGCAGGTCGTGCAGCGCCGAGCGGTCGGGCTGCACGGCGTCGGTGGGGTGTTTGGTCTCGGGATCCATGATTCTATTCTCCCCGCAGGTGAAAGTGCGTGAGTGCGTCAGTGCGTGAGTGCGGGAGTGGGGACGCGGTGAGGGGGACGGATCATCCGCATCATCATCTTTTCTACTCCCGCACTCACGCACGTCCGCACTCACGCACTCTTCTCGTCCGTTCCCTCCGCCGCCGGCCCCGCGGCCGCCCGGCCGTGCTCCGCGCCGCCGTCGCCCATCCCCAGGCACTCCTTGGCCTTGGCGGCCACGTTCTCGGCGCTCAGGCCCAGCTCCTGGAACACCCGCTTGGCCGGCGCCGACGCGCCGAACCGGCTGATGCCGATCACCGTACCCTCGCTCCCCACCCAGCGCTCCCATCCCATGGGGTGCGCGGCCTCGATCGAGACGCGGGCGCGGACGGCGGGCGGCAGCACCTCGTCCCGGTAGGCCTTGTCCTGCTGCGCGAACAGTGCCCAGCTGGGCATGCTGACCACGCGCGCGCGGATCCCCTCGCCCGCCAGCCGGTCCCGCGCCTCCATCGCCACCGAAAGCTCCGAACCCGTGGCGATGAGGATGGCCTGCGGGTCGCCCCCCTCGGCCTCGGCCAGCACGTACGCGCCGCGGCGCAGCCCCGACGCGGCGCCCAGCGTCTCGCGGTCCAGGTGCGGCAGCGCCTGGCGGGTCAGGGAAAAGAAGACGGGCCCTTCGGTGTGCTCCATCGCGAAGCGCCACGCCTCCGCCGTCTCGTTGGCGTCGCCCGGGCGCAGGTCGATCAGGCCGGGGATGGCGCGTAGCGAGGCCAGCTGCTCGATGGGCTGGTGCGTGGGGCCGTCCTCGCCCAGGCCCACGGAGTCGTGGGTAAAGACGTAGATGGTGGGCTGCTCCATCAGCGCGGCCAGGCGGATGGGCGGGCGCATGTACTCGCTGAAGATCAGGAAGGTGCCGCCGAACACGCGCACGCCGCCGTGCAGCGTCATCCCGTTCATCACCGATCCCATGGCGTGCTCGCGGACGCCGAAGTGCAGGATGCGCCCCGTGTAGTCGTCCGGCCCATAGTCGCCGCCGCCGTCGATGTTGGTGTTGTTCGATCCCGCCAGGTCCGCGGAGCCGCCCATCAGCCAGGGCACCCGCTTGGCGATGGCGTTCAGCGCCTTCCCCGACGCGGCGCGCGTGGCGATCGGCTTGTCGTCCTTGGTCCAGCTGGGAATCTCCGCGTCCCATCCGGACGGCAGCGTGCGCGAGAGCGCCTGGTCCAGCGCCGCCGCCGCGTCGGCGTGGGCGGTGCGGAAGGCCTCCATCCGCCGCTCCCACTCGGATTGCGCCTGCGCGCCGCGCTCGCCCAGGGCGCGCATGTGCGCCAGCGCCTCGTCGGGGACGAAGAAGGACTCCTGCGAGGGCCAGCCCAGCGCCTGCTTGGTCAGCTTGATCTCTTCCTCGCCCAGGGGCTCGCCGTGCGCCTTTTCGGAGCCGGCCTTGTTGGGCGAGCCGTAGCCGATGACGGTGCGCACGGTGATCATCGACGGGCGCGGGTCCGCCTGGGCGGCGCGGATGGCGGCGTCGATGGCCTCCAGGTCGTTGCCGTCGTCCACCGCCAGCGTGTGCCAGCCGTACCCCTCGAAGCGCTTCGCCACGTCCTCGGTGAACGCCAGGTCGGTGGAGCCTTCGATGGTGATCTTGTTGTCGTCCCAGAAGTAGATGAGCTTGCCCAGCTTCAGGTGGCCCGCCAGCGACGCCGCCTCGGCCGCCACGCCCTCCATCAGGTCGCCGTCGGAGCAGATGGCGTAGACGTAGTGGTTGATGACGTCGTGCCCGGGGCGGTTGTAGCGCGCGGCCAGGTGCGCCTCGGCCATCGCCATCCCCACGCCCGTCGCGAACCCCTGCCCCAGCGGCCCCGTCGTCGTCTCTACCCCGGGGGTAAGGCCGTACTCCGGGTGGCCCGGCGTGGGCGACTCCCACTGGCGAAAGTTCCTGAGGTCGTCCAGGGTGAGGCCGTAGCCGGTCAGGTACAGCATCGAGTACAGCAGCATCGACGCGTGGCCGGCGGAAAGGATGAACCGGTCGCGGTCCGGCCAGTGGGTGTCGGCCGGGTTGTGGCGCAGGTGGCGCGTCCAGATGACGTACGCCAGCGGCGCCAGCGCCATGGGGGTGCCGGGGTGGCCGGAGTTGGCCGCCTGCACCGCGTCCATGGACAGCGTGCGGATGGTGTCGATGCAGAGCTGGTCGAGCTTCTGGGCGTCGGAGGCCATCGATCGTCCTGGCTGGTTCAGTTGGATGCGGTGGGGCTGAGTTTTCTGCCGCGGGCCGGCGCCCCCTCCGCTCGCTTAGGCTCGCACCTCCCCCAAAACTGCTGGGGGAGGTTGGCGTTGCCGACGAGGCGAAGCGGATCGAACTGGCGCCCGCTGGGGGCCCCTCCCCCGGCTCCCTCCCCGCTCGTTCCTCGCGGAGAGGGGAGAATTCGATCGCGCACGGGGAGGGTCTGCGCGAGCGGCGGGGGCCCCCCTCTCCGGGCCTCTCCCCCATAAACTGCATGGGAGAGAGGAGAATTCAATCGTGCTCCGGACGATCCGGGCTGCGTCCGCGGGCGCCCCCTCCGGCTCGCCTAGGCTCGCCACCTCCCCCAAAACTGCTGGGGGAGGTTGGGGTTGCCGGTGGATCGGGGCTCGACGACTTGCATCGAACTGGCGCCCGCTGGGGCCCCTGCCCCGGCGCATTCAACCCGGCGGCCCCCACCACCCCTCCCCCGCAGTTTGGGGGAGGGGTCGACCGCCGTCGCGAGGAACGAGCGAAAGGCCGGTCGGGGGAAAGGGCCCCCGCGGACGCGGACCGATCCCCGTCGAAGCGATCAGCCCAACCCGCTCCGCATTGCGCGGTACACCGCGTGCGCCGCCGGGTCCGGCGCGATCCGCTCGCCGCCGTCCGCCGCGGCGTGTGCCACCGCGTCGTCGACCGCGCCGATGCGCTCCAGCGCCAGCAGCGCGGCCCCGCGCAGCGTCGGCTCGTCGTGGGGCGAAAGGCGCAGGGGACGGCCGAGCGCGTCGGCGATGATCCGCGTCCACGCGGGGGATGCGTTCAGCGCGCCGCCGCCGGCCACCACCTCGTCCGCCGGCCCGAACGCCGCCTCCACCGCGTCCAGCGCGTCCGCCATCTCCCGTGCGGACGCCTCCAGCCACGCCCGCGCGATCTCCACCGCCCCCGTCGCCGCCGTCATCCCGGCGATCATCGCGGTCTCCGGCCCCGCGCCGCGCGGCGGGCGCTCGGGGAGCAGGCGGGGGACGATGGTCAGCCCGTGCGCGCCGGGGCGCATGGCCGCGAGCCGCGCCTCCAGTTCGTCCGGCGGGGGAAGGCGCAGCGTGCGCCGCAGCCACGCGAACGCGGCGCCGCCGTTGGAGAGCGCCCGCCCGCACACCGTCCGGCGCGCGTCCACCCGGTAGCACCAGAGCCCGTCCGGCACCGTGGGGACCGCGTCTTCCCGCAGCACCCGCACCGCCGCCGACGTGCCGACGGACAATCCGATCCGCCGCCCCGCCGCGCCCATCCCCAGGCTGGCGCACGCGCCGTCGCCCAGCGGCGGAAACCAGGGGATGTCCGCCAGCTCCGGCCAGCGCGCCGCGAACTCCGCCGTCAGCCCGCGGAACGGCGCGTCGTCCACCGGCGGCAGGACGCCCGCGGTGATGCCGGCGGCGCGTAGCATCTCGCCATCCCACGCGCCGGTGCGCAGGTCCAGCAGCCCGGTGCCGGACGCCATCGACAGCGACGTGCGAAGCTCGCCGAACAGGCGCAGCATCAGCAGCTCGCCGATGCTGGCCCAGGCGCTCGCGGGCGGCAAGCTATCGCCGCCGGGGCCCCGGAGCCAGACCAGCTTGGCGGCCGGATACAGCTCGTGCAGAAAGCACCCGGTGCGCCGGTGGGTCGCCGCCTCGTCCAGCCGCGCCCGCAGCGCGTCCGCCGCCGCGCGAGCCCGCCCGTCGCCCCAGCCGTACAGCGGCGTCGCGGCCCGCCCGTCCGCCCCGATGCCCACCAGGCCGTGCCAGAACGCCGCGATGGCCACCGCCGCCGGCCGGATCCCCGCCGCGCGTCCCGCCTCCACCGCCGCGTGGATCACGTGGATGCAGAGGTCCGCCAGCGCATCGCCGTCCGCCTCCATCGCGCCGTCGTCCGAGAGGCGCCACGCGTGCTCCGCGCGGGCGGCCACGTCCGCCGTGAGCGCGGCGCCGGCGGCGTCCACCCACTGCGCCCGCACGGACGACGAGCCCACGTCGAGCGCCAGGATCCACGGCCCACGGCGGGCGGGCAGAATGGAGAGCGTCATGGGATCGGCAATCTACAGCGCGGCGCGGGCGGATGCCACGAACGCGGGGGCGCCCCCGCCCGCCGGCGAAAGCGCCCCCCGAAGAATGCCGCGGATCAGAGGCTTCCGCCGCCCACGTCGCGGTTCTGGTGGTCTTCGCGCCGCAGCTCGCGCGCGTCCTGCGCCAGCCGCCGCGTCTCGTCCTCGTCCGCGCCCATGTCGGCGGAGGGCATTTCGCGGGGACCGCGCTGCAGCCCGCTTCCGCTCAACGAGTCCACCTGGTCCGCGCCGCCCGTCCCGCGGCTGAGGTCGTTGATCCCGCCGCCTCCCCCGCCGAGCGTGGGTCCGCCGCCCAGGCCGCGATCCGCCGAGCCCGACGTCCCGCCGCCGCGGCGCGAGCCGTAGAAGGCCGTGTCGTCGAACGCATCGCTGGCGTAGAAGTCCTCGTCCGCGTTGTGCAGGTAGTCCGATCCGGCCAGTCCGGCGCTGTGGCTGGCGTCGCCGCGCATCCGCACCGCGTCGCGGTCGTAGCCCAGCTCGTCCGCCCGCTCGTTCAGCGCGCCCATCCCGCCGCCGCGCGACTCCTCGCGGTCCAGCCCGCCCGCCGGGCCCTGCGACCCCGCGCCCATCCGCTCGCCGCCGCGCAGCCCGTCGTCCATCGACGACATCACGCCCGCGGACGCGCCCGTGGAGCCCATCCGGTTGCCGCGGTCGTCCAGGTCCGAGGCGCCCGTGCGCATCCCGGTGGTCCCGGTGTCGGAAAGGCCGCCGGCCGCGGCCGCCATCCCCAGCCCGGTGACCATCCCCGGGGTGTTGTCGAGCCCCGCCGTGTCCATCATCCCCGAGCCCATGCCGGTGGAGCCCACGCCCATCCCGGTAGACGTTCCCGCGCCCATCCCCGTGGACGATCCCGCGCTCATGCCCGTGGACATCCCCTGGGCCGTCCCCGCGCCCATTCCCGCGCTCATCCCGGCGGACGTTCCCGCGCCCATCCCGGCGGACGTGCCGCCGCGCGCGGTGAAGCTCTGGCGCACGGAGGTCTCGAAGTCGCGGGTGAGCGGCCCCTGGTCGTACGAGGGAACGCCGCCCAGGTCGGCCGAGGCCAGCGCGTCCACCATCACGCAGTCGCGGTCCTGGTCCAGCCGCGCGTAGCCGATGGGGATGAGCACGTGGCGGTCGGTGCCGCCGGCCACCATCCCCTGGTCCACGTCCACGTCCAGGTAGCGCACCTTCATGGCGCCGGTGTCCACCAGCAGCTCGTCCACCTCGCCGATCTTCTTTCCATCGGAGGCCAGCACCTCCCACCCGCGCACGTCGGGGTCGCCCTCGGCCACCTTGAAGTCGTCCAGCTGGCCCAGCGGAACCACGCGGTCCATGTCGTTGTTCGCCATACGGGCTTCTCCCTCGGGTGTGTGGTGGCCGATGTCCCGGTGCCGCAACAACATCGGCGCACATCGCAGTTCCTGAAGGCGCTCACCGGGAGCGCGGGAGGGTTGCAACACACGTTCCATCGGGTCGGCAGGCACCGGACGGGCGGGGGATTCAGCGTCTCGTAACACCAAGGGAGTAACTGTTGACAAACATTATACAGTCGGGTACGATTCTGGCGGATGCGGCGGGTGACGCTGCAACCGCCGGGTGTAGCAGTATCTACTCCCGGGAACTACCCGTAATGAAGGAGCAATCGCCCCATGCAGGCCACCCTCAACGCACCCAACAACGTCCTCGAGCGCGCCGACGTGCTCACCGAGGCGGAGCTCGACGGACTTCCCGTGGGAATGATCCAGCTGGACCGCAGCGGCACCGTGCTCAAGTTCAACCAGACGGAGAGCAGCCTGGCCCGCATGGACAAGTCCGAGGCCCTCGGGCGCAGCTTCTTCGACGAGGTGGCGCCGTGCACCAAGGTGCAGGAGTTCTACGGCAAGTTCGTGGAGGGGGTGGAGAACCGGAACCTGCACACGGTGTTTCCCTACCAGTTCCGCTTTCGCGACGGGCGGCAGAAGAACGTGGTGATCAGCATGTTCTACAGCGGCAGCACCGAGACCGTGTGGGTGCTGGTGCAGCGCCCGGACGCCTGAGCCGCCGCGCGGACGGGGCGTGAAGCATGCGGGGGCGCGGCCGGTCTACGGCCGCGCCTCCGGCATTTTGGGGCGAACGATACGCACGATCAGGAGCGGATGGGGATGGCGAAGCGGGAGTGGCCGCGGCGGCTGGGGTTTGCCGTAAAGGTGGTCGGGCGCGAGGGGATGAAGAGCAACGACGCGCGGCGGTGGCAGTCCAATCCCCACCTGCGCGTGTCGATGGACATGCTGCGCGAGATCCTGGACTACCTGGACGAGATCGACGTGCGGATGTACCGCATCTCGTCCGACTTCGTGCCCTACTGCACGCACCCGGACCTGCCGCAGTTCCACGGGCAGATCGCCGAGTGCCGCGACGGGCTGGCGGAGCTGGGCCGCACGGCGCGGGAGCGCGGCATCCGCCTGTCGCTGCACCCCTCGCAGTACGTGCTGCTTTCCGCGCTGGACCCAAAGATCAACGACAAGGGGATCTGGGACGTCGACAGCCAGGCGGAGCTGCTCGACGCCATGGAGCAGGGGCCCGAGGCCATCGTCATCCTGCACCTGGGCGGCGCGTACGGCAACAAGGACGCGGCCATGCAGCGCTTCGTCGAAAACCATCCGCGCCTGTCCGACGCCGGCCGCCGCCGCCTGGTGATCGAGAACGACGAGACGCTGTACACCGTGCAGGACTGCCTGCGGGTGCACGAGGCCATCGGCATTCCCGTGGTCTTCGACCACCAGCACCACCTGCTGAACCCCGGCACCCTGTCCATCGGCGAAGCCTGCCGCGCGGCGGTGGCCACCTGGCCCGCGGGCGTGATGCCCAAGGTGCACTTTTCCTCGCCCAAACTGGATTCACGCACCGTGCTGCGCGGCAAGAAGGAGGTCACCGCGCCGCCCCTGCTCAGCCAGCACGCCGACTACGTGCACCCGTGGGAGTTCGCCAGCTTCCTTGCCGCCGCCGGCGACGTGCCCTTCGACGTGATGCTGGAAGCCAAGATGAAGGACCTCGCCCTCCTCAAACTGCGTGACGACCTGACCAAGCTGGGGCTGTGGTGAACCGTTCCGCTGGTTTCTCATAACGAGCGGTTTGGACGCGCCAGCGTCCAGACTGTTGCAATCTCCGCCCATCTCCGCTCTTCCGCTCTCCGGGCGCGCGCTTTACCTTCGCGTGTTCACTCTGCACACCTGTTCCCGGCTATGACACGGAGTGTTATACTTTGGTGTCCAAGCCCCAACTCCTGCACTTCGTACTGCTGCGGTCATTCGATGCCAGCGCCGAAGGGCTTCTGGACGATGACGACCTTGCGACGTTGCAGGGGATTCTGAACGCGGACCCCAGGGCAGGCCGTGTGATCACAGGCACGGGTGGGCTCCGGAAGCTGCGCGTCGCAGCGTCGGGGCGGGGAAAGCGTGGCGGCGGACGCGTGGTCTATCTTTACGTTGAGGTTCGCTCGCGCGTCTTTCTGATGGCCGTGTTCCCCAAGAGTGAGGTCCCTGACCTTACGCCTGCGGAATACCGCAAGCTGACGAAGCTGGTAGAGCGCTTGAAGATGGAGGAGTAATGAGCGAAGAGCATAGCAAGTGGGGCAAGCTCCTCATTGAGGGGCTTGAAGAGGCGCTCGCCTACACGCGGGGCGAGGCGACGGACGTACGGGTGCACACGGTGGAGGTTACCGCCCGCAAGGCGCACCTCGAGTTGCCGCCGTACTACCCGCCGCACCTCATTCGGGAGATTCGCCACAAGCTGTCCGTGTCACAGGCAATCTTCGGCCAGATGCTGGGCGTGAGCGCCAGCTCCGTTCGTGCGTGGGAGCAGGGAAAGCGGGAGCCGGAGGGTCCCACGCGGCGGCTTCTGCAGATCGCGGAAAGGCATCCCGCCGTTCTGAAGGAAGCGTGCGATGAGGTCTTCGATGCAGCCGATGTCGAGTCCGCGCCTCCGCAGACTCTCCATGCGCCCGTCCAGTCGCCGCGCCGCGACCGTCTCGCGGCCGATACCGGATTTTCTCGCCAGCGGGGGTCCTGAGCGGCTGACGGAACGCACTACGACGAAGAGGCGCGGAGAAACCTCTCCGCGCCTCATCTGCTTCTGTTCTACAGGGAGCAGGGCCCTACCGAAACCGCAGCTGCATCCGGCGAAAGTCCAGCGTCATCGACTCGAACTGGCGGATGACGTCCTGGCCAAGGTTGCCGTACAGGCGCTCGCTGTCGTCCGTGGTGCGCTCGGCGTAGACGCGCACCTGCGGCACCGTCGCCTCCCGCCCGCCGATGCGCAGCACCAGCGGCGACAGCGTGTACGCCTGCACCTGCCGCATCCCGCCCGCGCCGCCCGTCTGCACCGGTGTGGGCGCGCCGCCCGCCTCCACCAGCGCGCGGCGGGCGGCCAGGAACGGCGGGTACAGCGCCGTGGACTGCGCCCCCGTGTCGAACCCGAAGTGCATCCGCTGGCCCGCGTGCTCCGCCGCCACCAGCGGCATCAGCCCGCGCAGGCAAAGGTTCTGCTCGCCGCCGGCTTCCGCCTGCGCCGTGTCGCCCAGCACCAGCTCGCCGCCGCGCGTCATTGTGGTCGCCCCGAAGCCGGCGATCACGGGAAAGCCGATGATGCCGCGGATCTGGTAGGAGATCTGCGGGAACGCGAGTGCGCTGTCGGGAAAGACCAGGAACGCCGCGTTGCGCACCGTCGCCCCGCCGATGCGAAGCTCCGGCGCCACCGCCATGCGCGCGTACGCGTCGCCGCCGGTGCTGGAGCCCACGCGCACCGTGCCCTCCAGCATGCGGAACCCCATCTCCCGCGCGGTGGACTCGGTGACGGTGGAGAGGTTGGCGCCGGTGTCGTAGACGAAGCCGATCCGCTGGCCGCCGGACTCCACCTCCACGTTCACCAGGTTGGCGCGGTCGCGCGTGGTGGCCACGCGCACCGGTCCCGGCGCCTCAATCGTCTGCGCGGGCGTGCCGGCCAGCGCCGCCCACAGGCCGCGCACGTTCCCCGCGTTCTCGCGCCCGGCGGAGTCCGCCGCCATCCCGCCCTCCAGCGCCGCGTACGCCTCCGCCGCCTCGGCGTAGCGAAAGGTGCGCACGTAGGCGTCGCCCAGCAGCTCGTACGCCGTCTGCCGCCGCGCCGCGTCCGCCGCCGCCTGCGGCGAGGCCAGGAACCGCCGCAGCTCGCCGATGGCCTCGTCCGGCCGGTTGAACGCCACCGCCGCCGCCGCGCGGTAGAAGTCCGTCGTCGCGTCCCCCGCCCGCATCCCCGCCAGCGCGTCCCGCAGCCCGAAGCAGTCCTGCGCCCGGTACAGCTCCGCCAGCCGCCCCGCATCCGCCGCAGCCACGGACGGCGCCGGACCGGCCGCGGGCGCACCGCAGGCTGAAATCGAGAGTGCCAGCACAGCCGCCAGACTACTTCTGAAAATCTTCACGGTTTACCTGTCCGCTTGCGGTGGAGACGAACTGGGGCTGGATTCGTTGCCCGTAAGACAGAACGCGACCGAAGCCAGGAGGCCCGGTCGCGTCGAATCATCATGCGCGCTCCCGCGGATCGCGTCAGGCGGCGCAGGGCACCAGGCGGCCCAGCGCGACAAGGCTGGCCTCCAGCTCTGCCGCGATCTCGTGGGGCTGAACGGGTGCTTCGATGATGGCCGGAACGTGGAGCGGGATCCGCTCCGCAAGGGCTTGATACGCGTCTATGCAGGCCGGGGTAAGACGCACGTGCCTGCTCTGGGAATCGAGCTCGCTGACGTGTACCTCGGCCAATCGGCCGCCGAACGCAGACAGCAGGCGACCCGCCTCGCCGAGCGTGGCGTCGCACTGGAACGCGTGCGCCAGGTCCAGGCAGAATGACGCTTCGGGAAGCTGGCGGAATACCGGCCACAGATCCTGGACGGTGCGGCCCACCGGCTTGCGGCGATCCATGTTCTCGATCGCCAGCCGGTGACCAAAGGTCCTCCACAGCGCATGGTCGTGGAGGGTGTCCGGATGCACGATGACGAGCCACCCGCGCCGGGCCAGCGGCAGCAGCGCGGCCGCGATGTCGGGCTCGTCGGCCGCGGAGAATGCGCTGGGAGCGTGCACGGAAACGTGCTCGTACCCATCGAGGTCGAGATGCGGGATCGCGCGCACCAGCGGCGCGAGCTCATGGGTGCGCAGCGCGGAGAGCTCCACCGCGGCCGTGTCGTGCGCCCGCAGCACCCGCAGGGCCCGGTCGATGTCGGACCTGGCCACGGAGCCGGTGGAGAAGCCGATGCCGCCCATCAGAACACTCCGTACCGGATGGTAAGGTCGCGCAGCGGCGTATCGCACGTGAAGAAGATCTCGGTGAGGGCGTCCTGAAAACGCGTCCCCATGTCCCGCACCCGCTGGTACTCGGCGTCCTCGTCGGCCGCGTCGGGCCTGAGCTTCTTCAGGTGCTCGCGCCGGCTCTCGTCGTGCAGCAGGCCCAGGAACTCGTCGTACGCGCCGAACAGCCTTTCCGCCGCACCCGAAAGCACACCGAAGTAATCTAGCATCACCCCAGCCACGATGTCGAGAGGCTTCGTGCGCACCAGCCCGGCGAGGTAGTCCTCTACCTGCTGTGCTTCGCGCAGGGGATGCGTACGGGCTCGGGCATGGAAAAGGGCATCGCAGTAGAAGCAGCTCATCAGGCCCGCCGCGTACATGAGCTTGCGCGAAAGACGCAGCTTCGCGTTGCGAAGAGCCCACCCTTCGGGGCCGCGCATCCGCCGCTTGTGCGCAAAGTCCACCGCCATGGTGCGCCAGTACCGCACCACGTCGTTCTGCAAAAAGCGGGGGACGCGGTACGCGCTGTCGCCGGGACTCACGATGTCCTCTCCCACGTAGCGCTGCAGCACGTTCTGCACGACGCGCTCGTATGCGGCGGCGTGGCCGATGGGCGCCGATTCCAGCAGCAGGAGCAGGCGCTGTGTGGTGTTGCGGTTGGTGTCGTCGTCGCCGCCGATCCTGTGGATCAGGTCGTGGCTGAACGTCAGGTTGCCGAACGGACCACCGGGCGCGGGCTGGCGTAAGCCCATGCCGGTGAGCCTTGCCCGGATCCGGTCCGCCCGGTCCTGGTGCTCGGGATGCGCGATTCCATCCACCAGCAACGTCCAGTCGATGTCGCTCCGGTCGGTGAGCTCGTGCCTCGCCAGCGACCCGTACACCACCATGGACGTCTCCGGCGGAATCAGCGCGCGCAGCTCCGCGCGCAGCCGTTCCATCATGGCCGCGGACTTCTCGCGTGAGGCCATGATCCACGGCCACTCCGCGCCGAGCCGGTCACGCAGCTCAAGAACCGGCGCGGGAGGATCGACGCTGAGCCCGAGCTGTTCCGACATCGTATTCCAGGGATGAGGCTGAGGTGCAGGACGTGGCCGGCCCTTCTGCCGGTGAACGGCCCTGCCCGGGCAATCCGGGGCAGGGCCTTTCAGATGGACGGTCCGGAGTTCCGCCGGGAGCCGCGGATCAGGCCTGCAGCCGCCGCACGATGGCGTCGCCGGCGGCGGCGGTGCCGAGGGTGCCGCCCAGGTCCGTCGTCGTCTCGCCGGCGACGATGCAGTCGCGGACGGCGGCTTCCAGGCGCCTGCCCAGGTCGGGGCGGCCCAGGTGCTCCAGCATCAGCCCGGAGGTGAGGACGGCGGCAAAGGGGTTCGCCAGGTCCTTGCCGGCGATGTCGGGCGCGGAGCCGTGCACCGGCTCGAAGAGGCCGATGCGCCCCGGGTGGATGTTGCCCGACGGCGACAACCCCAGCCCGCCCGCCAGCTGCGAGCCCAGGTCGCTCAGGATGTCGCCGAACAGGTTGCCCGTGACGATCACCTGGTAGCGCTCCGGGCGGCGGATCATGTCCATCGCCAGCATGTCCACATACGCGGCCTCGCTCTCGATGTCCGGGTATTCGGCGGACACGATCTTGAACACGCGCCGCCACAGCCCGCCCGCGAACTCCATCGCGTTCGACTTGTCGCTCATGGTCACGCGCGTCTTGCCGTTGGCCCGCGCCCACTCGAACGCCGCGCGGATGATGCGCTCCACGCCCTTGCGCGTGTTCACGTCCTCCTGGATGGCCACTTCGTCGGGCGTGCCCTGCTTGAAGGTGCCGCCCATCCCCACGTACACGCCCTCGGTGTTCTCGCGGAAGATGACCATGTCCACGTCTTCCACCCGCTTGTTGCGCAGGGGGGTGTGGCTTTCGTGGAACAGGCGCACGGGCCGAAAGTTGACGTACAGGTCCAGCTTGAAGCGCATTCCCAGCAGGATCTGCCGCGCGTGCTCGTTCCCCGCCACGCGCGCGTCGCCCAGCGCGCCCAGCAGGATGGCCTGGTAGTTGGCGCGCAGGTCGTCGAACTCGGCGTCGGTGATGGCCTCGCCGGTTTCCAGGTAGCGGTCGGCGCCGTGGGGCCACTCCACCAGGTCCAGCTCCAGGTCCGTCCCGGCGGTCACCGCGCGCAGCGCCTTGACCGCCTCGCGCGTCACTTCCTTGCCCACGCCGTCGCCGGGGAGCACCGCTACTTTCGGCATCCTGTCGCGCTTCCGTAAAGATCGGGGGATTGGATGGAGGATCGTCGGCGCGGAAAGTACCGGCGGATGCGCGGGGGCGGCAAGGCGAGCGCGCGGGACCGTGGACGGCGGAGGATCGTGCACGAGAAAACGCGGAGGATGCGCATCCGCATCCCCCGCGCGCCGTCGTGCTCCAGGCCGGATCAGGCCGCGGCCGGCACGGCTTCGCCCAGCATCTCCTCCACCCGCTCGGCGTCGCCCTGGGCGCCGCAGCGGGCAAAGAGGTCGCGGGCGCGCCGCAGCGCATCCGCGGCGCCGGCCTCGTCGCCCAGCAGCCGGCGCAGGTCGCCGGCCTCGCGCAGCGCTTCGGCCTCCTCCAGCTCCATCCCCGCCTCGCGCGCGATGGCCAGCGCCCGGCTGAAGTGCGCCTCCGCCTCGGCAAGGTTCCCTTCGGCCCGGGCCGCCATCCCGCGGAAGCGGGCCACCTCGGCCAGGGTGCCGCGCGCGTCCACCCGCGCCGCCAGCTCCTCGGCGCGGTCCAGCGACTCGCGCGCCCGGGCAAGGTTGCGCAGCCGCAGCAGCGGCTCGGCGCGGTTGGCGTACAGGGCGGCCAGCAGCGGCACGTCGGCCACGCGCCCGGCGATCTCGATCCCGCGGTCGAAGCAGACCTCCGCCTCCATCCACTCGCGCAGGTCGGCGCACACCATCCCCAGGTTGTTGTACACCTGGGCGGCGTTCTGCTTGTTGCCGGAGCGCACGAACGAGGCGATCCCCTCCAGGTAGCGGGTGCGCGCCTCGCGCAGGTCGCCGCGGATGTTGGCCAGCACCCCCAGGTTCAGGCAGGTCCAGCCGATCAGCACGTCGTCACCCACGTCCAGCGCCCGCTCCAGCGCCGCCTCGAACAGCCGGCGCGCCTCGCCGTAGTCGCGCTGCAGGTAGCGGATGGCGGCGCAGGTGTTCACCGCGCGGGCCGCGGCCTGCCACAGCCCGCTGCGCTCGGCGATCTCCAGGCTCAGGCAGGCGAACTCGTCGGCTTCCTCGTACCGCTCTTCCTGCTGCCGCACCCGCGCCTGGCCGCGCAGGGCGTCGGCCGCCACGGCCAGCCTGCGCTCCCGCACCGCGGCGTCGAAGAGCGCGCCGTACGCCGCGCCCGCGGCCGCCCAGCCGCCCTCCCGCTCCGCCGCCGCCGCGCGTGTCCGCAGCGCCGCCGCCGTCTCCCGCATGGGCTTCATCCTTTCGCGCAAACGGGCCCCGCGGCGCTCCCTCTCCGCGAGGCCCGGTAAACCGGCCACTCCCCGTCCGGGCCGCCCCTGGATCAGCCCTGGCCGATCACGTACCCGCTGAGGTGGTCCGTTCCCGTGGTGACGGTACGGGCGTTCTTGTCGTCGGTGCCGCCCATGTCCTGCAGGATGACGTTGGCGTCATCCACGTAGAAGATGCGCAGGTTCTCCTTCTGGATGTTGCTGCGCGTGCACCGGGCGTAGCTCAGGGTAAGGCTCACCGGCTTCTGGAACTGGTAGTGCTGCCCGTTGCCGGCGGTGACGTCCACGCGCAGGTACTGCGACGCAGGCACCGTCACCGTGAACTGCGTGGGCAGCAGCACCGCCAGCGGCGGAACGACCAGCTGGTGGCCGCCCACGCTCACCACCCCGCCCAGCGGCCCGATGAGCGACGACGTGCTCGTCGAGGTCTCTGCCGGGCACTCCAGCAGCGCGGGGCCGGTGGAGGCGGACGACAGCGCCGTCGCGGGCGCGGTGATCCCCTCCGCCTGTCCGTCGGTGCACGAGGCGAAGGAAAGCACGCCCGCGAAGATCGCGGCGGAGCGAAGCCATGTGCGCATGGTATACATCGTTACGTCACCGGCAAAGGAAAGGGCGTTTCTCGGACGGCCGGCTCAAGTGGCAAGGGCCGTGCCCGGAACGGGGGCCTCCAGCGGCAGGCGCAGCACAAAGGTGGAGCCCTCGCCCAGCCGGCTTTCCAGCGTAAGGTCGCCGCCCAGCATCCGCGCCAGCTTGCGCGAGATGGGCAGCCCCAGCCCGGTGCCCCCCTGCGTTCCCCGCACCTGCTCGAACTCCAGGAACACGCGGGCCTGGTCGTCGGGCGCGATCCCCGGGCCGGTGTCGCGCACCCGCAGCTCCAGCCCGTTCACCGCGCCTCCCCGCCGGCGAAGCTCGCGGGCCAGCACCGCCACCTCGCCCCCCGCGGGGGTGAACTTGACGGCGTTGGAGAGCAGGTTCACCAGGATCTGCCGCACGCGCCCGGGGTCCGTCCGGATGCTGCGCGGTGGCGCATCTCCGGACACCAGGCGCAGCCCCTTGTCGGCCGCCAGCGGCTGCACGGTGAAGACCGCCTCCTCCACCAGCTCGGCCACGGTGGCGGGCTGAACGTTCAGCTCCACCCGGCCCCCCTCGATGCGCGCGTAGTCCAGCACGTCGTCCACGATGCGCAGCAGCGTGCGCCCGGCGCGGTTGGCGCGCTCCAGGTACCCGCGCGCCATGGGCGGCACCTCGCCGGCGATCCCCTCGAGCACCAGCCCCTGGTACCCCAGGATGCCGTTGAGCGGGGTGCGCAGCTCGTGGCTCATGGACGCGAAGAACCGCTCCTTGGCCGTGGACGTCTCGCGCAGCTCGTCCAGCGCCCGCGCCAGGTCGTGGCTGCGCTCGGCCAGGGCGCGGTGCAGGCGGGCGTTGGAGATGGCCACGGCGGCGTGGCCGGCCAGGGTAAGGGTAAGGCGGACGTCCTGCGGCGTGGGCGTGTACGGGCGCCGGTACCCCACCACCAGCGCGCCGAAGGTGTCGCCGAACAGGGAGAGCGGCACGCCGAGCCCGGCCTGCATCCCCTCCGTGGCGTGGAAGGGGAACTCCTCCGGCGCCACGCCCCCCTCGCCGCCCAGGGGCAGGGGGCTTTCGGCCTGCAGCACGCGCAGCGCCAGGGGATCGTCGTCCAGCAGGGGATCGTTGGCGCGCAGCCCCACGGCGGCCATGGTGCGCACGTGGTCGCCGTCGCGGGTGCTCACGGTGACGTAGTGCGCGCCCAGCAGCGTGCGGGTAAAGCGCGCCACCAGGCTCAGCACCTCGTCGGGGTCAAGCGTGCGGTTGGCGGCCAGCCCCAGGATGTGCAGCGCCTCGCTTTCCTCGGCCCGGTGCAGCAGGGTGTCGCGCTCCGTCTCGCGGCGGGCCACGGCGGCGAGCGCGGTGCGGACGCGCGCCCAGCCCTCGGGCTCGCCCAGCGCGCCCGCGTCGCCCAGCAGCACCACCCCGCCCATGCCGTCGCCCAGCGCCAGGACCAGCGCCTCGGCGCCCGGCGGCACCCCGTCTCCCCACGGGTCGCCGGGGGCCGCGCGCTCGACGCCCCCCTCGCCCTCGGCGCGGGCGGCGGGGCCGGCGGGCGGGTCCGCCTCGTCGGGCCACGGCTCGGCGGACTCGTGCCCCACCCACCAGGCGCGGGTGACGGGCAGGGCCTCCCGCACTCCGTCCATCAGGGCGCGGAATGCGGAAAGGGAGCCGGCGCTCTCGTGCAGACGGAGCGCCAGCTCGGCCGCGGAAAATGCGTCCGTACCGATCACGGCGGGCGGAACATGCAGTTTTCGTTCTTGGAGGGCCGCGGGCGGCGTCCGGCGCGGACCCGCGCGGACGGCGCCCGCCCGCATGAAGGCGGCCCCGTCCCCCGAGAGGGAACGAGGCCGGATGCAGGGGGTGTCTTGCGGACGCCGGCGGCTACCGCGCGCCCGCCGGTCTCGACAGCGAGTACGTGTACGCCGAGACGGCGCGGATCTGCGCGTCGGTGAACGCGCCGTTCCCCTTGGGCGGCATGGGCACGCCGAACTGCTCGGTCGCGGGAGCGCCCGCCGTCACCACCTGGACGATGCCCTCGAACTGGCCGTCGCCGGCGCTCCACTCGTCGTCCACCAGCGACGGGCCCAGGGGCGTGCCCGCGCCGCCTTCGCCGTGGCACATCACGCAGCTTTCGCGATACAGGGTGCGGCCTTCGCTCCCCTGCCGGGCCGTTACGCCCTGCGGAAGCTGCCCCGGCGGCGGGCCGGAATCGCCCGGCGCCGCGGTACCCTTCGCCGCCGGCCGCCGGCCACCCCCGCCCCCACCTTCACCGCCCCGGCTGCATCCCGAGACAAAAACGGCCAGCAGCAGCGCCGCCGCCGTCATCCACCGCACGTTCCGCATCGGCTCCGTCCGCAACACCTGTAAACCCCGACCGCCGCCGATGCATGCACCGGGCGGGGCCGCCTGAACGTGCGCCGCTACCGCAAGCGTTGTTCCGGGCGCGGCGGGGCGGCCGTCGCACCGGCGTGCCGGGGCGCGCCGCAGGTGGCGCAGAAGCTCCATTCCGGCTCCATCATGGCGCTGCAGTCGGCGCACGGCACCGGCACCAGGCACTTGCCGCAGAACGGGCAGAAGCGCGCGTCGCGGTCCACCGGCAGCGCCGCGCGGCAGCCGGGACAGGGCTTGGGGCGCGGCCGCGGGGGGATGGCCGGCTCGGCCGCGCGGGCGGCGGGCTCCGCCGGCTGCGGCAGCTCCACCCGCGCCGGCGCCGGTGCCGCGGGCACCGCCACGACGACCGGCGGCGGCGCCGTCAGGTCCCCCGGCTGCGGGGCGAACGGGTTGGGCTGCACCCCCACGTCCGCGTAGTCGCGGTAGATGCCCAGGATGGGGTTGGGTGCCTGCAGCTCGCGGCGAAACTCCTCCGCCACCTCGGGCTGCTCCGTCTCCAGGTATTCGCGCTCGCCGGAAAGCAGGCGCAGCAGCGCGTGCTCGTACTCCGCCAGCTCCGCGAAGCCCAGCTCCGTGCGGATCAGCCGGTACGGCACCACCTCCTGGTACAGCGCGCCGATGGTGAGCGCCCGGCCCGGGTCGCGGGCCAGCGCAAGCGATACGCGCCGGTACAGCCGGTCGAGTGCGTCCACGGAAGAGTGCGTGAGTGCGTGAGTGCGTGAGTGCGTGAGTGCGTGAGAAAGAAGCTTCCGGTCGCGGTGGACCGGACGTCGCACTCCCGGGTCGCCGTTATATAAGCGGTCGAAGCCCCGTTCCGCGAGCCTTGGCGAGCGGAGACGGGGCTTGTCGCTTTTCCAGCAGCGGATTCATCCGCTCATCCTGCCCGCTTATCCCTCACCCGTTCACCCGTTCACCCGTTCACCCGCTCACCCGCTCCGCGTCAGGGCTCCGCCGTCCCCGCCGGAGCCTGGGTCGTCGCCGCCGCCGTATCCCGCGCGTCCGCCGTGCGCATCAGCGCGCGCAGGCCGGCGGGGGCGCGGCGCAGCACCTGCTCCGCGTCCGTCGGCCGGCCGGTGGCGCGCAGCGACTTCACCAGCCCCGCCCACGCGCGCTGCGACGTGCTGTCGCCCAGCACCGCCTGGCGAAAGACGGGGACGGCGTCGGCCGGGCGCCCGGTGTCCAGCAGCAGGTAGCCCTGCTCCACGCGCAGCCCGGCATCCTCCGGCGCGGCGCGCAGCCCCGCCTGGATCTCGCGCTCGGCGTCGGGGATGCGTCCCGCCTCGCGGTAGATGCGGGCCAGGTACACCCGCGGCTGCGGCTCGCGCGGGTGCTCGTCGGCGTAGGCGCGGAACGACGCCTCCGCCTGCGCCACGCGGCCCGCGCGCAGCTCGGCCTCGCCGCGCCGCAGCGCGTCGTCGTCGCCCCCGCCGCGCAGGCGGATGGCGACGATCAGCAGGATCACCAGCGCCGCGAGGGCGATCAGCGTCTCGCGCGGCACCCCGCGGCGCGACGCGGGGACGGCGTGCACCAGCTCCTCGTCGTCGTGCACCAGCACGGACTCGTCCGGGTCCGGGAGGGCGGGGTCTTCCAGCAGGCCGTCCGCGGGAAACGAGAGGACGTGCGCCTGCAGCCCGTCGGCCACGTGGATGGCCAGCTGCGCGTCGCGCGGCCCCGGGTCCGCCCCGCCCGAGATGCGCTCGCAGGCCAGGTCCAGGTCGTGGAACCCGGCCGCCAGCTCCATGGGAAGCCGGTTGCGGCGGCGCAGCTCGGCCAGCAGGTCGGGGGTGGACAGGTCGTCGGCACTAAGGGCCCGCAGCCGCAGCTCCACCGGGGCGGTGGGGTCGTCGCGCAGCATGCGGCGCAGCGTGGTCTCGGCCGCGCGGGCCACGCGCACCACCAGCGCGGCGGCGGGGGCGCCGGCGCGCAGCGCGTCCACGTCGGACGCGCGCTGCCGCAGCGGGCGAAGAGTGCTCTCGGGATCGAAGCTCACGGCCGGCGGCGCGCGAGCGGGGGCAGAATGGTCACCGGCTCCGGAATGCGGGTCACTCCTCGATGTGCAGCAGCCCCATGCGGGCCCCCGCCTTGAGGAACGCCTCGGCGCTGTGGCAGGGCACGTCGCGCCCCGTGCGCTCCTGGATCTGCCGCGCCGCGCGGCGCATGAACGCCGTCAGCGTAATGGCCGGCTCGCCGCACGAGTCGCGCATTCCCGCCACGATGTCGTCCCACGACCCCTCGAACACCGAGCCCTCGGCCGTCCGCACCCGGTGCGCGGCCGGCGAGTGCTGGGCGCCGTCGGTGGGGGGCTGGCCCAGGATCTTCATGATGAAGTCCATCTGCGCCGAAAGCTCCAGCGCCGCCTGCGCCCCCTCGTCCACCGCCCCCTCGAAGTTCGCCTCCACCTCGGCCAGCAGGTGGTCGATGTCGTCGGGCTCGGCGTCCAGCTCGGCCAGCCGCTCGCGCCAGGGCATGAACCAGGGGTCGTCCTCGGCCACCCCGTCCAGCTGCGTCTTGAGCTCGATGTAGCGCCAGAGCGAGAGCGTGTCCCAGTGCTCCTCGGGCGGCACCTGCTCCAGCTCGGCCAGCGCGCCGCGCGGGTCGTTGCGGTCGTGCAGCAGGTGGCTCAGGTAGATGCGGGCCTCGTGCAGCTCGCCGTCCAGCCGCACGGCGCGGCGCAGCTCGCGGCGCGCCCCCAGGTCGTCGCCCAGGGCGTGCAGCGTGTAGCCGCGCGCCGCCGCCAGCTCCGCCGAGTCGGGATGGGCCGCGGAAAGCGCCGAGAAGCGGGCACGGGCGTCGGTGAACAGCCCCTCGCGGTACAGGGCGCGGCCCACGGTAAGGCCGAGTTCGAGGTCGTCGGCCAGGCCCATCTCGTCGATCTGGCCAAAGCACTCCAGCGCCTCGTCCACGCGGCCGAACTTGAGCAGCGACTCGCCCAGCCCCACCCACGCGTCCTCGTACTCGGGGTCCAGCTCCAGCGCGCGCTCGAAGCACTGGCGCGCCCACGCGTACTCCTCGCGGGCCACGCGCGTGTACCCCAGCCCCACCTGCAGCAGGACGGACTCGGGGTACTGCTTCAGGCCCTCGCGAAGCACCTGGAGCGCCTCGTCGTAGTCGCCGGCGTCGTAGTGCTTGTGCGCCAGCTCGTCGTACTCTTCGGAGCTCAGATATGAAGTTCCCATTCAGCCTTTCCCTTGGCCCTTCAAAAAGGCGGGAGATGGGGCACGGCCCGTGAGCGGGCGGGTTTCGGGGGCGGGGCCGCGCGCATGGACGGCACGGTGGTCACCCGCAAGAATATACACTGGAACGCGTCCCGCATCCAAGCCCCTTCCGGGCTTGCGGCCCGCCGGGGCGGGTGGTCAGATTGAGGGCCCCGCACAACGCTGCTACAAACGAAGGACAGGGAACCGATGTTCGACTGGCTGCGGCGCCGCCGCCTGAGCAACGAGGCCAAGCGCAAGCTCCTCATCGCCGCCGCGCGCGCCGAAGAGGCGATCGTGGAGACGCACGTAGCCAACGTGCTCGACCTGCTCGACATTCTGCGCGACGAGGTGGACGTGGACCGCGCGCTGGAGCTGTACATGGAGATGCTTCCCATGGACGAGCACATCGCCGCGACGGTCACCAACCGCGTCCTGGCCCGCCACGACGCCCCCGGCGTGCGCCCGTCCGCCGGCTCCGGCCGCTTTGGCGGCGTGTTCCGCGACGAGGGACGCTGACCGGCGCCTCCGCACGACATCACCGCAGGCTGGCTGCCGCCGCGGGGACAGCGTTCCCGCGGCGTCGTCGTGTCCGGGCCCCGTACGGCGTACGGATTTCGTACACCCCCTCCGTCCGCCGCATTCCATCTGGCGGATTGCCGGACATTCGCCCCGCTCCGTCCCGCCGCCGGTCGATTCTCCGTATCCGCCGCCCCATACGCCGAAACGATCTAAATCGTTCCAGTGGATGGGGATAAGCCGGGTCTTCCGGGGTGGTCCCGCCGTTGCCTAGGAGAGCCGCGTCATCCTCCACGCACTCTCTTCCGGCTGGAACGCCCATGATCGCACGTGCCACCCCCACCCTGGTCGCCCGCCCCGCCAATCCCGGGTCCTCCGCACTGGTCGGCAACAAGCGCGCGCAGCCCCATCGCTTTCACCTGTGCGGCGGCCGCGTGCTGGAGGGCGACCTGCACCGCTCGCCCGGCAGCCGCCTTGCGGACCACCTGTCGACGCTCAAGGGCTTCATCTCCGTCACCAACGCGCGCTGCCTGCAGAGCGGCCACGCCTTTGGCTACGTGGTGCTGAACCAGGACCAGGTGATGTTCATCGAGGAGCTGGCGGTGCCCGGCGAAGCGGCGGCGGCGAACCGGATGGCCGAGGCGGCGCTGAGGGGATAGGCGGGACAGGGGACAGGGTACAGCCTGCACGCGTCCTCGTTTTTCTTTCCGCACGAGGCCCGGGGTCGCACCCGGGCTGATGGGATACAGGGCCAGCCCCGCACGGTTGCGGGGCCGGCCGTGTTTCCGGCTGGCGATGAGAACGCCACCGCCGGCGCCCGCACGCCGGCACCTCGGAGCGCCGTCCTCATCGTACGTCCCGTACGCGGAGCGCGTCGCGTCCAAACCCTTTGTGGATGCCCCGCATCAGAGCAACCGAGCAGACGGCGGCGCGGTGCCGCCCCTGATCCATCCCACGCTTTCGGAGCTCATGATGCGCACTGCACGCCTTTTCTCTCTTGTCGCGCTGGTCGCGATCGCCGCGCCGGCCGCGGCGCAGGATTCGTCGCAGGACTGGGCGGAGCGCTGCCGCCGCAACCAGTGGGGCAACGACAACCGGCAGGTGCACTGCGAGGTGCGCGAAACCCGCATTCCCGCGCGCGGCACCGTGCGCGTGGACGCGGGGCAGAACGGCGGCGTGACCGTGCGCGCCTGGGACGGACGCGACGTGGTGGTGCGCGCCCGCATCCAGACCAACGCCCGCACGGCCGACGAGGCGCGCGAGATGGCGCGCGGCATTCGCGTGAACACCTCCGGCACCATCGGCGCCACGGGGCCGGACGTCAGCGGGGACGGCCGCGGTTGGGCCGTGGGATACGAGATCCTGGTCCCCGCCCGCACCAACCTGGACGTGCGGACGCAGAACGGCCCCATCGCGGTGGAGCGGCTGGCGGGCACCGTGCAGCTGCGGGCGCACAACGGCCCCATCTCGCTGGACCGGATGGCGGGCGACGTGAACGCGCGGGCGCAGAACGGGCCCATCACCGTTACGCTGGCCGGGCGGCGCTGGAGCGGCGAGGGGCTGGACGTGGAGACGGTGAACGGGCCGGTTACCCTGCGGATGCCGCGCGGCTACGCGGCGCACCTGGAAAGCGGGACGATGCACGGGCCCATCAACGCGCCCCGCGGCATGCGTCCCCCGCGCCGCGAGGGCGGACGCGGCTACCGTCCCGGCGGCCGCATCAGCACCGACCTCAACGGCGGCGGCCCCACCATCCGCGTGGTGACCACCAATGGCCCGGTGAACATCCAGGAGATCTGATCGGTGCTTGCCGCGCCTGCGGTGAAGGGGTGAGCGGGTGAGCGGGTGACGCCCGCGTCGATCCGATCCCGCGGCGCCACCCCCACGGGCCAAAGCCCGCGGCTGAAAGGGCCACAGGCCCCGTCTCGGTTCGTTCCTCACCGAACGGGCTTCACCTGCTCGCGTGCGCCGGGCCCGCACTCCGGCGCCACCGCCTCCGATCGCGCAAAGCCCCGCCTGGCGAGCTCCGCGAGCCCTGGCCGGGGCTTCTCCTCGCGCGGGCTTCAACCCGCGATCCCTTCGGCCCGGATCGCCCCCTACCGGCGCGCCTCCCCCTTCACCCGCTCACCCGTTCACCGCAGCGCTCCGCCACGGCCCACGCCAGCAGCGGCACCATGATCTCATGATGGCCGGTGATGGAGAAGCCGCGGCCTCCGCCGGAGCGCGTGGGGCGCTCGACGACGTTCATCCGCGGGCGGTAGTGGCGGTTCATGTCCAGGTCGCAGGCGGTGAAGCCGCGCGGCGCGCCGCCGTTCAGGTTGCGCGCGACGGTCAGCGCCTTCAGAAAGACCTCCGGCATCACCACCGCCGAGCCCACGTTGATCACGACGCCGCCGTCGTCCAGCCTGGCCAGCGCGGCGCTCAGGCGGCGAAAGTCGCGGTGGCCCGTGTCGCCGATGGCGGCGCCGTCGGCGGCGGGGTGCTGGTGGATGATCTCGGCGCCCAGCGCGGGGTGCAGCGTGTACTGCACGCCCAGGCGGCGCGACTGCAGCAGCAGCGACAGGCCGGGATACGCCAGGTCGTCGCGCCCCTCCAGGTCGCGGGCCAGCGACTCGCCCATCCCCCACCCCTCGCGCATTCCGCGGGCGAAGGCGGCGTTCATGTCGCGCCCCGTCTCGTCCGCCATCCCGAAGCTTCCGTCCGCCAGCCCCGCCTCCACGTCCTCGCTGGTGCCGCCCCAGCGCGCCATCTCGTAGTCGTGCACCCCCGCCGATCCGTTCGACGCCAGGTGCGTGACGGCGCCGCGGCGCATCAGGTCGATGAGCACCGGCGCGAGCCCCGTCTTCACCACGTGGCCGCCCACCATCCACAGCACCGCCCGCCGCCGCTCGACGGCTGACGCAATCGCATCCACGACGGCCAGGAACGACTCCGCCTGCAGGATGCGCGGCAGCGAGCCCACGAACGCGCCGAACGTCCGCGCCGCGGCCTCCGCCGGGGGCGGCGCGGCGAAGTGCTCCGCCAGCACCTTGTTGGGCCGGCCGCCCACGGGAACGGTGCGCACGCGCGAAAGGTCCGCCTCGGGGATCTGTCCCGCCGCGGACCCGCTGTCGTCGATGTTGCCGTCGTTCACGTGACCGGGGGCGAGGGTTCGGAGAACGTCAGGTACGATCGTCCCTATCCCCCGAAGATGCGCGTTCCCCGCCCCGCGCGCCACATCCCCGGCTCCACGGAAAAGAATGATCGTACAGAGGAACAGAGTCAGACAGAGAAAACGAGATCATGCTTCCACTCGCTTTCTCTGTTTGACTCTGTTCCTCTGTACCCTGAAGGTGTTGTTTTTCCGGATCTGGGATCAGGTGCCGGGGCGGAACGAGCGCAGGCGCATGGTCAGGTCGCCGCCCAGCGGGATTCCCGCGGTGCGGATGAGGACCGGAATGCGGTAGGCGTCGTCGGAAAAATGCACTTCCGCGCGGCCGCCCTTGCTGAACAGCCCGTCGGTGCGGATGATCGGGCGAACGACGATGGTGCGGAACTCGCCCGCGGGGACGCGGATGGTCTCCCGGCGCAGCACCTGCAGCACCACGGGGTTGCCGTCCGCCTTGAAGTAGCGCGGGTACGTGTAGGTGGCGCCCACCTCCAGCGGCAGCGTGCGCGCAAAGTAGAGGAACGACAGGTCGTCCAGCGGCTGGCTGGTGGGCAGCGTGCCGGTCTCGTCGTTCTCGCGCCGATAGGTGCGCCGCTCGGGGTTGAAGTGGTACGTACGGTCGCGGCGGTAGCGCCCCTCGCGCAGGCGCTGGTGAAAGCGCCGCGAGAACAGCCCGTCCGTGTCGATCCACGACTCGTACAGGTCGTCCACGCGGAAGAACGCGTTGCCGCCGCGCAGCGTCAGCACCGTCTTCAGCGTCTGCTCGCCCTGCACCACCTCGCGCCCGGTGACGGAAAGGGTGGCGGTGCCGGCGGGAATCGGGCCCTGCCGCACCTGGTAGACGGCATGCTCCCCGGGCGCGAACGGCAGGCGCTGCGCCCGCGCATCCCCCGCCAGCGACGGGCCCGCCACCACCACGGCCGCCGCGAGCACCCGCACCAGCCGTCCGCTGCGCATCTTCATCCATCCCATCGAACCCGCCCTCGCTCTGGATGTTGCTCCGCCCGGGCCGCGGCTGCCGGCGTGAATCCCGGAGATACGAAAGAGGGCGCGGAAGCGTCGCTCTCCGCGCCCTCTCGTCTGTCGTACGCCATCCGCGGGCTCAGGTGCCGGGGCGGAAGGAGCGCAGGTGCATGCTGAGCGATCCCACCACCGGAACGCGGCTGCGGATGAGCACCGGAATGCGGTGCTCGTCGTCGGAAAAGAACACCTCCGCGCGGCCGCCCTCGCCAAACAGGCCGTCCGTGCGGATGACCGGGCGGACGACGATGGTGCGAAAGCGGCCCGCCGGCACCTCGATGGTCTCGCGGCGCAGCACCTGGAGCACCACCGGGTTGCCGTCGGTCTTGAAGTAGCGCGGCAGCGTGTACGTGGCCCCCGGCTCCAGCGGCAGCGTGCGCGCAAAGTAGATGAACGACAGGTCGTCCAGCGGCTGGTTGGTGGGCAGCGTGCCGGTCTGGCCGTTCTCGCGCCGGAAGGTGCGCTCCTCCGGAAAGAATTCGTAGGTGCGGTTGCGGCGAAAGCGCGCCTCGTGCTGGTTCTGGTGAAAGCGCCGCGAGAACAGCCCGTCCGTGTCGATCCACGACTCGAACCGGTCGTTCACGCGCACCAGCGCGTTGCCGCCCTGCAGCGTCATCACCGTGTGGTACACCTGCTGGCCGCGCACCGTCTGCAGCCCGGTGATGGCCAGGCTGCCGCGCCCCACCGAGATGGCGCCCAGCTTTACCTGGTACGTGGCCGATTCGCCCGAGCGAAAGGGCAGGCGCTGCTGCGGCGCCTCGGCCGCCGCGTCCGTCCCCCCCGCCACCAGCGCCGCCACCGCGATGGCGAACGCGGTCCTACTCTTCCGGCCGATCCTGAATATTGCCTTCACGATTTCCTCGCTTTCGTCTTCTGCGCGGCGGCCGCCCCTCGGTGGGGACAGGCTCCGCCGCTTCCGCCGGGATCGGCGTCGCCGCCACCGCGGGCGCAGGATCCGCCGCCGCGGCCGTTGCGGGCCCGCGCCGGGGCGCCCGCCGGGCCAGCGCCCACGTTTCGCGCAGCGCCGCCCACGGCTCGAAGCGCGTGGCGCGCTCGCGCCGGGTGTAGCGGATCTCCACCGGCGCCTGGTCGGCGCGCCGGGCGTGCGGCGCAACGCGCATCAGCAGCTCGGCGTTGGCGGCCCACCCCTGGCTGGTGAGCAGCGGCGCGCCCTCACGGTCCTGCAGCGCGCGCCGGATCACCTGCACCCGGTAGGCGCGGAACCCCAGGAACGGGTCGCCCCCTTCGCGCGGCAGCGCGGCGCCGGAGAGCAGCCAGGGAAGCCCGCGCCGCGACCAGCGCATCCCCCGCGTCACCTCGCCCTGGACGGAGCCCAGGGTGGAGCCCACCACGTCCGCGCCGCCCTCCAGCCGCTTCACCAGCGCCGGGATCTCGTCCGGGGGCTCGGTGAAGTCCGCCTGCAGCACCACCACGGTGTCGCGCTTGGGATGGGTGGAGCGGCTGACCGCCTCGCGCAGCACCTGCTCCAGCGCCGCGGCGTACCCCCGCGGCTGCTCGTTGCGCAGCAGGGTCAGCGGCAGCACCCGGCCGTACGGAGCCAGCACCTCGCTGGTTCCATCGGTAGAGCCGTCGTCCAGCACGATGATGTGGAAGTCGCGGCGGAACTCCGTCATGACCTGGCGAATGCGCCAGAGCAGGACCCCCACGGTGGGCGCCTCGTCCAGCGCCGGGATGCAGATGTAGATCAAAGGTCGTCCTGTTCCACGTCGTCCACCCCCGCGCCGCCAGCCGGGAAGATACCCGGCCGGCCCATGTCCGGTTCCGGTCTGGGCTTGCTCTTCCACCGCCGGTGGAACCAGAAGTACTGCTCCGGCGCCTCGCGCACCGCCGCTTCCAGCCGCGCCGCCAGCTCCGCCGTCAGCGCCTCCATGTCGGCCTCCAGGTCCCCCGTGCGCGGCACGGGAACGCGCGTCCCCGACACCTCGTAGCGCACGCCGGGGCCGGGGAGCCGCCGCGCCACGCAGGCGAACACCGGCGCGCCGAAGCGCAGGGCGAACAGCGCCGGCCCGCGGTGCGTGGACGCCGGCACGCCGAAGAAGGGGACGAACACCCCCGCCCGGCGCGCGTCCTGGTCGCCCACGATCCCCACCACGCCGTTCTTGCGCAGCACGCGGGGGATGCGGGACGGGGCCTCGCGCTGCGAGACGGTTTCCACGCCCAGGCGCCGGCGGGTGTCGTCCAGGCGCTGGTCCACCAGCAGGTTGCCCTGGCGGCGGACGATGGCGGCGATCGGCACCCCGCGCGCGGCCACGGCGGCGGCGGCGATCTCCCAGTTGCCGTAGTGGCCGGTGACCAGGATGCACCCCTTTCCTTCCGCCAGCGCGCCCTCCATCTCGTCCCACCCGCGCGTCACGGTGCGCTCGACGACGGCCCGCGGGTCCAGCTTGGCCAGCCGCAGCATGGCCGCCGCCTCGCGCCCCAGGTGCTCGTACGCGCCGCGGGCCACGGAGTTGCGCCACGCCTCCGTCCGGTCGGGAAAGGCCAGGCGAAGGTTCTGCTCCACCGTGGCCCGGCGGATCCCCATCCGGTACACGGCCGCGCCCAGCCGCCGCCCGAATGCGTCGGCCATCCCTTCGGGCAGCGAGGCCACGGCGCCTTCCAGCGTGCGTGCCAGCGCGTACTCCACCCGGTGCCGCGGCGCGTGCCGCTTCTGTGCTTCGGCCACCTGCGTCCTGTTTGCGAGAAAGCCGGCCGGGGGTGGTCCCCAGGCCGGTCGGGTTTGATTCTGATGCCTCGGGCGGGTTTGCGGTGAACGGGTGAACGGGTGAACGGGTGAACGGGTGACGCCCGCTTCGGCCCGGTCCCGCGGTCCCGCGGCCCCGCCCCCCCCCACGGGCTAAAGCCCGCGGCTGGAAGGGCCACAAGCCCCGTCTCGGTTCGTTCCTCACCGAACGGGGCTTCACCTGCTCGCGTGCGCCAAGCCCGCACTCCGGCGCCACCGCCTCCGATCACGCAAAGCCCCGCCTGGCGAGTTCCGCGAGCCCTGGGCGGGGGCTTCTGGCTTTTCCAGCCCCGGGTTCCAATCCGGGTTCAACCGCGATCCCCGGCGGCCCGGGTCGACGCCTGCCGGCGCGCCTCCCCGTTCACCCGTTCACCCGTTCACCCCTTCACCCCCGCCCCGCCCCCGCCAGCACCGCCGCCACCGTCTCGTCCGCCACGGGATGCCCCCAGCGGCCTTCCTTGCCGATGAGCGGCGTGCCGATGTCCTGGATGAGCGCGTATTCCACCCGGCCGTTGCGCGCCTTCTTGTCGCTGCGCGTCCACTCCACCACCGCGTCCGCGCCGTAGTCCATGGGGAGCGACGTGGGCAGGCCCAGCCTGGTGAGCAGCTTGCGCAGGCGCGCGGCCGTCCCCGCCACCGTCACCCCCGAGCGCTCGCCGATGCGCGCCTCCTCCACCATCCCCACCGACACCGCCTCGCCGTGCAGCATGGCATAGCCGCTCACCGCCTCGACCGCGTGGGCGATGGTATGGCCAAAGTTCAGCAGCTTGCGCGGCCCGCTCTCCTTTTCGTCCCGGGCCACGATCTCGGCCTTGATCTCGACCGAGCGCACGATGAGCCGCGCCAGCGCCTGCGTGTCGCCCGCCAGCAGCGACTCGGCGTTCTGGTCGATCCACTGCAGGTACTCGGCGTCGGCGATGGCGCCGTGCTTCACGGCCTCGGCCAGGCCGGCGCGCAGGTGCGCCTGCGGAAGCGTCTGCAGCAGCTCGGGGTCGATGATCACGCACTGCGGCTGGTGAAAGGCGCCCACCAGGTTCTTGCCCCCGGGCGTATCCACCCCCGTCTTGCCGCCCACGGAGGCGTCGATCATGGCCAGCAGCGAGGTGGGCACCTGCACGTATGGCAGCCCGCGCATGTACGTGGCCGCGACGAAGCCGCCCAGGTCGCCCGGGACCCCGCCGCCGAACGCCAGCAGGGCGGTGTCGCGCCCGCAGCCGGACTCCAGCATGGCGTCGCTGACCAGCGCCCAGGTCTCGCGGGTCTTCTGCGCCTCGCCGTGGGTGAACGCGAACACGTCGGTGCGGTAGCCGGCGCCGTGCAGCATGCGCGACAGGCGCACGGCGTACAGCTCGGCCACGCGGTCGTCCGTGACCACGGCGTAGCGGTGGGCGGGACAGAAGCGCGACAGGACGGAGGCGAGGGTGGAAAAGAGCCCGGCGCCGACCAGCACCTCGTATCCGCGCGAGTTGGCTTCGGGAAGTGCGACCTTGACCCTGTGGGGCGTGCTCATACCGGTTCCTGTAATCGTTGCGCCGCGCGGCGGTCCATCCCCGCGCCCACCACCGTCTCGTCCGCGAGCCAGAGCGCCACCCGCCCCAGGTCGCCGTCCATCTCCCCCGCGCGCGCCCGGATGGCGTCGGCCGCGCACCCGCGTTGCAGCAGCGCCGGCAGCGCGGCCAGCTCGTCCGCGTCGCCCAGGGCCGCGGCCACGCCCTCCAGCCGCTCGCCCAGCCGCTCCACCCACGCCGCCACCGACAGCGTGCGCGGCTCGCTGCTCTCCACGTCCGCCAGCTCCGCCGCCGAGCCGTACCGGCTGGCCCGCCAGCCGTTGTCGCTCATCAGCGTCTGCACCCACGCCTCGGGAAGCGGCGACTCGGGGAGCACCCCTTCGGCCGCGCCGGCCACCAGCGCCCGCAGCAGCGCCGCGATGGCCACCGCGTCCTCCACCCGCGGCGTGCAGTCGCTGATGCGCGCCTCGATGGTGGGATACACGTGGTGCGGGCGCATTTCCCAGTACAGCCGCCCCGGCGCGTCGATGCGCCCCGACTCCATCAGCCAGCGCACCAGCGCCGCGTAGTCGGCGTCGCTCTCGAAGCGCGGCGGCGCGCCCGTGCGCGGCCAGCGGCGCCACAGCACCGAGCGGTACGACGCGTGCCCCGTGTCGGTCCCCTCGAAGAACGGGGACGCGGCCGAGAGCGCCAGCAGGATCGGCAGGTGCAGGCGTACGCAATTGCTTGCACGCGCGCGGTCCACGCCTTTGGGCACGCCCACGTGCACGTGCATCCCGAAGATGGCCTGCGACTCGGCTAGGCGGCGGTACTCCTGCCGCAGCTCCTGGTACACGGGCGCGTCGTTGAAGACGTGCCCCGCGGCCGGGCTGAACGGGTGCGTTCCCGCCGCCACGATGCGCAGCCCCTGCGCCTCGGCCGCCACGGCGGCGGTAAAGCGCAGCCGCGCCAGGTCGTCGCGCACGCAGGCGGTGCCCTGGCACACGCCGGTCTCCACCTCGACCGTGTGCTCCTGCATCTCGGGCTTCAGCTCGTCGGCCCAGTCGCCCGCGATGACGTAGCGGGCGCGGCTGCGCAGCGCGCCCGTGCGGGCGTCCACGAGCTGGTACTCTTCTTCTACGCCGACGGTAAACTCGTGGGGCCGGGCCATGCTGGGTCGCTGGGTCGCGAACGGGGACGCGCACCGGGCCCGGCTGGGAGCTTAGCCGGGCCGGGGCGCGGGGGCAAGCGGGGCCCCCGGCCCGGGAAGCGCGCCCACCCGCTGCACGCGCTCCAGATCGGTAGCCGAGGAAAGCAACTCCCGCGCCGTCTTCATCAGCACGGGATGCGGCCACTCCGGGGCCACCTCCACCAGCGGATGCAGCACGAAGCCGCGCAGGTGCAGGCGCGGATGCGGCAGCGCAAGCGCGGGCGTGCGCATCACCCGGTCGCCGTACGCCAGCAGGTCCACGTCGATGCGCCGCGGCGCGTTGACGAAGCTGCGCCGCCGCCCCATCGCGTCCTCCACCCGCTGCGCGGCCGCAAGCAGCGCCGGCGGCTCCAGCGCCGTCCGTCCGCGCACCACCACGTTGAAGAAGTCCGGCTGCTCGGCGAACCCCACCGGCTCGCTGCGCCAGACCGACGAGACGGCGTCCACGCGCACGGACGGCGCCAGCATCTCCACCGCTTCGGCCAGCTGCGCCACCGGGTCGCCCAGGTTGGCGCCCAGGGCCAGCAGCACCTCGTGCGCCGCCGCGTCGTGCGTGCTCATCAGGAAGAGGGGGGATGCGGTGATCGAACTCGCGGACCGGCCAGCAAGATAGCGTGAATGGAGCAGTTCGTAACAGCGGGGCCCCTCACCTGCGCATCCCTCTCCCACAAGGCTGCGAAGAACACTGAGCCAGCGTCCTGGAACGTGCGCTCACCTCCATCGTGGAGGTATGGAGGGTTCTCAAGATCGCGCATCAGGTGGTGCGGACGGCCGGTTCCCGTGCGCCGCGGAGATCATCCGGCGATCCGCACCCACTCAAGAAACGCGGATGGCTCCCTGCCGCATTTCCATCTCAATGCCGTTCCCGATCCCCCACGCCGGCTCATGCCTTGTCGACGGGCGCGCCATGCCTCCGCTCACAACCACCCGCCTTCGCATCGTGGAAAGAGGAACGGTACGAGAAACTCCGTCGACTCCCGTTGACTCCGTGTGAGTTCCCCACCTGCTCCGCAGACCCCTGCTGATGGATCCTGTTCAGCCGTAGCCGCACCCGACCCGTTGCCGGCTATTCCCTATTCCCTGTTCCCTATTCACGACGAAGCGGCGCCCCCAGACCCGGGGCGCCGCTTCATCTTCATCCCTTCACCAGATCGGCCCGATCAGCCCCACCAGGCTCAGTAGCCGGGGTTCTGCTCCAGCTCGGTGTTGGCCTCGATCTCCCGCTGCGGCACCGGGAACAGCAGGCGGAAGCCCGTGAGCCCCAGCTCCGTCAGCATGGCGCCGGCGGATGGCACGTCGGCGAAGCGCTTCAGGTCGAAGAACCAGTGGCCTTCGTAGAACAGCTCGTGCCGGCGTTCCATGAGCACCGCCTCGAGCGCCTCGTTCACCGACACGGTGCCGTTCTCGTTGGCGTCCGCGTCCACCGGGTCGAGCCCGGCGCGGTCGCGGATCACGTCCACGTCCGCCAGCGCCTGCGCCACGTTGCCCAGGCGGGCGGCGGCCTCGGCGCGGATCAGGTACACCTCGGCCAGGCGGATGACCGGAACGTCGTCGGCCGAGGTGGCGATGTCGGTGTACTTGGCACCGAAGTGCTCCTCGTCGCCCGACGGGTCCTCCTGGTACGCCACCTCGAACCGCTCGTCACCCGCCTCGAACGAGTCAAGAAAGTCCTCCGCGGGAGCAAAGCCCCAGCGGCCGCCCAGCGAGCGGGGAAACATCCAGAAGGCGATGGAGCCCGGGTCCGTGACGGTGAACGGGATCTCGAAGAGCGCCTCGGAGGTCTGCTCGTTGTCGAACGCGCTGGCGTAGCTGCCCACCAGCGAGTACTCGCCGCCGAGGATGACGTCGTTGGCCAGCGTGTACGCCTGCTGCCACTCGCCCTGGTACAGGTGCGCGCGGGCCAGCAGCGCCTGCGCGGCCTCGCGGTTGGCCCGGCCGTCGCCGCGCCCGCCGTCGCCGGCCGTGGGCAGCAGCCCCACGGCGGCGGTGAGGTCCGCCTCGATCTGCTGCCAGGTCTCGGCGGCGGTGTTGCGCGGCACGTTGCTCTCCTGGTCCACCACCCAGCGCGGCTGGGTGATCAGCGGCACGCCGCCGAAGAACTTGACCAGGGTGAAGTAGTTCAGCGCGCGGACGAAGCGCGCCTCGCCCTCGAGCGCGGCGTACTCGTCGGCGTCGAACTGGTCCTCCAGCAGCGGCAGCGACGCGACCACGTTGTTCGCGCGGTTGATCCCCTCGTACGCCGCGCCCCAGATCTCGGGAAGCGCGGTGTTCTCGGAGGTCACCGCCTGGCGCCCCACCTCGCGGTCGCTGACGTAGGTGCCCGTCACGTCCAGGTTGCCGGCGTACGCGTCCGGAAACATCAGCACGTCGCGGCAGTAGCCGCCGTCGCACTCCTGCAGCGCGTCGTACATGGCGTTCACGGCCACCCCCACCTCCTCGGGGCTGTCGAGCGCCTCTTCCAGCGCGATCTGCTGCTCCGGCGTGGGGTTGAGTGGATCGTCGCAGGCGGCCGCCGTAAGCGCCGCCACCGCGATGATGCCGAATGCTCTGAGCTTCATTCGCAGGTCTCCCATTAGAAGCCGACGTTCAGGCCGATGGTGTACGTGCGCGCCTGCGGCAGCGTGTAGAAGTCCACGCCCCGGGTGATGTTGGCCGCGCCGTTGAAGTTGACCTCGGGATCGAACCCGCTGTAGTCGGTCCACGTCACCAGGTTCTGACCCTGGACGTAGACGCGCAGGCTGCGCGAGCCCAGGCGGCCGGCGAAGCGCTCCGGCACCGTGTAGCCCAGCACCGCGTTCTTGATGCGGACGTACGAGCCGTCCTCGACGAAGCGGCTCGACGAGCGCACGTTGTCGTTGTCGTCCCAGTACGTGGCCCGCGGCGTGGTGTTGCTGGGGTTGTCGGGCGTCCAGCGGTCACGGGCGAACTGCGAGTTGTTGTCGTAGAACGTGCCGAACGCGTCGCTGTACTCGCGGGTGCCGTTGTAGGTGTCGTTGCCCTGCGAGAACTGCGTGAACACCGACAGGTCCACCCCCGCGAACGACAGCGTGTTCGTCCACCCGCCCTGGTAGTCGGGCCACGGGCTGCCGATGCGCTCCTGGTCGGTGGCGTTGATCAGGCCGTCGTTGTTCAGGTCGCGGAAGCGCACGTCGCCTGGGACGGTAAACTCCGACTGGAAGCCGACCCCCGCGGGGCAGCTGGCGCCCGTGTCGTCGTAGCAGATCTCGTCCTCGGACTGGAAGATCCCGTCCATCACGTAGCCGCGGAAAAAGCCCAGCGGCTGCCCCTCTTCCACGCGCGCCACGAAGTTGCCGTCGATGGCCTGGCCCTCGTACAGCTTGGTGACCTCGTTGCGGTTGTGCGACACGTTGAACTCGGTGGTCCACTCCAGGCCGCCGCGCCGCGCCGCGCGCAGCACCTGCGCCCGCGCCGACAGCTCGAAGCCGGTGTTGCGCATCTCGCCGATGTTCTGGCTGATCTCCTCGAAGCCCGTCGAGAGCGGGATGGGGCGCTCCAGCAGCAGGTCGGTGGTGTACTTGTGGTACCAGTCGAAGCTCAGCCCCAGCCGGTCCTCCAGGAACGCCACGTCGGCGCCCAAGTTCAGCTGGTCGGTCTTTTCCCAGCTCAGGTCCGGGTTGGACAGCTGGAACGGCGCGATCCCCGGCCGGTCGCCGTAGTTGTACCCGCCGCCGAACAGCGCCACCGAGGCGAAGTCGCCCAGCCCCTCCTGGTTGCCGGTGCGGCCGTAGCTGGCCCGCAGCGCCAGGTCGCTGATGAACGACTGGTTCTGGATGAACGGCTCCTCTGTCATGCGGTACAGCACCGACGCGGAGGGGAACACGCCCCAGCGGTTGTTCTCGCCGAACCGCGACGAGCCGTCGGCGCGCACGTTGAACGTGGTCGTCAGCCGGTCGCGGAAGGTGTGCTGCAGCCGGCCGAAGTACGACAGCAGGTTGTACTCGGTGAAGTCGGAGCTGCCGCCGGTGATGGTGGAGGCCGACGCCAGGTTGCGGAACGAGCTGGTGGGAAACTGGGTCCCGAACACCTCGTTGGTCTCGGTGTCGTTCAGCTCGAAGCTGGTGCCCACCACGCCCGACAGCTCGTTGGCGTCGTTCAGCACCCGCTCGAAGTTCACCGTGCCCTCGGCCAGCACCTTGTTCGCGTACGAGTTGCCCACTTCGCCCGAGCCGTTGGAGCCGGTGGACGGGCCCACGATGGGCGAGTCGTACAGGTACCCGCGCAGGATGTAGCGGTCCAGGCCGAAGTTGGCCCGCGCGTTCACCCCCTCGGTGACCCGGTAGTCGGCGAACGCGTTGCCCACCACGTGAAAGCTGCGCTCTTCGGCGCGGTTCTCACGGTTCAGGGCCACGGGGTTGTCGTACGCCAGCGTGCTCAGGTTGTACTCGCCGTCCTCGGCGAACACCGCGTCCACCGGGGCGCTGGCCACGGCGTTGGCGAACGGCCCGTAGATGGTGTTGTCGCCGCGGGCGCGCTCGATGACGCCCTGCGACAGCGAGATGCTGGTGCCCAGGACGATGCGGTCGCTGGCGGTGTAGTCCAGGTTCATGCGCCCGTTCAGCCGCTCGAACCCGTACCCCGACACGATGCCGTCCTGCAGGAACCGCGTGCCGCTGACGTAGTAGCGGGCCCGCTCGGTGCCGCCGGCGATGGAGCCGAACAGGTTGGAGGTGGGCGCCGACGTCATGATCTCGTCGATCCAGTCGGTGTCGACCCGCCCGCTGAACTCCTCCTCGTTGCAGACGCCGCTGTCGTCGTCCGCGCACAGGGGGATGTCGTCGTCGTCGAAGCCGTAGTACTCGGGGATGCCGAAGTCCAGCTCGATGGCGTCGTTCTGCACCTCGACCCACTCGCGGGCGTTCAGGAACGCCGGCTGGCGCCAGGGCTCCTGCGTGCCGTAGTAGGTCTGGAAGCGGATGTCGGGGCGGTCGCCCGCGCGGCCGCGCTTGGTGGTGATGAGCACCACGCCGTTGGACGCGCGCGAGCCGTAGATGGCGGCCGCCGACGCGTCCTTCAGCACCTCGATGGACTCGATCTCGTTGGGGTTCAGGTCCGACAGGGCGTCGATGCCCTGGGTCTGCCCGATGGAGGTGCCGATGGTGGAGAAGTCGCCGCGCAGCATGGGCACGCCGTCCAGAACGTACAGCGGCTCGTTGCCGGCCGTGATGGACGAGGCGCCGCGCACGCGCACCGAGATGGCGCTGCCGGGGACGCCCGAGTTCTGCGTCACCTGCACGCCCGAGACGCGGCCCTGCAGCACGTTCTCGACGGTGGCGACGGGGGCGCTCTGCGTCACCTCGGGGGTGGAGATGGAGGCGATGGCGCCGCCGCCGGCGCGCCGCCGCTCCACCTGCCCGTAGCCGATGACCACCACCTCGTCCAGCCCCAGCACGTCGGGGCTGAGGGTGAAGTTGGCCTCGACGCCGGCGGCGGTCACGGCCACGGTGCGCGTCTGGGCCGAGAACCCGATGCGGACGGCGCGCACGGTGCGCTGGCCGGCCGCCACGTTGTTGAGCGCATAGACGCCCTGCTGGTTGGTGACCACCGTCTGGCTGGTCCCCACCACGGACACCTGAACGCCCTGAAGCGGCTGGCCCGAGCCCTGCTCGGTCACCCGGCCGCGGATGCTTCCCCCTTGCGCAAGGGCCGCCGCGGGCGCGAGCGCCAGCGTAAGGGCCACGGCAAGCAGCAAACGAAGTCTTGTCATCCTGCTTCTCTCCTGGGTTACCGCCGGCCCCCGGTGGGCCGGCGAAACGCTGTGGACCGACTTCACTGTCCCGCTTTGCGCACCCCGGTCCCGCGCCGGGCCGGGGGGCGCCACTCGCTTCCGCTCCTGTCTGACGTGACGAGGCGCGATCCCGATTGCTCCGCGTTGCCTGCCGGAGCGTCTTTGTCCGACCGCCCGCGCCGCGTGCGCACCACGGTGCGCGCCGCCACCGGCGAGGGGCTGGAGTGGGAAAGTAAGGAGGGCCGGCGCCGTGCCGCCCTCCATTGTACGACGTCTGGCCCGCCGGATTACTGACGCGCACAAAATCGTGCGTCATCCGTGGAGGCCCCAAAGGTCCGCCCGGGCTTGCCTGCGGCTGGCCGGCGGCACTGGACGCAGGGTGCGCCCGGCCGCAGCTTGTTCGGGCGCGGGCACGGGCGACACGCTGTTTTCCAGAGGTTTGGCTAGGGGTGCAAGTGTAACCCCGGGGGCTACTTATCGCAAGGATTCCACCCTCCTCCACGCACCGGGAATGGACGCGGGATGACGAGCCGGACCGTCTTTACGTTCGAGACCACGCACCACGCGCTGTGGGCGGAAGAGGTGGCGCGGGAGCGCGGCATTCCGGCCGAGGTCATCCCCGCCCCGCCGGCGGCCCGGGCGCGCTGCAACCTGGCCCTCGAGACGCTGCCGGAGGAGGTGGACGCCCTCGCCGCCGCCCTGGACGGCGAAGGCGTCCCCCACGGCCGGTGGACCGCGGAGGCGTAGCCGAACCGCCTGATCCGCGGAAATGCCGTGGAGCGCAGTCCCTCGCGGTGTGTATCCGCGTTTTTTACGGGACACCCGTTACCCGCCTCCCTCTCTGAGAGCGTGTTTAAGAATCCGACGCTGCGCATCCAGGCAGATCTACCAGCGCTGTCATTCCGAGGCCCGGCCGCGCCCTAGCTGCTTTCACACCAGAGGTTGCAGGGCCGAGGAATCTACTTTCGGATTGCTGGAGGGCAGACGCGGTAGCCGTGCCTGCTTCGCGGCTACGACACGGGCGGACAGGGCCAGTGCCGGAGCGGTGCGGCGGAGCACCAGCAGCAGACAGTAGATTTCTCAGTCGGCGCGCCGAATTTCGTGCGAGCCGATGGTGCGGTGTGGCGCCTCCTTCGAAATGACAGACGGGCGCGAGCGCAGGGATTCTTAAACACACTCTGAGGGAGGCGCCGCTCCGTAACTCGCTTGTACACTGCACCCTGGCGCCGACCGAAGGACCTCGCCAGCAGAACGAAAGGGCGGGTCCCGCGCCCTGATCTGGCCCCTCCGCCACCGAGACGAGGTCCTTCGGTCGCGCGCTATCTGTAGTGTGACTTCTGGTTGGACGTTATGCGCTCCCTCAGGAAGTCACCGCTTCGTCATGGATGTGAGGTTCAGCAAAACCCTCTGAGGGAGGCGCTGCGAGTGCTCTCCTTTTCCCCACGAGTGTGGCGCCGACCGGAAATCTGCGTGCCGGGCGGCGGGATCTGGCGGGCATGGCAGGGCTTCCGGGCTAGGCCCGGGAGGAGAATTCCGCGCGAGGGGAGGGAGATTCTTCGGTCGCGCCATCGGGCTTCCTAGCTTTCCCGGAAGTCCGGGGTGGGCGCTTCCTCAGAATGACAGGTGTTTCTCCGGATTCGTATCCGCACCGCCGCGGAAGACGATCCGCATCGTCCGCCTCCATCCCGTCCGCATCGCCAGCCGTTGCCGGGTGCGCGCCGAACCCCGCCTGCGCGACACCTGATGCGCGTCTTTTGCCGCACCCGGCGACCGTCCCGGCAGCCGGTCGTGCGCGATGTCCGCCGATTCATGCGCGGACCGGGAGTGCGGCAACGGACGCGCATCAGGTGTCGGTTGTGCAGGCTCCGGCGGCGCTCCGGGGAGGATGGGTGCTCCTCGAAAAATTTCTCATGGCTGCAATGCGAGACAGAAGCCGTGGCGGCAACCCGATGATCCCGCACCCCTGCGGATGGTGCGAGGCGAACGAAAACGAGAGGACGCGAAGAGAAAATCCCTCTCCGCGTCCTCTCTCTATTTCCGCACGATGCGTTTCTCCGCTGCGGGCGGAAGGACCTAGCTCCGCGCCTCGCCTTCGGCCGCGTCGAGGGATGAGGGGTCGTCCAGGTCCAGCGGCTCGTCGTCGTCCGCGCCCGCGACGAGGGCGGCGGCGGGAAGGGGCTCGTGGTGGAGAACGGCGCCCCAGGCCGTGAACATCTCGTGCATCCAGTCGTAGATGGTGGTGAGCGACTCCTGCAGCCGCTCCATGGCCGCCGCACGCTCGTCCGCGGGAAGGGTGAGCGCGTCGCGGATGGCCAGCGCGCACCCCTCAGGATCGTACGGGTTGATGAGGATGGCTTCGGGCATGGCCTCGGCCGCGCCGGCGAACTCGGAGAGCAGCAGCACACCGCGGCGGTCCACCTGGCTGGCCACGTACTCCTTGGCCACCAGGTTCATCCCGTCCTGCAGCGAGCTGATGATGCACACGTCCGCCAGCCGGTACAGCACCGCCAGCCGCTCCACCGGCAGCGACTGCTTGATCAGGTGGATGGGGCGCCACTCCGCCGTGCCGAAGCGGTCGTTGATCTCGCGCACCTGGTCGTCCACCTTTTGCGCCAGCTCGTCGTACGCCTCGATGTCGCTGCGGCTGGGCACCGCCACCTGGATGAAGGTGAAGCGCCCCCGATACTCCGGGTACCGGTCCCACAGGAACTCCAGCGCCTTGAACTTCTCGGGCAGCCCCTTGCTGTAGTCCAGCCGGTCCACCCCCACCCCGATCGCCCCGCCGTGCGGCGCGTACCGCCGGCGGATGCGCTCCATCTGCTCGTCCACGCCGGGCGCCGTGGCCGCGTCGCGGAACTGCTGCACGTCGATGGAGATGGGAAACGCGCCCACGTGGCAGGTGTGGCCGTCCAGCGTGGCCGTGCGCGCCTGCCAGTCCACCTCGGCCCCCGCCAGCCGCCGCGCGCAGCGCAGGAAGTTGTCGGCGTGCATGGGGAGGTGAAAGCCCATCAGGTCGTTGGCCAGCATCCCCTTGAGCAGGTACCCCGCCTGGGGCGCCAGCCGAAAGATCTCGAACGGGGGAAAGGGAATGTGCCAGAACTGCGCGAGCGTCAGGTCCGGCCGACGGGCGCGGATGGAAAGCGCCGTCAGCGCCAGGTGGTAGTCCTGGATCCACACCGCCGCCTGCTGCTGGCCCACCTCCTCCAGCACCGCGTCGGCAAAGCGGCGGTTCACCCGGCGGTAGCGCTCCCAGTAGCGGGAGCGCACCCGGGTAAGGTCCGGCCGCAGGTGGCACAGCGGCCACAGGAACTGGTTGGCGAACCCCAGATAGTAGCGGTGGATGTCGCTGTGGGTGAGCCACACCCGCCGCAGCGTGTAGCGCGGGTCCTCCGGCGGCACCTGCACCCGGTGGTCGCCGTCCACCGCCGCGCCGTCGGCCTCGCCGCTTCCCCACGCCACCCACATTCCCCCCAGCGCCTGCAGCAGGGGGTCGAGGGCGGAGGTAAGGCCGCCGGCCGGCCGCCCCACCTCCATCTCCCCCACCCCCTCCTTTGACCACTTGTGCTCGTACGGCTCGCGGTTGCTCACCACGACGAACCGCCGTCCGGCGAACAGGCGCCGGAACAGCGGCTCGATTTCCTGCGGCGGCGTGTGCATCAGACCCAATCCCCCCTGCCCGTGACGGCGCGCGGCGACTCATCGCCCGCGCACCGGAATCATGTCCCCGAGTGTGTTCAAGAATCAGCCCAGCCGCTTGACTGGCCTGACCCGCTGCCGCGAAAGCAACACCCTGGCGCCGACCGAAGGATCTGGCCGGCAGTACGAATGGGCTGGATCGCAACTCAAGACCTGACCCCGGCGTATCCGAGAGCAGGTCCTTCAGTCGCGCGCAACCGATTGCGTACCTTCCACCTTCTCCGTGTGCGCTCCCTCAAGAGGGTGTTGCCAGACCTCCCAGCGTGATTGACTTCCTGAGGGAGGCGCCGCCCCGCAGCTCGCTTGTACACTGCACCTTGGCGCCGACCGAAGGACCTCGCCAGCAGAACGGCGGGGCGGGTCCCGTGCCCTGATCTGGCCCGTGCGCCACCGAGACGAGGTCCTTCGGTCGCGCGCAGGCGGTTGTGTGGAATCGGGTTACACGTGGTGCGCTCCCTCAGGAAGTCATCGCTTCGTCGTGAGCTTGGGGGTGTGGCAACACCCTCTCAGCCTCAGGAAGTCAGGCGTTTGCGTCAGGTACCTGGAAAACCACACTCGTTCGAACCGGTCCGGCGACGCCGTCCTCTGGCTGTCCCCTGTAACCTGTCCCCTGTAACCTGTCCCCTGTAACCTGTCCCCTGATCCCCTACAGCTTGAACCTGCGCCGGGCCATCCGCCCCGCGGCGCCCTCGCGGGTTCCCTGCAGGTGCCGGCCGCTGGGCGCGCGCAGGCGGCGGGCGCGGCGGACGGCGTCGGAGGCGGGGGCGCCGCGGCGGCCGCCCATCAGCAGCGCGGCGCCCGCGCCCAGCGCGATGCCCAGGGCAAAGCCGCCCACGATGCCCAGCCGCCGGGCCTGTTCTTCGTAGTGCATGGGGAGAACCATCCGTGCGTGACGAGGGAAAACGCGGGCGGCGGGGCGGGCGGCAACGCGCGTGCCACCCGCTCCGCGGAACGAAAGGGCTCCACAGCCTTGCACCGGGGAACCCCGGGGGTATTATTATCCCTCTGCCCGCCGCGCGCCACCTGCCGCACGCGCGGGCCCCGGAGCCGATACCGTTCAGGAGGCACATCCGCATGGCGGACTCCAGCAAGACGGTCCTTCTCGTGGAGGACAACGAGGACAACCGGACCGTCTACCGCACCATCCTCGAGCACTTTGGATACCAGGTGATCGAGGCACGCAACGGCGAGGACGGCGTGCGCATGGCCCGCGAGGACCATCCGGACCTGATCCTGATGGACATTTCCATCCCCATCATCGACGGGTGGGAGGCCACGCGCATCCTCAAGGGTGACGCGGCCACCTCCCAGATCCCCATCATCGCCCTGACCGCCCACGCGCTGGCCACCGACCGCGCCAAGGCGCAGGAGGTGGGGTGCGACGGGTACCTGGCCAAGCCCTGCGAGCCGCGCCGCGTGGTGGCCGAGGTCGAGAAGTTCATCGGCTCCGGGCGGGAGGCCAACGCTTGACGAGCACCGCGGCACCGGACGGGGGCTCCACGCGCATCCTGGTGGTGGACGACGTCCCCGACAACGTGGACATCCTGGAGGCGCGCCTTTCGTCGCGCGGCTACCAGGTGGTCACGGCCACCAACGGCGAAGAGGCGCTGGAGCGGGTGGGCGAAGAGCCGCCGCACCTGATCCTGCTGGACGTGATGATGCCGGGGCTGGACGGCCACCAGGTGGCCCGGCGCATCAAGGACGACGCCAAGCTTCCCTTCATCCCCATCATCCTGGTCACGGCGCTCAGCGAGGCCGACGACGTGGTGCAGGGGCTGGAGAGCGGCGCCGACGACTACATCAGCAAGCCCTACAACTTCCGCGAGCTGGAGGCCCGGGTGCGGGCCATGCTCCGCATCAAGTTCCTGCAGGACGAGCTGGACCAGAAGAACCGCGAGCTGGAGCTGGTCAACAAGCGGCTCAAGAAGCTGTCCATCACCGACGGCCTTACGGAGCTGTTCAACCACCGGCACGTGCACCAGCTGCTGCACGACGAGTTCGAGCGCAGCGCCCGCACCGGCGAGTCCATCGCGGTGGTGATGATGGACCTGGACCGCTTCAAGTCGGTCAACGACACGTATGGCCATCCCACCGGCGACGTGATCCTGTACGAGACGGCGAAGATCATCACCGAGACGGCGCGCGAGATCGACATGCCGGGGCGCTACGGCGGCGAGGAGTTCATCGCCATCCTTCCCGACACGGGCGAGGAGGCGGGCGAGCACTTTGCCGAGCGCGTGCGGGCCGCGGTGGAGGGCCACGTGTTTCGCGACGGCGCCACCGAGGTGCGCATGACGGTGAGTTGCGGCGTGGCGGCGTTCCCCGCGCCCGGCACCGACACGCCCGAGGCGCTGCTGAAGGCGGCCGACTCGGCGCTGTACCAGGCCAAGCACGGCGGCCGCAACCGCGTGGTCCGCGCGTCCCAGGCCGAGCCCGCCCCGGAATGACCCCGCCCCACCCCGCCCCACCGGCCGCCGAGGCCGCGCGCGCCGCCGAGCTGCGCGAGGCCATCGACCGCGCCAACCACGAGTACTACGCGCTCGACGCGCCTACCCTGTCCGACGCGGAGTACGACCGCCTCTTCCGCGCCCTGCGCGAGATCGAGGCGGCGCACCCCGAGCTGCGCACCCCCGACAGCCCCACCCAGCGCGTGGGCACCGAGCCCGCCAGCCGGCTGGAAAAGACGGAGCACCTGGCGCCCATGCTGTCGCTGGACAACGCGTTCGGCGAGGACGAGCTGCGCGCGTGGGAAACCCGCAACGCCCGCATCGCCGACGAGGTGCGCGCGGCGGGATACGTGTGCGAGCCCAAGATCGACGGGCTGGCCATCGCGCTGACGTACGAGGACGGCGTGCTGGTGAAGGGCGCCACGCGGGGGAACGGGACGATCGGCGAGGACGTGACGCGCAACCTGCGCACGATCCGCGAGATCCCCCTGCGGCTGCGCGCGGACGGGCCGCCGCCCCCGCGCCGCTTCGAGATCCGCGGCGAGGTCTACATGTCGCTCGCCGGATTCCAGGCGCTCAACCAGCGGCGCGCGGCCGAGGGGCAGGCGACGTTCGCCAACCCGCGCAACTCGGCGGCGGGGTCGCTGCGGCAGCTGGACCCGGCGGTCACGGCGTCGCGGCCGCTGCGCTTTTTTGCCTACGCGCTGAAAGCCGAGGCACGCGAGCCGCTGCCGTTCGACACCCAGTGGGGGCTGCTGGAGACGCTGCGCGCCTGGGGGCTGCCGGTGAACCCCCTCGCCCGGCCCTGCGCCGGCCTGGACGAGGTGCTGGCCTTCGTGCACGAGTTCGAGGGGCGGCGCGCGGAGCTGGACTACGAGGTGGACGGCGCGGTGGTCAAGGTGAACCCCCTGGCCCTGCACGGCGAGCTGGGAATCGTGGGCGGGCGCGAGCCGCGCTGGGCCATCGCCTACAAGTACGCGCCGGACCTGGCGGTGACCACGCTGCTGGACATTCGCCTGAACGTGGGGCGCACGGGGGCGCTGAACCCGTACGCGGTGCTGGACCCGGTCGAGGTGGGCGGCGTCATCGTAAAGCTGGCGACGCTGCACAACGAGGACGACATCCGCCGCAAGGACCTGCGCGCGGGGGAAAAGGTGATCGTCAAGCGCGCGGGCGAGGTCATCCCCCAGGTGGTGGGCCCGGTGCTGGAGGAGGGGCAGGCGCGCGCGGAGCCGTTCTCCATGCCCGACGCCTGCCCCGCCTGCGGGACGCCGGTGGAGCGGCCCGAGGGGGAGGCGATGCTGTACTGCCCCAACTCGGCGTGCCCGGCGCGCATCTACTGGGGGCTGGCGCACTTCGTCTCGCGCGGGGCCATGGACATCCGCGGCCTGGGCGAGCGCACCATCGCCACCCTGCTGGAGCGGGGGATGGTGCGCGACGTGGGCGACATCTACACGCTCACCGAAGAGCAGCTGCTGACGCTGGAGGGCTTCAAGGAAAAGTCCGCGCAGAACCTGCTGGCGGGGATCGAGGCCAGCAAGCAGCAGGGGCTGGCGCGCGTGCTCTTTGGCCTGGGCGTGCGCCACGTGGGCGAGATCGCGGCGCAGACGCTGGCGCGGCACTTCGGAAGCATGGAGCGGCTGTCGGCGGCATCGATCGAGGAGATCGAGGCCGTCCACACCATCGGCCACACCATGGCCGCGGCGCTGCACGCCTGGCTGGCCGAGCCGCGCAACCAGGAGGTCGTGGCCAAGCTGGCCGCGGCGGGGGTGAAGATGACGGAGGAGCGCACGGAGCCGGCCCAGGGTCCGCTCACGGGCAAGGCCTTCGTCATCACCGGCACGCACCCCACCCTGACGCGCCCGCAGATCGAGGAGTTCATCCAGCGCAACGGCGGCCGGGTGACGGGCAGCGTGACCAAGAAGACGGACTACCTGGTGGTGGGCGAGGACGCGGGCTCCAAGCTGGCCAAGGCCCGCGAGTTGGGCGTGGCCGAGCTGACCGAGGCCGCCCTGCTGGAGCTGCCCGCCACGCTGGCCGCCGCGGCGGACGCCGCCGAATCCCCCGAATCCGCCGAAGAAGTCCCCGCGGACGAATCCCTTCAGACGGAGCTGCCATGAACGCCACCGCCGCGCCCGCGCGCTTTCTGCAGGTGCCCGCCACGCTGCTGGGCACCGTCCGCCGCTTCGTGGTGGGCGACCGCGAGCCCATGGAGGCCGTGAACGTGCTCCGGCAGATCGGCTACGAGCTGGGGGACGAGGTGTACAGCGCGCTGAACGAGCGGCTGTCGCGCGACTACGCCGGCACGGAGTGGGGCGCGCTGGATCCCACCGAGTTCTGGCGCGCGGCGGCGGGCTTCTTTACCGACCGTGGCTGGGGCGCGCTCTCGTTTCGCGACCTGCACCCGGCGGTGGGGGTGATCGAGCTGAGCGGGTGGGTGGAGTCGGAAGCGGAGGGCGGCCCCCGCGGCGCGCACCTTTCCACCGGCCTGTTCTCCGCGCTGCTGGAGCGGCTGGCCGGCGCCGGCGTGGCGGTGATGGAGGTACCCAGCGGCTCGGCGGACCGCACGCGCCTGGTCTTTGCCCGCGGCGACGTGCTGGGGCTGGTGTACGAGCACGTCCGCGGCGGCGCGTCGCTGGAGGACGCGGTCGCCCGGCTGTAGGGGGGATAGGGGACAGGTTACAGGGGACAGGGTACAGCCTGCCCGCGACGGCCCGCCTCTCGCGCGGGCCGTTCGTATTTCGTACTGTCGTACGATCAGGAGACCGCGTCCGGGACGAACCATGTCATTCTTAGGGAAGCGCCCGCGCAGAACCGTCTTCACGCTCCGAGGCCGTGGCGCCGACCGAAGAATCTCTGTCGGGAACGCGGGCCCCTCGCGACGAGCCCGGCCGCAGCCGGCGGGATCGTGGCGCCCGGAATGGCTTCGTATTTCGTACTGTCGTACCGCCCAACTGCGTCCGGATGATCGGTGTCATTCTGAGGGAGGCGCCCGCGCAGAACCGTCTTCGCGCTCCGAGCCCGTGGCGCCGACTGAAGAATCCCTGTCGGGAACGCGGGGCCCCTCGCGACGAGCCCGGCCGCAATCGTGGCGCCCGGATGACACGGTCCGCCGGAGCTTCGGATCAGTGGTCTTTTCGTGGATCCGGAATAACTTCGTACGTTCGCACTTTCGCACTTTCGCACTTTCGCACTTTCGCACTTTCGCACTCACGCACTCACGCACTCACGCACTCACGCACTGCCTTGTCCCGCACCATTGCTTTCGACTACGGCGAGCGGCGCATCGGCGTGGCGGTCAGCGACCCCACGCGCACCATCGCGACGCCCATCGCCACCCTGCAGCGCCGCGCGGGCAAGCGCCCGCCGTGGGCCGAGATCGCCACCCTGGTGCAGCAGCAGGAGGCGGACGAGGCGGTGATCGGCCTGCCGCTGGACCTGGCGGGCGAGGAGGGGGCGTGGGCGGCGGAGGTGCGGCAGTTCGGCGACGACCTGGCGCGGCGGACGGGGCTGCCGGTGCACTGGATGGACGAGCGGATGTCGTCCGTGCGCGCGGAACGCTCCATCCGCGGCATGGGGCTGAAGAAGAGCGCGCGCGAGCAGAAGGAGCGCATCGACGCCGGCGCCGCGGCGGTGATCCTGGAAGGCTTCCTGGCGCTGCGGCGGAACCGGGCGGCGGCGGGGGAGGAAGGATGAAGGTGATAGGGAATAGGGAACAGGGAATAGGGAATAGCGGGCGACGGCACCGGCGGATCGTCGGAGTACTGGCCGCGATGCTCTTGCTCGGCGCGTGCGGGAGCGGCGAGGGGAAGGGGGAGCCGGTGCGCTTCACGGTGCCGCGCGGGGCGGGGATGTCGTCGGTGGCGGACACGCTGCAGAAGCGGCAGGTCATCGGCTCGCCCGCGACGTTCAAGCTGTATGCGCGGATGAAGGGCGCGACCGCCAAGCTGCGGCCGGGCGTGTACGAGGTGCGGCCGGGGGCGGCGTACGACCTGATCCTGCGCAAGCTGACCACGGGCGACGTGGTCAAGACGCGGCTCGTCATTCCCGAGGGGTGGGAGCTGCGGCGGATCGCCCCCCGCCTGGGCCAGGTGACGGGGGTGTCGGAGGATTCCGTCCTTTCGCGGCTGATGGACCCGGCGCAGGCGCAGAAGTACGGCGTGCCGGGGCCCACGCTGGAGGGCTACCTGTATCCCGCGACGTACGTCTTTCCCATGGGCGCGTCGCTGGACGTGATGGTCCGCGAGCTGACGACGCAGTACAAGCGCGCGTGGACGCCGGCGATGCGCCAGCGGGCGCAGGCGCTGCGGATGAGCGAGCGCGAGGTGGTGACGCTGGCCTCCATCGTCGAAAAGGAGGCCAAGGTGTGGACGGAGCGGCCCACCATCGCCCGCGTGTACCACAACCGCCTGGAGCGCCGCATGCGCCTGGAGGCGGACCCCACGGTGCAGTACGCCCTGGGCGAGCACCAGCGCCGCCTGCTGCGGCGGCACATCCAGCAGGTGGCGGACGATCCGTACAACACGTACCGCCACAGCGGCCTGCCGCCGGGCCCCATCGCCTCGCCCAGCCGCGGCGCCATCGAGGCCACGCTGAACCCGGCGGAGCACGACTACCTGTTCTTCGTGGCGCGCGCCAACGGCACGCACGTCTTTACGCGGACGTACAACGAGCACCTGCGCGAGGTGGCCCGCTACCGCGCGGAGATGCGCGCCCAGCGCGCGCGGCAGCCCGCCGCGCCATGAGCGGCGCACTGGCGGACCGGCTGCGGCTGATCGTCGTCACGGACCCGGACTGCGGCGCGGGACGGGACGTGGCCGGCGTGGTCCGCGCGGCGCTGCGGGGCGGCGCGCCGGCCATCCAGCTGCGGATGAAGGACGCCTCCGCGCGGGAGATGGCGGAGATGGCCCGCGCGCTCCTGGTCCACACGGGGGCGGCCGGGGCGCTGCTGTTCATCAACGACCGCGTGGACGTGGCCCTGGCCGTCGAGGCGGATGGGGCGCACGTGGGGCAGGACGACCTCCCCGTCGCCGCCGCGCGCCGCATCGTCCCGCCCGGTTTTCTGCTGGGCGTATCAGCGGAGACGGCGGAGTTGGCGCTGGCGGCGCAGGCGGACGGCGCGGACTACGTGGGCGCCGGCCCGGTGTACGCCACGGGAAGCAAGGCGGACGCGGGGGATGCGGTCGGCGTCGGGCGCATCGCGGAAGTGGCGGCCGCCGTGCGCATTCCCGTCGTCGGCATCGGCGGGATCACCATCGCCAACGCGCCGCCCGTCATCGCGGCGGGCGCGGCGGGTATCGCCGTCATCAGCGCGGTGATGCGCGCGGAAGATCCCGAAGCCGCCGTCCGCGCGCTGCTCGCCTGACCCGGATCCCCCCCCTCCGCTCCGCCCCGTCCGACGATCCATGCCCCTGATCCCCTGCCCCGCCTGCGAGCACTCCATATCGGACCAGGCGCCGTTCTGCCCGCGGTGCGGCCACCCGCTCAAGTCCGACGCGCCCGCCGCGGCTCCACCGCCCGCCCCTGCCCTTCCCGCCACCCTGCCCGCGCCAACGATACCGGAGCCGGCGGACCCGTTTCGCTGCGTCTGCGGCGTGTGGAATCGGGAGGGCGCGCAGCGGTGCGCCTCGTGCGGCCGGGCGCTGGGGGTGGTGGTGGGACGGCGGCCGGTGCAGTACATCCACACGGCCCCGCTGGCCCCGCCCCCGCTCCGCCTCCCCGAGGGCGAGCGGCAGGCCGCGGACAGCGCCGCGGAGACGCTGGCGACGATCTCGCTGGTCTGCGCGGTGGTCGCCCTGTTCGTCTGGGCGCTGGTGTTCGGCCTGATCGCCCTGGCGTGCGGGATTCCCGCGTACCTGCGCGGCGCCAAGCGCGGCCTTGCCGGGGTGATCATCGCCATCGCGGCGATCGGGGGCTGGCTCGTCATGCTCCTGCTGCTGTAGCGGCGCCCGCACGCAGAAAAGCCGGAGCCGCGCATCCAGCGCGGCTCCGGCTTTCGCCATTCATCCCCATGAGCGGCGATCTTGCAATCGCGTCCCTCCCGGTCGCCCCCCGGCCCAGCGTCGCCCAAGATGTGGTGGATCGCCCCGAGAGAGGATGTTGCCAAACCTCCCAGCGTGATTGACTTCCTGAGGGAGGCGCCGCCCCGCAGCTCGCTTGTACACTGCACCTTGGCGCCGACCGAAGGACCTCGCCAGCAGAACGACGGGGGCTGGTCCCGTGCCCTGGATCTGGCCCCTGCGCCACCGAGACGAGGTCCTTCGGTCGCGCGCAGGCGGTTGTGTGGAATCGGGTTACACGTGGTGCGCTCCCTCAGGAAGTCACCGCTTCTTTGTGAGTTTGGGGTTTAGCAACACCCTCTCAGGAAGTCACGCGCTCCCGTCAGAGGGTGTTGCCAAACCTCCCAGCGTGATTGACTTCCTGAGGGAGGCGCCGCCGCGTAACTCACTTGTACACTGCACCCTGGCGCCGACCGAAGGACCTCGCCAGCAGAACGACGGGGCTGGTCCCGTGCCCTGATCTGGCCCCTGCGCCACCGAGACGAGGTCCTTCGGTCGCGCGCAGGCGGTTGTGTGAAATCGGGTTACACGTGGTGCGCTCCCTCAGGAAGTCACCGCTTCTTTGTGAGGTTAGGGGTTTAGCACCCCCCCTCTCAGGAAGTCACGCTTCGTTGTGAGCTTGAGGGTTTGGCAACACCCTCTCAGGATCTCGCCAGCTCCGCCGCCGCCAGCTCGGCCACCGCGAGCGCCAGCACGGGATCATCCCCATCCTCCAGCGACCACGCGGCGGAAAGGCCCGTCCAGGCCAGGATCCACCGCAGCAGCCGGCCGCGCTCCAGCCCCGCCGCCGCGGCGACGACGTCCGCCTGCCGCGCCAGGCGCCCAGGCGACGTAGCGGTCTGCAGATCTGGATTGCAGAACAGGTTGGCGAAGTCGAAGCCACGCTCGCCCACCAGCCCCTTGGGATCGATCGCCAGCCAGCCGCGCGCGCCAAAATCCAGCACGTTGCCGTGGTGAAGGTCGCCGTGCAGCACCACCACGTCGCGGGGCTCGGCCAGCAGCTCGCTCGCGACGGCGGCGGCACGCGCCAGGATGCCGCCGTGCGCCGCGCCCGCCGGCTCCAGCGCGCGGAACCAGCGGTCGAGGGGCACCAGCGGCGGCGGATGGTCGCGCGGCGCGTGCAGCCGGGCCGCGGCCGCGCAGAGGATGCGGCTGGCCTCATCGTCCTCCCCGCCGCGCGCCATCTCGATGAGCGAACGGGTGCCGAGGGCCCGCTCCATCAGCAGGGCGTCGCCCTCGTGCTCCAGCACCCGCGCCGCGCCGTCGCCGCCCCACCAGGCCATCAGCCGCGCGCCCGCCCGCTCCTCCGGCTCGCGCGCCACCTTCAGCATCAGCGGCACCCCGTCGCGCCGCACGGGCGCCACGATGCTGCTGTGCGTGACGATCGGCTCCCCGTCGGAATCCAGCCGCCAGGCCGAGAGATGCTCTTCGATCATCCCCCGACGTTGCGGGGGCGATCGCCGTCCGTCAAGCGGCGCCCAGCCCCACGCTCGTCGCGACGGCCTGCAGCTGGTCGCCGGAGTCGTGCTCCAGCGCCAGCACGTACGCGCAGGTGGAATGCGCCACCGCGCCAAAGCGCTGCTTCTCCGTCTCCGCGTCCATCCCCAGGTGCAGCGTGTGCGCGCCCAGCTCGCGTGCGCGACGCGTCATCTGCAGCAGGAGCTGGCGGTAGGCGCCGGTCTGCGTACCGGCCACGTACGCGTAGTCCACGCCGCACATGAACACCGCGTAGTGTCCGCCGCCGCGGTGCCCGGCGAACCACGCCACCGGCCGCCCATCTCCCGGACCGCCCGCGGACGCGTCCAGCGTGAGCGCGACCACCTCCCACGCCGGGCTGGCCAGCAGCGCCGGCACCACGCTTTCCGGCAGCGGAAAGGTGTTGATGCGCAGCCCGCGCTCCGCCACCTGCAGGTAGAGCCGGTGCAGGTGCGCCGCCATCTCCCCGTCCTCCGGGGCGCCGGCCTCCACGCTCCACACCTGCACCCGGTACGGCGCCGACGCATCCGCCAGCTCCCGCAGAAAGCGCCGCGTGCGCTTGCTTGCCTTCGCCGCCACCGCCTCCTCCGTGCGCCGCGCATCCAGCCGATAGCTGCTCATCAGCGGCACCTTCACGAAGTCGCGCGCGCCCATCCAGGCATCCATCTCCCCATCGTCCCCCCGCAGGTCGCGCAGCACCACGCCCGAGGCACCCCACTCCGCCGCCGCGCGCATGGCCTCCGCGTGCACGGCCCCGAGCGCCGCCGGCCACGCCGGGTCCGCGCGGTCCAGGAACAGGTGGTCGCCCTCCGAGAAGTACGAGCCTAGCGTCACCACGTCCGAGCTCAGCAGGTAGGGATCGCCCTCGCGCCGCCGCCGCTCCACCTCCGCCGAAACGCGCGGCTCCGAGAACATGTCGTCCTTGTGCAGGCAGCGGCTGAAGTACGTCGCCGCCGCCGGCGTGCCGTCCTCGCGCCGCACGGTCACGTAGCGAAAGCGCCAGCGGTGCTCGCGCCCCGGCTGGTGCGCGCCGAACAGCGCCTCCGCCGTGCGCAGCGCCTCCCAACTGCTCGCCCCGCGCCCCGCCATGCACGCGTCCCACTCCGCGCGCTCCACCTGCCCGATGGAATCCGCCACCTCCACCCGCCACCCCGCCGGCAGCGGCGAGTCCACCGGACGCGGCGCGGCGGCCGGCGCCGCCGCACCAAGCGCCGGCCCGCCCCACGCCTCCGCCGGCACCGCGTCGCGGTACAGGTCGTCCAGCTCGTCCCGGCTCACGCCGTGCTCCGCCAGCGCCCGGGGAACGTGCCGCGCCAGCGCCTCCACCACCCCGCGGATCTCCGCCGGCGTGTGCAGCGCCGTCACCGCCAGGCGAATGCCCGCGCGCCGCTGCGGAACGGAGGGAAAGGTAGAGATGGTGACGTGCCACCCCTCGTCCATCATCCGCTGCGCCACCGTCATGGCCGCCTCGGCGCGTCCCAGGCGAAGAAAGAAGATGGGCCCCTCGTTGCGCACCAGCAGCGGCAGGCCGTGCTCGCGCAGCAGCGTGTTCATCAGCGCCGCGCGCGCCGCAAAGGTGCGCTGCAGCCCGCCGATTTCGTCCGACAGGTGCACCCGCGCCGAGCCCAGCGCCGCCCCCAGCATCGGCGGCTGCAGCGGGCCCGAGAACACGTACGGCCCGCCGCACAGCCGCACCCGCTCGCGCTCCTCCGCCGAGCCAAAGACGAACGCGCCGCCGCCGGCCGCGAACGCCTTGACCAGCGAGGTGCCCAGCACCACCCGCTCGCTCATGGGAAAGCGGGACAGGAACCAGCCGCGGCCGTGCTCGCCGGCCCAGCTCATCCCGTGCGCGTCGTCCACGTACAGCCGCAGGTTGGGCGCGAGCGCCATCGCCTGCCGCAGCAGCCCGAGGGGCGCAAAGTCGCCGTACATGCTGAAGATGCCGTCGATGGCGAACCACACCGTGCGGTGCGTCCGCGCCAGCCGCGCCACCGTCTCAAGCAGGCGCGCGTCCAGCTCGCGGTGGCGAATGGTCTCCACCCGCGTGCCGTTGGCCTGTGCCAGCGTGGCCGCCACCTGAACGCTGCGGTGCGCCTGGTTGTCCACCAGGATGGCGTCCTTTTCCGTCGCCAGCGTGGGCAGCACCATCTGGTGCCCCTGCGTGGTGGACGGCGCCACCAGCGCGTACCCGCCGAACACCGCGGACAGCATCTCCTCCAGCTCCGCGTACGGCGGCGCCGAGGCGTAGCCGCGCGACTGCGAGAACTGGGTGCCGTAGCGGCGCACCGCGTTCATCACCCCCTGCACCAGCGCCGGATGGAACTCCAGCCCCAGGTACGAGCACGAGCCGAACGTCACCAGGTCGCGCCCGTTCAGGCGGATGGTGCGGCCCTGCAGCGGCTGGTCGTCCGCGATCTGGAAGAGGACGCCGCGGTCGCGGGCCTCGCGATGTATTCCTTCGACGATGGAAATGTGCTCCGACGCGTTCACGCTACTCTCCCTGGAAGTTGCGGCAGCGGAGGTGGACCGGCCGCGGCCGCCCGCGTGGCGAGACTCCGCCGCGCTGACACACGAAGAGGAAGCGGCCACCTGCCGCTCCCCCCTTTCCCGGCCATCCACTTCGTGGCCAGGGATGATGATCCTTCTCCGCCCCCGCGACCCACGTCCGTCCCAGGACGGCGTTGGATCGGGCCGATTCTCCCCCGCAACCCGCAGCCGCGACACGGACCCGCGCCGGAGAAACGCCGGAGCGCACGTGGCTCTGACCGGGGACACCGATCGCTGTGGATAGGAAAGAGCCGAGGGCCGCGCAGACTTTGCGCGGCCCTCGGGCGGCGGCGGACGATCAGGCGGCGGCTACCAGGCCGCCTCGCGCCCTTCCAGGTCGTACTTGGTGAGCATGCGGTGGATGGTCTTGCGGTCGATGCCGGCCGTGCGCGCCGCCTGCGAGATGTTGCCGCTGTGCCGGCGCAGCAGGTCGCGCAGGTACTCCTTTTCGAACACCGTGATGGCGTCGTTCTTGGCCTCGTGAAACGGCAGGTCGGCCGAGTAGACGATGGAGGACCGGCCCGAGGCCTGCTGCGTGGCCGTAAGCTCCTCCGGCAGGTCCTCGGCGGTGATCTCCTCCCCCGGCATGCACAGCGACACGATGCGCTCCACCATGTTCTGCAGCTCGCGCACGTTGCCGGGCCAGTGGTAGTCCACCAGCACCCGCAGCGCCTCGGGAGAAAAGCGCAGGTTGCCGCGCTCGTACTCCTGCCCGAACTTGCGCAGGTAGTGCTGCGCCAGCGCCGGAATGTCCTCGCGGCGCTGCCGCAGCGGAGGAAGCTTTACCGGCACCACGTTAAGCCGGTACAGCAGGTCCTGGCGCAGGTTGCCGTCGCGCACCGCCGCCTCGGGGTCGCGGTTGGTGGCCGACACCAGGCGCACGTCGATGGGGATCTCGGCCTCGCCGCCCACGCGCCGGATGCGGCGCTCCTGCAGCACGCGCAGGAGCTTGGCCTGCAGCTCCATGCTCATCTCCGAGATCTCGTCCAGGAACAGCGTGCCCCCGGACGCCACCTCGAACAATCCCCGCTTGGTCTCGCGGGCGTCGGTGAACGCGCCCTTCTCGTGCCCGAACAGCTCGCTCTCGAGCAGGTTGTCGGGGAGCGCCGCGCAGTTGATGGCCACGAACTGGCGGTCCGAGCGCCGGCTGTTGGTGTGGCAGGCGCGCGCGATGAGCTCCTTGCCCGTCCCCGACTCGCCCGAGATGAACACGCTGGCGTCGGTGGGCGCCACGCGCGACACCACCGAGAACACCTTCTGAATGCTCTCGCTGGTACCGATGATGTTCTCGAAGCTGTAGTGCTTCTTGAGCTGGTCGCGCAGGTGGGCGTTGTCGCGCACCAGCTGCACCTGCTGCGCCGCCCGCCCGATGAGGATGCGCAGCTGCGTGGCCGTGAACGGCTTGGGGATGTAGTCGTACGCCCCCGCGCGAATGGCCTCCACGCTGCTGTCCACCGTGGCGAACCCGGTGATCATCACCACCAGGGTGTCGGGCGCCACCTTCTTGATCTCCTTGAGCAGCGCCAGCCCGTCCATGTCGGGGAGCATCAGGTCGGTCAGGACGATGTCCGGCCGGTGGCGGCGAACGTTCTCCAGGGCGTTCTTTCCCCGTCCCTCCGTATGAACGGTGTACCCCTCGCTGGAAAGGATCTGCCCGCAGCTCTTTACCAGCAACTCCTCATCATCGCAGATGAGAACGCTGATGGCGGCTTCGGAGGGGGACGTGTCGCTCATGCTGTTATTGCCCCATGAGAGCGGACGAAACCGGACGCAGCGGAAGCCGGTTCAGGACAGGAACTTCCAGTAGTATACGTCGCGAAGGCCTGTGGGGCAACCTTGCCGCACCGGGATATGGCGGATTTCCTGCGTAGTCCAGATTGCGCGCGCGCATCGGGTCAGCACCGACCCACTCCATCACCTGTGCGGCGGGAGAAGGATGGACGAAGAAGTGGGACATGCCCTCCAGAGTGGCGCACATCTGTCCCGATCACACATGCAGGAGGGCTCAATGTCCCGTGCGCCTGGTGGCGGGGTTTGTGGTTGATTGGTTGATGTAGCCGCGGGGATTCGGATCCGTAGCCGCAATTCCTCCACAGATAAAGCAGTTGGGGTACAGAGGAACAGAGATACAGAGGGAAGGCTTTCCTCTGTATTCTCTGTTCCTCTGTACCCCCCCTCGCAGTTCTTCCTGGCGGATACGCCGGAAACGACAAACGCCCGCTCCGATCACGAATGATCGAAGCGGGCGTTTGTTAGTATAGGCCGGCGGCGCCGTACTCTCCCACCGGGTGGCCCCGGCAGTACCATCCGCGCAGCGGGTTTTCACTTCCGAGTTCGGGATGGGATCGGGTGGATCCCCCGCGCCATAGCCACCGGCCATA
>NZ_DASWNM010000124.1:0-22288 GCF_036399255.1 Longimicrobium sp.
CTGTCATTCCGAGGGAGCGCCCACCCCCCCTTCTCCGCTCTCTCCGGTGCTGGCGCGCGACCGAGGAATCTACTGTCCGTTTCCTCGTGGCCTGCCGCGATGCCCCGGACCGGCCCTGTCTGGCTGTTTCGCCTCCGCAGCGATGGCGCGGGCTGCCGCGTCCAGCCTCGCGCGGGCCGAAGGTAGATTCCTCGGCCCTGCAACCCATGGCGCGATCATCGGGCGGCGGTGTGGCCAGGCCTCGGAATGACAGACCGTACACCCCAATCTGTCATTCCGAGGGAGCGCCCACCCCGCCTTCTCCGCTCTCTCCGGTGCTGGCGCGCGACCGAGGAATCTACTGTCCGTTTCCTCGTGGCCTGCCGTGACGCCCCGGACCGGCCCCGTCTGGCGATTTCGCCGCCGCGGCGATGGTGCGGGCTGCCGCGTCCAGCCGCGCGCGGGCCGAAGGTAGATTCCTCGGCCCTGCAACCCATGGCGCGATCATCGGGCGGCGGTGTGGCCGGGCCTCGGAATGACAAGCCCTCGTTTCACTCGTCACGGCGCGGCGACGATCTTGTGGACGGCGCCGCTTTGCGAGATCACGTACAGCTCGCCGCGTGCGTCCTCGCCGAACGACGTGATGTTGCCCACGTTCTCCAGGTCCCACGAGCGCGGCTCGGTGGCCGCCCCGTTCGCCATGCGAAAGCTGCGGATCCACCCCTCGCAGAAGTCCGCGTAGAAGTAGTGGCCGCGCAACGCGGCGATGTCCTGGCCGCGGTAGACGTATCCGCCGGTCACGGAGCACCCGTCGGAGTGCGTGTACTCCGAAACCGGCAGCACCTTGCCCGTGCGGTCGCAGCCGGTGGCGGGCTCGAAGCAGTCCGATCCCTCCATCGTATCCCACCCGTAGTTCAGCCCGCCCTGCCCCGCGGGCACGGCGTTGATCTCCTCCAGCCGGTTCTGCCCCACGTCGGCCACGAACAGCAGGTTGGCGGTGCGATCCCACGAGAAGCGCCACGGGTTGCGCAGCCCCGTTGCCCAGATCTCCCGCTGGCCGTCGGTGCGGCCGGCGTACGGGTTGCCCGCGGGGATGGTGTACGGGCGCGCCCCGTCCACGTCGATGCGCAGCATCTTGCCCAGCAGCCGCATCGGGTCCTGCCCCGTCTCTTCCGGGTCCCCTCCCCCACCGCCGTCGCCCATCCCGATGTACAGCTTGCCGTCGGGCCCGAACGCCACCAGCCCGCCGTTGTGGTTGGAAAACGGCTGCGCCACCGTCAGCACCAGCTCGGCGGAGGCCGCGTCCGCGCGGTTGCGGTCGGTGCTCACGCGAAAGCGCTCGATGCGCGTGTCGCCGCGGGTGTCGGTAAAGTTGACGAAGAAGGTGCCGTTGGCCGCGTAGTTTGGATGGAACGCCACGCTCAGCAGCCCCCGCTCCCCGCCCGCCGACACGCGCGAGGTGAGGTCCAGGAACGGCGTGGGGAGCAGCGACCCGTTCTGCACGATGCGGATGCGCCCGGGCTGCTCGACGACGAACAGCCGCGGATCGTTGGCCGGCGCCGTCAGAAAGACGGGCGACTGCAGCCCTTCTACCACCTGCTGCAGGCGGATGCTCACCTCGCCCGCGGGCGGGCCGCCGCCGGAGGGGCCGTCCGAGCAGGCGGCCAGCGCCAGCAGGCACAACGCGATACGCGGTTTCATGAGTCCTCGGAAAGCGGGTCGGATGCGCCGTCTGCGTCTTCGTCGTCTTCCAGCAGGTCGCGCGCGTCGTTCTCGCGGTGCCAGGGCACGCGCAGCTTGACCCCGAACTGCGAGCCGCCCTGGTAGCCGGGGCCAAAGATGGCCACGTTGGGCCCGTTGTCCACCAGCGCCGGGATGCCGGCCTCGCGCAGCGTCTCCGCCGCGAAGTCGGCCTCCCACACCGCGCCATAGGTCGCCACCACCACCCACGATTCGCCGGAACCGCCCATTTCTCTCCCTTCCTGCGGGTCACGGCCGGGAACGATTCGTTCGCGGCCATCATGCTGATGGTAGCCTTGAACCCGCGACCGGGTCAAAGGTTTGTTTTCGGACGATGCGAAACGCTCGCCGCAGCGATCCGGGAGGGACGGTGCGGATCTCGGAATCGCGGATGTGCGGGAGGGGGGGGCGAGGCGGAGGGGAATTCGGCGGGGAGTCGGCCCGGGAGCGAATGAATTCGCCGCGGGAAGGGCGCAAAATCCGCCTTCGCGGATTGTAGCCGCGGGATCGCGCCGCTCCGTCCGGCGCCCCCTGATGCCGAGGCGAGGTCCTTCGGTCGCGCGCCAGGTCCTGCGTATCGTACGGTCCCGCGCGGTCGCTCCCTCAGAGGGTGTTGCCAAACCGCCCAGCGTGATTGACTTCCTGAGGGAGGCACCGCCCCGTAACCCGCTTGTACACTGCACCCTGGCGCCGACCGAAGGACCTCGCTGGCACAAACCGAGGGGCTGGTCCCGCGGCATGGAGCCGGCCCCGCCTCGCCGGAGAGCAGGTCCTTCGGTCGCGCGCAGGCGGTTGTGTGAAATCGGGTTACACGTGGTGCGCTCCCTCAGGAAGTCATCGCTTCGTTATGGATTTGGGGTTTAGCAACACCCTCTCAGGAAGTCACATCCACAGGGGAGGGTTCAACGAGAAAGCCACGTCCGCGGGGAGGATCCGGGGAGCGCCGCGTTTGCGCGCAGCGCCCATGGGGTTGAAGCCCCGCCTGGCGAGCTTTGCGAGCCTGTGGGCGGGGCTTGTCGCAGTTCCAGCGTGCGGCTTCAGCCGCCCGTGCGCTTGACCGCCGGTATCGGGCATCACGCTCAATCCCCCGGCGGCCCCACCATCCGCCGTACCTCCGCCACCAGGTGGGGAGGCATGCAGGGCTTGATGAGCAGCCCGTCGAACCCGTCGGCCACCAGCCGGTCCCGGTCCACCGAGAGCGCCATGGCCGTCAGCACCACGATGGGGATGGCCGCCGTGCGCTCGTCGGCGCGAAGCTCCAGCATGGCCTGCCTGCCGTCCATCACCGGCATGGCGAGGTCCATCAGGATCAGGTCGGGCAGGTGCGCGCGCGCCACCTCCACCGCCTGCTGCCCGTTGGCGGCGGCCAGCGTGACGTACCCCTCGCGCTCCAGCACGGTGAGCAGCGCCAGCCGGTTGTCTTCGTGGTCGTCGGCGAGCAGGATGGTCCTGGGCATGCGGAATCGGCGGCTGGCGGCACCAGGCAGCACGTGCACCGCCCGGGCGGCGGAGCAGCAGGAGTGCGGAGTGCACGGTACGCCGCCCGAAACCGCAAAATCGGCGCCGTCCGTGCCTCAGAATCACTCCGCGAACAGGTCTGCCTGCGGGGTGGCGGGATAGATGAGGGTGCCGTCGTCCCGCACGACCGCGTGCTCCGAGAGCGCCGCCGGCCGCGCCGCCCCCGGGCCCATGATGTCGAGCACGGGAACGCCGCGCGCCAGCAGCGCGTCGGTGATCAGCCGGCGGTGGCAGCGCCAGGGCACCGCCTCGGCGCACATGATGGCCGTGGGCCGCTCGGCGCCGTCCGCCATCAGCCGCCGCAGCGCCGCCTGAAAGGGCGGCGTGGCCGTGTAGTCGGCGTAGGCCCGGAACGCCGCGTGGCGCCAGGCCGTGTTGGGCGACGGCCCGGCGGCGGGGTCGCCCGCGCGGCGCCCGCCCAGCGCCTCCTCGTGCCGGTAGGCAACCCCCGCCTGCGCCAGCGTGGCCGCCAGCGCGTCGCGCCCGAACTGCGGGTGCCGGCGCGAGCCGGGAAAGCGCCGCACGTCCACCAGCCGCCGCACCCCGTGCTCCCGCAGCAGCCCGACGAACTCGTCCGCCGTGCGGGTGGAGTGGCCGATGGTGTAGACGGCCGGCGGCGCTTCCCCCGTCAACGCGTCAGGAGGCGGGCTGCTCCACCGCCTCGATGGCGATGGAGATGGTGACCTCGTCGCCCAGCACCGCGCCGCCGCCCTCGGCCGCGCGGTTCCACGACACGTTGTAGTCCATGCGGTTGATGCGCGTCTCGGCCTCGAAGCCGATGCGCCGGCGCCCGGGGGTGCCGCCCACCTCCAGCATCCGCCCCTCGAGCACCACCGGCTTGGTCACGCCGCGCAGGGTAAGGTTGCCGTGCACCTGCAGGTCGCGCCCGCTGGCCACCACGCGGGTGCTGCGAAAGGTGATGACGGGGTGGCTTTCGGCGTCGAAGAAGTCGGCCGAGCGCAGGTGGGTGTCGCGGCGCTCGTTGTTGGTGTCGATGCTGGCCGTCTGGATGTCGACGGAGACCGAGCCGCCCGCCAGGCTGGCCGGGTCGGCCACGATGGTGCCGCCCCAGCTGTTGAACGAGCCGTTCACCCGGCTGACCAGGTGGCGGATGCGAAAGGTGAGCTCCGAGTGGCTCTGGTCGATCTGCCAGCGCACGGGCGCGGCGCCGGGGGCATCGGACAGGCGCGCGGACGGCGCGGCGGCGACGGTGGCCGCCAGCAGCGCCGGAACGGCGGCCAGGACGGCGAGGGTACGGCTGCGGACTCGCATGGGGGCTGGGCTCGGGTCGGTTCGGAAACGTGGCTCCGGCGCGAGAAACGCCGCCGGGGGTGCCGGCGGCGTTCGCCTCGCGGTGCGCGCGGCACGGCGGCCGGCGGCGCCCGGAAATGGGAATGCGACGAATATAGAGGATGTCCGTCAGCCTTTGTAGAGGGTGAAGCCCGACACCGCCGGCCGATCCCCATCCCGATCCTGAACTCCAGTCCCGAAAACCCATCGTAGCATCCGAGTCCGATCCTGAAAAAGAATCATCGTACAGAGGAACAGAGCCAGACAGAGAAAGCGAGCTGAATCCAGCTTGGTTCCTCTGTCTGACTCTGTTCCTCTGTACCCCGGAAGGTGTCGTTTTCCCGGATTCGGCAGCAGAAACGCGGAGAGAGCGCGTTCTTCCGTGCTCTCTCCGCGTCACCCGCGTCTCTGTCAGGCGGGTCTCTTACCGGCGGCGGCGGCGCAGCAGGCGGCGCAGGTCGGCCTCGGCGGCGATGTAGCCGAACGCCGTCCAGTTCTCGGCGGAGGTCACCTGCCAGAAGATTTCTTCCGCCTGGTCCGGGCGCTCGTTGTACAGGTACCAGTTGCCCACCCCGTACCCCTCCGTCGCCAGCGTGGTGGCATCGCCCCCGTTGGGCCGCAGCAGCGAGTCGGGGGGGATCACGCCGCGGTACATCAGCAGGCGCCGCTGGTACGACTGCTGGCCCAGCACGTTCATCTCGGCCGTGACCGGCTCCAGGACGGAGGCCGCCTCTTCCGTGCGCCCCGCCCGCCGCAGCGTCATGTACAGCCAGTCGATGGCCGCCACGCGTGCGTCGTCGTGCGTGGACACCAGCAGCGCGTTGCGAAATCCGTACTGCGCGCGGACGAAGTCGCCGCGCAGGTAGTACGCCAGCCCCAGGTGGTACCACACGTTGAAGTGCAGCGTGGCCAGCGGCGCACCGGCGGTGTCGAGCGGGCTGGCCCGCTCCGTCTCGTCGGGGTGGCGCCGCAGCAGCCGGGCGGCCTGCTCCAGGTCGCGCGCGGCCAGGTCGAACTCGCGCACGGTGATCCACCGGTGGCCCCGGTGGCGGTACATGCGCGGGTCGTCGGGATGCTTGCGGATGCCCTCGGAAAAAATGCCGATGGCGTCGCGGTAGCGGCCCAGGAACCCCACGCTGCGCCCCAGCCAGAGGATGGCTTCGGCGTCGTCGGGGTTGCGTTCGTAGCCGGCGTAGGCCTGGGACAGGTTGGCCTCCAGCCGCTGGCGTCGCTCCAGCGGCTGCTCGGACGCGTACAGCGGCGCACCCAGCAGCGAGGTGGCCTCGGGGTAGCCCGCGGGCGAGGGCGGCCCGCGGCGCACGCCCAGGCAGGACGCGAGCAGCACGGCCGGAACCAGCGCGATCGCGGTGGCGAGCCTCATACGGGACGGCGCTCCGGGAGGGGTGCGGCAGGGCGGCGGCGCAACGCGTCCGCGGCAGAAGGCGGACGCCAGGGCGCGGACCGGGGCGGAACTCGGCGTGGCGTCGGACGGCGAATGCTGGACAATACGCGGGAACCGGCGGATTGAAAAGGGTCCGCCGGTTCCCGCGCCCCGCGCCGCCCTCAGCGGCCGCCGCTCAGGCGCAGCGGAAAGGTGATCTGCGCGGGGACGGGCCAGCCGTCCTCGGTGGCGGGGACGAAGCTGATGGCGCGCACGTAGCTGATCACCCGCCGCTCCCAGGTGCCGCGGGCCAGCGTGCGCTCCAGCTGGGCCTCGGTCACGTTGCCGCCGGCGTCCAGCGCCACCCGCACCCACACGGTCCCCGCTCCGCCCGGCGTGGACGGCAGCAGCCCCGAAACCGCCTCGCGCTCTCGCACGTCGCCAAAGGCGGCGCCGCCAAGGGCGCCTCCCGCCACCCGTGTGTCGCGCGGGTGCGCCGCGCACACTTCGCGGCGCCCCACCCGCAGCACCGGCTCCTCGTCCAAGTCCATCCGCAGCCGCACGCCCCAGTCGTGCTCCGCGGGCTCCGCCGCGCGGCGGTGGGCGAACACCAGCTTCTGCAGCGTGTCGGCCAGCTCCTGCGGCAGGCGGTGCTCCAGCAGGTCGCGGCGCACGTTGGTGCCGTCGCGCTCGTAGGCCATGGCCAGCAGCACGTGCCCGCGCGGGGCGCCCGCCTCGCGCCACAGCGCCACGGCCGCCTGGGTGAGCGCCGCGCTGTCGACCAGCGCCGCGGCGGACGGCAGCCTGGCGGGCGCGGGCGATACGCGGCAGGGGCGGCCCGGCGCGGTAGGCCCGTCGCTCAGCAGCGCCTGGCGCCCGCCCGCGCCCCCGGCGGCGGTGGTCGAGCAGGCCGGCAGCGCCAGCAGGGCGGCCAGCAGGATGATGGAGGGTCGAAGCGTCATGGCGGGGTCCCTTGGGGGCAGGAGGTGGATGCGGGTCATCACCCGGTGACCCGGCCGTTACCATCCCGTTTCTCAATCGATAATACTCTCGCATCACAAGTGCCAGCCATTTGCGTGTAACGATTTTCCGTAACGGTCTGGTGCGGATGCGGTCCTGGCGCTCCGCGGGACGAGTGCAACGGTCCGGGGACGCGCTCCATCCAACGGAAAACGACCTGCCGCGCGGGCACGCAATGCTTGACGGGGTGGAGGAGCGCGGGTAGAGTGCGCGCGTCCCACCCTTCCGCGGTCCACCCAACCACGACCCATCGAAACCCGGACATGAACGAGACTCCCGCCCGCGCGCTGACGGCCGAGGCCATCGGCACCTTTGCGCTCTGCTTCGTGGGCATTCTGGCCATCAACGTGGACGCCATCAGCGGCGCGGAGGGCACGGCGTCGCTGGTGACCATCGCCCTGGCGCACGGGCTTACCATCGCGGTGATGATCGCGGCGCTGGGGGCCATCTCCGGCGCGCACTTCAACCCCGCGGTGACGGCGGGCTTCGTGGCCACGGGGCGAATGACGCCGGTGCGCGGCGCGCAGTACGTGGGCGCGCAGATCGCCGGCGCGGCGCTCGCCTCGCTGCTGATCGCGTGGCTGTTCGGGCTCGAGGTGGTGGAGCGGGGCACGCCGGCCATGGCGCCGCTGGTAAAGCCGGTGGGCGGGATGGTGGTGGAGGTGGTAACGACGTTCTTCCTGGTGCTGGTGATCTTTGGTACGGCGGTGGACCACCGCGCGCCCAGGTCGGTCTTCCCGCTGGCGATCGGGCTCACCGTGGCGCTGGACATCATGGCGACGGGCCCGATCACCGGCGCGGCGATGAACCCGGCGCGCGTCTTTGGGCCGGCGCTGGTTTCGGGCGCGTGGGCGGACCACTGGGCGTACTGGGCGGGGCCGCTGCTGGGCGGCGTGCTGGCCGCGTTCCTTCAGCACCGCTTCCTGATGGAGTACGCCCCCAGCCTGGCCACCGCCGAGCACGGCGGTCCCGCGCCCTTGGAAGAGCGCGGCTGAGGGAGCCCCCATCCGCCGGCCAGCGAGAGCGAGTAAATTCGCCGCAACAACCGCGGAAAGCCCCGCAAACCGCGCGGGGCTTCAACCGCGAACCGCGGCATGCGTGCGGCGCACACCCGTCCGTGAAGGCGGAGATCGCGTTATCCCGGCCGCAAATTCATTCGCCCGGGGCGGTGTTGGCGGCACCGTCCCCGGAGCGAGTAAACTCGCCGCAACAACCGCGGAAAGCCCCGCAAACCGCGCGGGGCTTCAACCGCGAACCGCGGCATCCGTGCGGCGCACACCCGTCCGCGAAGGCGGACATCGCGTTTTCCCAGCCGCGAATTCATTCGCCCGGGCCGGCGCGCGGGACGGCCCACCTCTCTGCGTGTCATCCTGCAGGCGCGGCGGACGATCCTGATCATCCCACCCGCCGATCCCCACCCGCCGATCCCCGCCGGCCCATCCTCCCCGATCCGCCGTGTCCCGCGGCTGGCAGATCCTGCGTTCTCCGGGTAGTATCCGTATCCAGCGATCCTGCTCCGCCTCACCCATCCGCTCCACCCGAACCGCGATGGTCCGCATGCGCCGAATCTTTGCCGCCAGCCTGTTGACGCTTTCCGCCTGCGGGGCGGCGACCTCGCCGGGGGACACGGGGAGCGTGCCGGCCGGCGGCGGCGACCAGACGGCGCAGGTTGTCTCCACGGGCGACGGATTCCACGTGAGCACCACCGGACAGTCGCGGACGCTGAAGCACGACGTGAGCGCCCCGGTGGAGCGGGTGTGGCAGGCGCTGCCCGAGGTGTACCGCGAGATCGGGCTGCAGGGGACGGCGGACGGCGCCAGCCTGACCGTCACCAGCCCCACGCTGCGCTTTACGCGCCGCATGTTCGGCGAGCCGGCCACGCGCTTCTTCGACTGCGGACGGGGGCAGTTCGGCAGCCAGATCGCGGCGACGCACACCATTCACCTGACGGTGCGCACCACGGTGCAGCCGGGCGGCACGCCGGGCACGGCGCGGCTGGAAACCACCGCGCAGGCGTACGCCCGCAACAACGACGGCGCCAACGCGCTGATGGCCCAGTGCCACTCCCGCGAGCAGCTGGAAAACCTGATCGCCCTGCGCGTGCTGGAAAAGCTGGCCGGCTGATCCGGGCGCATTGCCACACTCCGCGCGAACGGGACGGGCCGGCGGCGCGGCCCATCCCGTTTTTTGTTGGTGGATCGGCCGCCCGGCGAGTATAGATTGGGATCCACGCCCGTCATCCGCCCTCTCCGCCGCGCCCCATGAACGGCAGCATCACCCTTGCCACCTGGCAGTTTGCCGCGCTGGTCCTGCTGGCCCTGGTGTGCCTGCTGGACCGGCTGATGGTGCCCAGCGCCCGCTGGTTCATCCGCCAGCGCACCCTGCGCGTGCTGGAAGAGGTGAACCGCAAGCTGCCCATCGAGATCCAGCCCTTTCGCCTGGCGCGCAGGCAGGTGCTGGTGGACCGGCTGATGAGTGACCCGCGCGTGGTGCAGGCGGTGGGCGAGCACGCCAACGAGCACCGGGTGCCGCTGGCCGTGGCCACCGCCCGCGCCGAGCGGTACGCCAAGGAGATCGTCCCCGCCTTCAACGCCTACCTGTACTTTCGCCTTGGCTACGCGCTCGCGCGGCGGGTGGCGCGGCTGCTGTACCGCGTACGCCTGGGGTGGAGCGACGAAGAGGGGCTGGCCGGCATCGAGCGCGGCAGCACGGTGGTGTTCGTGATGAACCACCGCAGCAACATGGACTACGTGCTGGTGGGCTACCTGGCCGCGCGGCGGGCGGCGCTCAGCTACGCGGTGGGCGAGTGGGCGCGCATCTGGCCGCTGCAGCAGCTCATCCGCTCCATGGGCGCGTACTTCATCCGCCGCCGCAGCAACGACGAGCTGTACCGCCGCGTGCTGGAGCGCTACGTGGCCATGGCCACCGCCGCCGGGGTGACGCAGGCGGTGTATCCCGAGGGCGGGCTGTCGCGCGACGGGGCGCTGCGCCCACCCAAGCTGGGGCTGCTGGACTACATGCTGCGCGGCTTCGACCCGGCGGGCGAGCGGGACCTGGTGTTCGTCCCCGTGGGCATCAACTACGACCGCACGCTGGAAGACCGCACGCTGCTGCTGGATTCCGGGAACGGCACCAAACCGCGCGTGGGGACGATCCGGGCGCTGGCGAACACCATGCGCTTCGTGGGGCGCAACCTGCTGCTGATGATCCGCAGCCAGTGGCGCCGCTTTGGCTACGCGTGCGTCAACTTTGGCACGCCGGTGTCCATGCGCCGCTGGTGCGCGGAGCACGGGGTGGACTTCAGGCAGATGGGGCGCGACGGGCGGCAGGAGACGGTGGCGGAGCTGGGCGCCGCGCTGATGGAGGAGGTGGGCCGGGTGATCCCGGTGCTCCCCGTGTCGCTGGTGTCGACGGTGCTGCTGCGCGACCCGGCGGCGCAGATGAGCGAGCTGGAGATCAAGGGGTGCGTGGCGGACCTGGTGGACGAGGTGGAGGCGGGGGGCGGGCGGGTGTACGTGCCGCGGCAGGACATGGACTACGCGGTGACGGTGGGGCTGCGGATGCTGACGATGCGCCACCTGGTGCTGGACGCCGACGGCCTGTTTGCCGCCAACCCCGCGGAGTTCCCCATGCTGCGCTACTACGCCAACTCCATCGCCCACCTGCTGCCCGCGAAGGCGGTGGTGCCGGTGGCGGCGTAAGGGCGGGACGATTTTCGTGGATCGATGGGATGGGCGCCCTTCTCCAGTGGTTGCTGGGAGAGGGTTTTTCGCGACCCGCGGGCGCCCCCTCCGGGCTCGCATTACTCGCCCACCTCCCAGGAGCGAATGAATTCGCCGCTGGGAAAGCGCGAAGTCCGCCTGCGCGGACTGCAGGGCCGGGATCGCGGATCGGCGACAGGAATCACGCTGGCGCCCGACGGGGCCCCTCCCCCGGCCCCTCCCCGTTCGTTCCTCACGGAGAGGGGAGAATTCGGTCCCGCTTCGACAGGCTGTGATCGCGTCGTTCCTCCCGAGGCACACCGGAGATTCGGTGCGCGTCACCTCTTCTCCCGCGCTGTTTGCGGGGGAGAGGCCGGGAGAGGGGGCCACTCTCGGGCACAGTTCGATGCTCTTCGTCTCACCTCCATCCCCTCGGCAACCAACCTCCCCCGGCAGTTTCGGGGGAGGTGCGAGCCCAGGCGAGCGGAGGGGGCGCCCGCGGCACGCGATGATGCCGGCAACCCGCCCCCCGCCCTTCCCTCGCCCGCGCGCGGCGCGTAGACTGCGCACTCCGGCAGACGGGATGGACGGACCACGGAGAGCGGAGGAGCGCGCGTGAAGGTGGCGGTGATCGGCGGGGGGCCCGCCGGGCTGTACCTGGCCCTGCTGATGAAGAAGGCCGACCCCGCGCACCAGGTGGTCGTCCTGGAACGCAACGCCGCCGACGATACCTTCGGCTGGGGCGTGGTGTTCAGCGACCAGACGCTGGGCTACCTGCGCGAGGCCGACGCGCCGACCGCGGCGCGCATCGAGGACGAGTTCGCGCACTGGGACGACATCGACGTCCACCACCGCGGCGCCGTCATCACCAGCGGCGGCCACGGCTTCAGCGGCATCGCCCGCAAGACGCTGCTGCGCATTCTACAGGACCGCGCCGCCGAGCTGGGCGTGGAACTGCGCTTTGGCTGGAACATGGTGGATGACGCGAGGCTGCCGGACCTGGGGCTGGGCGGCGCGGACCTGGTCGTCGCGGCGGACGGGGTGAACAGCCGTATCCGCGGGAAGTACGCGGAACACTTCAAACCCGACCTGGACGTGCGCCACGCGCCGTTCTGCTGGCTGGGGACCACGAAGCTGTTCGACGCCTTCACCTTCCTGTTCGTCGAGAACGAGCACGGCGTCTTTCAGGCCCACGCCTACCGCTACTCCGCCGCCCACAGCGCGTTCATCGTGGAGTGCGACGAGCGCTCGTGGAAGAACGCGGGCTTCGACGCCATGAACGAGTCGGAGACTGTGGCCGCGTGCGAGCGGATGTTCGCGCCGTGGCTGGACGGGCATCCGCTGGAATCCAACGCCCCCCACCTGCGCTCGCCGTGGATTCGCTTCACGCGCGTATCCAACGAGCAGTGGCACCACGCGGACGGCGACGTCGCGCCCGTGGTGCTGATCGGCGACGCGGCGCACACGGCGCACTTCTCCATCGGCAGCGGGACCAAGCTGGCGATGGAAGACGCCATCGCGCTCGCCCGCATCCTCCATCAGCAGAACGATCTTCCCTCCGCACTCAAGGCGTACCAGGAAGAGCGGCGGACGGATGCGCTGCGGCTGCAGAACGCGGCGCGCAACAGCATGGAGTGGTTCGAGAACGTCCGCCGCTACATCAACCTCGATCCGCCGCAGTTCGCCTATTCGCTGCTGACGCGCAGCCAGCGGGTGAGCCACGAGAACCTGCGCCTGCGCGACCACGCCTACCTGAGCGGCGTGGAACGGTGGTTCGCCTCGCGCGCCAGCGGGCAGGAGCCGGAGGCGCCCCCGCCCCCCATGTTCACCCCCTTCCGCCTGCGCGGCCTGCGGCTGGAAAACCGGGTGGTGCTCTCGCCGATGGACATGTACTCGTCGGTGGATGGCGTGCCGAACGACTTTCATCTCGTCCACCTGGGCTCGCGCGCGCTGGGCGGGGCGGGGCTGCTGATGACGGAGATGACGTGCGTGAGCCCCGAGGCGCGCATCACGCTGGGATGCACGGGGATGTACGCGCCGGAGCACGTGGACGCGTGGCGGCGGGTGACGGACTTCGTGCACGCGCACGGGCGGTCGAAGATCTGCCTGCAGCTGGGCCACAGCGGGCGAAAGGGCGCCACGCGGCTGATGTGGGAGGGGATGGACGAGCCGCTGGAGGAGGGCGCGTGGGAGGTGATGGGCCCGTCCCCCATCCCCTTTGGCCCGCGCAACCAGGTGCCGCGCGAGATGACGCGCGCCGACATGGACCTCGTCATCCGGCAGCACGTGCAGGCGGCGGAGATGGCGTGCGACGCCGGCTTCGACATGGTGGAGCTGCACTGCGCGCACGGCTACCTGCTGTCGTCGTTCATCACGCCGATCAGCAACCGGCGGACGGACGAGTACGGGGGATCGCTGGAGAACCGGCTGCGCTTTCCGCTGGAGGTGTTCCGGGCCATGCGCAACGTGTGGCCGGAAGACTGCCCCCTATCCGTCCGCATCAGCGCCACGGACTGGGTCGAGGAGGGGATCAGCCCGGACGAGGCGGTGGAGGTGGCGCGCGCCTTTGGGGCGGCGGGGGTCGACATCATCCACGTGAGCACCGGGCAGACCACGCCCGACGCGCGGCCGGTGTACGGGCGCATGTTCCAGACACCGTACAGCGACCGCATCCGCAACGAGGCGGGCGTGCCGACGATCGCGGTGGGCAACATCACCGAGGCGGACCAGGTGAACGGCATCATCGCGGCGGGGCGCGCGGACCTGTGCGCGCTGGGCCGGCCGCACCTGGCCGACCCGCACTGGACGCTGCACGCGGCGGCGCAGCTGGGGTGGACGGAGCAGCCCTGGCCCAACCAGTACCTGAGCGGCAAGAGCCAGCTGGAGCGCAGCCTGAAGCGCCAGCAGGAGATGCTGGGCACCTCCACCATCTGAGCGCGCGATGACGGACGGACGGCTTTTGCGGGGGCGGCTGGCGGTGGTGACGGGCGGAAGCCGCGGCATCGGCGCGGCGATCGCGGAGGCGCTGGGGCGGGCGGGGGCGCGCCTGGTGCTGCTGGGGCGCGACCGCGCGGAGCTGGCCGCCCGCACGGCGATGATGAACGACGTGCGCGGGGTGGAGACCAAGTTCATCGTCTGCGACGTGACGGACGAGGCGTCGGTGGTGAACGCGTTCCGCCAGATCCGCGAGGCGTCGGGCGACCCGCACATCCTGGTGAACAACGCCGGCCAGTCCGCCGGCGTGCCGTTCACCGACACCACGCGCGAGACGTGGGACCGGATGATCGCCGTAAACCTGACGGGCACCTTCCTGTGCACACAGCAGGTGCTCCCCGCGATGCTGAAAGCCGGCGCCGGGCGCATCGTCAACGTCGCGTCGACGGCGGGGCTCAAGGGCTACAGCCACACGGCGGCGTACTGCGCGGCCAAGCACGGCGTGGTGGGGATGACGCGCGCGCTGGCGATGGAGACGGCAAAGAAGGGGATCACGGTCAACGCGGTGTGCCCCGGCTACACGGACACGGACATGGCCGCGTCCGCCATCCGGAACCTGGTGGACGCGGGGCGCACGGAGGAAGAGGCGACGAAGGCCATCACCCGCGTGATGCCGATCGGGCGGCTGATCCGGCCGGAGGAGGTGGCCTCCGCCGTCGCCTGGCTCTGCTCGCCCGACGCGGCCGCGGTGACGGGGCAGGCGGTTCCGGTGGCCGGCGGCGAGGTGATGGCGGGGTGAGGGAGCGCGGCGGCTGCGGGAGCGAGTAAACTCGCCGCAACGACAGCGGAAAGCCCCGCAAACTGCGCGGGGCTTCAACTGCAACACCGCCGCGTGAATCCGGCACACACCCGTCGGCGCAGGCCGACATCGCGTGGTCCCAGCCGCGAATTCATTCGCCCCGGACGGCCCGGGCGGCCGGTGCGCGGGAAGCGGGAGCGCGTTGCCGACGCCTTGTACCCGGGCGGGTGAACCCGCGGCTGCAAAAGCGGAAAGCCCCGCAAACCGCGCGGGGCTCGACCGCAACACCGCCGCGTGAATCCGGCACACACCCGTCGGCGCAGGGCGACATCGCGTTTTCCCAGCCGCGAATTCATTCGCCCCGGACGGCCCCGGGCGGCGTCGGCGGCCGGTGCGCGGGAGGCGAGGGCGCGTTACCGACGTCTCGTACCCGGGCGGGTGAACCCGCGGCTGGAAAAGCGGGAAGCCCCGCAAACCGCGCGGGGCTGCGCTCGACCATCAGATCAGCGGGGATCCATGCTCGGGTTGATTTACCGGCTTCTGCTCCTGGTGTTCGCCGCCGTCCTCCTCTCCGCCGTGCCCGCGGCGGCACAGGCGGATACGGTGCCGGAGGCGCCTCGGGGCGGAGGTCTGGAGATGATCGGCGGGGTGCGGGTGGGGTGGCCGCAGAAGCTCTCGGGCTACGTGGGCGTGGGGGTGCCGCGAAAGCGGTTCGAGAGCGGCTACACCGGCTGGTCGCTGATCGTGGAGCCCGGCCTGGGCGGGGGCGCCGTGCGCGTGGGACGCACGACGCACGGCGGGCTGGGGATGACGGCGCGGGGGCAGTTCAGCGTGCTGCGCACCTGGGGCGATCCCTGGCTCGTGGGCCCGGACCGCACCTGGGTGGGCTTCGATGCACAGGCGAACGTGGGCTACGTGGGCTTCGCCGTCGGTGGCTACGTCCGCGTTCCCACCGGCGAGTTCGATCCCGCACCCATGCTCACGCTCAACCTGGCGTTCGGCAACTGACGCTCGACGGCTGACGCACTACCGCACTCACGCACTACCGCACTCACGCACTTCCATCGAATGACGACCAAGCTCCGCGCCGCCGACTTTCGCCCCCAGCACTTTGCGTGGGCCGTGGATGGGCCCGTCGCCACCATCACGCTGAACCGGCCGGAGCGGAAGAACCCGCTGACGTTCGAGAGCTACGCCGAACTGCGCGACACCTTTCGGCAGCTGGCGTTCGCCACGGACGTAAAGGTGGTGGTGCTGGCGGGGGCGCAGGGCAACTTCTGCTCGGGCGGCGACGTGCACGAGATCATCGGGCCGCTGGTGCGCATGAAGGAGGAGGGGCGGATGGACGACCTGCTCGCCTTTACGCGCATGACGGGCGACACGGTAAAGGCCATCCGCGCCTGCCCGCAGCCGGTGATCGCGGCGGTGGACGGCGTGTGCGCGGGCGCGGGCGCCATCCTGGCGATGAGCAGCGACCTGCGGCTGGGGACGGCGCGCAGCAAGGTGGCGTTCCTCTTTACCCGCGTGGGCCTGAGCGGCGCCGACATGGGCGCGTGCGCACTCCTGCCGCGCATCATTGGCCAGGGGCGCGCGAGCGAGCTGCTGTACACGGGCCGGTCGATGGACGGCGCCGAGGCCGAGCGTTGGGGCTTCTTCAACCGCGTGGTGGAGCCGGATGCGCTGCTGGACGAGGCGCACGCGCTGGCCCGGTCGCTGGCCACGGGCCCCACCTTCGCGCACGGGATGACGAAGCGCGCGCTGCACCAGGAGTGGTCGATGGGCGTGGACGAGGCCATCGAAGCCGAGGCGCAGGCCCAGGCCATCTGCATGCAGACCGAGGACTTCGCCCGCGCCTACCGCGCCTTCGCGGCGAAAGAGAAGCCGGTGTTCGAGGGGAACTGATTGAGTGCGAAAGTGCGAAAGTAACGGAACGGCAATGTCATTCTGAGGCCCGGCCACGCGGAACTGGCCTCTCGCACCGCCGGTCGCAGGGCCGAAGAATCTAGCCGCCGCCTGCTCGAAGGCAGACGCGGCAGCCTGCACCAAAGCCGCGGCCACACAACCGTAGGACAAAGCCCGTGGTGGCCGCGCGGCAGAGGAAGGGGATGCACAGGAAGGGCTTGGGCCGAAATCAACTGTGTCCGCCTCCAGAAGCGAATGATATGAGCTCGCCGCTGGAACGGCGCAAAGTCCGCCTGCGCGGACTGTAGCCGCCAGTGTTGGGCACGACGACGAATCACGAAGATTCCGACGGTAGATTCCTCAGTCGCGCGCCGGCTGTGGAGTAGCGGAAGGGCCCGGGTGTGCGCTCCTTCGGAATGACAGATTGGGGGAAACGCGCCCAAATCCGGCGCGACGTTATACCCTCTCCCGCTTGCGGGAGAGGGTGCGAGCCCGAGCGAGCGGGTGAGGGTCCCGGCTGGCGCAGTTCGATCTCCGATGCCGCACGACGAGCGCGATCCTTCCGGTCAGAGAGTCGTTCTACGCTACCGCACCGCCTCCTGCAGCAGCGCGAACACGGAGGCGGGCTCGGCGGCGAAGGTGCGCGCCTGCCAGTCCGGGAGAAGCACGTCCAGCGTCAGGAACAGCGCCATCCCGTAATCCTGCGACCAGAACGTGCCGCCGCGGCGAAAGCGGGTAAGCACGGTAGCGGGATCGGCGTCCGGCCCGGCGTGGCGCAGTGCGACTTTGTACGCCGCCCACTGCGCCGCGCCCTCCATCCCCAGGAAAACGTCCTCCAGCTCCGCGTACACGCCGTCCGCGCCGGCGAACCAGCGCGCGCGCCGCTCCCGCGCGCCCGCCAGCGCCTGCGCCGCGAGCGCTCGGCGGCGCGCGGGATCGGGCTCTGCGGCGGCGCGGTAGAGCAGGTCGCGCTCGGCGTCGATGGCGGCGCGGAAGCCGGGGACGCTGTCGAAGCGCGTCTGGATCACGTCGTCGTTCAGGCTCTCCGGGTCCGGCACGCGCGCGGCGAGCGCATCGATCCGCCGGTCGACGGAGCCCACCTGGCGCGTGTGCGTCATCTCGTGCACGAACACGGCGCGGATGAGCCACGCCAAGCCGGGATCGGCCGCGTGGCGCGGGTCGCGCTTCCACACCGCGGGCATCCCCATCACGAAGAACGCGGCCCCCGCGTCTCCATACGGCGCCGCGAACGAGAGCGGCACGGCCGGCACCCGCTGTCCGCCGGGGAGCCGCACCTCACCGCCGTGCGCCACGCCGCGCACCTCCGCCGTGCCGCCCTGAAAGCGCAGCGGCGCGCCGGCCAGCGCCAGCGTGGCCGCGAGATCCGCATCCCCGCGCGCGTCGGGCGCCACGTGCCATGCGCACGCGGTGTCGATGAACACCATCCACGGCAGCGGCCGCGCTTCCAGGCGCAGGATCTCGCGGCTGGCGTGGTCCCAGTCATCCAGCGCGCCCTGGATCCACTCGCGGTCCGCATCATCCAGGGTGCACGCGCCCGCCTGTGCCGGCAGCGGTGCATCGGCCAGCAGGGAGAGCGCAAACAGGGCGGCAAGTCCCGCCCGTACAGAGAACGTCATCAGAGATCGAAGGATGGTGAGCCGGCGGGCTCCGTGGCCGTTGCCATCGAACCCCGCCTGGTTACGTTGTGCACTGCGGCACGGTTTCACAGGATGTGCGTGTCGGCAGGTGGGCGTTGTTGACGGTCTGTTCCGCGCGGTTGAAACCGCGGCTACAACGGCACAAAGTCCGCCTGCGCGGACTCGGCGGCCGACGGTGTGCGGCGGCTCACGCGACTGCGCGTCCGCAACCAAAGATACAACAAACATCAGGGCCCACTCACGCACTCACGCACTCTCGCACTCACGCACTCTTCCGCATGCCCGACCGCACCTTCCTCACCTGGCCGTTCTTTTCCGACGCGCACCGCGGGCTCGCGGACGAGTTGGAGGCGTTCGTGCGCGAGCAGATCGCGCCGCCGCCGCACGACGAGCGCGACGTGGACGCCGCGTGCCGCGACCTGGTGCGGCGGCTGGGCGCGGCGGGGCTGCTGCGGCTGTGCGTCCCCGCGCCGTACGGCGGCGCGCACGAGCGGCTGGACGTGCGATCGCTCTGCCTGGCGCGCGAGACGCTGGGTCGCGCGTGGGGGCTGGCCGACTTTGCGTTCGCCATGCAGGGGCTGGGGAGCGGGCCCATCTCGCTCTTCGGCTCCGACGCGCTCAAGCAGCGCTACCTGCCGCCCGTGGCGCGCGGGGAGCGGATCGCGGCGTTCGCGCTCTCGGAGCCGGACGCGGGGAGCGACGTGGCCGCCATGCAGACCACGGCGCGCACGGCGGACGGCGGGTACGTAATCGACGGGACGAAGACGTGGATCAGCAACGCGGGGATCGCGGACCACTACGTCGTCTTCACCCGCTTTCCCGAGGCCGGCGAGCGCGGCTACGCGGCGTTCGTGGTGGATGCGGTCAACCCCGGCCTGCGCGTCACCGAGCGCATAGACGTGATCGCGCCGCACCCGCTGGGGACGCTGGCGTTCGACGGGTGCCGCGTGGGGGCGGACGCGCTGGTGGGGCAGGCGGGCGCGGGGATGCGTGTGGCGCTGGGCACGCTGGACGTGTTCCGGACCACGGTGGGCGCCGCGGCGCTGGGATTCGCGCGGCGCGCGCTGGACGAGGCGGTGCGGTGGACGGGCGAGCGGCAGGCGTTCGGCAAGCCGCTGCGCGACTTTCAGCTCACGCAGTCCGCGCTGGGGCAGATGGCGCTGGAGGTGGACGCCAGCGCGCTGCTAGTGTACCGCGCCGCCTGGACGCGCGACACGGGCGCCGAGCGCATCACGCGCGAGGCGGCGATGGCCAAGCTGTACGCCACCGAGGCCGCCCAGCGCGTGATCGACGCCGCCGTGCAGCTGTTCGGCGGGCGCGGCGTGGTGAGCGGCGCGCCGGTGGAGACGCTGTACCGCGAGATCCGCGCGCTGCGCATCTACGAAGGCACCAGCGAGATCCAGAAGCTGGTCATCGCCGCACAGCTGCTGAAGGAAGACGGGACGTGACCCGGCCCGCGCTCGCCCTGCTGCTGTGCGTTGCCTGCGGAGGCCCGGCGCCCGCCGCGTACGACGCTCCGGGCACGTACGAGATGGACAGGCCGTTCGTGGCCGACACGCTCTGGGTGCTGCCCGACGGAACCTACACGCTCGTGTATGCGCCCGATGGCGGAAAGACGCTGGTCGTGCGTGGCAGGTGGGAATACGTGCGGAATGGGCCCAGCATCACCTTCCATCGCTTTCCCGTCCGCGAGTACAGCGGCTCCGTGCGGGACGCCAGCCAGACCGGCGTGTGGCAGGCGCCCTTCGAGCGTACGGCCTTTGGTTCCATCGTGCTGCAGGTCTACAAGGACAAGGGGCTGCGGTACCGCCGCGTCTCACCGGACCTCCTGGGAAGCGCGGGGCGCGGGCGCTGAGCCCTGCGCTCCCTCGCCCCCGCGCGTCGTCCAGGATTCGGCAACGCGCCCGTGGAGACGCTGTACAGCGAGATCCGGACGGTGGTGATCGCCGGGCAACTGCTCAAGGAGGCGGAGGGATGACGATGAGACCCTGGATGGCGCGGGCGCTGCGGCGGGCGCTGCTGCTGGCGGGGATGGTGCTGGGCGCGCAGACCCTGCTGTACCGCGCACTGGCCCCGCGCCCCGATTTTCCTCCCGCGGACGTGGACCGGGTAGAGGTGGTCACGGCGGATGGCTTTTCGTACCCGATCCACGACGCCGCGATGGTTTCGCGCGCCGCCGGGTTCGTGCGCGCCCTGGATGGCACGTGGAGGCACCTTCCCGGCTTCGTCGGGCCCGGCGACATGCCGCGCGCCACCTTCTACCGCGGCGACCAGTGGCGGGGCTGGGTGATGTGGAACGAGAGTGTGGCCGTCGTCCCCGCCGGCCAGGACTACGCCGTGTTCCCGCTGCGCCGGGGCCAGGCGGCGGAGTTCGAACAGCTGCTCGGATTGGGACCCTGACCCCTCCCCGGCACCAGCAGATTCAGAAGCTGGTGATCACCCGGTTACTGTCGAAGGAGGTGGACGGATGAGGATGAAACGCTGGATGGTGCGCGCCGGACGCGTGCCCGCACGCCCATGAGCACGCGACACCGGCCGCGGCGCCTGCCGCCCGGCGTGCTGATGCTCGCGGGTGCCTGGCTCGCGGTCCAGGCGGCGTGCGGGCCGATGCCCGCGCGGGTCGACCAGCCGCTCGCGGACGCGGACCGTGTGTACGTGATGGTGGATGGCGATACGACGCCGCTCGGGAACAAGCAGATCACCGACCCGGCGGCCATCAGCCGTATCCGGGCCTATGTCGAAGCACGGCCTGCCGGTTGGGCCAGACGGTGGAACTCGCCGCCGCCCTGGCACGTGCACGCGACGTTCTATCGCGGCGACAAATCCGTCGGATGGTTTGCGGCGGGCAAGAACTTTCTGCAGGCACCCTCGCGGGAGGGTCCCGAGGCGATGCGAGACGCCGATCCCGAAGAGCTGGAGGAGCTCAACCGGCTGCTGACCGTGCCTCCAGGGAGCCACCGGGGACCGCCGCCCGATCACTACCCGGATCACGGCCCCTGACGCGGCGGCGGGGAACCAGGATCTGGCAGCGCGCCACGCTGCCGGACACGACAGCTCTCCGCTCCGTCTCCAGCGCTCCACGGATGGCGCGCCGCGTGCACGTCCCGTCCGCCGGCCATCGAAGGAGGTGAGCGGATGACGATGAAGCCCTTGCTGGCGCGGACGCTGCGGCGGGTGCTGCTTCTGGCGGTGATGGTGCTCGCCGGACAGTTCCTTCTCTACCGCTCGCTGTTCGCGCGCGTGGAGTTTCCGCCCGACGGCGTGGACCGGGTAGAGGTGTGGGCGCCGGACGGGTTCTCGCACCAGGTCACGGATCCCGCGCGCGTGGCCGGCGTCGTCGCGTTCGTCCGCTCGCGCGACGGCGAATGGATGCGCGTACGGAACGCTCGCACCGCCGGAATGCCGAACGCCCGCTTCTACCGCGGCGATCAGGCGGGCCGCTGGTTCGGGTGGAGCTCGGGCTCGATCATCATTCCATCCGGGGGCGGCCTTGGCGTGCGTCCCCTGAGCCACGAAGAGACGATGGAGCTGCAGCGGCTGCTGGGCACCGGCGCGCCATGGCCCAGCCGCTGACCGCCGCGTGATGGAAGCCGTGAACCCGCGGAAGTGAGGGGATGCGAATGACGATGAAGCCCTGGCTGGCGCGGGCGCTGCGGCGGGCGCTCGGCACCATGGGGATGTTGCTGGCGGCGGAGAACGCGCTGTATCGCGTCCACCACGCCCGCCCGGAGCTGCCGCCGCCCGGCGTGGACCGGGTGGAGGTGGTGACGATGGAGGGCTCGCACACCATCACGGACCGCGCGGCGATCGATGGCATCCTGGCCATCCTGGGCTCGCACGCTGGCGAATGGACGCGCCTTCCGGGCACCGTCTGTGGGCCGGGCGCGCCGAACGCCGTGTTCTACGAGGGCACGGTGCCCCGCGGCTCGATTTTCCTGGGTCAGCGCGTCATTACGACCCAGGCACGGCGCGGGGCGGTGTCGCGCGTGCTCAGCCCGCGGGACGCCGCAGAGCTCCAGCGGCTGCTCATCGACAACCGCCATTAGCTCCCTGAAAAGATCTGGCCTCACACAGAGTCAGCAGAGGACATGACCTCTGCTGACTCTGCTGACTCTGTGTGAGTTCCCCACCTGCTGCGCAGACCCTTGCTCACGGAACCTGGGCCAGCAGGAGCGGCATCCGGCCCGCCATTGCCGGCTATTCCCTATTCCCTGTTCCCTGTTCCCTATTCCCTAACCCGGCGTAGCCGGAACCAAACACGAGTTGGGCTTGACATGGCGGAGTTTCGTTGCATGGTGTTTACCCTGTTCACCTGCTCGCGAAAACTGCCATGCTCATCGACCGCTACGCAGCTCGTATCCTCGGC
>NZ_DASWNM010000125.1:0-14840 GCF_036399255.1 Longimicrobium sp.
GTGCGTGAGTGCGTGAGTGCGTGAGTGCGTGAGTGCGTGAGTGCGTGAGTGCGTGAGTGCGTGAGTGCGTGAGTGCGTGAGTGCGTGAGTGCGTGAGTGCGTGAGTGCGTGAGTGCGTGAGGAAGATGATCGATCCACGAAGCCCCGCAAGCGAATCCGCCGGCGGGGCTTTCGTTTGTCGGACGGCGTGGAGTGGTTCGGCAGGCAATGGCGAATGAATTCGCTGCAACAACCACACGAAGTCCGCCTTCGCGGGCTGGTGGCTCTCCGGTGTGGGCAGGTGCCTGCGGCGTATCGGACCTCGTCCCAGCGGCCAACGTTGGCATCTGCCGGAGCGAGATGAATTCTCCCCTCTCCGTGAGGAACGAGCGGGGAGGGGCCGGGGGAGAGGGGGCCTGTCGGGCGCCAGTTCGATCCCCGTCGTCGAGCCCGCGATCCCGCACGACAATCCATCCCAAACACCGAAGCGGCGGCCCTCCCCAAGGAAGGCCGCCGCTTCGTCATCATCACTTCCGCACTAACGCACTCACGCACTCACGCACTCACGCACTCACGCACTTCCAAAGCTACCGCAGGCGCGCCAGGAGCTCGTCGTTGCTCTTCGTGTCGTTCATCTGCTTCAGCAGCAGGTTCAGCGCGTCGTCGGGGCCCAGCGAGTGCAGGGCACGGCGCAGCTGGTAGATCTTGTCGAGCTGCTCCTGCGGAAAGAGCATCTCCTCGCGGCGGGTGGCGCTCTTCTCGATGTCGATCGCGGGAAAGATGCGCTTGTCGGCCAGCGAGCGGTCCAGCACGATCTCGCTGTTGCCGGTGCCCTTGAACTCCTCGAAGATCACCTCGTCGCCGCGGCTCCCCGTGTCGATGAGGGCGGTGGCGATGATCGTGAGGCTTCCCGACCCGCCCCGCACCTTGCGCGCGCTGCCGAAAAAGCGCTTGGGCTTTTCGAGCGCGCCGCTGTCGATGCCGCCGGAGAGCATGCGCCCGGTGCCGCGCTCGGTGGTGTTGTAGGCGCGCGCCAGGCGGGTGAGCGAGTCCAGCACGATCACCACGTCGCGGCCGCTTTCCACCTGCCGCCGCGCGTGCTCCAGCACCATCTCGGCCACGGTCACGTGCCGCTCGGCCGGGCAGTCGAACGAGCTGGCGATCACGTCGCCGATCCCCAGCATCTGCATCTCCGTCACCTCTTCCGGGCGCTCGTCCACCAGCAGCACCATCAGGACGGCGTCGGGATAGTTGGTGTGGATGCCCCGCATGATGGCCTGCAGCACCGTGGTCTTGCCGGCCTTGGCCGGGGCCACGATCAGCGCGCGCTGTCCCTTGCCCAGCGGCGAGATGAGGTCGATGATGCGGTTGGTGAAGTCGCGGCGGGACTTGCCGTCGCCGTCGGTCAGGACCTCCAGCCGCAGCCGCTCGTCGGGGTACGACGCCGGCAGGCTGCCGAAGTCGGCGCGGCCGCGGGCCTGCGCCGGGTCCAGCTGGTTTACGGCGTGCACCTCGTCCAGCGGCGGGCTTTTGCCGCGCCCGGGCGGCGTGCCCGTGGTGCCCTGCACCCGGTCGCCGGTGCGCAGCCCCAGGCGGCGGATGACGGACTGCGAGACGAACACGTCCCCGTCGGCGGCCTGGTAGCCGTTGGCGAAGGTGCGCAGAAACCCGCTGCCGCTGGGCAGAATTTCGAGGATGCCGTCCGCGGCGGGCTGCGGCGCACCGGCGGGGGGCGCCACGGCGGACGGTTGGGCGGAAAGGCTCATGCAGTTTTTCGTTTTGTCAGATTCCGGAGCGCGAAGGCCCGCCGGCAGATTGCCGGTGGAAGGTACTGGATCTCCGCGGGATCGGGCTGGGATGCGCGCCGGATAACGTCAAGTTGTGTGCCGCAGAGGGCGGCAGGACGAAAACAACGGACGCGTGTGGCGCGGGGATGCCGGAAAAGTAGCGTTCTGGCGCGTCCGCGCAAGGATGCAGCGTGCCGCACCTTTGCCACCCAGGGTACAACCCGCCACCCGGCACGATGTTCCGTCTGGCGCAAACACGTTCCTCCGCTTAAGTTTACGTCGATTTCCCGACGCAGTTCCCCCGCCCTGCCGCATGTCGCGCTACCAGGACCTTTCGCTTCGCCCCGCGGACCCGTTCCATCCGCATTCACGCCGCCAGCGCTCGCTGTGGGCGGTACTGGCCATCGTGCTGATGCTGGGTGCGCTGGGATCGGCGTTCTTCCGTACGCAGATCGTGCGCAACGGCGAGTTCGCCCTGCGCGCCGACGACAACCGCTTCGACGTCCTTCCCATCCCCGCCCCCCGCGGCGCCATCTACGACCGCAACGGCAAGCTGGTGGCCGAGACGGTGACGGGGTACAGCCTGATGGTGGACCCCGGCCCGGCCGACAGCATCCGCGCCTGGCTGGCCCCGGTGGCCCAGATGCTGGCGCTGGACTCGGCCGCGGTGCACGACGTGATCGGCCGGGCACGCACCAGCCGGGGGAAGCCGGTTCAGGTAGCGCCGCGCCTGAGCTTCGAGCAGGTGTCGCGGCTGGAAGAGCGGCAGGTGCCGCTGCGGGGGCTGCGGCTGGACCGCCGGCCCATCCGCCGCTACCCGGCCGGCGCGGCGGTGGCGCACGTGGTGGGCTACGTGCTCGAGGCCAACGACCGCGAGCTGCAGAGCAAGGAGTTCGAGGGGTACGTGCAGGGCCAGCACGTGGGCAAGACGGGGATCGAGCGGCAGTACGAGCGCACGCTGGGGGGCAAGCCGGGGGCGCAGTTCATCGAGGTGAACTCGCGGGGGCAGGTGCTGGGCCGCTTTGCCCCCACGGTCGAGCAGCCGCCGCGGGCGGGCGGCGACGTGCGGCTTACGCTTGACCTGGACCTGCAGCGCTACGCGCACCAGGTGTGGCCGGCGGGAATGCGCGGCGCGGCCGTGGCCATGGTTCCCTCCACGGGCGAGATCCTGGCGCTGTACTCGGCGCCCTCGTACGACCCCAACCTGTTCGTGGGCGGCATTCGCTCGCACGACTGGGCGGCGCTCAACCGCGACCCCGCGCGCCCGCTGCTGAACCGCGCGGTGGCCGGCATCTACCCGCCGGCGTCCACCTGGAAGCTGGCGACGGCCATCGTGGGGCTGGAGCGGCGGGTCATCACCCCCGAGTACGTGATGCCCGTGGCCTGCACGGGGGGGATGGCGTACGCCGGCCGCTACTCGCGCTGCATGAAGCGCGACGGGCACGGCCCGCAGAACCTCATCCAGGCCATCGCCAACTCCTGCAACGTGTACTTCTACCAGCTGGGGATCCGGCTGGGGCTGGACGTGCTGGCGGCGGAGGGAACGCGCCTGGGCTTCAGCCGCCCCACGGGGATCGACATTCCCGGCGAGCGGACGGGAACGTTTCCCACGGGGAAGAGCTGGTACGTGGACCGCTTTGGCTGGCGGCCGCCGCCCAGCGAGGTGATGAACGTGTCCATCGGACAGGGCCCCAACGCGCAGACGCCGCTGCGGATGGCGCAGTTCTTCAGCGCGCTGGCGGGCAACGGCACGGCCCGCGCGCCGCACATGCTGCTGCGCCGCGAGACGCCGGTCGAGACGGACCTGCGCCTGAGCCGGCAGACGCTGCAGGCCGTGTGGCAGGGAATGGCGGCGGTGATCGAGGCGGGAGGCACCGCGCACGCGGTGGAGCTGCGCCGCTTCAAGCTGTACGGCAAGACGGGCACGTCGCAGAACTCGGCCGATCCCCGCAAGCCGCACGCGTGGTTCACGGGCTTCGCGGGCCCGCGCGGCGGCCAGCCGGAGATCGTGGTGGCGGTGATCGTGGAGTTCGGCGAGAGCGGGGGGCGCGCGGCGGCGCCGGTGGCCGCGCGGATGGCGGAGTACTACCTGAACAAGAAGCACGGCTACACCAACCCGCCCCTCGCCGACATCCCCATCGTGGACCCCGTGCGCGACACGACCCGGCGGGAGTGAGGGGAGTGCGGGAGTGAGGGGAGTGCGGGAGTGCGGGAGTGAGGGGAGTGCGGGAGTGCGGGAGTGCGGGAGTGCGGGAGTGCGGGAGTGCGGGAGTGCGGGAGTCAGAACTGAGATCCGGCTGCGTCGGCGGGGGCCCTCACCCGCTCGCCCAGGCTCGCACCCTCTCCCGCAAGCGGGAGAGGGTATGGACGTCGCAAACACCTCCTGCGCGTTTCCTCAGCCTCCATCACGCACATCCCTGCGCGGATCTGTCATTCCGAGGGAGCGCCGCGTAGAACCGTCCCCGACCACCGCACCCGGCGCGCGACCGAGGAATCTACCGTCGGGATTCTCGTGACCGGACGGGTGCCGCGACACCGGCGGATACGTGGGGATGCGGACGGGCCCGCGGCTCGGCGACGGGCGCGGAAGTTCGGAGAGTAGATTCCTCAGTCGCGCGCAGGCCCCTGTGAATCGGCAGGGTGATGGAGGTGCGCTCCTTCGGAATGACAAATTCGCGATAGCCGATGTACACAGGTGAAGCCCCGCCGGGGACGCGTGAGCGTCGCCGGGACGGGGCTTCTGGTATTTCCAGCGGCGGGCTTCAACCGGCTACGCGAGCGGAGCGCGCGACACTCCGTCGCACGCCCCGTTCACCCGTTCACCCGTTCACCTCGCCCTATCCCTCGGCAGGCGGCGGTTCTCCGGGATGCTCCAGTAGATCGCGTCCTCCCACCACTCCGGGCCGCGGAACTTGACGTTGGCGAAGCGCTGGTTGACGGCGTAGAACTCGGGGTCCAGGAAGATGGGCGCGTACACCGCGTCGTCGATCACCTGCTGCTCCAGCTGCTTCCACATGCCGCGGGCGCGGGTGGAGTCGTTCTCCACCAGGATGCTGTCGATGAGCGCGTCCGCGCGCGGGTTGCTGTACCCGGCGAAGTTGGCGCCGTTGGGGGGAATGCTGCGCGAGTGGAACAGCATCTCGGCGTTGGGCCCCATCACCCCCGGCCCCCATCCCCACCCCCAGAAGCTGGCGGTGAACTGCCGGCCGCGCAGCCGCTCGACCCAGCTGGCGCGCTCCATCTCGGAGATGGACAGGTCGATCCCCGCCTGCCGCAGCTGCTGCTGCATGAAGATCAGCATGTCCTTGCGCATCTGGTCGGACGACGAGACCTCCACCACGATGCGCAGCGGCTGCCCGTTCTTTTCGCGGATGCCGTCGCCGTTGGTGTCGCGCCAGCCGGCCTGCTCCAGCAGCTGTTTGGCCCCGTTGGGGTCGCTGGGGATGGGGCGCACGTCGGCGCTGTGCTCCCGCAGCCCGGGGGCGATGGGCGACAGCGCGGCCGTGCCCTGCTCGCCGAACTGCGCCTGGACGATCTGCTCGCGGTTGATGGCCATCAGGAACGCGCGCCGCACGGCGGGGTCGTTCACCGGCGCCTTCTGCTGGTTGAAGGCGATCCACCCCGGCCGCACCTGGGCCGCCGTCTCAAGCCGCACCCCGCGCGCGTTGGCCAGCTGCTCGCGCTGCTCGGGCGCCACCTTCATGGCGTCGCCCTCGCCGTTCAGCAGCTGGGTAAGGCGGGCGGTGGCGTCGGGGACCACGCGCACCACGATGCGGTCCAGCGCGGGGCGTCCCTCGGGGGCGTCGGGGTTGGCCTCGACCATGATCTGCTGCCCCTTGGTCCAGCTGCCGAAGCGGAACAGCCCGTTGCCCACCGGCTTCTGGCTGAAGGCGTTGAAGCGCATCTGCGCGGGGTCCACGTTCTCGAGCAGGTGCTTGGGAACGGGGATCACCTCCAGCAGCGCGTTGACGGTGCTGGGCCCGGTGCGGTTCAGCTTGACCTCCACCGTCTGCGGGTCCACCGCGCGCACCGAGGTCACGGCCCCCACGTCCGCCTGCCGCGGCGACGCGGTGGCCGAGTCCTGCTGCCGCTGGATGGTGAACACCACGTCGTCGGCGGTCACCGGGCGCCCGTCGTGCCACTTGAGGTTGGGGCGCACCTTCAGGATGAGGGTGGCGCTGTCGGGGCGCTCCCACGACTGCAGCAGGTCGGGCGTGTAGTTGCTGAGCGTGCTGTCGCGCCGGGCCAGTGCGCGAAAGAGCAGGTGGACGATCTGGTACGACTGGGTGTTGTCGAAGGTGAGCGGGTTCAGGTCGTCCGCGTCGCCTTCGGCCAGAAAGATCATGGTGCCGCCGGGGGCCGCGCCGGTAAAGGTGGGATGTCCCGCGCCCACCCCCTCGTCGCCCGCGCCGCCGGCCCTGGGCGCGCCGCCCTTCTGGTCACCGCCGCCGCCGCACGCGGCCAGCGCAATGGACAGCGCCAGCATCCATGCGGCGGACGCACCCCGCCGCCCCCCCAGGTTCCACCGCATCTTCCGCCTCCCGTGTGTGTCTGTCCCTGGCCGCGCCTGCCCCCGGCGTGCCGAATGCTCCCCCGTTACTGCACAAAGTCCACCATCACCCCGATCCCCGCGCCATCTCCACCCCGTCCAACGTTCGCACAGGCGATTGGACGCGCCGCCGGAATCCCCGTTCGCCCCGCCCGGGAACGAATGAATTCGCCGCGGAAAAAGCGCAGAATCCGCCTGCGCGGATCGTGGCCGCGGCATCACGACGCTGCGTCCACCCCGGCGCGACGCCCGTGACGGGCCCTGTCAGACGGTTTCGCCGCCGCGGCGACCGTGCGGGCTGCCGCGTCCTACCTCGCGCGCGCCGAGGCTAGATTCCTCGGCCCTGCAACCCGCGGCGTGATCGTCCGATTGCAGCGTGGCCGGGCCTCGGAATGACAATCCTGTTTTCATCCGGCGGAATTCGCGGAGCGCCGCCGGATTCAGGAAGTCAGGGCCTGGCGCCCAGGATTGCCGAACGGACCGTCATCATCCCCCGCCCCACAATCATCCGCGGCTCTTTGGACAGCGACGGCAACGCGCGGGTGATCGAAACCGCGCCGCCGTCGTCATCATCCCGCTATTCCCTATTCCCTATTCCCTATTCCCTATTCCTTATTCCCTGCAGTTCCGCCCCCTAGAACCGATCAAACGTCCACGGCTTCGGCACCATAAACGCCCGGTCCAGCGCGTCGATCACCCCGGGCTGGTTGATGACGGACTTGCCGCCGGCCTGCCAGAACGGCACCGCGCCGATGAAGATGCGGGACAGGGCATCGATCGGCAGATACATCTCCGCGTCCACGTGGCCGCCGGTGTACGGCTGCACCTCCATGCGCCCGTCTTCCATGTGCACGCGCCAGGGGCCGCGGTTCTCGGGGATCTGTGAGTCGTTCACCTCGAGCCGGAAGGTCAGCTTCTGGTCGGTGGTCGCCAGCCGCCGCCGCTCCAGCGCCTCCTTGACGTCGAGGATGCGGAACATGGGGCCGCGCAGCAGGGTGGCGCTGGGAAACCACAGCCCCCAGCTGGGCGCGCTGAGCAGCGGCAGCCGCGGCTCGCTCAGCCGGTCGCCGAAGTGCTCCTCCGGGTGCGCGCGGTAGACGATCTCGCGCCACTGATCCCCCAGCGTGCTCAACCACGCGTAGATGCCCGTTTGCGCGCTGTCGGTGAGCCACACGCGCTCCTCCACCTCGATGAAGCGGCGGTCGACGGGGAGGTCGGCCCGGTAGCGGACGATCGCGTACCCCTCGGCCTCGCCGCTCTCGCTCCAGTAGAGGATGGCCGCCAGGTCGTCGCGGCGCCAGCTGTGCGTCCAGTTGCGCTCGGTGCGGTCCAGCTGCCCCGTCTGCAGGCGCTGCGCGGCCTTGCGGTAGACGGCGCGCATGGCGGCCTCGTCCTGCTCGCCGTCCACCAGCCGCACGCGCATGCGCTCGGCCTTGTCGTCGGGAAGCAGCATGGGGGGCACCTGGTACTGGTGCGCCTCGCCGGCCAGGCCGTATCCCAGGCTTTCGTAGAAGGCCGCGCGAAAGGGAAAGAGGGCCGAGGCCACGTCGCCGCGCTCGCGGGCGTGCTCGAAGCCGGCGATGAGCATGCGCGTGGCCAGCCCCCGCTTGCGGTGCGTGGGGGCGATGGCCACGGAGCCCACGCCGGTGACGGGCAGGTCCACGCCGCTGATCCACTGGCGTAGCCAGAGCAGCTGGCACGCGCCGATGAGCCTTCCGTTCTCTTCCGTCACCCACAGCGACTCCAGCCCGCCGTGGGGTCCGTTGACCAGGAAGTCCTCCCACCACTCGTGGCCGCGGTTGGGCGCGGGAAAGCTGTGCGCCACCAGCCGGGCCACCACGTCGATCTCGTCCGGCCGCGCCGGGCGATACGTCTCCGCCACTCCGCCTCCCCGTGTGTTCTCCGTCGCGACGGCGCGGCCCATGGCCCGCCTTTCGCAGCATCATGCGCCCTCGGCCGCCGGCGCGCTGCGCCCGCGCCGATGCGTGTACCGTGCCATCTCGCGCCCGCCGCGGCGGCGCGCCACCCGATGAATCGCAGAATGCCCATGACAGCCGTTCCCGTCCGCCGTTCGCTCCTGGCCGCGGCCCTCGTCGCGCTGTGCGCCGCGCCCGCGTGCACCCCGGCCGGCGGCATGGCCCAGCCGGGGGGCGGCATGGCCCAGCCCGCCATGCAGACGGCGGTGATTCCCGGGCTGGAGATCGTGGTGCGCGACTCCATGCACCTGCTGCGGGGGAAGCGGGTGGGGCTCATCACCAACCAGAGCGCCGTCACGCGCGAGGGCGAGCACGCCGCGGACTACCTGCGGCGCAACGGGGTGAACCTGGTGGCCCTCTTTGGCCCGGAGCACGGCATCCGCGGCGACCTGGAGGCGGGCGAAACGGTGGCGGCCGGGCGCGACACCAGGACCGGCGTGCCCGTGTTCTCGCTGTACGACCGCACCCAGCGCCCCACGGACGAGGAGCTGCAGGGCGTGGACGTGCTGGTCTACGACATCCAGGACGTGGGCGCGCGGCCGTACACCTTCGTGTGGACCATGGCGATGGCCATCGAGGAGGCGGCGCGCAAGGGCATTCCCTTCATCGTGCTTGACCGGCCCAACCCGATCACCGACGTGTCGGAGGGGCCGGTGATGCACATGGAGGTCAAGACCGTCACGCAGGTCATCACCGGCTACTACCCCACCCCGCTGCGCCACGGGATGACCTCGGGCGAGGTGGCGCGCTACTTCAACGGCGACGCCAACGTGGGCGCGCGGCTGCACGTGGTGCCGGCGGAGGGGTGGCGGCCGGACGTGTTCTTCGACCAGACGGGGCTGCCCTTCGTGCGTCCCAGCCCCAACATCCGCTCGGTGGGCGCGGAGCTGCTGTACTCCGGGCTGGTGCTGGCGGACGGGGCCACCAACGTCCACACCGGCCGGGGTACGGACCGCCCGTTCGAGTACTTCGGCGCGCCGTGGCTGGACGCCGGCCGCCTGCTGCAGGCCGTGGCGCAGTACGACCTTCCCGGCGTGCGGCTGGTCGCCGAGCAGATTCGCCCCACGGCCGACCCGGCGGTCTACACCACCTACCGCGACACCGCGTTCACCTCGCTGCGGCTCGAGGTCACCGACCGCCGCGCCTTTCGCCCCGTCTGGACCACGCTGGTGCTGCTGAGCGAGGCCAAGAAGCAGAACCCCGAGCGCTTCCGGGTGATGAACACGGGCTTTACGCAGATGATCGGCTCCACCTGGGCTCGCGAGGCGTTTGACCGCGGCGAGGACCCGCGCGTCATCCAGCGCCGCTGGGACGAGGAACTGGCCGCGTGGATGCGCAAGCGCGAGCAGTACCGGATTTATCCGCGGCAGGGGACAGGGAATAGGGAATAGGGAATAGGGAATAGGGGACAGCGGGCAAAGGCGGACTCGGGTGTGGCTGCGGCAGGCGCTCGAGGAGATGATTCGGCAGATGAAGAGACGGCCGGCTCCCGCGCGGGGAGCCGGCCGTCTTCGTGCATCCGGGGCGCGCGACTACTCGCAGGTGGTGCCCGGGTACCAGGTGCAGTGGTAGGCGCAGGTGTAGTCGGGGGCCGGGAAGGTGCGCAGCGCGTGGCCGGCCACGGTGCCCTGCGGCACCTGCAGCCTGCTGGTCTCGAACGTCTCCACGTTCAGCGCCTCGACGTTCAGCGAGAGCTTCTTCATCGTCGTTCTCCGTCCAGGGAATGTCTGCAACGGCGCCTATCCGCCGCGCCGCTCCGTTGAGCCGAAAACGCAGGCCCGTTCTCCCCCTCCGTCCAGATACGCCGCGCAACGGCGACAGCGTGTACGGCGCCCCTCTCCCCGGTCCTCCCCGGCAAAACCCCGCGGGAGAGGACCGCGCCCTTCACCCCTTCACCCCTTCACCCCTTCACCCCTTCACCCCTTCACCCCTTCACCCTCACCCACCTCCGGCGACTGCCCGCGCCGGAACCGCATCACCACCTCCTCCACCCAGTTCTCCACGTCCTCGGCGTCCTTGCCGTGCAGCGCCGTCTCTTCCTCCTCCACCCCGGCCGGCGCGGTGCCGCCGCTGCGGTCCACGGCGGCCGAGACGACCCCGCGCCAGGTGGCCCGCTGCGCCACCTTGCCGAACGTCCGCATGCCGATGCGGTCGATGAGGTCGGCCGAGCGCGTGAACGAGCGCACCTCGAAGCGCAGCGTCCCCGGCGCGACCTGCGTGACGTCGAAGCGGATGGCGCCGGAGAGCGGGTGCCCCTGCAGCGTCACCATGGTGATGGTGCAGTCGCTGACGTCCACGCAGCGCACCTGGATGTGGCCCCGCATGGGGATCTCCAGCGTCAGCGTGGCGCCCTCCTCCATCGCCGTGCGCGAGCCGGGCTCCGCCCCCACCTCAAGCAGCCCGCTGGGCGCCAGCGAGTAGAACTCGGTGCGCACCACCTCGAACAGTTCCTCCTGGCTCAGCCGGCTTCCCTGGATGTCGGCCCAGTAGCGCTGGCGGTGCAGCGTGCCGGTGCCCTCGGACGGCAGCATCTCCGGCAGCGCGTCGGCCAGCTTGCCCAGCCCCTCGCCCAGCGGCGTGGGGGTCACGCCGAAGGTCTCGGTGAGCCCGTTCACCGCGCCCTCGGGAAGGACGTTGCCCTCCTTGAGCATGGTGATCTGGCCCTCCTTGACGGGAAAGTCGATCCCCACCGTCTCCAGCGCCTGCGTTCCCATCCGGGCCATGAACTCGGGGACGGGAACCAGCACCGGGCTGCGCTGGGTGATCCCGCCCAGCAGCTCGATCACGCCGCGCATGGTGGTGACGTCGGGCCCCAGCACGTCCACCGCCGTCTCGCGCGGGCTTTCGCGCTCCACCGCGCGGGCCAGCGCCAGCCCCAGGTCCTCCATCCACACCGGCTGAAAGGGCTGGTCGCCCAGGCCGATCAGGGGGATGGCGGGAAGGGTGCGCACCAGCTTGAGCAGCAGCGAGATCACCTCGTCGCCGGGGCCGTAGACGTTGCCGGGGCGCACGATGAGCCACCCGGGGGGGGCCTCGGCGCGCACCACCTGCTCGGCGGCGAGCTTGGAGCGGTGGTAGGGGGACTCGCCCCGGTCGGCGCCGTACGACGAGACGTAGACGAAGCGCCGCACCCCCGCCCGCCGCGCCTCGTGCGCCAGGCGCCGCGTTCCCTCCACGTTCACCTCCTGGAAGGTGGACTCGGGGGGGTTCTCGGCCACGATGCCGGCCACGTGCAGCACCGCCTCGCACCCGTCCGCCGCGCCGGCGACGGCCTGGTCGCTGCCCACGCTGCCGGTGCGCGGCTCCACCCCCGACGCCCACTGCCGCGCGTCGTCATCGGCGTGGCGCGAAAGCAGCCGCACCGTGTGGCCGGCCCGCAGCAGCTGGTCCACCGCGGCCTTGCCCACCACGCCCGTTCCCCCCGTCACCAGCACCTTCATCCACGCCTCCCTGTTCCGTGATCGTCCGGGCGGGCGAGGGGGGGGCAACTCCCACGCCAAAAACGGGACGTCCTGAACCGATCTCTTCACGACAACACCTTATGAGCCATGAAGTTCATAAAAAACGGTGGCGCGGGTGCTTCCGACTCAAAACTCTGGCGTAATGGATCACGTCGGGCCCATAATACTATCCACCATCGCAACACAATTCGGCCCACCCGGCTCGTCGGAGAGCCGGGCGCCTGTGCTCGCGGCGGATCGACCCCTCTCCCGGGGCGGTTTTCGCCGTGATCCACCAACCTGTCCGGAGCCGACACGCACATGGAAGCATCCCCGCCAAATCGCCCCCGCAAGCCCCGGCGCCGCTGGCGCTGGCACGTTCCTCCCGCGCTGGTGCACGGGGGCGAAAGCCTGGCGGGCGCGCAGGTGCTGGAAGAGGTGCAGGGACCGCTCGGCCTGCTGCTGTGGGAAACGTACCGTGACGTGGCGCTGTGGTCCGCCACCGACCCCGAGGACCGTGAAGGGCTGTTCTCCGCGGGCGCGGCGGCCGCGCGCAAGCAGGCCATGGAGGCCGTGGGAGCCGATCCCGCGCTGGAGCGGGGGCTGCGCGGCGCCGCGGCGGTGCTGTCGGACCCCGTGGGCGCGCAGGAGGCGGAGGTAATGGCGGCCTGCCGCCAGGCGGCGGACTGGGCCGAGCAGCGCGGGCTGCTGGCCACGGCGGTGGCGCTGGCCACGGCGGCCGCGCTGGCGTCGCCCACCAACGCGGGGGCGGCGTTCCGCGTGGGGCAGATCGCCCGCCGCAACAACGAGGGCGCCCGGGCCGAGACCTGGTTCCGCCGCGCGGTGGGGCTGGGGCGGCAGGCCAAGGACTGGGCCAGCTACTCCGAGGCCTTCCTGGGGCTGGGCAACCTGTACAAGCAGCGCGGCAACTACCCCGCCGCGCGGCGCTTTCACATCCGCGGCCTGCGCGCGGCGCGCCGCCACGCCCTGCGCGACATCCAGGGGCGGGCGCTGCACGACCTGTTCACCATCGCCGTGGAAACCAGCCCGCCCATCGAGGCGCAGGAGCTGGCGAAGCTGGCGTTCCGGGCTTACGGACCCCGGCACCCCAAGCTCCCCGCGCTTGCGCACGACGTGGCGTACTTCTGGATGAGCCAGGGCCGCTTCGAGCCGGCGCTGGAGGTGTTCCGCGCCGTGCTGCCGCACCTGCACGAGCCCAGCGAGCGCATCATCTGCGCGGGCAACGTGGGGCGCGCGGCCGGGGCGGCGGGCGACCGCGCGGGCTTCGAGGACGCGTGGGAGCAGGTGTGGGCGGCCGAGCCGGAGTGGGAGCGGCTGCAGATGGCCCCGCAGGCGCTGCTGGAGCTGGCCCACGGCGCCAGCACCCTGCGCGACTGGGTGCGCGCCGAGCGCTCCGCCGAGTCCGCCCGCGAGCAGGGGCAGCGCCGGGGGATGGGGCAGGTGGTGATGGAGTCGGAGGCGGTGCTGGACGCCGCCCGCCGCAAGCGCGCGGTGGAGCAGCCCGCCCTTCCCGCCGGCGCCAACGTCGCCAGCGCCGAAGACACGCAGGACCTGGCCGCCGACCTGGTGCGCTCGCTGCGCGGAGCCGCCGCACGGTAGGGTGGGCTTCGGCCGTTCATCCAGTGACCCTCTCCGGCCTCCGGGGAGGGTCGCTGCGTTCCAGCCGCCCCCGTGCAATCTGGGAAGGAGCGGCTTTGGCTCACGAAAAGGGAACGGAGAACGCAGAGGAAAACATCTCCTTTGCTTCCTCTGCGTGACACGTGTCTTTTACCGGAGGGGCGCGCACCGCAGCTGTCGGAGCAAACGACTCGCGCCCTTTCGGCCACCGTCCCACCGTTCCGGATTAGGGGGATGGACGATGAACCTGATGCACGAGACACGATGCAACTGAAGCTGGGAGTGGTGGACCAGTCGCCGGTGCGCACCGGCGGCACCGCGGCCGACGCCGTGCGCGAGACGCTGGAGCTGGCGCGGATCACCGAGCGGCTGGGCTACTCGCGCTACTGGCTGGCCGAGCACCACAGCACCAACTCGTTCGCCGGGTCGTCGCCCGCGGTGCTCATCCCGCGCGTGGCGTCGGTGACGCACGACATCCGCGTCGGCTCGGGCGGGGTGATGCTGTCGCACTACTCGCCGCTGCAGGTGGCCGAGAACTTCCGCATGCTCGAGACGCTGTTCCCCGGCCGCATCGACCTGGGGATCGGCCGGGCGCCGGGGGGCGACGCGCGCACCACGCTGGCGCTGCAGTACGGGCGCGGGCGCATCGACGCCGACCGCTTTCCCGAGCAGGTGGAGGACCTGGCCGGCTGGCTGGCCGACGCGTTCGAGGACGGCCACCCGTGGCGCCGCGTCCGCGCCATGCCTCGCGCGGCGGGCCTCCCGGAGCTGTGGATGCTGGGCTCCGGCGGCAGCAGCGCCTTCTACGCCGCGCAGGCGGGGTGCGGGTACTCGTTCGCGCAGTTCATCAGCGGGCTGGACGGCGCCGGGCAGGTGCGCGCGTACCGGGAGCGCTTTCGCCCCTCCGCCTGGCGCGAGGCGCCCGCCGCCAGCGTGGGGCTGGGCGTGATCTGCGCCGACACGCAGGCCCAGGCGCAGCGGCTGGCGGCCAGCCTGGAGCTGTGGGGCGCGCGCATCATGCACGGCCGCGACCGCGGCATCCCCTCGCCCGACGAGGCGCTGGCGGAGCTGGGCCCGCACTGGACCCCGCCGCGCCTGGGCCAGGACGGCGCCCGCATGATCGCCGGCGACCCCGCGCAGGTGCGCGACGAGCTGCACCGCGTCGCCGCCCACTACGGCGTCGACGAGCTGATGATCGTCACCGTGACGCACGACTGGGACGCGCGGGTGCGGTCGTATGAACTGATCGCCAAGGCGATGGGGCTGGAGGGGAGGGGGGTGACTGAGTGAAGGGGTGAACGGGTGAAGGGGTGAACGGGTGAAGGGGTGAACGGGTGATGGGGTGAATGGGTGATGGGGTGAATGGGTGATGGGGTGAATGGGTGATGGGGTGAATGGGTGATGGGGTGAATGGGTGATGGGGTGAATGGGTGATGGGGTGAATGGGTGATGGGGTGAATGGGTGAAGGGG
>NZ_DASWNM010000126.1:0-19906 GCF_036399255.1 Longimicrobium sp.
GTCGGGGGAGGGGCACCCCGGCGGGCGCAGTGCGATACAGGTCGTCGAGCCCCGATCCATCGGCCACCCCAACCTCCCCCAGCAGTTTTGGGGGAGGTGGCGAGCCCAGGCGAGCCGGTGGGGGCGCCCGCGGACGCAGCCCGACCCCGTCCGCGGCGCGATCGAATTCTCCCCTCTCCGTGAGGAACGAACGGGGAGGGGCCGGGGGAGGGGCACCCCGGCGGCGCAGCTCGATGCCGTTCGTGCGGTACACCCCCGGCCCCGGCCGGAAGCAGGCGAAGTTTACGCGAAGTCCCTGAAATTGAACTCGTGAGACGCGACCCGACGATGACCGATACGATCGACATCCCGCAGACCGGCGCCCCCGCGGCGGCCAGGCCGCCCAAGGCGGTGAAGTGCGTGGTCTGGGACCTGGACCACACCGTGTGGAACGGCATCCTGCTGGAGGACGGCGACGTGCCGCTGCGGCCGGGCGTGCTCGACGCCATCCGCACGCTGGACGAGCGCGGCATCCTGCAGTCCGTCGCCAGCCGCAACGACCGCGACGCGGCCATGGCCCGCCTTCAGGCGCTGGGGATCGACGAGTACTTCCTGTATCCGCAGATCAACTGGAACGCCAAGGGCGAGAACGTCGCGCAGATCGCAAAGTCGCTCAACATCGGGCTCGACACCTTTCTGTTCATCGACGACCAGCCGTTCGAGCGGGAAGAGGTGGCGCACGCCTGCCCCGACGTGCGCGTCCTGGACGCCGCCGAGCTGGAGGGGCTGCTGGACCGGCCGGAGATGAACCCCGAGTTCATCACCGACGACAGCCGCAACCGCCGCCGGCTGTACATGGCCGACATCCAGCGCAACCAGGCCGAAGAAACCTTCAACGGGCCCTCCGAAGAGTTCCTGCGCGACCTGCGCATGCGCTTTACCCTGGCCCCGTGCAGCGAGGCCGACCTGCAGCGCGCCGAAGAGCTCACGCAGCGCACCAACCAGCTCAACACCACCGGCTACACCTACGACTACGCCGAGCTGAACGCGTTTCGCCACTCGCCCGACCACCTGCTGCTGGTGGCCGGGCTGGAGGACCGCTTCGGCACCTACGGCAAGATCGGGCTGGCGCTGGTGGAAAAGACCTCGGCCGAGTTCTGGACGCTCAAGCTGCTGCTGATGTCCTGCCGCGTGATGAGCCGCGGCGTGGGGACCATCATGATGAGCCACGTGATGCAGCAGGCAAAGGACGCGGGCGCCAGGCTGCGGGCCGAGTTCAAGCCCAACGGCCGCAACCGGATGATGGAGGTCACCTACCGCTTCGGCGGCTTCCGGCAGGTGGAGAAGCACGGCGACCTGGTGATCTACGAGCACGACCTGGGCACCATCCAGCCGTTTCCCGAATACGTGCACGTGGACGTCACGCGCTAACGCATCCCCATACGCAGTCAGATGAGCATGCAGGACACCACCGTGGGCCGCCGCGCCGGCCTTTCCGATACCAAGCGCGCCCTGCTGGAGGCCCGCCTTCGCGGCGCGCCCCCCGCCGCCGCGCCGCGCCAGGGCGTGACCCGCTGCGCCGGCCCCGGCCCGGAGCACCCGGCGTCGTTCGCGCAGGAGCGCATGTGGTTCCTGAGCCGCTTTGCGCCCCACAGCCCCATGTACAACGTCCCCGCCGCCTTCCTGGTGGGCGCGGACGTGGACGTGCCGGCGCTGGAGCGCGCCCTGACCGAGATGGTGCGCCGCCACGAGGCGCTGCGCACCACCTACCGCATGGAGGCCGACGGGCACCTGGTGCAGGTGGTGGGTCCCCCCGTGGCGGTGCCGGTGGAGGTGATCGACGTGCGCCACCGCGTGGGTCCGGCGTTCGTGCCCGGCGTACAGCGGCTGGCGGCGGAAGAGAGCGCGCGGCTCTTCGACCTGGACCGCGGCCCCATGGTGCGCATGACCCTGCTGCGCGTGTCCGAGGCGGAGTACGCGTTCGTCGTCACCACGCACCACATCGCCACGGACGGCTGGTCGTTTCCGCTGCTGATGCGCGACCTGGCGGCGCTGTACGAGGCCTATCACACCGGGCGCGAGCCGTCGCTCCCCGAGCTGCCGCTGCGCTACGCCGACTACTCCGTCTGGCAGCGCGAGCGGCTGAAGAGCGAGGCGCTGGAGGGGCAGGTGCGCTACTGGCGCGGCCTGCTGGACGGCGTTCCCGCGCTGGACCTGCCCACCGACCGGCCGCGCCCGGCGGTGGCCAGCCACGAGGGGTCCACGCACACCTTCCGGATCGGCGCCGATCTCGAGCGGCGCATCCGCGACACCTGCCGGCACCAGGGCGCCACGCTCAACATGGTGTTCCTGGCCGGCTTCGCCGAGACGCTGCGGCGCTGGTCGGGGCAGGACGACCTGGTGATCGGCACGCTGCTGGGCAGCCGCCCGCGCCCGGAGCTGGAGCCCATCGTGGGGATGTTCGTCAACACGGCGGCGCTGCGGCTGGCGCTTTCGCCCGACGCCACCTTTCGCGACGCGGTGTCGGCGGCGCGGCGCGCGGTGCTGGACGCAAGCGCGCACCAGGACCTGCCGTTCGAAAAGCTGGTGGACGAGCTGGGCGTGCCGCGCGACCTGAGCCGCCACCCCATCTTCCAGGTCCTCTACTTCCACCACGCGTCCGTGATCGCCGGGGGCGGCGCGTCCGCGTCCGAGCCCGAGCCCACCGCGCTGCAGCTGCGCCCGATGGACGCGGCAAAGCCGGCGGAGACGGTGGACACCGGCGTCTCCAAGTTCGACATCCAGCTGGCCACGGTGGATACGCCAGAGGGGCTGGGCGGCGGATTCGAGTACGCCACCGACCTGTTCGACCGGGCGACCATCGTCGCCATGGAGCGCACCTTCCTGGCGGTGCTCGACGCCGCCACCCGCGCGCCCGACGCGCCCCTCGCCTCGCTCGACATCGTCTCGGACGGCGAGCGCCGCGTGCTGCTGGCGCAGTGGGGCGCCGGCCCGTCCGCCCCGGTCGATCCGCGGCCGCTGCACCGGCGCATCCAGGCGCAGGCCGCCGCCACGCCGGACGCCGTTGCGCTGATCGCGGGCGGGGAGCGGGTGACGTACGCGGAGCTGGAGGCCTGGGCCAACCGCGTCGCGGGGGAGCTGCGGGCGCGCGGCGCGGGGTGGGGCGGCATCGTGGGCGTGTACGTGGACCGCGACGCGGCCATGGTCCCCGCGCTGCTCGGCATCCTCAAGACCGGCGCCGCCTACCTGCCGCTGGACCCCGTGTATCCACCCGAGCGCATCGCGTACATGCTGCGGGATTCCGGCGCCGCGCTCCTGCTGGCCGATCCCGCGCTCCCGGAGATCACCACGGGCGCCGCGATCGTCCCCGTCCCGCCGCGTCCGTCATCCGCCGCGTCCATCGAGCCGGTTTCGGTGGACGTGGAGCCGCGCGACCGGGCGTACCTCATCTACACCTCCGGCTCCACCGGCCGGCCCAAGGCGGTGGAGGTGGAGCACGGCAGCCTGTCGTCCATGCTGGCCTCCGTGGCGCACGAGCCGGGGATGCGCGCGGACGACGTGACGCTGGCGGTGACCACCATCTCCTTCGACGTCTCCGTCCCCGAGCTCTTCCTTCCGCTGGTGGCTGGCGCGCGCGTGGTGGTCGCCGGGCGGGACGAGGTGGTGGACGGGGTGGCGCTGGGGCGGATGATGGAGGCGCACGGCGTGACGGTGATGCAGGCCACCCCCGCGACCTGGCGGCTGCTGCTGCAGGCCGGGTGGGCGGGCGCGCCGCGGCTGCGCGCCATCGCCACCGGCGAGGCGCTGACGGCGGAGCTGGCGGAGCAGCTGATGCCCCGCGTGGGCGCGCTGTGGAACCTGTACGGGCCCACCGAGATCACCGTCTGGGCCACCGGCCAGCGGGTGGCGGAGCCCGGCGCCGGGCTCGTCCACATCGGCGGGCCGATGGCGAACGTGCGGGCGTACGTGCTGGACGCGCGCGGCCGCCCCGTGCCCGCCGGCGTGCCGGGCGAGCTGTTCATCGGCGGGGGCGGCGTGGCGCGCGGCTACCTGGGCCGCCCGGAGCTGACGGCCGAGAAGTTCGTCGCCGACCCGTTCGCGGGCGCCGCGGACGCGCGGATGTACCGCACGGGCGACCGCGTGCGCTGGCGGGCGGACGGCAGCCTGGCGTTCATGGGGCGCCTGGACGGGCAGGTAAAGCTGCGCGGCTACCGCATCGAGCTGGGCGAGGTGGAAAGCGAGCTGCGGCGCCACCCCGGCGTCGCCGCCGCGGCCGCCGTGCTGCGCCCGGACGAGCCCGGCGGCCCCGCGCTGGTGGGCTACGTGGTGGCGAAGGAGGGCGCGGAGGTCACGGCCGCCGCCCTGCGCGCGCACCTTCGCGAGCGGCTGCCGGAGTACATGGTCCCCGCCGCCATCGTGGCGCTGGACGAGATGCCGCTGACCGGAAGCGGCAAGGTGGACCGCCGCGCCCTTCCCGCGCCCGCCGGGTCGGAGGAGCCGGCGGAGGAGATGGTGGCGCCGCGCAACGTGGTGGAGGACATGGTGGCCGAGATCTGGGCCGAGGTGCTGCGCCGCGAGCGCACCGGGGTGACCCAGAACTTCTTCGAGCTGGGCGGGCACTCGCTGCTGGCCACGCAGGTGCTGGTGCGCATCCGCGAGGTGTTCGAGGTGGAGGTCGCCATCCGCGTCTTCTTTCAGGACCCCACCATCGCCGGCCTTGCCGCCGCCGTGGAGGCCGCCGGCTCCCCCGTCCTCGCCGCCATGGTCGGCGAGCTGGACGGCCTGAGCGACGCGGAGATCGAGGCGCTGCTGGCGGAGGAGGGGGTGTAGGGCGTGAACGGGTGAAGGGGTGAGCGGGATGGTGGCTGGATAAGGCGCGACCCGCGGGGTGCCCCCTCCGCTCGCTTAGGCTCGCACCTCCCCCAAGTCTGGGGGAGGTTGGGTGATGGGGGCTGGATGCGCGGTGCTTCGGAAGGTTGGATGCGGGATGGTGGGCCGCCCCCCCCCACCCCGGCCCTCCCCCACAACAGCGCGGGGAGGGTGACGCGACCCGAAGAGTTTCGGAGCGGGATCGAATTCTCCCCTCTCCGTGAGGAACGAACGGGGAGGGGCCGGGGGAGGGGCACCCCGGCGGGCGCAGTCCGGTGCCCGTCGTAGAGGCGGCAAGGGCGAATGAATTCGCTGCAACAACCACACGAAGGCCGCCTTCGCGGACTGGCGGCTTTGTGGTTCGGGCAAGTGCCTGCCACGTAGCAGGGTGGGTGAAAGCGGCCGGGATCGCCTGCCGGAGCGGGATCGAATTCTCCCCCTTTCTCCCGCGACAGCGGGGGAGAGGGGCAGGGGGAGAGGGGGCCTGTCGGGCGCCAGTTCGGGCCTTGTCTCCGAGGCTCTACCACGTCGGCGACCCCAACCTCCCCCAGCAGTTTTGGGGGAGGTGCGAGCCTAAGCGAGCGGAGGGGGCGCCGCGGACGTAGTTGGGTCTTTCGTCGAAGCGGGATCGAATTCTCCCCTCTCCGTGAGGAACGAACGGGGAGGGGCCGGGGGAGGGGCACCCCGCCGGCGCGCGATGCATCGTGCCGAACCGCCTCGAACGTTCGTTTGGAAGCCACACACCACGCCGGGGGGCGAACGCCACGCCCGGCTTTGAAGGCATAGGATGAGCAACACCAGGCTGGACGAGCTTACCCCTGAAAAGCGCAGGCTGCTCGCGCTGCGGCTCAAGGCGCGGCAGGCGGTGGAGACGCGCGCGCCCACCGTCGACGAGGGCGCGGGCGGCGAGTACCCGCTGGCCTTCACCCAGCAGCGCCTGTGGATGCTGGACCGGCTGCAGCCCGGCAGCTCCGCCTACAACATGCCTACCGCCGCGCGCTTCAAGCAGCCGCTGGACCCGGCCGTCGTCGAGCGCGCCATCGGCGAGATCGTGCGGCGCCACGGCGTCCTCCGCACCCGCTTCGAAACCCGCGACGGCGAGCCCGTGCAGGTGGTGGAGCCGTTCAGCGCCTTCCACCTCCCCGTCCAGGACCTTTCCGCCCTGCCGCGCGACGCGGCCGAGGCGGAGCTGGACCGCATCGCCATGGACGAGGCGACGGCGCCGTTTGCGCTGGACCAGGCGGCGTTCCGCGCGCGCCTGGTGCGCATGGGCCCGGCGGACGTGGCCGTGCTGGCGACCATGCACCACATCGTCAGCGACGGGTGGAGCATCTCCGTCTTCTGGCGCGAGTTCGAGGAGCTGCTGGCTGCCTTCCGCGCCGGCCTCGCCTCGCCGCTGCCGCCGCTCCCCGTGCAGTTTGGCGAGCACGCGCGGCGCGAGCGCGAGCGGCTGTCCGGCGCCGCGCTGGACGGCCTGCTGGCGTGGTGGCGCCAGGAGCTGGCCGGCGCGCCCACGCTGCTTGAGCTGCCTACCGACCATCCGCGCCCCGCCGTCGCCACCCAGCGCGGCGCGTCCTATCTCGCCGAGCTGGACGGCACCCTGGCGGAGCGCGCCGGCGCGCTGGCCCTGCGCGAGGGGACCACGCCCTTCAACGTGCTGTTGGCCGCCTTCCAGGTGGTGATGGGCCGCTACGCCGGCACCGACGACCTGCTGGTGGGCACCGCCTCCGCCGGCCGCCGCACCCGCGACGTGGAGCCGCTCATCGGCTTCTTTGCGGGGACGCTGGTGCTGCGCGGCGACCTGTCGGGCGCGCCGACCTTTCGCCAGCTGCTGGCCTGCGTCCACGCGCGGACGATGGGGGCGTTCGAGCACGAGGACCTCCCCTTCGAGCGGCTGGTGGAGGAGATGGCGCCGGAGCGCACGCTGGCGTACTCGCCGCTGGTGCAGGCGCTGTTCGTCCAGCAGACCTCGCACCCCGACCAGGGGCGCGGGGCGGAGGAGGACGATGAGACGGAGGGCGTTCGCCAGGAGCTGAACGCCGCCAAGTTCGACCTGACCTTTGCCGTGGCGCAGGAGGGCGGGCGCACCTGGGCCGGCGTGGAGTACGCTGCGGACCTCTTCGATCCGCCCACCATCGAGCGGATGGTGCGCCACTACGCCACCCTGCTGGATGCCGCCCTCTCCACCCCCGACGCGCCGGTCGCGTCGCTGGAGATGATGCCGGCGGAGGAGGCCCAGGCGGTCCGCGCACTGTCCGCCGGGGTGGAGATGCCGATTCCCGACGCCACGCTGCACGCCCTGGTGGCGGCGCAGGCGGCGCGGACGCCGGACGCCGTGGCGCTGGCGTTCGAGGGGCGGACGATGACGTACGCGGAGATGGACGCGCGCGCCAACCAGCTCGCGCACCGGCTGCGGCGGCTGGGCGTGGGGCCCGAGGTGCGCGCCGGGGTCTGCATGGAGCGCGGCTTCGAGATGGTCGTCTCCCTCCTCGCGGTGCTCAAGGCGGGGGGCGCGTACGTGCCGCTGGACCCGGAGTATCCCGCGGAGCGGCTGGCGTACATGCTGGCCGATGCCGCCGTCCCCGTCCTGCTGACGCAGCCGGGGCTGGCGGACGCGCTCCCGGAGCACGGCGCGCGGACGATCGTCATCGATCCCGATTTCGACGTGGTGCGCGACGAGCCGGCGGAGGCGCCGCGGGACGTGGCCTCGCCCGATCACCTGGCGTACGCCATCTACACCTCCGGCAGCACGGGCAATCCCAAGGGGGCGATGAACGCGCACCGGGGCGTGGTCAACCGCCTGGCGTGGATGCAGGCCGAGTACGGGCTGACGGCGGACGACGTGGTGCTGCAGAAGACGCCGTTCTCCTTCGACGTCTCGGTGTGGGAGTTCTTCTGGCCTCTGATGGCGGGCGCGCGGCTGGTGCTGGCGCGCCCCGGCGGCCACCGCGACGCCGCCTACCTGGCGCGGCTGATCGACGGGGAGCGGGTGACCACGCTGCACTTCGTCCCCTCCATGCTGGCGGCGTTCCTGGACGCCGCGCCCGCGGGGACGTGCGGATCGCTGGCGCGCGTGGTGTGCTCGGGCGAGGCGCTGCCGGCGGAGCTGGCGGCGCGCTTCCACGACTGGATGGACGCGGGCGGCAACGGGCGCGTGGGGCTGCACAACCTGTACGGCCCCACCGAGGCCGCCGTGGACGTGACGTACTGGCCCTGCGCCCGCGGCGACGCGTCCGGCGGGGTGCCCATCGGCCTCCCCGTCGCCAACACGCAGATTCACGTGCTGGACGGCCGCGGCGCGCCGGTCCCCGTGGGGATCGCGGGCGAGCTGCACATCGCTGGCGTGCAGGTGGGGCGCGGCTACCTGGGCCGCCCCGCGCTGACGGCGGAGAAGTTCGTCCCCGATCCCTTCTCGGCGGAGCCGGGCGCGCGGATGTACCGCACCGGCGACCGGGTGCGGCGCCGGGCGGACGGCGCGCTGCTGTTCCTGGGCCGCATCGACTTCCAGGTCAAGCTGCGCGGCTTTCGCATCGAGCTGGGGGAGATCGAGTCCCAGCTGCTGCGCCACCCCGCGCTTTCCGCCGCCGTGGCCGTGGTGCGCGAGGACGGCGCCGGCGGGCCGCGGCTGGTGGCCTACGTCGTCCCGCGGGAGGGCTCTGCAGTCCCCGGCGCGGAGGCGCTGCGGGCGCACCTGCGGGGCACGCTGCCGGAGCACATGCTCCCCTCCGCCTTCGTGGCGATGGACGCGCTGCCCCTTACCGGCAGCGGCAAGACGGACCGCCGCGCGCTTCCCGCGCCCGGCGCGTCGGACGCGGGCGCGGAGCACGTGGCGCCGCGCACGCAGACGGAGCAGGTGCTGGCGGGGATCTGGGCGGAGCTGCTGGGCGCGGAGCGGGTGGGCGTGGGCGACGGGTTCTTCGAGCTGGGCGGGCACTCGCTGCTGGCCACCCGCGCCGTGGCCCGCGTCCGCGAGGCGCTGGGGGTCGAGGTGCCCGTGCGCGCCGTCTTCGAGCACCCGTCGCTGGGCGCGTTCGCGGGCGAGGTGGACCGGCTGCTGCGCGCCTCCGCCGGCGTGGAGGCCCCCCCCATCCGCCCCGCGGATCGCACGGGCGACCTGCCGCTGAGCTTTGCGCAGGAGCGGCTGTGGTTCGTGGACCGGCTGGAGCCGGGAAGCCCCGTCTACCACATGCCGTTCCACTACCTGCTGCGCGGCGCGCTGGACGTAGACGCCCTGCGCCGCGCGTTCGGCGAGATCGTCCGCCGGCACGAGACGCTGCGCACCGCGCTCCCCTTCACGGGCGAGCAGCCGGTGCAGCGCATCCTCCCCGCCGCGCCGGTGGAGCTGCCGGTGCACGACGTCTCCGCCATCGCGGACGAGGCGGAGCGCGACGCGGCGACGGAAGCGGTGATGCGCGAGGTGGCGGAGCGCGCCTTCGACCTGGAGCGCGGGCCGCTCTTTCGCGCCGCGCTGGTGCGGGTGGCGGATGACGAGCACGTGCTCACCGTAAACCTGCACCACGTGGTCAGCGACGGCTGGTCCGTGGGCGTGCTGTGGAACGAGCTCTCCGTCCTGTACGCCGCCTTTGCGCGCGGCGAGGCGTCGCCGCTGCCGGAGCCGGCGCTGCAGTACGGCGACTTCGCGGTGTGGCAGCGCGGGTGGCTGGCGGGCGACGTGCTGGAAGCGCAGCTGGGATACTGGCGGCGCAAGCTGGCCGGCGCGCCGCCGCTGCTGGAGCTGCCCACCGACCGCCCGCGCCCCGCCGTCCAGACGTACGGCGGCGCCGTGGAGACCGCCGTCCTCGGCGGGGACGACGCGAAGGCCGTGCTGGCGCTGGGCCGCCGCGAGGGCAGCACGCTCTTCATGGTGCTGCTGGCCGCCATGGACGTCGTGTTCGGGCGCTTGGCCGGGCAGGACGACGTGGTGATCGGCACGCCGATCGCCGGGCGCACGCGGGCCGAGACGGAGGGGATGATCGGCCTCTTCCTGAACTCGCTGGCCCTGCGCACGGACCTGAGCGGAGAGCCCACCTTCCGCGAGCTTCTGCGCCGCGTGCGCGAGACCACGCTGGAGGCGTACGCGCACCAGGACCTTCCCTTCGAGCGCATCCTGGAGGAGCTGGCCCCCGAGCGGTCGCTGAGTCACTCGCCGCTGTTCCAGGTGATGCTCAACCTGTCGAACTTCGCCGAGGGCGACGTCTCCCTTCCCGGGCTGGAGCTTCAGCCGGTGGGTGGATCGGCCGCGCCGGCCAGCAAGTTCGACCTTACGCTGTACGCGGGCGAGGCGCCGGAGGGCATCGTCCTGCACCTGGTCTACAACCCCGCGCTGTTCGATGCCGCGCGCGTCCGCTCCATGCTGGCGCAGCTGTCCAGCGTGCTTCGCCAGGCGTCGGAAGATGCCGAGCAGCCGATCCACCGTTACTCCCTGCTGACGGATGACGCGCTCCCCGTCCTCCCCGATCCGGCCGCGAAGCTCTCCGCGGAGTGGCGCGGCAGCGTCCCCGCGATCTTCGCCGCCCACGCCGCCCGCACTCCGGACGCGCTGGCCGTGGAGGATCCGCGGGAGCGCTGGACCTACGCCGAGCTGGATGCCGACACCACCCGCATCGCGCATCGGTTGATTTCGGACGGCGTCGCGCCGGGAGACGTCGTTGCCATCCTCGGCCACCGCTCCGCCGCGCTGGTCCGCGCGCTGCTGGGGACGATGAAGACGGGCGCCGCGTTCCTGATCCTGGATCCCGCCTATCCGCCCGCGCGCCTGGCCGAGTACGTCCGCATCGCCCGCCCCACCGGCTTCCTCCCGCTCGCCGCCGCCGGCGAGGTCCCGGCGGAAGTGGCGGACGCCCTGCGCGAGACCGTCGTGTCCACGCACCCGCTCGACATCCGCCGAGTGGATTTTGTGGACAAAGCGGCCAATTCTGCGGGAGCACACCAGCCTCCCCCAGCAGTTTTGGGGGAGGTGGCGAGCCTGGGCGAGCCGGTGGGGGCGCCTGCCCGCGGCTTGGAATCGTCCGAAGCGCAGATTGCCCCGATGGTCGAGATCGGCCCCGACTCGCTGGCGTATCTCTCGTTCACGTCCGGCACCACGGGCAAGCCCAAGGCGGTGATGGGCCGCCACGGCTCGCTCACGCACTTCACCCCCTGGCTGGCGGAGCGCTTCGAGCTGGGCGCCGCCGACCGCTTTAGCCTGCTCTCCGGCCTCGCGCACGACCCGCTGCACCGCGACGTGTTCACCCCGCTGCAGCTTGGCGCCTCGGTCGTGGCTCCCGATCCGGACGAAGTGGGCACCCCCGGCTACCTGGCGCAGTGGATGCGCGCCGCGGGCGTCACCGTCGCGCACCTGACCCCCGCCATGGGCCAGCTGCTGACTACCAGCGCGGACGAGCAGACGGCGGACGTTCCGCATCTGGCTGACGCGCCGCGAGCCCAGCCGCACACCCAACCTCCCCCAGCAGTTTTGGGGGAGGTGGCGAGCCCAGGCGAGCCGGTGGGGGCGCCCGCCGCCGGCACCGCATCGTCCGAAGCGCAGCCGCAGTTTGCGGAGGGAGGAGGCCGGGGGGATGGCCCCTCGTCCACCGTTGATTCCCTGCGCCGCGCCTTTTTCGTGGGCGACGTGCTCACGCGGACGGACGTGGCGCGGATGCACCGCCTCGCGCCGAACCTGACCGTCATCAACTACTACGGATCGACCGAGACCCAGCGCGCCGTCGCCCACTTTGTCGTCCCGCGCGACCTCGATCACTTGGCGAAGGACATCATTCCCGTCGGCGTGGGCATTCCCGACGTGCAGGTGCTCATCCGCAATGCCGCGGGCGAGCGCGTGGGGATCGGCGAAGTGGGGGAGATGTGGATGCGCAGCCCGCACATCGCGCTTGGCTACCTGGGCGATCCGGAGCTGACCGCCGCGCGCTTCGTCGCGAACCCCTGGACCGGCGACGCGGCCGATCCCGCCTACCGCACCGGCGACCTGGGCCGCTACCGCCCGGACGGCGTGGCGGAGATCGCGGGCCGCGCGGACCAGCAGGTGAAGATCCGCGGCTTCCGCATCGAGCCGGGGGAGATCGAGGCTGCCCTGCGCGCCCATTCCGCCATCCGCGACACCGTCGTCGTCGCCCGCGGCGATGCGGACGCCAAGCGGCTCGTCGCCTACGTGGTCGCGGAGGGCGGCGATGCGCCGTCTTCAGACGCACTGCGCGAGTGGCTGCGCGGGAGCGTTCCGGACTACATGGTCCCGTCCGCGTGGGTCTTCCTCCCCGCGCTGCCGGTGACGCCCAACGGCAAGGTGGATCGCAAGGCGCTGCCGGAGCCGGAGGCGGATGCCGGCCGGCAGTTCGTCGTCCCCCGCACATCCACCGAGATTGCGCTGGCGGAGATCTGGGCGGGGCTGATGAACGTGGAGCAGGTGGGCGCGGAGGACGACTTCTTTGCGCTCGGCGGCCACTCGCTGCTGGCGACGAAGCTGGTTGCGCGCGTGCGTGACCGCTTCGGCGTGGAGCTGCCGCTTCGCACGCTGTTCGAGGCACCTGTCTTGGCCGCGCTGGCCGCGCAGATCGACCAGCGCGCGGGGGCGGAGCGCGGACCGGAGGCGCCGCCGCTGATCCACATCCCGCACGACGGGACCGCGCCGGCGTCGTTCGCGCAGGAGCGGCTCTGGTTCGTGGACCGGATGGAGGGCGGCGGCGCCGTCTACCACATCCCCACCGCGCAGCTGCTGACCGGCCCGGTGGACCCGGAGGCCATGCGCCGGGCCGTGGAAGAGGTGGTGCGCCGCCACGAGACGCTGCGCACCGCGCTCCCCGAGGTGGACGGCGTGCCGGTGCAGCGCATCTCGCCGCCAAACCGCGTGGAGGTGCCGTTCATCGACCTCTCCATGCTGGCGGAAGAGGAGCGCGATGCGGAGGGCGCGCGGCTGGCGGAGCAAAGCGCCAACGAGCCGTTCGATCTGGAAGCCGGTCCCCTCTTCCGCGCCTCTCTGGTGCGGTTGGCGGAGGACGAGCACCTGCTGCTGGTGAACCTGCACCACGCCATCGGCGACGGCTGGTCGATGCGCGTGCTGCTGGGCGAGATCTCCACGCTCCACGCCGCCTTCCTCCGCGGCGAGCCGTCGCCCCTGCCGCCGCTGCCGATCCAGTACGCGGACTACGCGGCGTGGCAGCGCGCGTGGCTCTCCGGCCCGGTGCTGGATGCGCAGCTCGGTTACTGGCGCGAGGCTCTCGCCAGCGCGCCGCCGCTGCTCCATCTGCCCACGGACCGCCCGCGCCCGCCGGTGCAGGGCCACCGCGGCGCATCCGAGGCGCTGTTCCTGGAGCCCGCCGAGGCCGCGCGCGTGCTGTCGTTGGCCCGCGGTGAGGGCGCCACGCTGTTCATGGTGCTGTTGGCGGCGCTCGACGTAGTGCTGGCGCGCTGGTCCGGCCAGCAGGACGTGGTGATCGGCACGCCTGTGGCCGGACGTACGCGCTCCGAATTGGAGGGGCTCATCGGCCTCTTCCTCAACTCGCTCGCGCTGCGCACGGATCTCTCCGGCGACCCGTCGTTCCGCGCGCTGCTTGGCCGCGTGCGGCAGGCGACGCTGCAGGCGTACGCGCACCAGGACCTGCCCTTCGAGCGCATCCTGGAAGACCTGAAGCCGGAGCGCAGCCAGGCGCACACGCCCGTCTTCCAGGTGATGCTGAACCTGCTGAACTACGGGGATGGCGGATCGGCCGCGGCGGAAGGCGAGATGACCTCGCTGGGCGCGGGCGTGCAGCTGGCCAGCAAGTTCGACATCACCCTGTACGCGGCGGAGATGGAGGGCGGGATCGGCCTGCACGCCGTCTACGACGCGGACCTGTTCGATGCCGCGCGGATGCGCTCGCTCCTGGCGCAGATCGCCGGCGTCCTGCGCCAGGCCGCGGACGACGCGGACCGCTCTGCGACCGCCCTCTCGCTGGTGACGGAAGAGGATCGCGCGGTCGTGGACACGGACGCATCCCCCGTCGTCGTCCGCACCCGCGCGGGCGAGCTGGCCGGCATCGGCGAATTGGGCGAGGTGTGGATGCGCGGCCCGGACGGCGCGCTCCGGCCGATGGGCGGCGCCGGACGCTACCGCCCGGACGGCTCCGTGGAACTGGCGGCAACGCCGGTGCCCGCTGCTGCGGCGGAGGTGAAGGCTATCGCAGTTCCCCCCTCTCCGCGAGGAACGAGCGGGGAGGGGCCCACCGCGACGTTCTCGCGGACGGAGCGCGCCATCGCCGCCATCTGGGGCGAGGTGCTGGGAGTCGCGCCGGAGCGCATCGCCGCGGACGCGGACTTCTTTGCGCTGGGCGGGCACTCGCTGCGGGCCACGCAGGTGCTGTCGCGCATCCGCGCGCGGCTGGGCGCCACGCTCTCCATCCGCGCCTTCTTCACCACGCCCACCGTCGCCGCGCTGGCGTCCGCCGTGGACGCGCAGGCGCCGTCCGCATCCACCGAAGCCTCCGTATCGACCGAACCCGCCACCACGGCGACGAGCCCGGCGGAATCCGCACTTCCGCACTCACGCACTGACGCACTCACGCACTCCCCGCTGTCCCCCGAGCATCAGCATCTGTGGGCGCTGCTGGAGCCGGGGAGCACCGCCGAGCACCACCTCGCCGCCGCGGTGCGGATGACGGGGGCCCTGGACGACTGGGCGCTGGGGCGCGCGCTCGACGAGCTGGTGCGGCGGCACGAGACGCTGCGCACGCGCATCCAGGTGCGCTACGGCACTCCCGTGCGGGTGGTGCAGCCCCCGCGCCCCCTGCGCCTGCGCACCGAGGACGTGCGCCCCGCCGAGGTCGAATCCGCCGGCGACGCGCTGCGGCGGATGGCGGAGGACGAGGCGGCGCGGCCGTTCGCCGCGGACGGTGCGCTGCTGCGCGTGCGCCTGCTGCGCGTGGCGGACGACGACCACGTGCTGCTGTGGACCCTGCACCGCCTGGCGGCCGACGGGTGGTCGCTGGAGCCTTTTCAAGAGGAGCTGGGGGAGCTGTACCGCTCCTTTGCCACGGAAACCGATTCGCCGCTGGCGCCGCTGCAGATGGACGCCTTCGCCGCCCGCTGAACCGAACGAAACGAGATCCGTCCATGAGCACCAGCAACCTGACCGCCAAGCGCGCCGCCCTTTCCGACGCCAAGCGCGCCCTGCTTGAGGCCCGCCTGCGCGGCCTCGAGCCCTCCGCCTCGATGCAGCGCGCCGGGGTCACCCGCGTGGCCGGGCCGGGGCCGGTGCATCCGCTCTCGTTTGCGCAGGAGCGGATGTGGTTCCTGTGCCAGTACGACCCGGACCTGCCGCTGTACAACGTCCCCGTGGCCAACCTCATCAGCGCCAGCGTGCAGGTGGACGCGCTGGAAAAGGCCGCCTCCGAGGTGGTGCGGCGGCACGAGGCGCTACGCACCATCTTTCGCATGATCGACGGCCAGCCGCGGCAGATCGTGCTGGACCCGTACCCGGTCAAGGTCGAGATCCGCGACCTGCGGCCGCGCATGGGAAGCGAGTTCCTCCCCAGCGTGCGGCGGCTGGTCGAGGAGGACGGCGCGCGCCCCTTCGACCTGAGCACGGGCCCGCTCTTTCGCGTGGGCCTGCTGCGGGTGTCGGACGAGCAGTACGTGATGATGATCAACACGCACCACATCGCCACGGACGGCTGGGCGTACCCCATCATCCTGGGCGAGCTGGACCAGTTCTACGGCGAGTTCAGCCGGGGCCGCACGCCCTCGCTGCCCCTGCCCACGCTGCGCTACGCCGACTACGCCGTGTGGGAGCGCCAGCACCTGCAGGGCGAGACGCTGGAGCGGCACGTGGCCTTCTGGCGCGAGCACCTGGCCGGCGCCAACGACACCGAGATCGCCGGCGACCGCCCGCGCCCGCCGCAGCAGAGCTTTCGCGGCGCCTTTCACAACTTCCGCGTCCCCGTGCCCGTCACCGAGGCGGCGCGCGCCCTGGCCCGCGGCTCGTCGGCCACGCTGAACATGGTGATGCTGGCCGCGCTGGACCTGCAGCTGGCCCGCTACACCCAGACCGAAGACATCACCGTAGGCACGCTGCTGGGCAACCGCCAGCGGGCCGAGCTGGAGCAGGTGGTGGGCTTTTTCGTCAACACGGCGGCGGTGCGGCTGGACCTGCGCGGCGATCCCACCTTTCGCGAGCTGGTGGGGCGGTGCAAGCGGATGATCCTGGACGTGGGCGAGCACCAGGAGCTCCCCTTCGACCGGGTGGTGGACGCGCTGAACGTGCAGCGCGACCCCAGCCGGCAGCCGCTGTTCCAGATCATGTACTTTCACCACGTCTACTCGGCGGCCTTTCAGCAGCAGGAAGGGCAGATCACCAACGCGCTGGACGCGCGCCCCATCTACGACAACCACCACGTCTCGCTGATCGACACCGGCGCGGCGCCGTTCGACCTGATGCTGGCGTCGGTCGAGACGGAGGACGGGCTGGACTGCAACATCGAGTACTCGCGCGACCTGTTCGACCCGGCCACCATGGACCTGTTCGGCCGCCGCTTTACGCTCATGCTGCAGCGCGCGGTGGCCCAGCCGGACGTGCCCATCTCGCGCCTGTCGCTGCTGACGGACGACGAAGAGCGGCAGGTGCTGCGCGAGTGGGCCGCCTCCGCCGCCCCCGCGGACGCGCCGGACTCCGTCGTGGCCCTGCTGGAGCGCCGCGCCGCGGACTCCCCCGACGCGCCCGCCATCGTCGCGGACGGCGCCTCCCTCTCCTACGCGGAGCTGGCGGCGCGGGCGCGCGGGGTGGCGGCGCGGCTTCGGGGGATGGGCGTGGGCGCCGAGGACCGCGTGGCCGTCTGCATGGAACGCGGCGCGGCGGCGCTGGTGGCGATGATGGGCGTGATGCGCGCCGGCGCCGCCTACGTCCCGGTGGACCCGGAGCTTCCCGCGGAGCGCATGGCCTGGATGCTGGAGGACAGCGGCGCCGCGGCCGTGCTGGCCGATGCGTCCACGGCGGCCCGCATCCCCTCCGGTACACCGGTGATCGAAGTCGATTCGACCGCGGAGATCGGCACGAGCTCCGCGGACGCCGAACTCCCGCACTCCCGCACTGACGCACTCCCGCACTCGTCTTCCGCGGCGTACGTCATCTACACCTCCGGCTCCACCGGCCGGCCCAAGGGCGTCGTCGTCTCCCACGGCGCGCTGGCCAACCTGGCGGCGGGGATCGCCCAGCGGTACGGGCTGGCGGAGGGCGACCGCGTGCTGCAGTTCGCATCGCCCAGCTTCGACGTGTCGCTGGAAGAGATCTTTCCCACCTGGGCGGCCGGCGGCGCCGTGGTCCCGCGGACGGAAGGGACCCCCGCGGCGGGCCCGCAGCTGGCGGCGTGGGCGGAGGAGCGGGGGATCACGGTCCTGAACCTTCCCACCGCCTACTGGCACGAGTGGGTGCGCGAGATGGACGAGCGCGGCGGCGCCCCCCCGGCCACGCTGCGGCTGATGGTCGTCGGCGGCGAGCGCGCCCGGCCGGAGGCGTTCGGCGCCTGGGAGCGCGTGGGGCGCGGCGTTCCCCTGCTGAACGGCTACGGCCCCACCGAGGCGACGGTGACGGCCACGGTGCACCAGGCGGTGTCCGCGGCCGACCCGCGCGCGGAGGTGCCGATCGGCCGGCCGGTCGCCGGCGCGCGCGCGTTCGTGCTGGACAAGCGGGGGGAGCCGTCGGCGCCGGGGATCCCGGGCGAGCTGTACCTGGGCGGGCCGGGGGTGGCACGCGGCTACCTGGGGCGGCCGGGGCTCACGGCGGAAAAGTTCGTCCCCGATCCGTTCTCCGCCGACCCCGGCGCGCGGCTGTACCGCACGGGCGACCGCGCGCGCTGGCGCACGGACGGCACGCTGGAGTTCATGGGGCGCGTGGACGAGCAGATCAAGGTGCGCGGCTTCCGCATCGAGCCGGGCGAGATCGAGGCGGCGCTGCGCACACACGCCGCCGTGCGCGACGCGGCCGTGGCGGCGCGGGAGGACGCGCGCGGGCAGCGGCGGCTGGTGGCGTACGTGGCGGGCGATGCGGGATCGATCGATTCCGCCGGGCTGCGCGCGCACCTGCGCCGTACGCTGCCGGAGCACATGGTCCCCGCCGTCTTCGTGGCGCTGGACGCGCTGCCGCTGACGCCGTCCGGCAAGGTGGACCGCCGCGCGCTGCCGGACCCCGAGGCGCCGGCGGAGGAGCCCGACGCGCCGTTCGAGGCGCCGCGGGGCGACGTGGAGGAAACGCTGGCGCGGCTGTGGGCCGAGGCGCTGGGGCGCGAGCGGGTGGGCGCGCACGAGAACTTCTTCGAGCTGGGCGGCGACAGCATCCTTTCCATCCTGGTGATCGGCCGGGCGGCGGACCACGGCATCCGCATCACCCCCCGGCAGATGTTCCTGCACCCCACCATCGCCGAGCTGGCCACGGTGGCCGGGACGGCGGCGCCGGTGCAGGCGGAGCAGGGCCCCGTCACCGGCCCCGCGCCGCTGACGCCCTCGCAGCAGTGGTTCTTCGACGGGGAGCCGGCGGACCCGCACCACTGGAACCACGCCGCCTACGTGGCCCTGCCCCACGGCGCCGATCCGGCCGTGGTGGGCGCCGCCCTCGAGGCGCTGGCGGCGCACCACGACGCGCTGCGGCTGCGCTTCGAACGCGGCGAGGACGGCTGGCGGCAGTGGCTCGCGGAGCCGGGCGAGCCGGTGCCGCTGGAGGTGGTGGACCTGGGCGACGTGGCGGACGACGAGGTGGACGCCGCCGTCCTTCCCCACGCCGAGCGCGCGCAGGCGGGGCTGGACCTGGCGCGGGGGCCGCTGGTGCGCGGCGTCCTGTTCGACCTGGGAGCCAGCCGCCCGCCGCGGCTGCTGCTGGTGGTGCACCACCTGGTCGTGGACGCCGTGTCGTGGCCCATCGTGCTGGAGGACCTGCAAACCGCCTATCTGGCGCTGGCCGCCGGCGCCGCGCCGCGGCTGCCGGCCAAGACCACGTCGTTCAAGGCGTGGACGGAGCGGCTGGCGGCGCATGCCCATTCACCGGAGATCCTGGCCCAGGCGGAGTTCTGGCACGCGTCGCTGCCGGCGTCGCTCCCCCCGCTCCCGATGGACGACGCGGGCGCGCCCGACACGGAAGAGCACTCGGCGGTGGTGCAGGTGGCGCTGGAGGAGGCCGACACCGAGGCGCTGGTGCAGGGGACGGCCGCGTACGGGGTGCGGGTCGAGGAGCTGCTGCTGGCCGGGCTGCTGGCCGCGGTGCGCGAGTGGAGCGGCGCGGAGTCGGTGCTGGTGGAGCTGGAGGGGCACGGCCGCGAAGACCTGTTCGACGGGGTGGACCTGTCGCGCACGGTGGGCTGGTTCACGGCCACCTACCCGCTGCAGCTGTCCGCGCCCGCCCACGCGGGTCCCGGCGAGACGCTCAAGGCGGTCAAGGAGCAGGTGCGCGCGGTCCCCGGACGCGGGATGGGGTGGGGGCTGCTGCGGTGGATGGGGCCGGACGACGTGCGCGCGCGGATGGCGGCGCTGCCGTGGCCGGAGGTCACCTTCAACTACATGGGCCAGCGCGGCGGCACCACGGGGCTGATGGGCGGCTCGGGCGGCGACGAGCGCGCCTTCGACGCGGCCGGCCACGTCCCGGGGGCGACGCGCTCGCCCCGGCAGGTGCGCCGCGAGCGCATCTCCATCGACTCGCTGATGATCGACCGGCGGCTGTGGATGATGATCTTCTACGGCGGCCGGGTGTTTCGCCCGGAAACCATGCAGCGGCTGGCGGACGCGTACGCCCGCGCCCTGCGCGAGCTTGCGGCGCACTGCGCGGCCGAGGGGGCGGGCGGGTTCACGCCCAGCGACTTCCCCGAGGCGGGGCTGGACCAGGGCGCGCTCGACGCGCTGATGGCGCAGCTGGGCGGGCTGGAGGGATAGGGGACAGGGAATAGGGAATAGGGAATAGGGAATAGGGAATAGGGAATAGGGAATAGGGAATAGTCTCTGACCAGTGAAATCCTGCGCAAGTTGCGCAGGATTTGCGCGAGGTGACCACCTAAGCCGTTGCAAACGCTGACGGTCACCTGTCGCAATCGGAGCGGTTCGGAACACGCGTTCG
>NZ_DASWNM010000127.1:0-2573 GCF_036399255.1 Longimicrobium sp.
CGCTGTGCCGGCGGGGGCCTCTCGGGTCCCGGATCAATTCGATTGCGTTCATCCTGCCGTGGCGGCGCAGGGGTGCGCCGCCGCGTCCGTCATCCTCCGATCAGACGATCACCGGCACCACCTTGCCGTCGAAGATGCGGACCTTCTGCCCGTCGAACTTTGTCAGCTGGAAGAACCCGTCGTCCTCGTTGAAGCCCAGCGACATCTCCTGCAGCAGCCCGATGGCGATGGCCTCGCCGAAGGGCAGGGACTCGGTGTAGTCGCTGCGCCAGTGCACGCCCGCCGCGTTGCGGAAAAGGGCGATGTTGCCCGCCAGCTTGTTCAGCTCCCCGCCGACGGTCATCTGCCCTGCGTCGCCGCCCGTGTAGGCGACCAGGGAAAGCCCGTCCGAACTGGCCTGCACCGGGTTCTCGATGGGCGTGTCCTCGTTGAAGAACGCCTTGAGGATGGTGACCAGCGCGCCGGAGCCCGTGGCGTGCCCCGCGCCGTACGCCGGGTGCGTGGGCGCGCCCTCGGGGTACGCCTGCGGGAGAAGATAGCTGGGGAACTTGTCATCCGTCTGCCCGCCGTAGTACTGGGACAGCCGCGCCGGGATCTCCGCCGTCGGTGCCAGCGTGAGCGAGTTCGTGATGTTGGCGTGCAGCGGGTACGTCCGCGCGCCGGTGACATGGTTGTGCACGCGACCGCCGTACTCCTCGGGCCGGAGCCTGCGGTGCACCCCCCACTTCTGCCACCACACGGCCCGCAGCGCCCGCCCCAGCACCTCGGCAAGCACCTGGAGGAGATGCGTGGGGCCGAAGGTGGCGAAGCCCACCTGAGTGCGGCTGTCCATCGTGGTACCGGGCGGGTCGTACGGGTTGCCCTGGTCCTTGGGGAACTCCAGGTCGATCTGCGGACGCCCGGCCCCCGATGTCGTGAGCTGGTTCCCGGTGGGCTCGCTCATCAGGATCCACGCGGCGTTGTAGTACGCGTCCAGCACCTGGTCAAAGTGCACGAAGGTAGCGCCGTCGCGCAGGCTCCGGATGAAGCGCCGCGCCACGAGGTCGAAGTCGTCCTGTCCGCGGAAGTCCACTCCGTTCTGCGCGTCGAGCCACGTGGAGAAGGTGGTCAGGTAGTCGATCCCCACCTCCGCGGTCTGCTGCCGCTGGTCGATCACCCGTGAGCCGTAGGAGATGAATCCCTCGTTGGCGTTGCGCCCCGCGCCGCTCATCTTGCGCGGATCGTTGTTGCCCTTGAGCAGGAACTGGCTGACGTACGGCCCCACCTGCTCGCCCGGATAGATGCCGCGGAAAAGGTTCTGCGCCGTGACCGTGACGGTGCCACCGAACTGCGGGAATTCGGTGTTCAGCGAGTCGATGGCCCGCTTGACGATGGTGTTGGCCGTGCCCGCGTCGGTCGCGTAGTTGACGAATGGGACGTCGCGCGCGACCGCCATCCAGTACAGTTCGCCGGCTTCGTGCGCCGCCGCCTCGCTGTCGAAGCGCGGCGCGGGCGGCAGGGTGAATGCCTGCGCGTCCGGCCCCGCGATGTCGAACGTGAGCCCCGCCTGCGGGTTGGTAAGCTTGAGCGCCGTGGACGAGGCAAGCTGGATCTCCTCGAAGTCCGCCGGGTCCTCGCTCTGGAGCGCGCGCAGCAGGGTGCCGTAGGAGATGGGCTCCGGGTCGCCCAGTGAGTCGTGCTTGAGGCTCTTGCTGTAGCTGCCGATGAACGGCCGCCCGGCGTAGTTCACCTCGTCGTTGTTGTTGGCGTGCTCATCGTGTCGGTGCGCCTCCGCCAGTTCCGCCGCCTCCACCCGTACGTCGCGCGCCGAGCGCCGGCGCTCCTCCACGCGCCGTGCGAGCGCCGTCTCCCGCACGTTCAGGTTGTCGAAGATCACCAGGCCGGGAGAGGCGACCTGCGCGCCGCTCCACACGCCGAACTTGATGTAGAGTTGCGTGATGTCGAAGCCGGTAGGCTTTGTGCCAAGCGGGGTCCAGGAATCCCCGTCGGGCGAGGTCTCCCAGTACATCACCGCACCCGCTTCCCGAATGCGCAGCCAGCGGTGGAGGGTCGGGTCGTAGGGGATCGAGCCGACGGTCCCGCCCAGGTAGTAGGCCGAAACCGAGCCATTCCGTACGCCCATGCTGACCGAGTTTCCGGGCCCCAGTCCTCCCGCGCCCGTGACTTCCATGGCCAGGAAGGCATTCAGGTGCGGCGCCTTGCGCGGACCCCGGACCAGCTCGACTCGCACCTCGGAGCCGGTCAGGTCGTACGGGATGGCAGAGGTGTAGTACGCGGCGGATGGGTTCGATCCCATTTGGATTTCCACCCGCCCGTTCACCTCACGAAGCTGATCGGTCACGGTGGCGAGCCACCGGCCCGTGGGGTTGTTGGTCGCGTGATACTGGTCGATGATGTTGTCGTTGAAGTTGTCGACGAGCGTGTGTGCCTTCGCCATCATGCTGCTCCTGCCAGGGTATCCACCGTCCCCCCGCCGATGCGCGGGAGGCGCCGCCGGCTGCTCTGCCGGATGTGGCCTGACATCAGCCCGTTCTCTCGCCGTCCCTCGCCAGATCCCGTGGAACACAAAGGCC
>NZ_DASWNM010000128.1:0-52964 GCF_036399255.1 Longimicrobium sp.
CCGCGCGGGCGTGGCGGACTGCGTGGTCGTGGCGCGCGAGGACGCGGGCGAAAAGCGGCTGGTGGCCTACGTCGTCGGCGGCGCGGACGCGGACGCGCTGCGCACGGCGCTGCGCCGCAGCCTGCCGGACTACATGGTCCCGTCGGCGTTCGTGGCGATGGAGGCGCTGCCGCTGACCCCCAACGGCAAGCTGGACCGCAGGGCGCTCCCCGCGCCGGCGTTCGGGGCGGCGGAGGACGCGTACGTGGCGCCCCGCACGCCCACCGAAGAGGTGCTGGCGGGGATCGTGGCCGAGCTGCTGCGCGTGGACCGCGTGGGCGTGCGCGACAGCTTTTTCGAGCTGGGCGGCCACTCGCTGCTGGCCACGCGCGTGGTCTCGCGCATCCGTGAGACCTTGGGCGCCGAGGTGCCGCTGCGGGCGATGTTCGAGGGCCCCTCCATCGCCGAGCTGGCGGAGCGGGTGGACGGGGTTCGCCGCGCGGGCCATCCCCAGCTGCCGCCGGTGGTCCCCGTCGAGCGTGACGGGCCGCTGCCGCTGTCGTTCGCGCAGGAGCGGCTCTGGTTCCTGGACCAGCTGGAGGCGGAGAGCGCGTTCTACAACATCCCCGCCGCGCTGCGCATCTCCGGGCCGTTGGACGCCCTAGCGCTGGAGCGCGCCGTCGGCGAGGTCATCCGCCGCCACGAGTCGCTGCGCACCGCCTTCCGCGCGGTGGACGGCGCGCCGGTGCAGTCGGTCGTCCCCTTCGCCGGCTTTGCGCTGGCCGTGGACGACCTGTCCGCGCTGGACGATGCCGTGCGCGAGGCCGAGGTGCGCCGCCGCGCGCGCGAAGACGGCGAGCGGCGCTTCGACCTGGCCGCCGGCGCGCCCTTCCGCGCGTCGCTGCTGCGGCTGGGGGACGGCGAGCACGTGCTGCTGCTGTGCATGCACCACATCGTCAGCGACGGGTGGAGCCTGGACGTGCTCTTCGGCGAGCTGGCGGCGCTCTACGGCGCGTTCGTGGACGGTGGCGAGTCGCCGCTGCCGGCGCTGGCGGTGCAGTACGCGGACTTCGCGGCGTGGCAGCGCACGCACCTGCGCGGCGAGGCGCTGGACCGGCAGATCGCCTACTGGAAGCAGCAGCTGGCCGGCGCGCCCGCCCTGCTGGAGCTGCCGGCGGACCATCCCCGTCCCGCCGTGCAGGCGTACCGCGGCGCGCGGGAGCCGGTGGCGCTTTCCGCCCGGCTGACGGAGCGGCTGGAGGCGCTGGGCCGGCGCGAGGGCGCCACGCTGTACATGGTTCTCCTCGGCGCCTTCCAGGTGCTGCTGGGCAGGTACGCGGGGAGCGAGGACGTGGTCGTCGGCAGCCCCATCGCGGGCCGCACGCGGGCCGAGGTGGAGGCGCTGATCGGCTTTTTCGTCAACACGCTGGTGCTGCGGACGGACCTGGGCGGCGATCCGGACTTCCGCGGCGTGCTGCGGCGGGTGCGGGCCGCCACGCTGGCCGCGTACGAGCACCAGGAGGTGCCGTTCGAGCGGCTGGTGGCGGAGCTGCAGCCGGAGCGCAGCATGAGCCACGCGCCGCTCTTCCAGGTGCTCTTCACCCTGCGCAACGGCGGGGGGGACGATGCGGAGTCCCTGCTTCCCGGCCTGCGCACGCGCGGGGTGGACCCGGAGCTGGAGACCACCAAGTTCGACCTGTCGCTGGTGCTGAGCCGCGAAGGGGACGGCCTGCACGGCGTGCTGGAGTACGGCACCAGCCTCTTCGAGCGCGCCACCATCGCGCGGATGCTGGGGCACCTGGAGCGCGTGCTGGAGCAGGTGGCGGACGATGCGGACGTGCGCATCTCCGCCCTGGACCTGCTGGGCGAGGCCGAGCGAGCGCAGGTGGTGGACGAGTGGAACCGCACGGAGGCCGCGTATCCCGCGGAGCGCTGCATCCACCCCCTGTTCGAGGCGCAGGTGGAGCGCACGCCCGACGCCGTGGCGCTGGTGTTCGAGGACGACTCCCTCACCTACCGCGCGCTGAACGAGCGCGCCAACCGGCTTGCGCACCACCTGCGCGGGCTGGGCGTGGGGCCGGAGACCCGCGTGGGCATCTGCCTGGAGCGCGGGGTGGAGATGGTGGTCTCCATCCTGGCCGTGCTCAAGGCCGGCGGCACGTACGTGGGGCTCGATCCCGCCTATCCCGCGGATCGCCTGGCGTTCATGCTGGCGGATTCGGACGTCGCCGTGCTGCTGACGCAGGACCGCCTTCGCGGCGTGCTGCCGGAGCGCGACGGCGTGCAGGTGATCCGCCTGGATGCCGCGCGGGACGCGATCTCCATCGAGCCCGCGGAGAATCCCGCCAGCAAGGCCGCGCCGCGCAATCTTGCCTATCTGATCTACACCTCCGGCAGCACGGGCGTCCCCAAGGGCGTCGCCATCGAGCACCGCAACGCCGCCGCGCTCCTGGGCTGGGCGTGGAGCGTGTACTCGGCGGATGAACTGGATGGCGTGCTCGCGTCCACCTCCATCGCATTCGACCTCTCGATCTACGAGCTGTTCGTCCCACTCAGCCGTGGCGGAAGAGTGGTCATTGTGGACAACGCGCTGGCGCTCCCCGCGTCCGCCGCGCGGGATGAAGTGCGGCTGATCAACACCGTTCCCTCCGCCATCGCCGCGCTGCTGAAGAGCGGCGGGATTCCGGCGGGTGTGCGGACGGTCAATCTCGCAGGCGAGCCGCTGAAGCAGGAAGTGGTGGATGCCCTGTACGCGCTGGGCACCCTCGAACACGTGTACGATCTGTACGGCCCGTCGGAAGACACCACGTACAGCACGTGGACGCTGCGCAGGCCGGGTGGCCGGGCGAACATCGGCCGCGCGATCCACAACTCGCAGGCGTACGTGCTGGACGGGGCGCTGCGGCCGGTGCCGATCGGCGTGCCGGGCGAGCTGTACCTGGGCGGCGCGGGCGTGGCGCGCGGCTACCTGGGCCGCCCGTCGCTCACCGCCGGCCGCTTCGTTCCCGATCCGTTCGGGGCGGAGGCGGGCGCGCGGATGTACCGCACGGGCGACAAGGTGCGCTGGCTGCCGGACGGAACGCTGGAGTACCTGGGGCGCCTGGACGAGCAGGTAAAGGTCCGCGGCTTCCGCATCGAGCTGGGCGAGGTCGAGGCGGCGCTGCGGCAGGCGGGCGCGGTGGACTGCGTGGTGGTGGCGCGCGAGGACGGGGGCGAGAAGCGGCTGGTGGCGTACGTGGCCGGCGCGGCGGACGCGGAGGCGCTGCGGGCGTCGCTGCGCCGCGGGCTGCCGGACTACATGGTGCCGGGCGCGTTCGTGTTCATGGACACGCTCCCGCTGACGCCCAACGGCAAGCTGGACCGCAAGGCGCTCCCCGCGCCGGACCTGGCCGCGGCGGCGGACGCGTACGTCGCGCCCCGCACGCCCACCGAAGAGGTGCTGGCGGGGATCTGGGCCGAGACGCTGCGCCTGGATCGCGTCGGCGCGCGCGACGGGTTCTTCGACGTGGGCGGGCACTCGCTGCTGGCCACCCGCGTGGTTTCGCGCGTGCGGCGCGACCTGGGGGTGGAGCTTCCCCTGCGCGCCCTGTTCGAGCACCCGGTGCTGGCGCAGCTGGCGGCGGAGATCGACCGGCTGCGGGGCGCGGGCGGCGCGGCGGACGCCGGGCCCATCGTTCCCGTGCCGCGCGGGGGCGACCTGCCGGTGTCGTTCGCGCAGGAGCGGCTGTGGTTCGTGGACGCGCTGGACCCGGGGAGCCCGGTCTACGCCATCCCCTTTGCCTCGCGCCTGACGGGCGCGCTGGACCCGGACGCGCTGCGCCGCACGCTGGCGGAGCTGGTGCGCCGGCACGAGCCGCTGCGCACCGCCGTCCCCGCGGTGGGCGGCGTGCCGGTGCAGCGCGTCGGCCCCGCGCCGGCGGAGTTCGACCTGCCGGTGACGGACCTGCGCGGGCTGGCGGACGACGCGCGCGCGGCCGAGGCGGCGCGGCTGGTGTCCGCCGGCGCGGCGCACCGCTTCGACCTGGCGCGGGGGCCGCTGTTCCGCGCCGGGCTGGTGCGGCTGGCGGACGACGAGCACCTGCTGCTGCTGAACCTGCACCACGTGGTGGGCGACGGCTGGTCCATCGGCGTGCTGGCGGACGAGCTGTCGGCGCTGTACGGGGCCTTTTCGCGCGGCGAGCCGTCGCCGCTGCCGGCGCCGGCGCTGCAGTACGCGGACTACGCGGCGTGGCAGCGCGAGCGGCTGTCGGGCGCGGCGCTGGAGCGGCAGGTGGAGTTCTGGCGGCGCACGCTGGACGGCGCGCCCGCCCTGCTGGAGCTGCCCACCGACCGCCCCCGCCCCCCGCTGGAAACCCACCGCGGCGGCGTGGAGCGGCGGGTGGTGCCGGCCGCCGTGGCGGCGGGCGCGCAGGCGCTGGCCCGGCGCGAGGGCGGCACGCTGTTCATGGTGCTGCTGGCCGCGCTGGACGTGGTGCTGGGGCGCCTGGCCGGCCAGGAGGACGTGGTCGTCGGCACCCCCATCGCCGGGCGCACGCGGGCCGAGACGGACCGCATGATCGGCCTGTTCCTGAACTCGCTGGCCCTGCGCACCGACCTGTCGGGAAATCCCACCTTCCGCGAGCTGCTGGGCCGCGTGCGCGAGGCCACGCTGGCCGCCTACGCGCACCAGGACCTCCCCTTCGAGCGGCTGCTGGAAGAGATTCGCCCCGAGCGCAGCCTGGCGCACGCGCCCGTGTTCCAGGTGATGCTGAACCTGCTGAACTTCGGGGGCGGCGAGCTGTCCATCCCCGGGCTGCGGGTGGACGTGGCCGACCAGGCCACGGAGATCACCAGCAAGTTCGACCTCACGCTGTACGTTCACGAGACGGACGAGGGGATCGACGTTCGCCTGGTGTACGCGGCGGACCTGTTCGACGCGCCGCGGATGCGCGAGCTGCTGGCGCAGCTGGAAGGGGTGCTGCGGCAGGCGGCGGAGGCGCCGGAAACCCGCATCGGCGCGCTGGCGCTGGCGACGGACGAGGCGCGCGCGGTGCTGCCGGACCCCTCCGCGCCGCTGGACGCCGCCTGGCGCGGCGCGGTGCACGAGGTGTTCGCCGCGCAGGCGCGCCGCACGCCGGACGCGCTGGCCGTGGAGGACCCGCGCGAGCGCTGGACGTACGCCGAGCTGGACGCCGCCACGGACCGCGTCGCCCGCGCGCTGGCGGACGCCGGGGTGGGGGTGGGCGGGGTGGTGGCCATCACCGGCCACCGGAGCGCGGCGCTGGTCCGCGCGCTGGTGGGGACGATGAAGAGCGGCGCGGCGTTCCTGGTGCTGGACCCCGCGTATCCCGCCGCGCGCCTGGGCGACTACGTCCGCATCGCGCGCCCCGCCGCGCACCTGCACCTTGCCGCCGCGGCCGATCTCCCCGGCGAGGTGGCGGCGCTGCTGGCGGAGACGGTCCGGACGACCCTCGTCCTCCATCCCCGCGACGGCCGGGCGGCGGAAGAGGTGGACGGCATCGCGTCGTCCGCATCCCCCGTGTCGGTGGAGGTGGGGCCGGACACGCTGGCGTACCTGTCGTTCACCTCGGGGACCACGGGGACGCCCAAGGCGGTGATGGGGCGCCACTCGTCGCTCACGCACTTCACCCCGTGGCTGGCGCAGCGCTTCGGGCTGGGGGCGGCGGACCGCTACAGCCTGCTGAGCGGGCTGGCGCACGACCCGCTGCACCGCGACGTCTTTACGCCGCTGCAGACCGGCGCGGCGGTGGTGGCGCCGCTGCCGGACGAGGTGGGCACCCCCGGCTACCTTGCCCGGTGGATGCGCGAGGCGGCGATCACCGTGGCCCACCTGACGCCGGCCATGGGCCAGCTGCTGGCCGACGCGGCCGAGGGCGAGCGCATCCCCACGCTGCACCGCGCCTTTTTCGTGGGCGACGTGCTGCGCCGCGCCGACGTGGCGCGGCTCACGGCGCTGGCGCCCGCGCTGAACGTGGTGAACTACTACGGGTCGACCGAGACGCAGCGCGCCGTGTCGTACCACGAGGTGGACGCGGCCGCCGAGCCCAAGGAAGTGATCCCGCTGGGCCGCGGCCTTCCCGGCGTGCAGCTGCTGGTGCGCAGCGCGTCGGGAGCGGTCGCGGGGATCGGCGAGGTGGGCGAGATCTGGATGCGCTCGCCGCACCTGGCCGCCGGCTACCTGAACGACCCCGCGCTGGCGGCGGAGCGCTTCCTCGTCAACCCGTGGACCGGCGACCCGCGCGACCGCCTGTACCGCACCGGCGACCTGGGCCGCTACCGCCCCGACGGCGAGGTGGAGCCGCTGGGCCGGGCGGACCAGCAGGTGAAGGTGCGCGGGTTCCGCGTGGAGCTGGGCGAGGTGGAAAGCGCCCTGGCCGCGCACCCCGCCGTCCGCGAGGCGGCGGTGCTGGCGCGCGACGCGGCCGGCGGCGACCGGCGGCTGGTGGCGTGGTGGGTCTCCGCGTCCGAGACGGCGGAGGTGGACGGGCCGGCGCTGCGCGCGCACCTCAGGGCGCTGCTCCCGGAGTTCATGATCCCCGCCGCGTACGTGCGGCTGGAACGGCTTCCGCTGACGCAGAACGGCAAGCTGGACCGCCGCGCCCTTCCCGAGCCGGAGCCGGCCGCGGCGGACGGCGCCGTGCCGACCGCGCCGCGCACCCCCGCCGAGGAGCTGGTCGCGGGGCTGTGGGCCGAGGTGCTGCGCACGGAGCGCGTGGGCATCCACGACGACTTCTTTGCCCTGGGCGGGCACTCGCTGCTGGCCACGCGTCTGCTGGCGCGCGTGCAGGACGCGTTTGGCGTGGCGCTGCCGCTGCGCGCGCTGTTCGAGGGGCCCACGGTGGCCCAGCTGGCACAGCGGGTGGACGCGCTGCGCCGCGACGGCGCCCCCGCGCTGCCGCCGGTGGTGCGCGTGCCGCGCGACGGCGAGCTGCCGCTCTCGTTTTCGCAGGAGCGGCTCTGGTTCCTGGACCGGCTGGAGGGCGGCGGCGCCTTTTACAACCTGCCGCTTTCCCTGCGGATGACGGGCACGCTGGACGTGGCCGCGCTGGAGCGGGCGCTGGGCGAGATCGTCCGCCGCCACGAGTCGCTCCGCACCACCTTCCGCGAGCCGGGCCGGGAGTCCGGCGGGGGCCCCGTGCAGGTGATCGCCCCCTTCGCCGGCTTTGCGCTGGCGGCGGACGACCTGGGCGGGCTGGTGGATGACGAGCGCGAGGCGGAGGTCGCCCGGCGGGCGGCGGGCTTCGCCGCGCGGCCGTTCGACCTGGCGGCCGGGCCCCTGTTCCGCGCGCGGCTGCTGCGGCTGGCGGACGACCAGCACGTGCTGCTGACCTGCATGCACCACGCGGTCAGCGACGGGTGGAGCCTGGGCGTGATCCTGCGCGAGCTTTCCGCGCTGTACGCGGCGTACCTGCGGGGCGGGGAATCGCCCCTGCCGGAGCTGCCGGTGCAGTACGCCGACTTCGCGGCGTGGCAGCGCGCGCAGCTGCGGGGCGAGGCGCTGGACCGGCAGCTGGCGTGGTGGAAGGCGCAGCTGGCGGGCGCGCCCACGCTGCTGGAGCTGCCCACGGACCATCCCCGTCCCGCCGTGCAGACGCACCGCGGCGCGCGCGAGACGGTCCACCTTTCCCCGACGCTGCTGGCGCGGCTGCAGGCGCTGGGCGGCGGGGCGGGCGCCACGCTGTACATGGTGCTGCTGGGGAGGTCCGCGGGGAGCGAAGACGTGGTGGTGGGCAGCCCCATCGCGGGGCGCACGCGGCGCGAGGTGGAGGAGCTGGTGGGCTTTTTCGCCAACACGCTGGCGCTGCGGACGGACCTGGGCGGCGACCCCACCTTCCGCGAGGTGCTGCGGCGGGTGCGCGAGATGACGCTGGGCGCGTACGAGCACCAGGAGGTGCCGTTCGAAAAGCTGGTCGCCGAGCTGGCGCCCGAGCGCAGCATGAGCCACGCGCCGCTCTTCCAGGTGTCGTTCGCCCTGCTGAACGCCGACCGCAGCGGCGGCGAGCTTCCCGGCCTGCGGGTGGAGGGGCTGGGCGCGGACATGGGATCGGCCAAGTTCGACCTGGCCCTCTCTCTCGCGGCGGACGAGCGCGGCATCTACGGCGCCATGGAGTACGCCACGGACCTGTTCGAGGCGCGCACCATCCAGCGCATGCTGGGCCACCTGGAGCGCGTGCTGGACCAGGTGGCGGACGATGCGGACGTGCGCATCTCCGCCCTGGACCTGCTGGGCGATGCCGAGCGCGCGCAGGTGGTGGAGGAGTGGAACCGGGTCGATGCGGAGTACCCCGCGGACCGCTGCATCCACCAGGTCTTCGAGGCGCAGGCCGCCAGGACGCCGGACGCGGTCGCCGTCACGTTCGAGGACCAGTCGCTCACGTACGCGGAGCTGAACGCGCGGGCGAACCGCCTTGCCCACCACCTGGTGGCGCGCGGCGTGGGGCCCGAGGTGCGCGTGGGCCTGTTCCTGGAGCGTGGGCTGGAGATGGTGGTCGCCATCCTCGGCACGCTCAAGGCGGGTGGCGCGTACGTGCCGCTGGATCCCGCCTATCCCACGGAGCGCGTGGCCTTTGCGCTCTCCGACGCCGGCGTGCCCGTGCTGCTGACGCAGGACAGCCTGCGCGACACGCTCGCCGTGCACGACGGGGTCGAGGTCATCAGCCTGGATCGCGCTTCCGCCGGGATCGCCGCGGAGAGCGCCGAAAATCCGTCCAGCAGCGCCACGCCGGAGAGCCTGGCGTACGTCATCTACACCTCAGGCTCCACGGGAACGCCCAAGGGCGCGCTGATCGAGCACCGCAACGTGGCGCGGCTGTTCACGGCGACGGACGCGTGGTTCGGGTTCGACGCGACGGACGTGTGGACGCTCTTCCACTCCTCCGCGTTCGACTTTTCGGTGTGGGAGATCTGGGGCGCGCTGCTGTACGGCGGGCGCCTGGTGGTGGTGCCGTATCTCACCAGCCGCGACCCGGACGCCTTCCACGCGCTGGTCCAGCGCGAAGGCGTGACGGTGCTGAACCAGACGCCCAGCGCCTTCCGCCAGTTCATCCGCGCGGACGCGGAGCGGGGTGGGGAGCTGGCGCTGCGCAACGTCATCTTTGGCGGCGAGGCGCTGGAGCCGGCGTCCTTGCGCGAATGGGTGGATCGGCGCGGGGCCGACCAGCCGCGGCTGGTGAACATGTACGGCATCACCGAGACGACGGTCCACGTGACGTATCGTCCCCTGCGCCGGGAGGACGTGTTCGAGGGGGCGGGGAGCCCGATCGGCGTGCGGATTCCGGACCTGCAGCTGTACGTGTGCGATGCGGGGCTGCGGCCGCTGCCGGTGGGCGTGCCGGGCGAGCTGTACGTGGGTGGCGCGGGCGTGGCGCGCGGCTACCTGAACCGGCCGGAGCTGACGGCGCAGCGCTTCGTGGAGAACCCGTTCGGGGCGGGGCGGCTGTATCGGACCGGGGACCGGGTGCGGTGGCTGGCGGACGGGAGGCTGGACTACCTGGGCCGGCTGGACGAGCAGGTGAAGATCCGCGGCTTCCGCATCGAGCTGGGCGAGATCGAAAGCGCGCTGCTGGACCACGACGCCGTGCGCGAAGCCGCCGTCATCGTACGCGAGGACGTCCCGGGGGAAAAGCGGATCGTCGCCTACGTCGTGGGGAGTGCGGAGGCGGAGCCGCTGCGGGTGCACCTGCGGACGCGGCTGCCGGAGTACATGGTGCCCAGCGCCTTCGTGGCGGTGGACGCGCTGCCGCTGACGCCCAACGGCAAGCTGGACCGCAAGGCGCTGCCGGCGCCGGAGTACGCGGCGGCGGAGGACGCGTACGTCGCGCCGCGCACGCCGGTGGAGGAGGTGCTGGCCGCGGTGTGGGCCGCGGTGCTGCGCGTGGAGCGCGTGGGCATCCACGACGGCTTCTTCGAGCTGGGCGGCCACTCGCTGCTGGCCACGCGCGTGGTCTCGCGCCTTCGCGAGGTGCTGGGCGTGGAGCTGCCGCTGCGCGCGGTGTTCGAAGGCCCCACGGTGGCCGAGCTGGCGGAGCGCGTCGCCGAGCTTCGGCGCGACGGGCGGCCCGCGGCGCCGGCCGTGGTGCCGGTGGACCGCTCGCGGCCGCTGCCGCTTTCGTTTGGCCAGGAGCGGCTGTGGTTCGTGGACCGGCTGGAGGGGGGGAGCGGATTCTACCACATCCACGCCGCCCACCGCCTGGCCGGGCCGCTGCACGACCAGGCGCTGCGGGAGGCCCTGGGCGAGATCGTCCGGCGGCACGAGGCGCTGCGCACACACTTCGCCGAGACGGAGGACGGCGCGGTGCAGGTGGTCGCGCCCTTCGGCGGCTTCCCGGTCCCGCTGGAGGACCTGTCCGCGCTGCCGCCGGCGGAGCGCGAGGCTGCGGCACGGCGCGCCATCCGCGCCGAGGCGGAGCGGCCGTTCGACCTGGCGGCGGGGCCGCTGTTCCGGGCGCGGCTGCTGCGGCTGGCGGCGGACGAGCACGTGCTCGTCCTGTGCATGCACCACATCGTCAGCGACGGGTGGAGCACGGAGGTGCTGTTCCGCGAGATGGCGGTGCTGTACGCCGCCTTCGCGGACGGCGCGCCGTCGCCGCTCCCGGAGCTGCCGGTGCAGTACGCCGACTACGCCGCCTGGCAGCGCCGCCACCTGCGGGGCGAGGTGCTGGACCGGCACGTGGGCTGGTGGAAGGCGCAGCTGGCCGGCGCCCCCGCGCTGCTGGAGCTGCCCACCGACCGCCCGCGCCCCGCGGTGCAGCGCTACGGCGGCGCGCGCGAGGCCGTGCACCTGGGCGCCGAACGGGTGGAGCGGCTGAACGCGCTGGCCCGCGCGGAGGGGGCCACGCTGTTCATGGTGCTGCTGGGCGCCTTCCAGGTGCTGCTGGCGCGCTACAGCGGCAGCGACGACGTGGTGGTGGGCAGCCCCGTGGCCGGCCGCCGGCGCGGCGAGGTGGAGGGGCTCATCGGCTTCTTCGTCAACACGCTGGTGCTGCGGACGGACGCCTCGGGCGATCCCGGCTTCCGCGAGCTGCTGCGCCGGGTGCGGCAGTCCACCCTGGGCGCGTACGAGCACGACGAGGTGCCGTTCGAAAAGCTGGTGGCCGAGCTCTCGCCCGAGCGCTCCATGAGCTACTCGCCGCTGGCGCAGGTGATGTTCACCCTGCAGACGCTGGAGGGCGCGCGCGAGGGCCTGCGCGGGCTGGAGGCCAGCCCCATGCACGCCGAGGCGGCCACCACCCGCTTCGACCTGACCCTGTCCCTGGCCGCGCACGGCGGCGAGGTGTCGGGGAACCTGGAGTACAGCACGGCCCTGTTCGACCGCGCCACCATCCAGCGCATGCTGGGGCACCTGGACCGCGTGCTGGAGCAGGTCTCGGACGATCCGGACGTGCGCATCTCCCACCTGGACCTGCTGTCGGAGGCCGAGCGGGCGCGGGTGGTGGACGCGTGGAACCGCACGGACGCGGAGTATCCCGCGGATCGCTGCATCCACGAGATCTTCGCGGAGCAGGCCGCGCGCACGCCGGACGCGGTCGCCGTCACCTTCGAGGGCCGCTCGCTCACCTATCGCGCGCTCAACGAGCGGGCGAACCGGCTGGCGCACCACCTGGTGCGGCGCGGCGTGGGGCCCGAGGTGCGCGTCGGGCTCTTCCTGGAGCGCGGGCTGGAGATGGTGGCCGCCATCCTGGGCGTGCTCAAGGCCGGCGGCGCGTACGTCCCGCTGGACCCCGCCTATCCCGCCGAGCGCGTGGCGTTTGCCTTGGCCGATGCGGGCGTGCCGGTGCTGCTGACGCAGGACAGCCTGGGCGGCACCCTTCCGGCGCAGGAGGGGATCGAGGTCATCAGCCTGGACCGCGCGTCTTCCGCCATCGCGGCGGAGAGCGCGGAGAACCCGCACAGCGGCGCCACGCCGGAGAGCCTGGCGTACGTCATCTACACCTCCGGCTCCACGGGAACGCCCAAGGGCGCGCTGATCGAGCACCGCAACGTGGCGCGCCTGTTCAGCGCCACAGACCACTGGTTCGGGTTCGATGCGACGGACGTGTGGACGCTCTTCCACTCGTCCGCGTTCGACTTCTCGGTGTGGGAGATCTGGGGCGCGCTGCTGTACGGCGGGCGCCTGGTGGTGGTGCCCACGGACGTCAGCCGCGACCCGGAGGCGTTCCACGCGCTGGTGCAGCGCGAGGGCGTCACCGTGCTCAACCAGACGCCATCCGCCTTCAAGCAGTTCATCCGCACGGACGCGGAGCGGGGCGGGGAACTGGCGCTGCGCAACGTGGTCTTCGGCGGCGAGGCGCTGGAGCCGGCGTCGCTGCGCGAATGGGTGGAGCGGCGCGGGGTCGACCAGCCGCGGCTGGTGAACATGTACGGCATCACCGAGACGACGGTGCACGTCACCTATCGTCCCCTGGGCCGGGAGGACGTGTTCGAGGGCGCGGGAAGCCCGATCGGCGTTCGCATCCCGGACCTGCGGCTGTACGTGTGCGACACGCACCTGCGCCCGCTGCCCGTGGGCGTGCCGGGCGAGCTGTACGTGGGCGGCGCGGGGGTGGCGCGCGGCTACCTGAACCGGCCGGAGCTGACGGCGCAGCGGTTCGTGGAAAGCCCGTTCGGCGCGGGGACGCTGTACCGCACCGGCGACCGGGTGCGGTGGCTGGCGGACGGGACGCTGGACTACCTGGGCCGGCTGGACGAGCAGGTGAAGATCCGCGGCTTCCGCATCGAGCTGGGCGAGATCGAAAGCGCGCTGCTGGACCACGACGCCGTGCGCGAAGCCGCCGTCATCGTGCGCGAGGACGCGCCGGGCGACAAGCGCATCGTGGCGTACGTGGTGGGGAGTGCGGACGCGGAGCCGCTGCGGGCGCACCTGCGCACGCGGCTGCCGGAGTACATGGTGCCCAGCGCCTTTGTCGCCGTCGATCAGCTGCCGCTGACGCCCAACGGCAAGCTGGACCGCAAGGCGCTGCCGGCGCCGGAGTACGCGGCGGCGGAGGACGTGTACGTGGCGCCGCGCACGCCGGTGGAAGAGGTGCTCGCCGAGATCTGGGGCGAGGTGCTGGGGCTGGAGCGGGTGGGCGTGGCGGAACGCTTTTTCGAGCTGGGCGGCCACTCGCTGCTGGTCATGCGGACGGTGGCGCGCATCCGCGAGATCTTTGGCGTGCAGCTGCCGGTGCGCACCTTCTTCGAGCAGGGAACGGTGGGCGAGCTGGCGCACCTGCTGGCCACCGATCCGCAGTACGCGGAGCACACGGAGCGCGTGGTGGCGCTGCTGATGGAGATGGACGACGAAGAAGAGATGGCGCCCGGGGTGGCCGGATGATCCCGCGCCCGGACGGAACGCGACGGCACCACGAGCTTCAGCACCAGGACTGATGATGGATACGACGAAGGGCCCCGCCAGATCCAGGCTGGACCGGCTGCTGCGCAAGGTGCAGGCGGCCAGCGGCGGAGACGCGGACCGCATTCGCCCCCGCGCGGACCGCGGCCCCGCGCCCCTTTCCTCCGGCCAGGAGCGGCTGTGGCTGCTGAACCGGCTGGACGAGCAGGCCAGCGCCTACAACGTGAGCGCGGCGTACCGCTTCCGGGCCCTGGACGCGGCCGCGCTGGAGCGCGCGCTGGGGGAGATCGTCCGCCGGCACGATTCGCTGCGCACCACCTTTCACGAGCTGGCCGAAATCCCGGTGCAGGTGGTGGCGCCCTTCGCCGGCTTCGCCCTGCCGGTGGAGGACCTGTCGCACCTGGCGCAGGGGGAGCGCGAAGAGGCCGTGCTGCGGCGGGCGCGGGCGCTGGAGTCCACCCCGTACGACCTGGCGGCGGGGCCGCTCTTTCGCCCCGTGCTGCTGCGGCTGGGGGATGAGGACGTGCTGCTGCTGGACATGCACCACATCACCAGCGACGGCTGGAGCATGGGCGTGCTGTTCCGCGAGCTGTCGGCGCTGTACGGGGCGTACCGGCAGGGCGATCCGTCGCCCCTGCCCGAGCTGGAGGTGCAGTACGCCGACTACGCCCTCTGGCAGCGCGAGCAGCTGGCCGGCGCGGCGCTGGAGCGCCACCTGGCGTACTGGAAGGCGCGGCTGGCCGGCGCCCCCGCGGTGCTGGAGCTGCCCACGGACCGCCCGCGCCCGCCGGTGCAGTCGCACCGCGGCGCGCGCGAGCGGACGTGGGTGTCCGCCGAACTCGCCGAGCAGCTGCACGCGCTGGGCAGGGCCGAGGGCGCCACGCCGTTCATGGTGGCGCTGGCGGCGTTCGGGGTGCTGCTGTCGAAGTACAGCGGCAGCGACGACATCGTCGTCGGAACGCCGGTAGCGGGACGTTCGCGCCGCGAGGTGGAGGGGCTGATCGGCTTTTTCGTCAACACGCTGGTGCTGCGGACGGACCTGAGCGGCGATCCTAGCTTCCGTGCGCTGCTGGCGCGGGTCAGGGAAGCCACGCTGGGCGCCTTCGAGCACCAGGAGGTGCCGTTCGAGCGCTTGGTGGCCGAGCTGCAGCCCGAGCGCAGCATGGGCCACTCGCCGCTCTTCCAGGTGATGTTCACCCTGCAGGACGGCGCGCAGGCCGCGAGCGACGCGTCGGGCCTGCCGCTGATCGGGGTGGCGGCCGAGCGCACCTCGGCGCAGTTCGACCTTTCGCTGGGCGTGCTCGACACGTCGCAGGGGCTGCGCCTTTCCGCCGAGTACGCCACGGACCTCTTCGACGCGTCCACCATCCAGCGCATGCTGGGCCACCTGGAGCGCCTGCTCCAGCAGGTCGCGGACGATGCGGACGCGCCTCTCTCGCACCTCACCCTGCTGGGCGATTCCGAGCGTGCGCAGGTGGTCGATGCGTGGAACCGCATCGAAACCGAGTATCCCGCCGGCCGCTGCATCCACCAGATCTTCGAGGCGCAGGCCGCGAAGACGCCGGACGCACTCGCGGTCACGTTCGAGGACCAGTCGCTCACGTACGCGGAGCTGAACGCGCGGGCGAACCGGCTCGCGCACCACCTGGTGGCGCGCGGTGTGGGGCCGGAGGTCCGCGTGGGCCTCTTCCTGGAGCGCGGTCTGGAGATGGTGATCGCCATCCTGGGCGTGCTCAAGGCTGGCGGCGCGTACGTCCCGCTGGACCCCGCCTATCCCGCCGAGCGCGTCGCCTTCGCGCTCTCCGATGCCGGCGTCCCCGTGCTGCTGACGCAGGGCAGCCTTCGCGAGACGCTTCCGGCGCAGGACGGCATCGAGATCATCAGCCTGGATCGCGTTTCCGCCGACATCGCGTCCGAGAGCGCCGAGAATCCAGCGAGCGGCGCTACACCGGAGAGCCTGGCGTACGTCATCTATACCTCCGGCTCCACGGGAACGCCGAAGGGCGCGCTGATCGAGCACCGCAACGTGGCGCGGCTGTTCACCGCCACGGACGCGTGGTTCGGGTTCGATGAGACGGACGTGTGGACGCTCTTCCACTCATACGCGTTCGACTTCTCGGTGTGGGAGATCTGGGGCGCGCTGCTGTACGGTGGCCGCCTGGTCGTCGTGCCGGTGGATGTGAGCCGCGACCCGGACGCCTTCCACGCGCTGGTCCAGCGCGAAGGCGTGACGGTGCTGAACCAAACGCCCAGCGCCTTCCGCCAGTTCATCCGCGCGGACGCGGAGCGGGGCGGGGAGCTGGCGCTGCGCAACGTGATCTTCGGTGGCGAGGCGCTGGAGCCGGCGTCCTTGCGCGAGTGGGTGGATCGGCGCGGAGTGGATCAGCCGCGCCTCGTCAACATGTACGGCATCACGGAGACGACGGTCCACGTGACCTATCGTCCCCTGAGCCGCGAGGACGTTTTCGAAGGCGCGGGGAGCCCCATCGGCGTGCGGATTCCGGATCTGCAGCTGTACGTGTGCGATGCGGGAATGCGTCCGCTGCCGGTGGGCGTGCCGGGCGAGCTGTACGTCGGCGGTGCGGGTGTGGCGCGCGGCTATCTGAACCGTGCCGAGCTGACGGCGCAGCGGTTCGTGGAGAACCCGTTCGGCGCGGGGACGCTGTATCGCACGGGGGACCGGGTGCGGTGGCTGGGGGATGGGACGCTGGACTACCTGGGGCGGCTGGACGAGCAGGTGAAGATCCGCGGCTTCCGCATCGAGCTGGGCGAGATCGAAAGCGCGCTGCTGGACCACGACGCCGTGCGCGAAGCCGCCGTCATCGTGCGCGAGGACGTAGCGGGGGAGAAGCGCATCGTCGCCTACGTCGTGGGGGATGCGGACGCGGAGCCGTTGCGCGCGCACCTGCGCACGCGGCTGCCGGAGTACATGGTGCCCAGCGCGTTCGTGGCGGTGGACGCGCTGCCGCTGACGCCCAACGGCAAGCTGGACCGCAAGGCGCTGCCGGCGCCGGAGTACGCGGCGGCGGAGGACGCGTACGTCGCCCCGAGCACGGCGACGGAGCAGGCGCTGAGCGCGATCTGGCGCGACGTGCTGAAGGTGGAGCGGGTGGGCGCGACGGACAACTTCTTCAACCTGGGCGGCCACTCGCTGCTGGCCACGCGGATGATGGCGCGCATTCGCCGCGACCTGCGCGTGGAGCTGCCGCTGCGGGCCGTGTTCGAGGCGCCGGTGCTGGCCGGCCTGGCGGCGCGCGTGGATGCGGCCGGTGCGGCGGCCACGCCCGCCGCGGCGCTCCCGTCCATCCGCCGGATGACCGCCGTGGACCGCGGCGCCCACCGCGTGCGCCCGTCGCATCCGCCGCTTTCGCCGGCGCAGGAGCGGCTGTGGTTCCTGGACCGGCTGGAGGGCGGCAGCGCGTTCTACAACATCCCGCTGGCGCTGCGGCTGGCGGGCGCGCTGGACGTGGCGGCGCTGGAGCGCGCGCTGGGCGAGATCGTGCGGCGGCACGGGGCGCTGCGCACCACCTTCGCGGAGGTCGACGGCGCGGCGGTGCAGGTGGTCGCGCCCTTCACCGGCTTCAGCGTGCCGGTGGAGGACCTGGCGGCGCTGGAGGATGGGGCGCGCGAGGCGGAGGTCCGCGTGCGTGCCCGCGAGTCGGCGGCGCGGCCGTTCGACCTGCGGGCGGGCCCGCTCTTTCGCGCGTCGCTGCTGCGGCTGGGCGACGGCGAGCACGTGCTGCTGCTGTGCATGCACCACATCGTCAGCGACGGGTGGAGCCTGGGCGTGCTGCTGCGCGAGCTGGCCGCGCTGTACGGCGCCTTTCGCGACGGCCTTGGCTCGCCGCTTCCCGGGCTGCCGGTGCAGTACGCCGACTACGCACGGTGGCGGCGCGACCAGATGCGCGGCGAGGCGATGAGCGCGCAGCTGGCGTACTGGAAGGGCCGCCTTTCCGGCGTGCCCACGCTGCTGGAGCTGCCCACCGACCGGCCGCGCCCGCCGGTGCAGTCGTACCGCGGCGCGCGCGAGCGGGTGGAGCTGTCCGCGGCGCTGATGGAGCGGCTGGAAGAGCTGGGGCGCCGCGAGGGCGCCACGCTGTACATGGTGCTGCTGGGTGCGTTCCAGGTGCTGCTGGGCAAGTACGCGGGGAGCGAGGACGTCGTCGTCGGCAGCCCCATCGCGGGCCGCACGTGGGGCGAGGTAGAGTCGCTGATCGGCTTCTTCGCCGACACGCTGGTGCTGCGCACCGACCTGGGCGGCGATCCCGGCTTTCGCGAGGTGCTGCGGCGCGTGCGCGAAGCCACGCTGGGCGCCTTCGAGCACCAGGACGTGCCGTTCGAGCGGCTGGTGGCCGAGCTGCAGCCCGAGCGCAGCATGAGCCACGCGCCCCTGTTCCAGGTGGTGTTCACGCTGCAGAACGCGCTGGGCGACGTCGAGGGGCTCCCCGGCCTGGCGACGGACGTGGTTCCGGCCGAGGCCGAGACCACCCAGTTCGACCTGGGGCTTGCGGTCGGGGCGCTGGACGAGGGGGCCGCCGCCTCGCTGACGTACGCCACCGACCTGTTCGACGCCGCCACCATCCGCCGCATGCTGGGCCACCTGCAGCGCGTGCTCGAGCAGGTGGCGGATGATGCGGACGTGCGCATCTCGGCTCTCGCCCTGCTGAGCGATTCCGAGCGCGCGCAGGTGGTGGACGAGTGGAACCGGATGGATGCCGCGTATCCCGCCGACCGCTGCATCCACGCGATCTTCGAGGCGCAGGCCACGAAGGCGCCGGACGCCGTCGCCGTCACCTTCGAGGACCAGTCGCTCACCTACGCGGAGCTGAACGCGCGGGCAAACCGCCTTGCGCATCACCTGGTGGCGCGCGGCGTCGGCCCGGAGGTGCGCGTCGGCCTGTTCCTGGAGCGCGGGCTGGAGATGGTGATCGCCATCCTCGGCGTGCTGAAGGCCGGCGGTGCGTACGTCCCGCTGGACCCCGCCTATCCGGCGGAGCGCGTGGCGTTCGCGCTCTCCGATGCCGGCGTCCCCGTGCTGCTCACGCAGAGCAGCCTGCGCGAGACGCTCCCGGCGCAGGACGGCATCGAGATCATCAGCCTCGATCGCGCTTCCGCCGACATCGCCGCCGAGAGCGCCGAGAATCCATCCAGCGGCGTCACGCCGGAGAGCCTGGCGTACGTCATCTACACCTCCGGCTCCACGGGAACGCCCAAGGGCGCGCTGATCGAGCACCGTAACGTGGCGCGCCTGTTCAGCGCCACGGACCACTGGTTCGGGTTCGATGCGACGGACGTGTGGACGCTCTTCCACTCGTCCGCGTTCGACTTCTCCGTGTGGGAGATATGGGGCGCGCTCCTGTACGGCGGGCGCCTCGTCGTCGTGCCGCTCGATGTGAGCCGCGACGCGGACGCCTTCCACGCGCTCGTCCAGCGTGAGCGCGTGACGGTGCTGAACCAGACGCCGAGCGCCTTCCGCCAGTTCATCCGCGCGGACGCGGAGCGGGGCGGGGAACTCGCTCTGCGCAACGTGATCTTCGGCGGGGAAGCGCTGGAGCCGGCGTCGCTACGCGAATGGGTGGAGCGGCGCGGAGTGGATCAGCCGCGTCTCATCAACATGTACGGCATCACCGAGACGACGGTCCACGTGACCTATCGTCCCCTGAGCCGCGAGGACGTGTTCGACGGCGCGGGGAGCCCGATCGGCGTGCGGATTCCGGACCTGCAGCTGTACGTGTGCGATTCAGGGCTGCGTCCACTGCCGGTCGGTGTGCCGGGCGAGCTGTACGTCGGCGGTGCGGGCGTGGCGCGCGGCTATCTCAATCGGCCGGAGCTGACGGCGCAGCGGTTCGTGGAGAATCCGTTCGGCGCGGGGCGGCTGTACCGCACGGGGGATCGCGTGCGGTGGCTGGCGGATGGGACGCTGGACTACCTGGGCCGGCTGGACGAGCAGGTGAAGATCCGCGGCTTCCGCATCGAACTGGGCGAGATCGAAAGCGCGCTGCTGGACCACGCCGACGTGCGCGAAGCCGCCGTCATCGTGCGCGAGGACGTTCCGGGCGAGAAGCGGATCGTCGCCTACATTGTGGGGAATGCGGAGGCGGAGCCGCTGCGGGCGCACCTGCGGACGCGGCTGCCGGAATACATGGTGCCGAGCGCGTTCGTGGCGGTGGACGCGCTGCCGTTGACGCCCAACGGCAAGCTGGACCGCAAGGCGCTCCCCGCGCCCGACTACGCGCCGGACGCGGATGCGTACGTGGCGCCGCGGACGCCCGTGGAGGAGATGCTGGCGGCGGTGTGGGCAGAGGTGCTGCGCGTGGAGCGCGTGGGCATCCACGACAGCTTCTTCGCGCTGGGCGGGCACTCGCTGCTGGCCACGCGCGTGGTCTCGCGCGTCCGCGAGGTGCTGGGGATCGAGCTGCCGCTGCGCGCGCTGTTCGAAGAGCCCACGGTGGCGGCGCTGGCCGGGCGGGTGACGTCCATCCGCGGCGCCGCGCGCGCCCCGCTCGTGCCCATCGTCCGGGTGCAGCGCGGCGGCGGACTGCCGCTTTCGTCCGCGCAGGAGCGCCTGTGGTTCCTGGACCGGCTGGAAGGCGGAAGCCCGTTCTACAACATCCCGCTCGCCCTGCGGCTCGTTGGCGAGCTGGACGTGGCGGCGCTGGAGCGTGCGTTTGGCGAGATCGTGCGGCGGCACGAGGTGCTGCGCACGACGTTCACCGAATCCGGCGAGTCGGCGGTGCAGGTGATCGCGCCGTTCTCCGGCTTCGCCGTGCCGGTGGAGGACCTGTCGGCGCTGGACGATGCGGCGCGCGAGGCGGAGGTCCGCGTCCGCGCCCGCGACTTCGCGGCGCGGCCGTTCGACCTTGAGGCGGGCCCGCTGTTCCGCGCCGCCGTTCTGCGGCTGGCGGGCGACGAGCACGTGCTGCTGGTGTGCATGCACCACATCGTCAGCGACGGATGGAGCCTGGGCGTGCTGCTGCGCGAGCTGGGCACCCTGTACGGCGCCTTTTGCGGCGGCGGCGCGTCTCCGCTGCCGGAGCTGGCGGTGCAGTACGCCGACTACGCCGCGTGGCAGCGCGACCAGATGCGCGGCGAGGCGCTGGATGCGCAGCTGGCGTACTGGAAGTCGCGGCTGGCCGGCGCGCCCACGCTGCTGGAGCTGCCCACCGACCGGCCGCGCGCGGCGGTGCAGTCGTACCGCGGCGCGCGCGAGCGGGTAGATCTTTCCGCGGACCTGCTGCAGCGCCTGGAGCGGCTGGGGCGCGCCGAGGGCGCCACGCTCTACATGGTGCTGCTGGGGGCGTTCCAGGTGCTGCTGGGCAGGTACGGCGGCAGCGAGGACGTGGTGGTCGGCAGCCCCATCGCGGGCCGCACGCACAGCGAGGTCGAGGAGCTGATCGGCTTCTTCATCAACACGCTCGTCCTGCGCACCGACCTGGGCGGCGATCCGGATTTTCGCGAGGTGCTGCGCCGCGTGCGCGACGTCACGCTGGGTGCGTACGAGCACCAGGACGTCCCCTTCGAACGGCTGGTCGCCGAGCTGCGGCCCGAGCGCAGCATGAGCCACGCGCCGCTCTTCCAGGTGGCGTTCACGCTGCAGAACGCCCTGGGCGACGTGCAGGGCCTGCCCGGGCTGCGGATGACGCCGGTGGGCGGCGAGGCCGAGACGACGCAGTTCGACCTGGCGCTCTCCATCGGTGCCCTGCCCAACGGGTTCTCCGCCTCGCTGACCTACGCCACCGACCTGTTCGACGCGTCCACCATCCGCCGCATGCTGGGCCACCTGGAGCGCGTGCTAGACCAGGTTGCCGCCGGCGCCGGCGTGCGCGTCTCCGAGATCGCGCTGCTGGACGAGGCGGAGCGCCGGCAGGTGGTGGATGATTGGAATCGCACCGACGCCGCGTATCCCGCCGACCACTGCATCCACCAGGTCTTCGAGTCGCAGGCCGCCAGGACGCCGGACGCGGTCGCCGTCACCTTCGAAGACCAGTCGCTCACCTACGCGGAGCTGAACGCGCGGGCGAACCGCCTCGCCCACCACCTGGTGGCGCGCGGCGTCGGCCCGGAGGTGCGCGTGGGCCTCTTCCTGGAGCGCGGTCTGGAGATGGTGATTGCCATCCTGAGCGTGCTCAAGGCCGGCGGCGCGTACGTCCCGCTGGACCCCGCCTATCCCGCCGAGCGCGTCGCCTTCGCGCTCTCCGATGCCGGCGTCCCCGTGCTGCTGACGCAGGACAGCCTGCGCGAGACGCTCCCGGCGCAAGACGGTATCCAGATCATCAGTCTGGATGATGCGGCGCAGGCGATCGCGACGGAGAGCGCCGAAAACCCGTCGAGCGGCGCCACGCCGGAGAGCCTGGCGTACGTCATCTACACCTCCGGCTCCACCGGCACGCCGAAGGGTGCGCTGATCGAGCACCGCAACGTGGCGCGGCTCTTCACCGCCACCGATCACTGGTTCGGGTTCGATGCGACGGACGTGTGGACGCTCTTCCACTCGTACGCGTTCGACTTCTCGGTGTGGGAGATCTGGGGCGCGCTGCTGTACGGCGGTCGCCTGGTGGTGGTGCCGGTGGATGTGAGCCGCGATGCGGACGCCTTCCATGCGCTCGTCCAGCGTGAAGGCGTGACCGTGCTGAACCAGACGCCCAGCGCCTTCCGCCAGTTCATCCGGGCGGACGCGGAGCGGGGCGGGGAACTCGCTCTGCGCAACGTGATCTTCGGCGGGGAGGCGCTGGAGCCGGCTTCGCTTCGTGAGTGGGTGGAGCGGCGCGGAGTGGATCAGCCGCGTCTCATCAACATGTACGGCATCACCGAGACGACGGTCCACGTCACCTATCGTCCCCTGAGCCGGGAGGACGTGTTCGAAGGAGGCGGAAGCCCCATCGGCGTCCGCATTCCCGACCTGCAGCTGTACGTGTGCGATGCGGGGCTGCGACCGCTGCCGGTGGGCGTGCCGGGCGAGCTGTACGTGGGCGGCGCGGGCGTGGCGCGTGGATACCTGAACCGGCCGGAGCTGACGGCGCAGCGGTTCGTGGAGAACCCGTTCGGCGCGGGGCGGCTGTACCGCACGGGGGATCGCGTGCGGTGGCTGGCGGACGGGACGCTGGATTACCTGGGGCGGCTGGATGAGCAGGTGAAGATCCGCGGATTCCGCATCGAGCTGGGCGAGATCGAGGCGGCGCTGCTGTCGCACGGCGGCCTGCGCGAAGTCGCCGTGATCGTGCGCGAGGACGTGCCGGGCGAAAAGCGCATCGTCGCCTATCTCGTCGGTGAGGCGGACGCGGAATCGCTGCGGGTGCACCTGCGGACGCGGCTGCCGGAGTACATGGTGCCCAGCGCGTTCGTGCAGGTGGATGCGCTGCCGCTGACGCCCAACGGCAAGCTGGACCGCAAGGCGCTCCCCGCGCCCGACTACGCGTCGGACGCGTACGTGGAGCCGCGCACGCCCACGGAGCAGGCGCTGAGCGCAATCTGGCGCGACGTGCTGCAGGTGGAGCGGGTGGGTGCGATGGACAACTTCTTCGAGCTGGGCGGCCACTCGCTGCTGGCCACGCGGATGATGGCGCGCATTCGCCGGGACATGGGCGTTGAGCTTCCGTTGCGGGCCGTGTTCGAGGCGCCGGTGCTGGCCGATCTGGCGGCGCGCGTGGATGCGGCGGACAAGGCGCCCGAGCCCGCCGCCGCGCCGCCGCCCATCCGCCGGATGAGCACCACCGACCGCAGCGCCTTTCGCGTGCGTCCGAGCTGACTTCCGATCCCGGGAAAAGCGAGGGGGTACAGAGGAACAGACAAAAGCCAGAGGAGCAGAGGAAGACCGGTGTCCTCTGTTCCTCTGGCCGTTCTCTGTCCCTCTGTACCCCAACGTTGTTTCCAGCGCCAGTCGCACGCCACGGTAGCAGAGGGAATTCCGTGGGCCGGGAGGCAATTGGAAGACTTCTTTCCAAATCAGCGGGCAAATCATCGTGAACCTGGCGTCTCGCTGCCCTGCCTCATCGGGCGGTAGCAGGACGAAGAGGCCTGCGGCAGTCAGGCTTTCCATCGGAATTCGCCGTTGCGGCTTCGTAACACGATGGAAGCGGAGCGCACGTACAGTGTTGACAGACCGAGTTCGGAAGATTACGATACCATTCACGCAACCAAACTCCGTACAAGGTCCCGCTCGTCCGTCCCACGATCCAGGCCGATCCCGTAGTCCGTGCACGCCGAAGCGCCCTCGTGGCGCCGCATTTGTCGGGTTTGTTAACAATATAGGCCGCCACACCGCCGGCCCCTGCACGCGCCGCAGCCCCACGCCCGCGCAGGATTTGTTGGAAGTCTTGACAAACGAAAGCCCACGGCCCGCGGAGCCGACGAACCACCAGCCCCCGCGCCGTTCTTTCTCCCGTTCGCCAGCCGGCCGACCGTTCACCCCCAGGCGCAGTTCGATGCACCGACCGACCGCGACCCACCCGGCGCCGCACACGGCTTCCGCACCCGCAGGGGTGCCGGACGCCCGCCGCGCGTTCCGGGCGTCGCGGCCGCCGGCCGTCCCCGCGCCCCACCGTTCCCCCCGGCCGCGCGCCGCGGCCGCGAACACACCCCTTTTCGACGTGACCCCAATGGAGGGCAGACCCATGGCACTTGGTCGTCAGTTGTTTCTCGCGCTCGTCGGCCTGCTGTTCGGGGCGGCCGGGCTGAGCGCCCAGACCCCCGGCACCGTCACCGGCCGGGTGGTGGAGGGTGCATCGCAGGAGCCCCTTCCGGGCGTGACCGTGACCGTGGCCGAGCGCACCGGCGTCAGCGGCCCCGACGGCCGCTATACGGTGGCCAGCGTCCCCGCGGGCACGCACACCCTGCGCGCCACCCGCATCGGCTTTGGCACCGTGACCCGCCAGGTCACCGTGGCCGCCGGCCAGGCGGCCACCGTGGACCTGGCCCTGTCGTCGCAGGCGCTGCTGCTCGAGGAAGTGGTCGCCATCGGCTACGGCACGCAGGAGGCCCGCGACCGCACCGGCTCGGTCGAGGCCGTGACCAGCGAGGAGTTCAACACCGGCCGCATCGTCAGCCCCGAGCAGCTCATCCAGAGCAAGGTGGCCGGCGTGCAGGTGATCGACAACGGCGAGCCGGGCGGCGGCATCAACATCCGCATCCGCGGCGGCACCTCGGTGGGCGCCAGCAGCGAGCCCCTGTTCGTGGTGGACGGCACGCCCCTCACCGTGGGCGGCGGCGCCCACGCCGGGTGCACCGCCAGCGGCTGCGCGCGCAGCCCGCTGACCTTCCTGAACCCGGACGACATCGAGAGCGTCACGGTGCTCAAGGACGCCTCGGCCACCGCCATCTACGGGTCGCGCGGCGCCAACGGCGTGGTCATCGTCACCACCCGCCGCGGCGGCGGGGGCGCGCCCTCGTTCTCGTACAGCGGCTCGCTTTCGTCGTCGCAGGTCACGCGCCGGCCGGACCTGCTGGGCGCCGCGGACTTCCGCGCCGCCGTGCAGCAGTACGCGCCCTCGCGCCTGTCGCTGCTGGGCAACGCCAACACCAACTGGGTGACGGCGGTGGAGCGCGACGCCATCGGGCAGGAGCACAACGTGGCCGTGTCGGGCTCGGGCGGCAGCATGAACTACCGCCTGTCGCTGGGCTACCTGGACCAGGAGGGCGTGGTGCTGGGCAGCGAGACCGAGCGGGTGTCGGGCGCGCTGAACTACAACCACCTGCTGTTCAGCGACGCGCTGAACGTGCAGGTAAGCCTGATCGGCTCGCGCACGGACGACGCCTTCACCCCGGGCGGGGTCATCGGCGCGGCCAACGCGTTCGCCCCCACGCAGCCCATCCGCACCGAGAGCGGCGCCTACTACGAGTGGGCCAACACGCTGGCCCCCAACAACCCGCTGGCCGAGCTGGGGCTGGTGCAGGACCACGGCACCACCTACCGCGGCGTGGGCAACGTCGAGACGCGCTACCAGCTTCCCTTCGTGCGGGGGCTCAGCGCCACCGGCCGCGTGGGCTTCGACATCACCGAGGCCGAGCGCACCGAGTTTCGCCCCACCACGGTGCACGCCGAGGTGGAGAGCGGCGCCAACCGGGGCTTCTTCTGGCAGCGCAACCCCACGCAGACCAACACGGTGCTGGACCTGTTCGGCAACTACACCAGCGACCTGGGGTGGATGGACTCCAACCTGGACGCCACGGCCGGCTACTCGTACGAGACGTCGGACGCCGAGTACCCGGAGTTCCAGGCCGACAGCCTGGCCAGCGACCTGCTGGGCGCCAACGGCATCCCCGGGGGATCGGGGAAGGTCCGCTCGTTCCTGAACATCGAAGAAAGCAAGCTGGCCTCGTTCTTCGGCCGCGTGAACCTGTCCATCCGCGACCGCTACCTGCTCACGCTCAGCGTGCGGCGTGACGGCTCGTCGCGCTTCGGCGGGACCAACCAGTGGGGCACCTTCCCCTCGGCCGCGTTCGCCTGGCGCCTGATCGACGAGGAGTTCATCCCCGAGGCGGGGTGGCTCGACGACCTGAAGCTGCGCGCGTCGTGGGGCGTGAACGGCAACCAGTCGTTCGGCAACTACCTGTACGTCAGCAGCTACCGGTACGGCGACGAGCAGGCGCGCGCGCTGTTCGGCGACCAGTGGGTGGGCACCATCCGCCCCAGCGCGGTGGACCCCAACATCAAGTGGGAAGAGACCACCTCGTACAACCTGGGGCTGGACTACGCGGTGCTGGGCGGCCGGCTGTCGGGCTCGGTGGACTACTACGTCAAGGACACCGACGACCTGCTCTTCTCGGTGCCGGTGGCCGCGGGGACCAACCTGTCCAACTACGTGCTCACCAACATCGGCAGCATGCGCAACCGCGGCGTGGAGCTGGCGCTGAGCGCCCGCCTCCTCGAGGGCGGCTCGCGCGGCTTCAGCTGGACGGCCGACTTCAACGCGGCGCACAACGTGAACCGGCTGCTCAGCATCAACCCGGTGGGCGGCGGCGCGGAGCAGATCCCGGTGGGCGGCATCTCGGGCGGCGTGGGCAACACCATCCAGGTGCTGCAGCCCGGCCTGCCGGTGAACTCGTTCCTGGTCTACCGCCACCGCCGCGACTCCAACGGCGACCCCGTGGCCGACGGCGACGGCGTGGAGCTGACCGACATGTACGAGGACCTGAACGGCGACGGCGAGATCACCCAGAGCGACCGTGAGGCGTTCGAGAGCCCCTCGCCCGACTGGATCCTGGGGCACACCAGCAACGTGACCTTCGCCCGCTTCGACCTGGGCTTCACGCTGCGGGCGTACCTGGGCAGCCACGTGTACAACAACGTGGCCAGCAACCTGGGCAACTACGCGGCGCTCACCAACTCGGGCGGCCCCAACAACCTGCACAGCTCGGTCCTGGAGTACGGGTTCGACGACCCGCAGTACTTCTCGGACGTGTACGTGGAGGACGCCTCGTTCCTGCGCATGGACAACATCACACTGGGCTACCGCGTCCCCGCCCGCAGCGCGTTCCGCGACCTGCGCGTGTACGGCACGGTGCAGAACGCCTTTACCCTCACGGGCTACAGCGGCGTGGACCCCACGGCGGGGTTGAACGGCATCGACAACAACCTGTACCCGCGCTCCCGCACCTTCTCGGCGGGCGTGAGCCTCGGGTTCTAAAGACGGCGAAGCCGGCGCGCCCCGCCCGGGCGGGGCGCGCCGCCAACCCCCTGTACTTTTTAGACAACGGACCAGGCGATGACCAACTTCAAGCGCAGAACGATGGCCGTGGCGGCCGCCCTGCTGATGGGCGGGGGCTGGGCCTGCACGGACATCACGGCGCCGCCCAAGAGCACGGTGACGGGCGCCAACATCTTCAACGACCCCTCGTCGTACCGGGCCTTTCTGGCCCGCCTGTACGCCGGCCTGGCGGTCACCGGCCAGCAGGGCGGCGCGGGGCGTCCCGACATCACCAGCCCCGACGAGGGCTTCTCGCAGTACGTGCGCCTGTACTGGCAGATGCAGGAGCTGCCCACCGACGAGGCGGTGATCGCCTGGAACGACGCGGGCGTGCAGGAGCTCAACACCCAGATCTGGTCGTCCAGCAACCAGTTCCTGGTGATGATGTACTACCGGATCTACTTCCAGGCCGGGCTGGTGAACGAGTTCCTGCGCGAGACCACGGACGAGAAGCTGGCGTCGCGCAACACGGGCGACGCGCTCAAGGCCGAGATCCGGCAGTACCGGGCCGAAGCGCGCTTCCTGCGCGCGCTGAGCTACTGGCACGGCATCGACCTGTTCGGCGACATTCCGCTGGTGACGGAGGACTTCGCGCTGAACTCGCCCCCGCCCGAGCAGGCGCCGCGGGGCGAGGTGTACGCCTACATCGTGTCCGAGCTGAACGCCATCCGCCCGGAGCTGCCGGCGGCGGGCGCGGGGCAGTACGGCCGCGCGGACCGCGGCGCGGTCGACATGCTGCTGGCCAAGCTGTACCTGAACTCGGTGGTCTACACGGGCACGGCGCGCTGGGCCGAGGCGCGCGCGGCGGCCGAGGCGGTGATCAACTCGGGCGCGTACACGCTGGACGACAACTACAAGCACATCTTTTTGGCCGACAACCACACGTCGCCCGAGATCGTGTTCCCGGTGCCGCAGGACGGCCTGAACTCGCGCTCGTTCGGCGGGACCACCTTCCTGGCGCACGCGTCGGTGGGCGGCAACATGAACAACGACGCCTACGGCCTGAACGGCGGCTGGTGGGGGCTGCGCATGCGTCCCGAGGTGGTGACGCTGTTCCCCGGCGGCGCGGGCTCGGCCGACAAGCGGGCGTCGTCCATCCTGTTCACCAACGGGCAGACGCTGGCGATCACCGACATGCTGAACTTCCAGCAGGGGATCGCGGCGCCCAAGTACCAGAACGTGACGTCAACGGGCGCGCCGGGGTCGGACCGTGAGTTCGTCGACACGGACTATCCCATGTTCCGCCTGGCCGACGCCTATCTGATCTACGCCGAGGCGGTGCTGCGCGGCGGCGGGGGCACGCCGGCGCAGGCGCTGGCGTACGTGAACGCGCTGCGCCAGCGGGCGTACGGCGACGCCAGCGGCAACATCACGCAGGCGCAGCTCACGCTGGACTTCATCCTGGCGGAGCGGGTGCGCGAGCTGTACTGGGAGGGCCACCGCCGGCAGGACCTGATCCGCTTCGACCGCTTTTCGGACAACGGGGTGTGGACCTTCAAGGGCGGCGTGCAGGCGGGCCGCACCACGGAGTCGTTCCGCGACCTGTATCCGCTGCCGGCCTCGGAGCTGCTGGCCAACCCCAACCTGACCCAGAACCCGGGCTACGGGAACTGACCAGGACGCGGGATCATCGCATCCCGCGGACGGAACACGACGCGTGCAGCTTCTCCGCCCCGGCGGCGGGGCTGCACGCGGTTCTGTAGGTACGATCATCGCGCGGCTTTCATCATCCGGATCAATCGCGTTCTTTCGTCCCGCGTCTCCGGCTTTCGGAACGGGGGGCAGGCCGTGGCAAAGACGCGCGGCAGGTGGAGGCGTCGGCCGGCCTTCGCGCGTCATCCGGCGAGTGAGGTGTTGGCCTGTGCGTGCCCTGTAGGGTGAAGCCACGGTCTGTCATTCCGAGGCCCGGCCGCGCTGCAGCCGGACGAATGCCGCACAGGTTGCAGGGCCGAGGAATCTACTGTCGGCCCACTGGAGGCCGGACGCGGTAGCTCGCGCGATACGTGCGGCGGCGAAATCGCCTGACAGGGCCAGTCATGGCTGTCACGGCGGGCCGCGGGGAGGCGGACAATAGATTCCTCGTCGCGCACCGATTCTTTGTGATTGGGCAAGGTGCCGTGCGTGCGCTCCCCTCGGAATGACACTCCGGACTGTGCGAGATTGACTTCCTGAGAGGGTGTTGCTAAACCCCAGACCTCACAAAGAAGCGATGACTTCCTGAGGGAGCGCACACGTGCAACCCGATTCCACACAACCGCCTGCGTGCGACCGAAGGACCTACTCTCCGACGAGGCGGGGCCGGCTCCATGCCGCGGGACCAGCCCCGTCGTTCTGCTGGCGAGGTCCTTCGGTCGGCGCCAAGGTGCAGTGTGCAAGCGAGTTACGGGGTGGCGCCTCCCTCAGGAAGTCAATCACGCCGGGAGGTTTGGCAACACCCTCTGAGGGAGCGCACCACGTGCAACCGGCCGCAACGCCACCCTTTGCGCGCGACCGAAGGACCTGCTCTCCGCCGAGAAGAGCAGGCCCCTCCCGCAGAGATCCCGCCCCACGGTTCTGCCGGCGAGATCCGTCGGTCGGCGCCACGGGTGCATCGTGCGAGCAGGTGCGGAGCGGCGCTTTTCTGGATGGGAAAGGCACTGACCCACACCGATCTGTCATTCCGAGGGAGCGCACGCACGGCACCTTGCCTGATCACGGAACCTGGCGCGCGACCGAGGAATCTACTGTCCGCTTCCTCGTAGCCTGTTGCGAGGCCCCGCACTGGCCCTGTCTGGCGGTTGCGCCGCCGCGGCAATCGTGCTGGCTACCGCGGCGGGCTTCGAGCAGGCCGAGAGCGGATTCCTCGACCCTGCAACCGGTGGACGCGAACATCAGGTGGCAGCGTGGCCGGGCCTCGGAAGGACAGTCCTGCTGCATCCAGCAGGGTGCGCACAGATGAAGCGGATGGATGGCGGGAAGTGTCTCTCCCAAAAAATTTCTCATACACACCGCGTGGGCCATCGGTGACAGCATTCCTGCGGGTTCTTCGCGGGCGGATGGCTACGGCACCGTCGGATCGAGAGGATGGGGTGACGTGATGGGGGGACGATGCCGCGCGGCGGCCGGGCTGCTGGCGCTGCTGCTGTCGAGCGCGTGCGGCGGCAGCGGGGCGACGGCGGGGCCGCCGGTCACGGGGCTGCCGCCGGCGGGGCGGCCGACGCTCCCCGCCGACTACCGGCCCAGCGGCCACGCCGCGGCCGGCGACGTGTTCGTGCACCTGTTCGAGTGGCCGTGGACCGACATCGCCGCCGAGTGCGAGTCCGTGCTGGGGCCGGCCGGCTACCGCGCCGTGCAGGTGTCGCCGCCGCAGGAGCACGCCGTCATCGCCGGCGCGCCCTGGTGGCAGCGCTACCAGCCGGTCAGCTACTCCATCGACCGCAGCCGTTCCGGCACCCGCGCCGAATTCGTGGCGATGGTGCAGCGCTGCCGCGCCGCGGGCGTGGACATCTACGTGGACGCCGTCATCAACCACATGACGGCGGGCGCGGGCACCGGCAGCAACGGCACCGTCTACACGCACTACGCGTATCCCGGCCTGTATACCGTGGCCGATTTCCACGCCCCGTGCGCGGTGAACGACTACTCCAGCGCTGCCAACGTGCAGGACTGCGAGCTGGTCGGGCTGGCGGACCTGCACACGGGGCTGCCGGCGGTGCGGGAGAAGATCGCGGCGTACCTGGCGGAGCTCGCGCGGCTGGGCGTGGCCGGCTTCCGCATCGACGCCGCCAAGCACGTGCAGCCCACGGAGCTGGACTCCATCGTGGGCCGGGTGAACCGCACGCTGGCGGCGGAGGGGCGCCCGCTGCCGTACTGGTTCGCCGAGGTCATCGACAACGGCGGCGAGGGCGTGCGGCGCGACGACTACTATGGGTTGGGATACGCATCGGGCGGCGCGGTGGACATCACCGAGTTCCGTGCGCGCGGGGCGGGCGAGCGGTTCGCGGGCGCGCGGCGGCTGGCCACGCTGCGGGATTTCTCGCCCGCGGCGTGGAGCCTGATGCCCGCGGACAAGGCCGTGGTCTTTCTGCAGAACCACGACACGCAGCGCTCCACCGCACCCGGCGTGGACTATCACGACGGCGACGCGTACCGCCTGGCGCACGTGTGGATGCTGGCGCAGCCGTACGGCTATCCCTCCGTCCTTTCTGGCTACGCCTTCGATCACGCAACCATCCCCGGCCACGACGCGGGCCCGCCCTCCGACGCGTCGGGTGCCACGACCCCCGTCCGCTGCGCCGCGAGGATGGAGTCCGCCTCGATCGGGCAGTGGACGTGCGAGCACCGCGACCCCGCGATTGCGCGGATGGTGGGATTCCGCCGTGCGGTGGCGGGGAGCGACCTGAACCGCTGGTGGGACAACGGCGCCGACGCCATCGCCTTTTCCCGCGGCACCGTGGGATTCGTCGCGATGAGCCGGGAGAGCACGCAGGTGGCCGCGGCCGTCGCCACGGGGCTTCCCGCCGGCAGCTACTGCGACGTGCTCACCGGCGGCCGCACCGGCGCGGCGTGCGCGGGAACGCGGATCGAGGTGGATGCGGGCGGCACTGTGCAGCTGAACCTGGCGCCGAATACCGCCATCGCCATCCACGCGGGCACGCGGCTGTGATGATGTGTGTTGACGTTCCCCCGAACCGGCACGCAAGCTTGACTTCCTGAGGGAGCGCACCACGTGTAACCAGAAGTCACACAACAGATTGCGCGCGACCGAAGGATCTTCTCTCGGACACGGCGGGGCCAGATCCGACTCGCGATCGCGCCCGTTCGTACTGCCGGGCCAGATCCTTCGGTCGGCGGGTGGCAGAGGGTCAGACGCGGCGCCTTGCTCAGAGGGTGTTGCTAAACCCCCAACCTTACAAAGAAGCGATGACTTCCTGAGGGAGCGCATCACGTCCAACCAGAAGTCACACTACAGGTTGCGCGCGACCGAAGGACCTCGTCCCGGTGGCGCAGGGGCCAGATCAGGGCACGGGACCAGCCCCGTCGTTCTGCTGGCGAGGTCCTTCGGTCGGCGCCAGGGTGCAGTGTACAGGCGAGTTACGGGGCGGCGCCTCCCTCAGGAAGTCAATCACGCTGGGAGGTTTGGCAACACCCTCTCAGGAAGTCAAGCGCCTGGGCTGATCCTTGAACGCGGTCTGAGGATGGATGCGGCGCGACCGGCCCCATCCGTCTGCGGTGCGTTGGCGCCGCAGGATCCGCTCTGTTGCACCATCTTTTACGTGACGCGAATGCATCACCTGCTGCGCCTGCTGTCGATCTTCCTGCTCCTCGCCGTTCCGGCCGCCACGCGGGCCCAGGACGCGGGGAGCGCGCGCCCGCAATTTCGCCAGGTTTTTCTGGACGGCGAGGGCGTGGTGCGCTGGACGGACACGCGCGACGAAGTGGTACTGTTCGGGGCCAACTACGCGCTGCCGTCGTCGTCCGACTACCGCGCGGCGGGCTACCTGACGACGGACCGCAAGCGGCTGATCGACCAGGACGTGGCCCACATGGCGCGGATGGGGTGGAACGGCCTGCGCGTGGCCTTCTGGGGCGACTGGCAGAACGCCGACCGCGCAGGCAACCTCATCGAGAACGACCACCTGGACCTGCTGGACTACCTGGTGGCGCGGGCCCGCGAGCGCGGCATCTACATCCTGTTCAACCCCATCCACACCTATCACGCCGGCTGGCCGGACGCGATGGGGGACACGTTTCCGGGGTTTGCCGCGCACACGCCCAAGGACCAGCTGGGGACGGACCCGGCCGCCATCGCCGCGCAGGTCAACTACATCGGGCAGATCCTGCGGCACGTGAACCCGTACACGGGCGTGGCGCTCAAGGACGAGCCGTCGATCCTCTTCATCGAGATGATCAACGAGCCCATCCACCACCCGGAGGACCTGGAGGGCTCGGTCCGCTACATCGACGCGCTGGTGGGCGCCGTGCGCGACGCGGGGAGCCGGGCGATCACCTTTCACAACGTCAGCCAGGACTTCCGCATCGCGGAGGCCATCCGCCGCTCCAGCGTGCAGGGCGCCACCTTCGGCTGGTATCCCACCGGCCTCAACTCCGGCCGCGAGCTGCGCGGCAACTACCTGCGCACGGTGGACGAGTATCCGCAGTTCGCCAATCCCGAGCTGCGGGGGATGCCGCGGCTGGTCTACGAGTTCGATTCGGCGGACCAGCAGACCGGCTACATGTATCCCGCCATGGTGCGGGCCTTTCGCGCGGGCGGCGTGCAGCTGGCGGCGATGTTCGCGTACGACATGCTGCTGACGTCGTCGCGCAACCTGGGATGGCAGACGCACCGGCTGAACCTGGTGTACACGCCGCGCAAGGCCATGAGCGCCGTGATCGCCGCCGAGGCCATGCGACGCCTTCCCCGTGGCGGCGCCGACGTTCCCTATCCGCGGGACACGGTGTTCGGCCCCTTCCGCGTGAGCTACGCCGAAAACCTGAGCGAAATGGCCACGGAGGACGCGTTCCTCCATGCCGGCACCACGGGCACCGCCCCGCCGCGGCCGGAGCGGCTGCGGCGGGTGGCGGGGTACGGCTCGTCGCCGGTGGTGGCGTACGGGGGCGAGGGCGTCTACTTCCTGGACCGCGTCCGCGAGGGCATCTGGCGGCTGGAGCTGTATCCCGACGCCGTGGACGTGGACGATCCGTTCCGGATGCAGCGCGTGGACAAGATCGTCACGCGCGCCATCTACCGCGACTGGCCGATGCGCATCACCCTGCCGGAATTGGGCGCGGCGTTCTCCGTGCAGCCGATCGCCGCCGGGAACGCGGCGCCGTCGCGGGCAGAGGGTGGAGAGTTCAGTGTCCGCCCCGGCGTGTACATCCTCAGCGCCGACGGGCCAATCGATCGCGCGTCGCTCCCGGCGCGCATCGGCCACGTCGGCATCGACGAGTTCCACGCGCCCGCGCCCGATCCGCTCCCCGTGCGCGTCCTCGTCCAGGCGCCGCCGCAGCTGCTGGCGGGGCGGCCGGCGGAGCTGACGGCGCGGGTGGTGAGCGACGTGCGGCCGGACTCCGTCGTGCTGTGGATCCGCCGCACCGGTGTGGGCTGGTTCCGTCCCTTCGCCATGCAGGCGGTGGGCGCGTACGACTACCGCGCCACGCTCCCCGCCGACTCGCTGGCGGAGGGCCCGCACGAGTACGTCGTCAGCGTGCGCCAGGGCGATTCGACGATCACGTATCCCGAGGGCGTGGCCCGCGGCCCGTGGGACTGGGACTTTTCGACGGATGCGTTCTGGCGCACGACGGTGGTGGCGCCCACCGTGCCGCTGCGCCTGCTGTGGCCCGCGGAAGACGCGTCGCGGCTGGCGTTCACCCGCATCGGCGACGCCATCCGCACGGGGATCTTCAGCATCGTCCCCTCCGCGCAGACGGGCGACGCGGCGCTGCACCTGGAGCTGCCGGTGAACGTGGGCGGGTTGAGCCCGGACGACTACACCGCCTCGCTCGTCGTGCGCGACCGCGTGGCGCCACGCGCGGAGACGCTGGCCCGCGCCACCGGCGTGCGCATCCGCCTGCGCGGCGTGGGCCCGCGCCAGACGCTGCACCTGACGCTGATGGAGCAGGACGGCACCAGCTGGAGCGCGGCGATCTCGCCCGATACCACCTGGTCCGAGCGCGTCATCCCCATCACCGGGTTCCGCGCCGCGCGTGGCGTAAAGCTGCCGCTGGGCTATCCGGGAACGTGGAACTACTGGGTGGAGCCGGCCGCGGGGCGCGGCGGCCCCGGCGACGCCCCGCGCCTGCCGGAGCTGGAGCGGCTGCAGCTTTCCCTGCGCCGCGAGCCCGGGATGGACGTGCAGCCGGGGACTTACGGCGTAGAGGTGGAGTCGGTGACGCTGATGTTCGATTGATGCGCTGGGGGCCCTCTCCCCCGCCCGGCCTTTCGCTCGTTCCTCGCGACGGCGGGCGACCCCTCCCCCAAACTGCGGGGGAGGGGTGACGCGCTCGACAGGATGTTCGGAGCGCGATCGAATTCTCCCCTCTCCCCGAGGAACGAGGGGGGGGCGGGGGAGGGGGCCGCGTCGGACGCAGTTCGTCACTGTTCACCGAGCCGCGGATCTGTCCGCAACCCAACCTCCCCCAGCAGTTTTGGGGGAGGTGCGAGCCTAAGCGAGCGGAGGGGGCGCCGCGGACGCAGCCCGGCCCGTGCCGCAGCGCGATCGAATTCTCCCCTCTCCGTGAGGAACGAACGGGGAGGGGCCGGGGGAGGGGCACCGCGTCGGACGCAGTGCGATGCCGGCTGAGACGGCTTGAACCACATCAGGAGAGAGAGTGCAGATGCTGCAGAGAAGGTTGCGGAGCCTGGTTCGCCCCCTGGCGCTCGGAATGGCGCTGTTCGCGGCGCCGGCGGGCGCGCAGGAGGAGCTGCGCGTGTCGTCGCCGGACGCGCGCAACACGGTGACGGTGGGGGTGCGCGAGGGGCGGCTGTGGTATGCCGTGCAGCGCGGCGGCCGGCCCGTGCTGCTCCCCTCGCGCCTGGGCTTTGCCTTTGCCGGCGCCGACACGCTGCGCGACAGCCTGCGCATCACCGGCAGCGCGCGCGACTCCGCGGACGAAAGCTGGACCCAGCCGTGGGGCGAGGTGGCCCGCGTGCGCGACCACCACAACGAGCTGCGCGTGCACGTGGCCGAGGGGCGCGCGCCCGGCCGCCGCTTCGACGTGGTGTTCCGCGCCTTCGACGACGGCGTGGCGTTTCGCTACGAGCTGGGCGAACGCTTCGGCGGCTTCGTGATGATGGAGGAGCTGACCGAGTTCGCCCTGGCCGACAACGGCCGCGCCTGGTGGATCCCCGGCAACCAGCCCGAGCCGGACCGCCAGGAGATCCTCTACTCGTCCTCCCCCGTGAGCCGCGTGGACACGGCCCACACGCCGTTCACCGTGCAGATGACCGACGGCACGCAGGTCGTCATCCACGAGGCCAACCTGGTGGACTACGCCGGGATGTACCTGGCGCGCACCAGCAACCGCACCCTGCAGTCCACGCTGGCCCGCTGGGCCGACGGCGTGGCGGTGCGCGGGAGCGGCCCGTTCGTCACCCCCTGGCGCACCATCCAGCTGGCGGACCGGCCCGAAGACCTGCACCCGTCGCTGCTCACGCTCAAGCTGAACCCGCCCAGCCGCATCGCCGACACGCGCTGGATCACGCCGATGAAGTACAACGGCGTCTGGTGGGGGATGCACATCAACACCGAGACGTGGGGGCAGGGGCCGATCCACGGCGCCCGCACCGACAACGTCAGGCGCTACCTGGACTTCGCCGCCGCCAACGGACTGGGCGGCACGCTGGTGGAGGGGTGGAACCTGGGGTGGGACGAGGACTGGTTCAATACCATGCAGGCCACCTTCTCGTTCACCCAAGCGTACCCGGACTTCGACCTTCCCGGGCTGGCCGCGTACGCGCGCGAGCGGGGGATGACGCTCATCGGCCACCACGAGACCGCGACGAAGATCGACAACTACGAGCGCCAGCTGGACTCGGCCATGGCGCTGTACGAGCGGGTGGGGGTCAGGGCGGTCAAGACCGGGTACGTGGGCGACCGGACGGAGCACGGGCACGCGCACCAGTCGCAGTTCATGGTGCGCCACCACCGGCGGGTCATCGAGACGGCGGCGCGGCACGGCATCATGGTCAACGTGCACGAGCCCATCAAGGACACCGGCGAGCGCCGCACCTGGCCCAACATGCTGTCGCGCGAAGGGTCGCGGGGAATGGAGTACAACGCGTGGGGCGGCGAAGGAGGCAATCCGCCGGAGCACGAGACCATCCTGTTCTTTACGCGGATGCTGTCGGGTCCCATGGACTTTACCCCGGGGATCTTCGACATCCTGATCCAGCGCCCCACCGGCACCCCGCGCCGCCCGGACGAGTCGCGGCCGCGCACCACGCTGGCCAAGCAGCTGGCGCTGTACGTCGTCCTCTACTCGCCGCTGCAGATGGCGGCGGACCTCCCCGAGAACTACGAGGGGCAGCCCGCCTTCCAGTTCATCCGCGACGTGGCGGTGGACTGGGACACCACCATCGTGCTCGACGGGCAGATCGGCGACCACGTGATCGTGGCGCGCAAGCAGAAGGCGCGGGACGCGTGGTTCCTGGGCGCCATCACCGACGAGGAGGCGCGCACCTTCGACGTGCCGCTGTCGTTTCTTCCCGCCGGGCGCGCGTACGTGGCCGAGATCTACGCCGACGGCCCGGGCGCGGACTGGCGCGACAACCCGCTCCCCGTCGCCATCCGCCGGCAGAACGTCGACGCGGGGACCACCCTGCGCATCGAGATGGCGCCCGGCGGCGGACAGGCCGTCCGCATCCGCCCCGCGCCGTAGCTCTTTCCGGGCGGAGCGTACCCGTACCCCATGCGTCCGGGCATTCGGCCGACGGATGGAACGGCACTGGGTACAGAGGAACAGAGGTTCAAAAGAGAGGAGCAGAGACCGTCGTTCGGCCTCTGTTCCTCTCTTTTTTCCTCTGTTCCTCTGTACCCCCATCCTTTTGAGAATCTGGCCCAGGCCTAACTCTCGGGATATCAACCAAATGGATGTTTTGCGTCATTTTATCCGTGCGTGTTTGCGCGTTACTGCCACGATCATGGCCTGACTTTTGAGGACGGTTTACGAGCCGGGTGATTTCCTGAATCCGATGTTTTCCCCCTGCCGGTGGGAAACGATGCTCGCACTCGTTCGGCTGAACGTTTCACGGCGGTATGCGTCGCTGGTGAGCTGCCACGAGACGCTCCCCGCGCGCCCGCTCTGCATGTCGGGAGCGGCGGTGCGGTGCGACGGAATGGAGGCGGTGGACAGGGCCCTGGAATGGCGCCGCGAGTGCCTGGGACGGCAGGCGGCGTTCCCGCTGGCGCTGGTGGTGCCGCGCGACGCCTGCATCGCGCGGCGCATCGCGCTGGAGGCCGTTCCCCTGGCGGGGCTCCTGTTCGAGGACGAGCTGGCCGGCGACCGGCTGCCGGACGAGGTGGTGGAAACCCTGTGGCGCGGCAGCATCCTGCTGCGCCTTGAAGAAGACGTGCTGCGGGATACGGGCGCGCAGCTGAGCCCGGGCGACCGGATGGTGCTGCGCCAGGTGATCGCCGCCGGCGCCGAGGGACGCCGCGCCACCAGCGCCGCCTTTCACGCGCTGATGAGCGAGTCCACCCTGCGGCGCTGGCTGCGCGACCGCGGCCTGCCCCCCGTGGGCACCCTGCTGCGCAGGATGCGGCTCGAGGCCGTGCGCCGCCTGGAAGACGCCGGGATGGACTGCGCCACCGCCAGCCGCCTGTGCGGGTGGAGCGACCCGCGCGCCTCGCGCCTGGCGCGAATTCGCGCCGGATCCCGGCGGCGCGTGCTCGCCGCGACCTAGCACGGAGGGGAGTCGAAGGAATCCGGCTTTCCACCCGGAATCCGGGGAAGATACGGGCCTTGCGCGAAGACGCGGGGGCGCGGAGAGCAGCCGTTCTCCGCGCCTCCGCGCCTCTTTTTGTTCCCGTTTTTTCCGTCCCGCGACGTGACGGATTTTGTGCCTTGCGTGGCAGGTTTTGTGTCTTGTACGGACGAAGGCGCGACTTTACCCTTTTCATCCCGAGCGACGGCAGGCAGCGTCCGGGATACGCCACCGGGTGGAAGATCGATCACGGGTGGCCGGGCGGGCGCGGGCTGGATGATGCGCTTGTAAAGCGACAGGCCGGGAACGTGAACCACACCTAAAGCCGCGTTCGGCACTGCTGTCCGGGTGCCGTGCGTGGAGGAACCACACCTTCTGGCTCAGGAGCGGATCCACATGGCGTCAGCAGCCGGGTCGGGGCGTCTGCGGCACACGGGCAGGGTTCTGCCGCTGCTGGCCCTGCTTGCGGGAGGCGCGTGCGGCGGGGGGGACGGCGGCGGAAAGGCCTCGCTGGGCTCCGTGCCCATCGACGTGGCCTCGGTGGCCAACGCGTTCACGCGCAACACCCCCTCCGTGCGCGGCGAGCCGGGCGACACCATGCGCATGCTGCGCGCCCTGGGCGACACCAACTCGTTCGGCGGCATCGACCGCATCGTGGCGGTGGACGACCGGCTGCTGGTGCTGGACTACCTGATGGATCCGCACATCGCGGTGGTGGACGTCCCCAGCGGGCGGGTGGTGGAGCAGTTCGGGCGCAACGGCGCCGGACCGAAGGAGTTCAAGCGCCCGCACTGGGCCTTCCGCGCCGAGAACCCCGGCGAGGTGTGGGTGTTCGACCCCGGCAACCTGCGGCTCAGCCTGATCGACCTGGACGCCGACGCGGACCACCGCATCAAGCGCAGCATGCCCGTGCCTCCCGAGGCGCCGGTGGAGTCGCCCACGTGGATCGGCGGGTCGCTGGTGGGCAACGGCGTGTTTCCCGACTACACCCTGCTGGTGATGGACACGCGCGGCACCCCGGTGCGCCGCATCGCCGCCGCGCCGCCGTTCTCGTACCGGCAGGTGGAGCACTGGGTGGGGCTGGGCATCCTGAACCGCAGCTTCTTTGCGCACCAGCCCTCCGGCGGCCGAATCGCCATCGCCTACCAGTGGGCCGACCGGCTGGACTTCTTCAGCGCGGACGGGGGATTCCTGGGCACGGCGCGCGGGCCGCGCACCACCCGCCCCAGCTACCGCATCCAGGACGGCAAGTTCTTCTGGAACGAGGAAACCGAGATGGCCTACTGGGCCGTGGCCGCCAGCGACCAGCACGTCCTGGCGCTGCACGCCGGCCCCGCGCCCGACAAGCCGTTCGAGCACTTTCCGTCCAAGCTGCACGTGTTCACCTGGGGCGGCGAGTTCGTGCGGGAGCTGGCCTTCGACCGGCCGGTCTACGGGGTGGCCGTCGCGCCCGACGGCAGGACGCTCTACGCCCCCTACAACGAAGAGGACGGGTCCCAGCGGATCGGCATCTGGCGGCTGCCCTGAGGCTGAGAGGGTGTTGCTGAACCTCAAAATCCATAACGAAGCGGTGACTTCCTGAGGGAGCGCATCACGTCCAGCCAGAAGTCACACTACGGATTGCGCGCGGCCGAAGGACTTCGTCCCGGTGGCGCAGGGGCCAGATCAGGGCACGGGACCAGCCCCGCCGTTCTGCTGGCGAGGTCCTTCGGTTGGCGCCAGGGTGCAGCGTACAGGCGAGCTGCGGGGCGGCGCCTCCCTCAGGAAGCCAATCCACGCTGGAGGTTTGGCAACACCCGCTGAGGGCGGCGGGACGCGGGAGACACGCCGCGGGCAGGCAGGGCGCGGCGGAGAGAGAGTGAAGAGGACGCGGGGTGTGCGGAGGCGGGGCGGGGGTCCGTCCTTCCATCCGGCCGGCGGAACGGGGCCGGACCGCACCCCCGGTGAGGATAGTCGTGCCGGCGAGGCAACGGGTCCGTGCAATCAACCACGAGTCAGGAGGAACGGCCATGAACAAGCTCACCAAGGGAATCGTCAGCTCCACCACGCTCGCCGGCCTGGCCGCGCTCGCGCCGCTGTCGCTGGACCTGGGCGCCGTGGGCAGCGGCGGATCGCCGGTCCGCATCAACCAGGCGTGCTCGCAGGTCTCCACCAGCTGCAAGGTGCAGTCGGGCTACATCTGCTCCACCGCGCACGGCTACATCACCAACGCCATCTGTGCCACCGGGTGCGGCTCCTGAAGAAGACGTGATTCAACACGCCCGGAGACCGTCCGGGCGCTGACGCACCGCTAGACACACAAAGGCTGCCAGACGCCCGCTGCCTCGCCGGCCCGGACCCTGGCCGCCCATCCACCGGATGGCGCCCCGCCCGCCGCGGACTTCACGCCCGCGGCGGGCGGGGACGGCGCCTGATCGACTTCCCCATCCGCCGCGACACGCATGTCTCCCATCGACGCAAGCCGGCGCATCACCATCGAGGACGTGGAGCCGCGGCTGGAGTGCGGCCGCTACGCCATCAAGCGCGAGGTGGGCGACCCGCTCGAGGTTTCCGCCCGCGTCTTTCGCGAAGGCCACGAGTCGGTGGCCGCGGCGCTGCGCTACCGCACCGAGCGCGAGGACGCGTGGCGCGAGGTGCGCATGCAGGCGCTGGCCAACGACCGCTGGTTCGTCTCCGTGCCCCTGACGGAGAACCTGCGGTACGCGTACGCCGTCGTCGCCTGGACGGACTGGTTCGGCAGCTGGGTGCAGGACACGTACAAGCGCTACGCGGCCGGGCACGACGTGGCCAGCGAGATCGCCGAGGGGCTGGCGCTGGTGCGCGCCGCCGTGGAGCGCGCGCAGGGCGACGACCGCGCGCTGCTGGAGGGGTTCGTCGCCCGCATCGGGGCGGCGGACGGGCGCGACGAGCAGGTGGCGGCGGCGCTGGACGCCGAGCTGTACGAGGTGATGGCCCGCTGGCCCGACCGCCACGACCTGACCTCGTCCGCCGTGCTCGAGGTGCAGGTGGACCGGGAGCGGGCCCGCTTCGCCGCCTGGTACGAGCTGTTTCCCCGCTCCATGGCCGACGACGTGTCGCGCCACGGCACCTTCGACGACGTGATCGCCAAGCTGCCGTACGTGGCGGGGATGGGCTTCGACGTGGTGTACTTTCCCCCCATCCACCCCATCGGCCGCACGGCGCGCAAGGGGCGCAACAACGCGCTGGTGGCGCAGCCGGACGCCCCCGGCTCGCCGTACGCCATCGGCGGCGTGGAGGGGGGGCACACGGCGGTGCACCCGGAGCTGGGCACGCTGGACGACTTTCGCCGGCTGGTGGCCGCGGCGCGCGGGCACGGGCTGGAGGTGGCGATGGACTTCGCCATCCAGGTGTCGCCCGACCACCCGTACGTGCGCGAGCACCCCGGCTGGTTTCACGTGCGCCCCGACGGCACCATCAAGTGCGCCGAAAACCCGCCCAAGCGCTACGAGGACATCTATCCCCTGAACTTCTACGGCGAGGACTGGGAGGCGCACTGGCGCGAGTGGCGCGACGTGGTGCTGTTCTGGGTGGACCAGGGGGTAAAGACCTTTCGCGTGGACAACCCCCACACCAAGCCGGTGCAGTTCTGGGAGTGGATGATCCGCGAGGTGCAGCGCGAGCACCCGGACGTGATCTTTTTGTCCGAGGTCTTCGCCCGCCCGTGGATGATGGCGGCGATGTCCAGGATCGGCTTCACGCAGAGCTACACCTACTTCACCTGGCGCAACACGAAGTCCGAGCTCACCGAGTACCTGACGGAGCTCACGCAGGGCGAGATGAAGGAGTACTTTCGCGGCAACCTGTTCGCCAACACGCCCGACATTCTTTCCGAGTTCCTGCAGCGCGGGGGCCCGCCCGCGTTCCGCATCCGCGCGGTGCTGGCGGCTACGCTCTCGTCGCTGTACGGCATCTACAGCGGCTTCGAGCTGTGCGAAAACCAGGCGTGTCCCGGCAAGAAGGAAGAGTACCAGGATTCCGAGAAGTACCAGCTGCGCGCCTGGGACTGGGACCGGCCGGGAAACATCCGCCCGCTCATCACCCGGCTCAACCAGATCCGGCGCGAGAACGCGGCGCTGCGGGAGTACGACAACCTGCGCTTCTACGACTGCGACAACGACCAGGTGCTGTTCTACGGCAAGGCCACGCCCGACCGGCGCAACATCGTCTTCGTGGCCGTGAGCCTGGATCCGTTCGAGGCGCAGGAGGCCACGGTGCGCTTTCCCCTCAGCGGGATGAGCGTGGCCCCGGACGAGGTGTGGGCGGCCGAGGAGCTGCTGGGCGGCGAGCGGCAGGTGTGGCAGGGCGCCGAGCAGCGGGTGCGGCTGGACCCCGAGAACCCCGCGCGCATCTTCCTGGTGCACGCGTGGCGCGGCTTCGTGGACGGCGCCGACTACCAGTACTTTCCCGACTCGCGCGTCTCGGACGACGTGCGGCAGGAGCTGGCCCGCCACTTCGAGCGGCTGGACCCGGCCCGGGCGCGGCAGTTCATGGAGGCGTCGGAGGACTCGCGGCTCATCACCGCCTTCGACGGGGTGGTCAAGCCGTACGGGCTGCGCTCGGGGAACTTCGCGGACGCGCTGGCGGCGTTCTGGGTGCTCAGCTGGAGCATCGCGCACGGGCGGCAGTACCCGCCGCCGGACCACGTGCGCGCGGCCCGCACCCAGGTGGTGGACGCCGCCGTGGCCACCCCGCCCGAGAAGCAGAAGATGACGGAGGGCCTCATCTACCAGTTCATGTTCCTGCACGCCGACTATCAGGAGGCGCTGGCCGAGGGCGATCCCGAGCGGCTGCAGGCGCTGGCCATGATGGCCCGGCAGGCGGCGGGGAACCTGGACCTGGAGCTGAACCTTCAGCTCACTCCGAACGGCTTTGCGCCGCCGTGACAGGGAATAGGGAATAGGGAATAGGGAACAGGGAATAGGGAATAGGGAATAGGGAATAGGGAATAGGGAATAGGGAATAGGGAATAGCCGGCACGGGCCGGATGCCGCTGCTGCTGGCCCGGTGCAAGGCCATTCCGTTTCAGAGGGTGTTGCTGAACCCCCGGACTCACGAAGAAGCGATGACTTCCTGAGGGAGCGCACCACGTGCGGGGGGCAGGTTCAGCAACACCCTCTCAGCTTCGATGATGCGGGAATCCCGCATCCGGAGGGGCAACTCGGAACCCGGAAAGGAGTCATCGCCATGCAGAAGCGTACGAAGACCATCCTCGGCTCCACGACGCTCGCCGGCCTTGCGGCGCTCGCGCCCCTCACGATGGACCTGGGCGCGCCCGCGCGCGGCGAATCGCCCATCCGCCTGAACCAGGCCTGCGGGCAGGGCGGCAAGTGCGTTCCCGCGCCGGGATACATCTGCATCACGGAGTGGGGCTACATGCCCAACTACATGCTGGTGGATGGAGCCGGGTCCTGAGAGGGTGTTGCCAAACCCTCGAGCTCACAGCGAAGCGTGACTTCCTGAGGGAGCGCACCACGGGTAACCAGAAGCTATACAACTGCCTGCGCGCGACCAAAGGACCTACTCTCGGGCACGATGAGGCCAGATCCAGAGTTGCGATCCAGCCCATTCGTACTGCCGGCTAGATCCTTCGGTTGGCGCCAGGGGGCAGTGTGCAAGCGAGTTGCGGGGCGGCGCCTCCCTCAGGAAGTCAATCACGCCGGGAGGTTTGGCAACACCCTCTGAGGCGCCGGGGAGACAGGCGGTTGCACACCAGGACGGGCGGAGGGATGCGATCACCACCTTCGAAGGAGTCATCGCCATGCAGAAGCGCACGAAGACCATCCTCGGCTCCACCACGCTTGCGGGCCTTGCGGCGCTCGCGCCCCTCACGATGGACCTGGGCGCGCCCGCCCGCGGTGAATCGCCCGTCCGCCTGAACCAGGCGTGCGGGCAGGGCGGCACCTGCGTGCGCGCGCCGGGATACGTCTGCTTCGTCAACGGCGTCGCCTTCTTCGACGTGAAGTGCTCCTGGGGCTGCGGATCGTGAGTGGGAGGGGCACTCCCGCCGACGGGAGCTGACTTCCTGAGCGGGTGGTGCCGGGAGCCGGGCGGCGCTCCCGCACCTGCCGGATGAGGCAAGGTCTGTCATTCCGAGGCCCGGCCACACTGCCGCCGGACGATGACGCCGCGGGTTGCAGGGCCGAGGAATCTACCGTCGGCGCGCGCGAGGCCGGACGCGGCAGCCGCACCCTTGCCGCGGCGGCGAAACCGCTGGACAGGGCCGGTCCGCGGCATCGCGGCAGGCCACGAGGAAACGGAAAGCCGCGCATCCGGCTGCGGCGAACAACCTTCCCCAGCGGTTTTGGGGGAGGTGGCGAGCCTGGGTGAGCCGGAGGGGGCGCCCGCGAGCGCAGCGAGATGCCATTCGGAACGCCACCCTGGCGCCGCCGAGAACATCCACCCGGAACGGGCCTCCCACGGCTCCGGGAGGCCGATTTTGCTCCCGCGCGCACGGAAGAGTTGCGCGCGGGGGCTTTTTGTCCGACTTTGTGACATTACTTTTCTCCGCGTACTACGCACGGCCTCCATCCCCCCGCTCGTGACGTCTTTCTCTGCCCACGTCCGCCGTACCCGCCGCACGCTGATGAGCGGCGCGGGGGCGCTTTCGCTGGTGGCCGCCGCGCCCGGGCACGCGCAGCTCACCCTGCGGCTGACCGGGCTTCCCGCGGGCACGCCGGCGGGCGCGGACATCTACGTGGCGGGGAGCTTCAACAGCTGGAACCCGGCCGACGCGGCGTACCGGCTGGCCCAGCAGGGCGGGGAATACGTCCTCACCCTGCCCGGGTCCGTCCGCGGGCCCGTGGAGTTCAAGTTCACCCTGGGCTCGTGGGAGACGGTGGAGATGGACGGGGCGGGGAACGGCGCCGGCAACCGCGCGGTGGTGATCCCCCCGGAGGGCGCCGCGGTTTACCAGGGCACGGTGGCGGCGTGGCGCGACCCCCGGACGGCGCCGGTGGTGCCTTCCACCGCCTCGCCCTCCGTCTCGGTGCTGGACACGGCGTTCGCCATCCCGCAGCTGGGGCGCACGCGGCGGGTGTGGATCTACCTGCCGCCGGACTACGCCACGTCCACCAAGACGTACCCCGTCCTGTACATGCACGACGGGCAGAACGTGTTCGACGCCGCCACCAGCTACGCCGGCGAGTGGGGGGTGGACGAGACGCTGGACAGCCTGCACGCCGCGGGCGACTGGGGCGCCATCGTGGTGGCGGTGGACAACGGCCAGCAGCGCCGCCTGCACGAGTACTCGCCCTGGACGCACCCGCGCCACGGCGGCGGCGAAGGGGACGCGTACGTCGACTTCCTGGCGCAGACGCTCAAGCCCTGGATCGACGCGCGCTACCGCACCCGGCCGGACCGCATGAGCACCGGCGTGGCGGGAAGCAGCATGGGCGGGCTGATCTCGCTGTACGCCGCGCTCAAGTACCCGGACGTGTTCGGCCGGGCGGGGGTGTTCTCGCCCGCCTTCTGGTTCGCGGCGGATTCCATGTACCGCTACGCCCGCGCCGCGCGGCCGCGAGAGGGGGAGCGCTTCTACTTCGTCACCGGCGCGCGCGAGGGGAGCGAGCCCGAGGTGTACGTGCGCGACCACCGGCGGATGGTGGATACGCTCGCGGCCGCGGGGTTCCGCCCGGACGCGCAGGTGCGGGCCCATGTCCGCGAGGACGGGACGCACTCCGAGTGGTTCTGGCGGCGCGAGTTTCCCGCCGCGTACCGCTGGCTCTTCGGGGGCGATGACGCGGACCCGTGCACCGCGTCCGCCGCTCCCGTGCGCTGACCGCCGTCCATCCGCACCCCCGCAGCCGCCGATGACCCCACGCGGAGCCCGTTCCCTGCGCCGGACCGCGCTGGCCCTGGCCGGCGGCGCGCTGCTGGCCGTGCCCGCCGCCGCGCAGTCCGCCGCGGCGGAGTGGACGCGCGGGGGCACCTGCTACGAGGTGTTCGTCCGCTCGTTCCAGGACAGCGACGGCGACGGGGTGGGCGACCTGAACGGCCTCATCCAGCGGCTGGACTACATCAACGACGGCGATCCCAACAGCCAGCGGGACCTGGGCGCGTCGTGCATCTGGCTGATGCCCGTCGCCGAGTCGCCCAGCTACCACGGCTACGACGTCGTCGACTACTACGCCGTGGACCGCGAGTACGGCACCGCCGACGACTTCCGCCGGCTGACGGCCGAGGCGCACCGGCGCGGCATTCACGTGCTGGTGGACATGGTGCTCAACCACAGCTCCAGCGACCACCCGTGGTTCCAGGAGGCGCTGCGCGATCCCGCTTCGCCCCGCCGCGGCTGGTACCTGTTCAGCGCCCTGCACCCGGGCGTGCGCAACCCGTGGGGAAGCGACAACTGGCACCGCTCGCCCCTGCGCGACGAGTACTACTTCGGGCTGTTCTGGCACGGGATGCCGGACCTGAACGTCGAGAACCCGGAGGTCGTGGCCGAGACGAAGCGGATCGCGGACTTCTGGATCCGGGAGATGGGCGTGGACGGGTTTCGCCTGGACGCCGTGCGGCACCTGGTGGAAGGGGGGCGCGGCGCACAGGTGGAGCACCTGCCCGGCACGCACGTCTTTCTGCGCGACTACGCGGCGCACGTGGCCCGCGTAAAGCCGGACGCGTACACGGTGGGCGAGGTGTGGGACAGTATCGGCGCCATCATGCCGTACTATCCCGACCAGCTGACCAGCCACTTCATGTTCCAGCTGTCGGACGACCTGCTGAACGCGGCCAACACGGGCTCCGCGGCCGGCCTGTTCCACAACTACCTGCGGCTGCAGGACGCGCTGCCGCCGCACCGCTACTCGCCCTTCCTGCGCAACCACGACCAGTCGCGCACCATGACGGTGCTCGCTGGCGACGAGGGCAAGGCGCGGATGGCGGCGGCGCTGCTGCTGACGCTCCCCGGGCTGCCGTTCCTCTACTACGGCGAGGAGATCGGCATCGCGGGCGACAAGCCGGACGAGAACCTGCGCACGCCCATGCACTGGACCTCCGGCGCGGGCGGCGGGTTCACGACGGGCACGCCGTGGCGCGCGCCGCAGGCGGACTGGGCCACGCGCACCGTCGCCGCGCAGGACGCCGACCCCGCCTCGCTGCTGAACGTGCACCGCCGGCTCATCCACCTGCGCAGGCAGAACTCCGCGCTGGCCGCGGGCGAGCTCATTCCGCTCACCGCCAGCAGCGACGCCGTCGCCGCGTTCGTGCGGCGCGACGGCGGGCGCGCGGTGCTGGTGGTGGCCAACCTGGGCGCCGCGCCCCTTTCCGGCGTGGCGCTGAGCTCCGGCTCTGGCGCGCTGCCGGCGGGCAACGGACCGGGCAGCAACCTGCTGGGCGGCCCCGACGCCGCGCCGCTGGCGGTGGGCGCGGACGGCCGCATCCACGGCTACGTCCCGTTCCCCACGCTGGCGCCGATGCAGTTCCAGGTGGTGGAGTTCGCCGCGCGGTGACCGTGAGGCCGTGACCGCAAGGCGTAGCTTCATCCGACACACAAAGGCGTGACTTCCTGAGGGAGCGCACCACGTGTAATCGGAGGCCACGCAACCGCCTGCGCGCGACCGAAGGACCTCCTCTCGGCCCGCGGCCGGGCCGGCTGAAAAGGCATGGGGCCGGCCCTGCGGTTCTGCCGGCGAGGTCCTTCAGTCGGCGCCCTGGATCGGGGCAGGGCCGCGTTCAGCGCGGCGCCTCCCTCAGGAAGTCACTGCGGTGATCGATGTCGGTTCCGGTGACCGACCGAAGTACACGCCCAACCCGTCCCGACCGACCGATGTCCTCCATCCCTCCCGCACCGAGGAACCCGTGACCCAGCGCAGACCGCGGATGAACTTCCGCGAGATGTTCAACATGAACTTCGGCTTTCTGGGCATCCAGTTCGGCTGGGGGCTGCAGCTCGCCAACATGTCCGCGATCTACCAGCGGCTGGGGGCCAGCCCTGACGAGGTGCCGATCCTGTGGCTGGCGGCGCCCGTGACCGGCCTGCTGGTGCAGCCCATCGTGGGCGCGCTCAGCGACCGCACCTGGGGCCGGCTGGGGCGCCGCCGCCCGTACTTCCTGGTGGGCGCCATCCTGGCCAGCATCGCCCTGTTCTTCATGCCCACCTCCAGCGCGCTGTGGATGGCGGCCAGCCTGCTGTGGATCCTGGACGCCTCCATCAACATCAGCATGGAGCCGTTCCGCGCCTTCGTGGCCGACAAGCTGGATGCCGGCCAGCGCACGGCCGGCTTCGTGATGCAGTCGTTCTTCATCGGCATCGGCGCCAGCCTGGCCAACGCGCTGCCGTTCCTGTTCCGCGAGATGGGGGTCACGGGCAACACCGCGAGCGGCATTCCCCTCACGGTAAAGTACAGCTTTCAGGCGGGCGCCGTGGTGTTTTTGCTGGCCGTGCTGTGGACGGTGTTCACCACCAGCGAGCACCCGCCCGAGGACATGGCCGCGTTCGAGCGCGAGCGAAGGGAGCGCAGCGGGGTGGGCGCGCTGTTCGGCGAGATCGGCGGCGCCATGCGCGCCATGCCCCGGACCATGAAGCAGCTGGCCGTCGTGCAGTTCTTTACCTGGCTGGGGCTGTTCTGCATGTGGATGTTCTTTGGCCTGACCGTGGCGACGCACGTGTTCGGCGCCACCGACACGCAGTCGGAGCTGTTCGCGCAGGGAACCGAGTGGGGCGGGCTGATGTTCTCCGTCTACTCCATCGTCTGCTTCGCCGTGGCGTTCCTGCTTCCCAAGGTGGCGGCCGCCACCAGCCGCAAGATGACGCACGCCGCCGCGCTGGTGTGCGGCGCGGCGGGGCTGCTCAGCGTGTACTTCATCCACGACAGGTACCTGCTGGTGCTGACGATGGTGGGGGTGGGCATCGCGTGGGCCAGCATCCTGTCCATGCCCTTCGCCATCCTGGCGGGCGCGCTGCCCGCGCACCGGATGGGTGTGTACATGGGGATCTTCAACTTCTTCATCGTGATCCCCGAGATCCTTGCGTCGCTCACCTTTGGCCGGCTCATCCGCGGCATCTGGGGCGCGGACAATCCCGACGCGTCGCTGTACATGGTGATGATCGGCGGCGTGTCGCTGCTGGTGGCGGCGCTGGCCGTGACGCGCGTGGATGACGTCGGCGAGCCCGACGCCGCCGAGGTGATCGACGCCGACGCGCACGAGCGGCTGACCGTCCAGGGCTCCGTGCAGCCCGTCCCCAGCAGCGGCCTGCAGGGCTGACGAGCGCCGGAGAGAGTCCGCTGCGTGAAGAGACGGCCCCGCATCCGCGGGGCCGTCTTGCGTAGGATCGTCCGCCGCCCCCCCCCCGTGTCACCCTGAAGGGAGAGGGGGTCAACTGCACCATGCGCGCACGGGGGCAGACGGCCATCATGGGCCCGTCCAGCGGATGCCGCCCGCCGGCGCACCTGGACCACGACCACGGCAACGGTTCTCACCAGACCAGAACATCCGCATCCCGTCCGCCCTCCGGCGGAATCGCGGGAGAGGATTTCGACGATAGAGGAGGGACGATGAAGCCACGAATCCATCCCATGCTCCTGGCCTGTGCCCTGCTCGCGGCCCCGGCCGCCGCGCAGCACGAGCACGGATCGGCGCCCGCCGGCGCGAGCGGCACCGTGCCGCTGTACACCAACCTGGGCACCCACCACTACGCCGTCAGCAGCCGCGTGCCGGGTGTGCAGGCGTACTTCGACCAGGGGCTGCGGCTGTACTACGCCTTCAACCACGCCGAGTCTGCCCGCGCCTTTGGCGAGGCGGCGCGGCTGGACCCGGAGTGCGCCATCTGCCACTGGGGCGTGGCCATGACGTACGGCCCCAACATCAACGCTCCCATCGACTCCGCCGGCTCGGCCGCGGCGCACGCCCACGCCCGCGAGGCCGTGGCGCGGCAGGCGCACGCAAGCGAATCGGAGCGCGGCCTGATCCGCGCCCTTGCCCTGCGGCACGCCGCGGTGCCGCCGGCCAACCGCGCGCCGCTGGACAGCGCCTACGCCCGGGCGATGGGCGAGCTGGCGGCCCGCTGGCCGGGCGATGACGAGATCGCCACGCTGCACGCGGAAGCGATGATGGACCTGCGCCCGTGGCAGTACTGGACCCGCGACGGCCGCCCTGAGCCGGGGACCGAGACGATGCTGGCGGGGCTGGAGCGGGTGATCGGGCGCAACCCCAACCACCCGGGCGCCTGCCACTTCTACATCCACGCCGTCGAGGCGGTGCACCCGGAGCGCGCCGTCGCCTGCGCCGAGCGGCTGGCGGCGCTGATGCCCGGCGCGGGGCACCTGGTGCACATGCCGGGGCACATCTACGTCCGCGTGGGCCGCTACGCCGACGCCATCCGCGCCAACGAGCACGCCACCCACGCGGACGAGACCTTTGTCCGCGACCAGCGGCCGGAGGCGGGCATCTACACGGTGGGATACGTCCCGCACAACTACGACTTCCTTGCCTTTGCCGCGTCAATGGCGGGACGGCGCGAGCAGTCGGTGCAGGCCGCGCGCACGATGCCCGGGCTGATGCCGGACGAGATGCTGCGGGTGCCCGGGATGTCGTTCATGCAGCACCACCTGACGCGCCACCTGCAGGTGCTGGCGCGCTTCGGGATGTGGGACGAGATCCTGGCCGTCCCCGCGCCGCCGGAAGACCTGGTGCACGCGCGCGCGATGTGGGCCTACGCCCGGGGCCGCGCGCTGGCGGCGCGCGGCGACGTGGCGGGCGCCCAGGCGCAGTTGTCCGCCGTGCGCGCGGCCGCGGCGAACCCGGCGGTCGAGGGGATGCGGTTGGAGTTCAACCAGGCGCGCGACGTCCTTTCCATCGCCGCGCACGTGCTGGCGGGACACGTCGACGCGGCGCGCGGCGGCCACGACGCGGCTGTGGCGCACCTCTGGGCCGCCGCGGCGGCGGAAGACGCGCTCGTCTACGGCGAGCCGCCCGAGTGGACGGTCCCCGTGCGGCAGGATCTGGGCGCCGTGCTGCTGGCCGCGGGCCGCCCCGCCGAGGCCGAGGCCGCCTTTCGCCAGGACCTGGCCCGCTTTCCGGAGAATGGGTGGTCGCTGCACGGGCTGGCCGCCGCCCTGCGCGCGCAGGGCAGGACGGCGGAAGCGGAACAGGCGCAGGCGCGCTTCCGCACCGCCTGGTCCGGCGCGGACGTCCAGCCGCCCGCGCTCGCCGCGCGGTAGGGCGGCGGTCGTCCGGATCCCGGACGGCGGAACCGCGGTTCGGAGACGACGAAACGGCCCCGCCGATGCGGGGCCGTTTCGTTTGCGGGGAGGGATTGACTAGTGTTTACTCTGTTCTCATTATGCGGCCCCTGACTTCCTGAGAGGGTGTTGCTAAACCCCCACCTCACAAAGAAGCGCTGACTTCCTGAGGGAGCGCACCACGTGTAAACCGATTCCACACAATCGCTTGCGCGCGACCGAAGGACCTGCTCTCCGGCGAGGCGGGGCCGGCTCCATGCCGCGGGACCAGCCCTGTCGTTCTGCTGGCGAGGTCCTTCGGTCGGCGCGAAGGTGCAGTGTACAAGCGAGTGACGGGGCGGCGCCTCCCTCAGGAAGTCACTCACGTCGGGAGGTTTGGCAACACCCTCTGAGGGAGGCGCCGCGCTGGCTTTCCGTTGCCGCGGGCCCGGCGCGCCGACCGAAGGACCTCGCTTGCCGCTCGCGCCGGCACCTTGGCGTGGCACCCGCCTCAGCCTCACATCGATCGATGCACAGCTACTGGGTCTACATCGTCGCGAGCCTGCGTAAAACACTGTACATCGGGGTTACGAGCGATCTTCGCCGCCGAATCCAGCAGCACAAGTCGGGATCGATACCCGGCTTCACCAGCAAGTATCGGGTGAACCGGCTGGTGCACTTCGAGGCCTTCGCCGACGTCAACGCGGCGAGGGCGCGTGAGAAGCAGTTGAAGGGCTGGCTGCGCAGGCGGAAGATCGAGCTGATCGAAGGGGAGAATCCCGAGTGGGAAGATCTCGCGGACCGGATCGGCCTTCCGTTGTCCGCCACTGCCGGCGAAGGCCGCTGATCCACCGCTTCGGATGTGCCGGCGTGACCAGTGCCGAGGTCCTTCGGTCGCGCGCCGGCTGCAGCGTAAAGGCTGAATCGGCCGTGAGCGCTCCCTCAGAGGGTGTTGCTAACCCCAACCTCACAAAGAAGCGATGACTTCCTGAGGGAGCGCACCACGGTTAACCCGATTCCACACAACCGCCCGCGCGCGACCGAAGGACCTACTCTCCGGCGAGGCGGGGCCCGGCTTCATGCCGCGGGACCAGCCCTGTCGTTCTGCTGGCGAGGTCCTTCGGTCGGCGCGAAGGTGCAGTGTGCAAGCGAGTTATGGGGTGGCGCCTCCCTCAGGAAGTCAATCATGTCGGGAGGTTTGGCAACACCTTCTCAGGAAGTAACCGCGGGTTTCTGCGCACAACTCCGATGATTGAGGAAGTCACCACGGGTCCATGTGCGAAACCCCAGTGACTTCCTGAGGGAGGCGCCGCGCGGACTTTTCCGATGCACAACCCTCTGGCGCCGACCGAAGGACCTCGTTTGCCCTCGGGCCGACAGATCGGTTTCGG
>NZ_DASWNM010000129.1:0-8791 GCF_036399255.1 Longimicrobium sp.
CCGCGCGGGCGTGGCGGACTGCGTGGTCGTGGCGCGCGAGGACGCGGGCGAAAAGCGGCTGGTGGCCTACGTCGTCGGCGGCGCGGACGCGGACGCGCTGCGCACGGCGCTGCGCCGCAGCCTGCCGGACTACATGGTCCCATCGGCGTTCGTGGCGATGGAGGCGCTCCCGCTGACCCCCAACGGCAAGCTGGACCGCAGGGCGCTCCCCGCGCCGGCGTTCGGGGCGGCGGAGGACGCGTACGTGGCGCCCCGCACGCCCACCGAAGAGGTGCTGGCGGGGATCTGGGCCGAGGTGCTGCGGGTGGAGCGGGTGGGCGCCGCCGAGAACTTCTTCGACCTGGGCGGGCACTCGCTGCTGGCCACGCGCGTGGCGTCGCGCATCCGCGAGCTGTTCGGCATCGAGCTGCCGCTGCGCGTGCTGTTCGAGGCGCCCACGGTGGCGGCCCTGGCGGCGCGGGTGGAGGAGATTCGCCGGGCGGAGCCGCCGGTGCCGCCGCGCGTGGCGCAGGTGGAGCGCACGGGCGCGCTGCCGCTCTCGTTTGCGCAGGAGCGGCTCTGGTTCCTGGACCGGATGGAGGGCGGCAGCGCCACCTACAACCTTCCGCTGGCGCTGCGCCTGGGCGGGGCGCTGGACGCGGCCGCGCTGCGGCGGGCGCTGGGCGAGGTCGTCCGGCGCCACGAATCGCTGCGCACCACCTTTCACGAGGTGGACGGGGCCGCCGCGCAGGCGGTTGCGCCGTTCGCCGGCTTTGCGCTGCCGGTGGAGGACCTGTCCGCGCTGGACGATGCGGCGCGCGAGGCCGTGGTGCGCCGGCGCGCGGCGGAGGACGCGGCGCGGCCGTTCGACCTGTCCGCCGGGCCGGTGTTCCGCGCGTCGCTGCTGCGGCTGGCGGACGACGATCACGTGCTGCTGCTGTGCATGCACCACATCGTCAGCGACGGGTGGAGCATCGGCGTGCTGCTGCGGGAATTGTCCGCGCTCTACGCCGCGTTCCGCGACGGGCGCGAGCCGGCGCTGGGCGCGCTGCCGGTGCAGTACGCCGAGTTCGCCGCGTGGCAGCGCCAGCAGCTGCGGGGCAGGGCGCTGGACCGCCAGCTCGCGTACTGGACGCGGCAGCTGGCCGGCGCGCCCGCGCTGCTGGAGCTGCCCACCGACCGCCCGCGCCCGGCGGTACAGACGTACCGCGGCGCGCAGGAGCCGGTGCGGCTTTCGGCCGCGCTGCTGCAGCGGCTGGAGGCGCTGGGCCGGCGCGAGGGCGCCACGCTCTACATGGTCCTGCTGGGCGCCTTCCAGGTGCTTCTCGGCAAGTACGCGGGGAGCGAAGACGTCGTCGTCGGCAGCCCGATCGCGGGGCGCACCCGCCGGGAGGTGGAGGAGCTGATCGGCCTCTTCGCCAACACGCTGGTGCTGCGGACGGATCTCTCGGGCGATCCCGGCTTCCGCGAGGTGCTGCGGCGCGTGCGTGAGGCGACGCTGGGCGCGTACGAGCACCAGGAGGTGCCCTTCGAGCGGCTGGTGGCGGAGCTGCAGCCGGAGCGCAGCCTGAGCTACTCGCCGCTGTTCCAGGTGATGTTCCTGCTGCAGAACGCGGACGACGCGGGCGTCGAGCTGCCGGGGCTGCGCACGAGCATCATGGACACGGACACGGAGAGCGCCAAGTACGACCTGACGCTCTCCCTGGAGACGGACGCCAGCGGGTTCCGCGGCGTCCTGGGATACAGCACGGAGCTGTTCGACCGCGCCACCGTCCGGCGGATGCTGGGCCACCTGGAGCGCGTGCTGGAGCAGGTCTCGGCGGATGCGGACGTGCCCCTTTCCGCCCTGGAGCTGCTGGGGGATGCGGAGCGCGCCGCGGTGCTGGGCGAGTGGAACCGCACCGCCGCCCCGTATCCCGCCGACGCGTGCCTCCACCAGCTGTTCGAGGCGCAGGCCGCGCGCACGCCGGACGCGACCGCGCTGGTGCACGAGGACGCGTCGCTCACCTACGCGCAGCTGAACGAGCGCGCGAACCGGCTGGCGCACCACCTGGTCCGCCGCGGGGTGAGGCCCGAGGTCCGCGTGGGCATCTGCCTGGAGCGCGGGCTGGAGATGGTGGTCTCCATCCTCGCCGTGCTCAAGGCCGGCGGCACCTACGTCGGGCTCGATCCCGCTTATCCCGCCGATCGGCTGGCGTTCATGCTGGCCGACAGCGACGTCGCGGTCCTCCTGACGCAGGACGAGCTGCGCGGCGTGCTCCCCGAGCGCGACGGCGTGCAGGTGATCCGCCTGGATGCCGCGCGCGACGCGATCTCCATCGAGCCGGCGGAGAATCCCGTCAGCGGAGCGTCGCCGCGCAATCTCGCCTATCTGATCTACACCTCCGGCAGCACAGGCGTCCCCAAGGGCGTCGCCATCGAGCACCGCAACGCCGCCGCGCTCCTGGGCTGGGCGTGGAGCGTGTACTCCGCGGATGAGCTGGATGGCGTGCTGGCCTCAACTTCCATCTGCTTCGACCTGTCCATCTACGAGCTCTTCGTCCCACTCAGCCGTGGCGGAAGAGTGGTCATTGTGGACAACGCGCTGGCGCTTCCCGCGTCCGCCGCGCGGGAGCAGGTGCGGCTGATCAACACCGTCCCCTCCGCCATCGCCGCGCTGCTGAAGAGCGGCGGGATTCCGGCGGGCGTGCGGACGGTGAACCTGGCCGGCGAGCCGCTGAAGCAGGAAGTGGTCGATGCGCTCTACGCGGTAGACGGCATCAGGCATGTATACGATCTGTACGGTCCGTCGGAAGACACCACGTACAGCACGTGGACGCTGCGGCAGGCGGGCGGACAGGCGAACATCGGCCGGGCGATAGCGAATACCCGGGCGTACGTGCTGGACGGGGCGCTGCGGCCGGTGCCGGTGGGCGTGCCGGGCGAGCTGTACCTGGGCGGCGCCGGCGTGGCGCGCGGCTACCTGGGCCGCCCCGCGCTGACGGCGGAGCGCTTCGTCCCCGATCCGTTCGCGGCGGAAGCGGGCGCGCGGATGTACCGCACGGGCGACAAGGTGCGCTGGACGGCCGCCGGCGTGCTGCAGTACCTGGGGCGCTTCGACGACCAGGTAAAGGTGCGCGGCTTCCGCATCGAGCTGGGCGAGATCGAGGCGGCGCTGCGGCAGGCCGGCGCGGCGGACTGCGTGGTGGTGGCGCGCGAGGACGGAGGCGAGACGCGGCTGGTGGCGTACGTGGTCGGCGCGGCGGACGCGGATGCGCTGCGTGCGTCGCTGCGCCGCGGGCTGCCGGAGTACATGGTGCCGGCGGCGTTCGTGGTGATGGAGACGCTTCCCCTTACCCCCAACGGGAAGCTGGACCGCGGCGCGCTCCCCGCGCCCGCCTTTGCGGCGGGGGATGCGTACGTGGCGCCCCGCACGCCCGCCGAGCAGGTGCTGGCGGACGTGTTCGCGGACCTGCTGCGCGTGGAGCGCGTGGGCATTCGCGCCGGCTTCTTCGAGCTGGGCGGCCACTCGCTGCTGGCCACGCGCGTGGTCTCGCGCATCCGCGAGACCCTGGGCGTAGAGCTGCCGCTGCGCGCGCTGTTCGAGGGGCCCACCGTGGCCGAGCTGGCCGAGCGGGTGGAGGCGGTTCGCCGCGCGAGCCAGCCGCGGCTGCAGCCCGTGGTCCGCGCGGAGCGCACGGGGCCGCTGCCGCTGTCGTTTGCGCAGGAGCGGCTCTGGTTCCTGGACCAGCTGGAGGCCCGGAGCGCCTTCTACAACCTTCCCGACGCGCGCCGCCTGTCCGGTGCGCTGGACGTGGCGGCGCTGGAGCAGGCGCTGGGCGAGGTGGTCCGCCGCCACGACTCGCTGCGGACGACGTTCACCGAGGCGAGCGGCGGCCCGGTGCAGGTCATCGCCCCGTTCGGTGGATTCGTGCTGCCGGTGGAGGACCTGTCGGGGCTGGATGACGACGCCCGCGAGGCGGACGTCCTCCGCCGCGTGGCCGAGGACGCCGCGCGGCCGTTCGACCTGTCCGCCGGGCCGCTGTTCCGCGCGTCGCTGCTGCGGCTGGCAAGCGACGAGCACGTGCTGCTGATCTGCATGCACCACATCGTCAGCGACGGGTGGAGCATGGGCGTGCTCTTCCGCGAGCTTGCCGCCCTGTACGGCGCGGCGGTCGCGGGGACGGCGTCGCCGCTGGCGGAGCTGCCGGTGCAGTACGCCGACTACGCCGTCTGGCAGCGCCGGCACCTGCGCGGCGAGGCGCTGGACCGCCAGCTCGGCTACTGGACGCAGCGGCTGGCCGGCGCACCCGCGCTGCTGGAGCTGCCGACGGACCGCCCGCGCCCCGCCGTGCAGAGCTACCGCGGCGCGCACGAGCCGGTGGCGCTTTCGCCCGCGCTGCTGCACCGGCTCGAGGCGCTGGGCCGCCGCGAGGGCGCCACGCTGTACATGGTGCTGCTGGGTGCCTTCCAGGTGCTGCTGGGCAGGTACGCGGGAAGCGAAGACGTCGTCGTCGGCACCCCGATCGCGGGGCGGACCCGCAGGGAAGTGGAGGAGCTGATCGGCTTCTTCGTCAACACGCTGGTGCTGCGGACGGACCTGGGCGGCGATCCCAGCTTCCGCGAGGTGCTGCGGCGCGTGCGCGACGTGACGCTGGGCGCCTACGAGCACCAGGAGGTGCCCTTCGAGCGGCTGGTGGCGGAGCTGCAGCCGGAGCGCAGCCTGAGCCACGCGCCGCTCTTCCAGGTGATGTTCATCCTGCAGAACGCCGACGGCAGCGGCGGCGGGCTGCCGGGGCTGCGGACGCGCCCCGTGGAGGCCGGGGCGGACAGCGCCAAGTACGACCTGACCCTGGCGCTGGCGGCGGACGAGGACGGCTTCCGCGGCGTCCTGGGATACAGCACGGAGCTGTTCGACCGCGCCACCGTCCGGCGGATGCTGGGGCACCTGGAGCGCGTGCTGGAGCAGGTTTCGGACGATGCGGACGTGCGCATCTCCGGTCTGCGCCTGCTGGACGCCGCGGAGCGCCGGACGGTGGTGGAGGACTGGAATCCCGCCATCGTCCCTGATCCCGCCGACGCGTGCATCCACCAGCGCTTCCAGGCCCAGGCGGCGCGCACGCCCGGCGCGGTGGCGCTGGTGTCGGAGGACGAGGAGATCGGCTACGGCGCGCTGAACGCGCGGGCCAACCGCCTGGCGCACCACCTGGCCCGGCGCGGCGTGGGGCCCGAGACGCGGGTGGGGATCTGCCTGGAGCGCGGGCCCGAGATGGTGGTCGCCATCCTGGCCGTGCTCAAGGCCGGGGGCGCGTACGTGCCGCTGGATCCCGCGTACCCCGCCGAGCGGCTGTCGTACATGCTGGCCGACTGTGGCGCGTCGGTCCTGCTGACGCAGGCGGCGCTGCGCGGCGCGCTCTCCGCATCGGCCAGCGTCCAGGTGGTGGACGTGGACGCCGCGCGGGCGGAGATCGCGGCGGAGAGCGCGGAAAACCCGGAGCGCGGGGTCCCGCCGCGGGCGCTGGCGTACGTCATCTACACCTCCGGGTCGACCGGCCGTCCCAAGGGCGTGGCGGTGGAGCACGGCGCGGCGGTGGGGCACCTGGAGTCGTTCGCGCGCCGGATGGAGGTGGGCGCCGCGGACCGGCTGCTGCACTTTGCCTCGTTCGGCTTCGACGTGGCGGTGGAGCAGCTGTTCATCCCCCTGCTCTCCGGCGCGTGCGTGGTGCTGCGCGGGCCCGAGATGTGGCCCGCCGAGGAGTGGCCGGCGCGGGTGCGGGCGGCGGGGATCACCGTGGGCAACCTGCCGCCGGCGTACTGGCAGGAGATCGTGGATGCCGCGCCCGCCAGCGAGCTTCCCGGCCTGCGCCTGATGCTGATCGGCGCCGACGCCATGCCCTCCGCCACGGTGCGGCGCTGGCGCGACCGGGTGCGGACCCCCGCGCGGCTGATGAACGGCTACGGGCCCACCGAGGCGGTGGTCACCGCGACCGCGTTCACGCTGCCGGACGACCATCCCGGCCCGGACGCGGGCGCCGTGGTGCCCATCGGCGGGCCGCTGGCGGGGCGGGCGGCGTACGTGCTGGACACGCGCGGCGAGCCGGTGCCGGTGGGGCTCCCCGGCGAACTGTACCTGGGCGGCGCGGCGCTGGCGCGCGGCTACCTGAACCAGCCCGCGCTCACGGCCGGGCGCTTCGTCCCCGACCCCTTCGCCTCCGCGCCCGGCGCGCGGCTGTACCGCACCGGCGACCGCGTGCGATGGCGGGAAGAAAGTGCGTTAGTGCGTGAGTGCGGGAGTGCGGAAGTGGATCCGGCGGTCATGAACTCCCGCACTTCCGCACTGACGCACTCACGCACTGTGTTCTTGGAGTACCTGGGCCGCCTGGACGAGCAGGTGAAGATCCGCGGCTTCCGCATCGAGCGCGGCGAGATCGAGGCGGTGCTGCGCCAGGCGGGCGCGGCGGACTGCGCCGTCGTCCCGCGCGAGGACGGCGGGGAGAAGCGGCTGGTGGCGTACGTCGTGGGCGACGCGGACGTGGACACGCTCCGCGCCGCCGTCCGCCGCGGCCTGCCCGACTACATGATGCCGGCCGCGTTCGTCTCGCTCGACGCGCTGCCGCTGACCCCCAACGGCAAGCTGGACCGCAGAGCGCTCCCCGCGCCGGAGTACGCGGCGGACGAGTCGGCGTACGCGGCGCCCCGCACGCCGGGCGAAGAGGTGCTGGCCGGCATCCTGGCCGAGCTGCTTCGGATCGGCCGCGTCGGCATCCGCGACGACTTCTTTGCGCTGGGCGGGCACTCGCTGCTGGCCACGCGCGTGGTTTCGCGCATCCGCGAAACGCTGGGCGTGGAGCTGCCGCTGCGGGCGCTGTTCGAAGGGCCCACCGTCGCCGCGCTGGCGTTGCGGGTGGAGGAGGTGCGCCGCGCGGGCCAGCCGCAGCTGCCGCCGGTGGTCCCGGTGGAGCGCGGCGGGCCGCTGCCGCTCTCGTTTGCGCAGGAGCGGCTCTGGTTCCTGGACCAGCTCGAGGCCGACAGCGCCTTCTACAACATCCCCGCGGCGCTGCGGCTGACCGGCGCGCTGGACGCGGCGGCGCTGGAGCGCGCCCTGGGCGAGGTCGTGCGCCGCCACGAGGCGCTGCGCACCGTCTTTCCGCAGGTGAACGGCGCGCCCGCGCAGGTCGTCCAGCCGTTCGCGGGCTTCGCGCTGCCGGTGGAGGACCTGTCGGAGCTGGACCCCGCGGCGCGCGAGGCGGAGGTGCGGCGGCGCGCGGCCGAGGACGCGGCGCGGCCGTTCGGCCTGGCCGCCGGCCCGCTCTTCCGCGCGGCGCTGCTGCGGGTGGCGGACGGCGAGCACGTGCTGCTGCTCTGCATGCACCACATCGTCAGCGACGGGTGGAGCATCGGGGTGTTCTTCCGCGAGCTGGCCGCGCTGTACGGCGCCTTTGCCGGCGGAGCGGAATCCGCCCTTCCCGCGCTGGCTGTGCAGTACGCCGACTTCGCGGTGTGGCAGCGGCGCCACCTGCGGGGCCCGGCGCTGGACCGCCAGCTGGCGTGGTGGAAGGACCAGCTGGCCGGCGCCCCCGCGCTGCTGGAACTGCCCACCGACCACCCGCGCCCCGCCGTGCAGTCGTACCGCGGCGCGCAGGTGCCGGTGGAGCTGGACCCCGCGCTGCTGCACCGGCTTGAGGCGCTGGGGCGGCGCGAGGGCGCCACGCTGTACATGGTGCTCCTGGCCGCCTTCCAGGTGCTGCTGGGCAAGTACGCGGGAAGCCAGGACGTCGTCGTCGGCAGCCCCATTGCCGGGCGCACGCGCGGCGAGACCGAGGCGCTGATCGGCTTTTTCGTCAACACGCTGGTGCTGCGGACGGACCTGGGCGGCGACCCCGCCTTCCGCGCGCTGCTGCAGCGGGTGCGCACGGCCACGCTGGGCGCGTACGAGCACCAGGAGGTGCCCTTCGAGCGGCTGGTGGAGGCGCTGGCGCCGGAGCGCAGCATGAGCCACGCGCCCCTCTTCCAGGTGCTGTTCACGCTGCACGCCGCCGAGGGCGCCATCGCCCTTCCGGGTCTGGAGATGCAGGCGCTGGAGGGCGAGGCGGCCACCACCAAGTTCGACCTGTCGCTGGTGCTGGAGCACGGCGCGGGCGGCCTTCGTGGCGTGCTGGAGTACAGCACGGACCTGTGGGCGCGCGAGACGGTGGAGCGCATGCTCCGGCACCTTGCACGCGTGCTGGAGCAGGTGGCGGACGACGCCGACCGCCCCCTCTCCGCGCTGGAGCTGGTGGACGCCGCCGAGCGCGCGCGGGTGGTGGACGAGTGGAACCGCACGGACGCCCCGTACCCGGTGGACCGCTGCATCCACCAGCTGTTCGAGGCGCAGGCCGCGCGCACGCCCGACGCCGTCGCGGCGATCCACGAGCACGATTCGCTGACCTATGCGGCGCTGAACGAGCGTGCCAACCGCCTTGCGCACCACCTGCGCGCGCTGGGCGTGGGGCCGGAGGTGCGCGTGGGCATCTGCCTGCGGCGCGGGCTGGACCTGCTGGTCAGCATGCTGGCCGTGCTCAAGGCCGGCGGCGCGTACGTGCCGCTGGACCCCAACTATCCGGTCGAGCGGCTGGAGAACACGCTGGCGGACGCCGAGGCGCCCGTCCTGGTGACGCAGGATGCGTTGCGCGGCATCCTCCCCGACCAGCCCGGCGTCTCGGTCGTGGTGCTGGATCGGGATGTCGATGCGATCCACCGCGCCCCAGCGGAGAACCCCGCGAGCGGGGTGGAGGCGCGGAATCTCGCCTATCTCATCTACACCTCGGGCAGCACGGGCCGGCCCAAGGGCGTC
>NZ_DASWNM010000130.1:0-14858 GCF_036399255.1 Longimicrobium sp.
AATCTACTTTCGGATTGCTGGAGGGCAGACGCGGTAGCCGTGCCTGCTTCGCGGCTACGACACGGGCGGACAGAGCCAGTGCCGGAGCGGTGCGGCGGGGCACCAGCAGCAGACAGTAGATTTCTCAGTCGGCGCGCAGGAGTTCGGGCGAGCCGATGGTGCGGTGTGGCGCCTCCTTCGAAATGACATACGGGCGCGAGCGCAGGGGATTCTCAAACACACTCTGATATGAGGAACCCCGGACCCACGCGTCCGAGGAATCCGCTTCCCGTTTCCTGGCGGCCTGCCGCAACGCCCCGGACCGGCCCTGTCTGGCTGTTTCGCCGCCGCGGCGATGGCGCGGGCTACCGCGTCCGGGCTCGAGCGGACCGACGGTAGATTCTTCGGCCCTGCAACCCGCGGCGCATTCGTCCGGCGGCAGTGTGGCCGCGCCCCGGAATGACAGGCCTGTTGTCATCCAGCGGGGTGCGCGCGGCGCCGAATGACTCGGAATGACCGTGCGCCAGACGTTGTATCCGTCCCCTTTCCGGATCGGCGTTACCGCACGCGCCTGCACTCCGCGGGCAGTGCCGCGTCGCCCTGTGCGGGGAGGGCGGCCAGGCAGCGGCGCAGGTGGGCGGAGAAGACCCGCGCGCCTTCGGGATTCATGTGGTCGCTGTCGCGGAACAGCTCCACGCGCCGGATGAACGCGGGATCCTGCCCGAAGTCCATCCACACCACGTTGGAATGCTTCAGCAGCGGCGCCAGCGCCTGCCGCGTGGCGGGGGCGCGCCGCGTCATGTAGCGCGGATAGGTCTCGTGGTACGGCGGCGTGTACAGGACCATGCGGATTCCGCGCGCTTCCAGGCTTCGCGCCAGCTTTTCCAGCCGCGCGACGGCGCGCGCGGGGGTGGTGGGGTCGTTCACGACCGATTCGTCCGCCCCGGCCGGGTGGCCGGTGGGGCGGGGCGGGCGGTCGCGCGCGGCCGGGTCGGGGACGAACGGGGGGGGAGGCGGCTCCTGCGCACGGCCGTCGCGGGTCAGGCGCACGGGCTCGCGCGGATGGCCTGGACGCAGCAGGCGCAGGGCCACGCCGGACCAGTGGTCCGACCGCGAGATCGGCGAGAAGACCGCGGACAGCCACAGGGCGCCGTCGCCCGGGATGAAGCGCGGGATGGCGGTGCGGGCGTAGGTGCGCCGGCGGATGCCGGACAGGTCTTCGCTGGTCATGGCGGCGTGGTCCAGCCGCTCCAGCCCGTACGAGGTGGTCATCAGCACGTACCGCAGCCGCGGCGCGCGCTCCACCGCGTACTGCGCCAGGTACGCCGCCTCGAACACGTCCTGCCCGCCCTCGTACAGGTGCATCCCCTCCACCCCCAGGGCGCCGAAGTCCAGCGCGCGGGTGTGCGAGTTGCCCACGCTCACCGCCTGCAGGGAAGGGCTGCGCTGGCGGAACATCGCGATCTTCGCCCGCATCTCGGGAAAGACGGGGTCCACGGCCTCGCTGAGCGCGTACGCGGCCGCCATGCACAGCACGGCGCCCGCGCAAAAGGCCGCCCCCAGACCCAGGCGCCGCATCATCCCCATCAGAACTGGAAGTAGTAGAACTCGACCACGTCGAACTCACCGAACATCAGCACCACCATGCCGATCGCGTACGCGGTGGACCAGCGCACCCAGCGCGGCTGCACGGCGAACCACTCCGCCCAACGGAACGTCCGTCCCACGCCGTCCACCACCAGGAACACGCCGATGGCCGCCACCGCCAGCATCATCTCGTAGTCGTTCACGGGCAGGGCCGGCAGCGAGAAAAGCGTCGTGGGCGCGCGGAGCAGGGTGCCGTACATCTCGGCCGCGCGGCCCAGGCTGGGCGCGCGGAAAAAGATGTTGGCCAGCGCCATCAGGTTGAACATGAAGAGCACGGCCACCACCAGCCGCGCCCGCAGCAGCAGCGCGCCCGCGCCGGCCCGCCGCCGCGACAGCGACTCCGCCGCGCGGTTCCACCAGCGGTCGCGCCTGCGGCGGGTGGAGTCGCCCACGATCACGAAGACGGCGTTCACCAGCCCCCACGCCGCGAACGTCCACGCCGCGCCGTGCCACAGGCCGCTGGCCAGGAACACGATGAGGATGTTGCGGGCCCACCTGGGGCGCCCCGGCCGGCTGAAGCCCAGCGGGCGCGCAAGGTAGTCGCGAAACCACGACATCAGCGAGATGTGCCAGCGCCGCCACACCTCGGACGTGCTGGACGAAAGGTACGCGCGGTCGAAGTTCTCCATCAGCTTGAAGTCCATCACCCGCGCCGCGCCGATGGCGATGTGGGTGTAGCCGCTGAAGTCCGCGTAGATCTGGAAGTAGAAGAAGTACGCCGCCAGCATGACGGCGCCCGCCGTCTGCGGCTCGCCGTTGCCCGCGAAGATGTCGTTCACCACGGGGGCCAGCCGGTCGGCGATCACCACCTTCTGGAAGAAGCCCCACCCCATCAGCGTCAATCCGCTCACCACCCGCCCGCCGTGAAAGCGCTTCACTTCGTAGAACTGCGGAAGCAGGCTCTGCGCGCGCTCGATGGGCCCCGCCACCAGCTGGGGAAAGAACGAGACGTACAGGGCAAAGCGCCCCAGGTGCCGCTCCGCGGGCAGGCCGCGGTACACGTCGATGGAGTACGCCAGCGTCTGGAAGGTGTAGAAGCTGATGCCCACGGGAAGCAGCGGGTGGAACGCCGGCGAATCCTCCAGCACAAGGCCCAGCGGGCTGGCGATGGACTGCAGCGTGTCCGTGAGGAACCCCACGTACTTGAAGTAGCCCAGCATCGTCAGGTTCAGCACCAGGCTCACCATCAGCCACGCCTTGCGCCGGGCCTGCGTGGAGGCGCCGTCCATCCGTAGCGCCACCGCCCAGTCCACCGTGGTGCACACCATCAGCAGCAGCAGGTACTCCGCCTTCCACCAGCCGTAGAACAGGTAGCTGGCCGCCAGCAGCACCACCCACCGCCAGCGGTGCGGCGTCGCGAAGAACAGCGCGACGACGGTGGGAAAGAAGAGTACGAATACGATGGAGTTGAACAGCATCCAGGTACGGAAGTTCGGCGAACGGTGTCATTCTGACTGAGGGAGGCGCTCGCCGGGTTCTTCTCCGCTGCACCATCGCCTGTGCGCCGAAGAATCTGCCGGATGGGCGCACGATCCTGTCGCCTACGCCGGGTCCGGCGTGAGGAGCCCCCGTTTCCGAAGGAGATTCTTCGGTCGGCGAGCGGGCACCGGGCGCGAAGACGGTGTCGCGCGGTGCCTCCCTCAGAGGGTGTTGCTAAACCCCTAACCTCACAAAGAAGCGATGACTTCCTGAGGGAGCGCACCACGTGTAACCCGATTCCACGCAACCGCCTGCGCGCGACCGAAGGATCTCGTCTCGGTGGCGAAGGGGTCAGATCAGCGCACGGGACCAGCCCTGTCGCTCTGCTGGCGAGGTCCTTCGGTCGGCGCCAGGGTGCAGTGTACAAGCGAGTTACCGGGCGGCGCCTCCCTCAGGAAGTCAATCACGCTGGGAGGTTTGGCAACACCCTCTCAGAATGACACGTAACGTCCCGGCCCTTCCGCGGCGCTTTACTGATAGCCCGCGGCGCCGGCCTCGAAGACGAAGTGGGGCGTGTAGTCTCCCGGGCTGAAGACGCGCCATGCCTCCTGGCGCGTGCTCTGGGGCAGGATGCGCAATTCGTACGGCCCGGCGAAGCGGAGGGTCAGGTCGCCGGCCGCCGTGGCGTCGACCTCCCGCACCACGAAGTCGTCGCCGTGGTTCTCGTTGCGCCGCTTCGCTTCGTTCAGCGGAAACAGCTGGCCCAGCAGGTGGTCGCGCAGGTTGGGCCCCTCGTCCCAGTGCCACCCCTCGGGCGCAGGCACTTCCACCGGCTCCCACACGTCCGACCGGCCGGTGATGGTCCCTGTCGCCAGGTGGTCCAGCCGCCACGGCGCCGACACGTGCAGCGCGTACGGCGGCACCTCGCGCTTCCCCACAGTGTAGAGCTCGCCGAAGCCCAGCGTGAGCATCTCCACCGCGCGAGTGACGGTGCTCAGCCGCAGCCCCACGAGCGGCTGCACGGCGGCGCGGATGGCGGGGAGTGCTTCGGCGAACGGAATGGTTTCCGGATGCTCGCTACTCACCGCGGAACACCGGCTTCCGCTTCTCGTTGAACGCGGAGATGCCCTCCCGGGCGTCCGCGGAGCGGAAGCAGCGCATCTGCTGCTCGCGCTCCGCCGCCAGCATGGCGTCCAGGCCGGAGTCCAGCGAGGCGGCGAGGGTGCGCTTCGCCAGGCGCAGCGCCAGCGGCGGCTTGGCGGCCAGGTCCCTGGCGAGCTTCTTCAGCTCGTCCTCGAACCAGTCCTCCGCCACCACGCGCTCGAACAGCCCCATCCGCTCCGCCTCGCGCGCCTCCACCATCCGCCCGCTCATCACCAGCTCCGCGGCGCGGCCGGGGCCCACCAGGCGGGGCAGGGTGTACGTGGCGCCCCAGTCCGGGTGCAGGCCGATGCGGTTGAACGTGATTCCAATCGTCGCGCGTTCGGACGCAAAGCGGAAGTCGCAGGCCAGCGCCAGCGACGCGCCCGCGCCCGCCGCGGGGCCGTTCACCGCCGCGATGGTGGGCTGCTCCACCGCGCGCAGACGCTGGACGACGCGCATCCCCGCCTGCACCAGCGTCTCGAAGGTGGCGTCGTCGCCGCGCTGGAGGAGGTCGCTCATCACCTCCACGTCCGCGCCGGTGCAAAAGCCGCGGCCCGCGCCGGTGATCACCAGCACCCGCACGTCGGGGGACGATGCCGCGCGGTCGATGGCGTCGTGCAGGTCGTCGCGCATCGTCCCCGCGAAGGCGTTCAGCCGGTCGGGGCGGTTCAGGGTAATCCACGCGACGCCGTCTTCCACGCGCAGCAGGACCGTGTCGGCGGCCAGGGGTGCGCGCGGGCTCATCCTTCGACCCGCTCCACGATCATCGAGATCCCCTGGCCCACGCCGATGCACATGGACGCCAGCCCGTAGCGCACCCCCTGCCGGTGCATCTCGTGGACGAGCGTGGTGAGGATGCGCGCCCCCGACGAGCCCAGCGGGTGCCCCACCGCCACCGCGCCGCCGGAGACGTTCACGATCTCGGGGTCGATGCCCAGTTCGCGGACGCAGGCCACGGACTGCGCCGCGAACGCCTCGTTCAGCTCCACCAGCCCCATGTCGCCGACCGAAAGCCCCGCCAGCGCCAGCGCCTTGCGCGTGGCCGGCACCGGGCCGATCCCCATCCGCTGCGGCTCCACCCCCGCCACCGCGCTGGCCACGATGCGCGCCATCGGCTTCCTGCCCAGCCGCTCCGCCGCCGCGCCCGATGCGACGAGCAGCGCCGACGCGCCGTCGTTCAGCCCCGACGCGTTCCCCGCCGTCACCGTCCCGCGCTCCTTGCGGAAGGCCGCCTTGAGGCCCGCCAGCGACTCCAGCGTGGTGTCCGCGCGCGGGTGCTCGTCCGTGTCGACGACCTTCGGCGGCCCCTTTCGCTGCGGGATCTCCACGGAGACGATCTCGCTGGCGAAGTGGCCGGCGGCGATGGCCTTTGCCGCGCGCTGCTGGCTGGCGAACGCGAACGCGTCCTGGTCCTCGCGCGAGACGTTGAACTCCTCCGCCACGATCTCCGCCGTCTCGCCGAGCGAGACCGTCCACTCCGCCGGCATCTTCGGGTTGACGAAGCGCCAGCCCAGCAGCGAATCCGCCATCTGCGGAACGCCGCGCGCGTAGCCCTCTTCCGGCTTCAGCGTCACCCAGGGTGCGCGCGTCATGCTCTCGACGCCGCCCGCGATGAAGGTTTCGCCCTCGCCCGCGCGGATGGCGTGCATGGCGCTGCGGACGGCTTCGAGTCCCGATCCGCAGAGCCGGTTCACCGTCTGGCCGGGGACGGAGACGGGAAGGCCGGCCAGCAGCAGCGCCATGCGTCCCACGTTGCGGTTGTCCTCGCCCGCCTGGTTGGCGCACCCGAAGATCACGTCGTCCACGACGGCCGGGTCGATCCCCGTCCGCCGCACGATCGCCTTTACCACGGTGGCGGCCAGGTCGTCCGGCCGCACGGATGCCAGCGAGCCGCCAAAGCGCCCGACTGGCGTCCGGACGGCGTCCAGGATGTATGCGTCAGTCATGGAAAGCAGTGCGTGAGTGCGGAAGTGCGCCAGTGCGTGAGTTGGGACATGCCGCGCCTCCGGCCTTTACGCCCCAAAAGTGGCCGGTGTCGACCAAGAACGGATGCCGGATCATCGGCCGATGCGGATCGTCTTCGTAGTTCGAGCCAACAGCCCGCGGATCGGACGTAGACGCTGGAGGCCAGAGCCCGGCGGCATCCAACGCGCCGACGATCCGCCGCGTCTCCAATGCCAGCCGCACCGCATCTCCAGGGTTTTCACGCGCTTCGTGCAGCGTGTCCCCTGTGTGAGCGCGCCGGGCAACCCATCCACCCACGCGACGTATCCCGATGGAATTTTCTCGAACACCGGCTTCATCGGCATGGAAGCATCCTCCGAAAAACGCGTCAGTGCGTGAGCGGGACCACTTCCGCACTCACGCACCAACGCACTCCCGCACTTCAGCTCACCCCAGGTTCACCCACACGCTCTTGACCTGCGTGTACAGGTCCAGCGCGTAGCGGCCCAGCTCGCGGCCGTAGCCGGACTGCTTGTAGCCGCCGAACGGCGACGCCGTGTCGAGGTTGTGGTAGGTGTTGATCCACACCGTGCCCGCGCGCAGCTGGTGCGCCACGTGGTGGGCCTTGCGCACGTCGCGCGTCCACACCGCCGCCGCCAGCCCGTACTCGGTGGCGTTGCCGATCTGGATGGCCTCCTCCACGTCGCTGAACGTCTGCACCGCCAGCACCGGGCCAAAGATCTCTTCGCAGGCGATGGTCATCTTCGACTCCACCGCCCCGAAGATGGTGGGGTTCAGGAAGTAGCCGCGCTTGCCGTTCACCTCGACGCGGTCGCCGCCCAGCAGCAGCTCGGCGCCCTGGCTCTTGCCCTGGTCGATGTAGCCCATCACCCGGTCCAGCTGCTCCTCGCTCACCAGCGGCCCCAGGCGCGTCCTGGGGTCAAGCGGGTCGCCGGGAACGAAGCCGGCCGCGCGCTTGATCAGCTTTTCCACGAACTCGTCGCGGATGCTCTCGTGGACCAGCAGGCGGCTGCCCGCCGTGCAGGCCTGGCCCGTGTTGTAGAAGATGGCCATGCTGGCGCCCTTGACCGCCGCGTCGATGTCGGCGTCGTCGAGCACGATGTTGGGGCTCTTGCCGCCCAGCTCCAGCGACAGCTTCTTCAGCGTGTCGGCCGCCTGCCGCTGGATGTGCTTGCCCACCGCCGTCGATCCCGTGAACGCGATCTTGTCCACGTCGGGGTGCGCCACCAGCGCCGCGCCCGCCGGGTCGCCAAAGCCCGTGACCACGTTCAGCACGCCGGCGGGGAGCCCCGCCTCGGCGGCCGCGCGGGCCAGCTCCAGCGCCGTCAGCGGCGTCTGCTCGGCGGGCTTCAGCACCACCGTGTTTCCGCAGGCGATGGCCGGCGCCACCTTCCACGCCGCCATCTGCAGCGGGTAGTTCCACGGGATGATGGCCCCGCACACGCCCACCGGCTCGCGGCGCGTGTAGTTGAGGTACGGCCCGGGAACGGGGATCACGTCGCCGCTGATCTTGTCGGCCCACCCCGCGTAGTAGCGAAAGCAGTCGATCGACTCCTTGATGTCGATCATCCGCGCCTCGCGCACGGGCTTGCCGTTGTCCATCGTCTCCAGCCGCGCCAGCTCGTCCGCCCGCGCCTCCAGCTGGTCGGCGATGGCGTACAGCAGCTTGCCGCGCTTGCGGGCGTCCAGCTTCTGCCAGCTGTCGGCTTCGAAGGCCGTGCGGGCCGCCTTGACCGCGCGGTCCACGTCCTCGGCCGCGGCGCTGGCCACGTGGGTCAGCGTCTCGGCGGTGGCGGGGTTGATGGTGTCGAACGTTTCGCCCGAGGCGGCGTCCTGCCACTCGCCCCCGATGAACAGCCGTCCGGGCTGGATCTCCAGCGTCGCCGTGTCGGTCATCTTACCGTATCTCAAAGAAGTTCGGATTGGCTGCCCTCGGTTCCCGCGACCGCGGACCGCGACTGCACGGACTGCGGCTACGGACCTGCACGATCCGGGCGTGGGCGTTCGGGCGGATCTGGCGCGACCCGCGGGCGCCCCCTCCGGGCTCGCATGACTCGCCCACCTCCCCCAAAACTGCTGGGGGAGGTTGGGGTGGGGCAGGGGTGCAGGCGCGGCGACATGCATCACGCTGGCGCCCGACGGGGTGCCCCTCCCCCGGCCCCTCCCCGTTCGTTCCTCACGGAGAGGGAGAATTCGATCCCGCTTCGACGGGTCTCAGGCGTGTTCGGCTGACTGCTCTCAACCCGCCACGTGGCGGGGGGCACTTGCCCTTGCCCCGCAGCCGCCAGTCCGCGAAGGCGGACTTCGTGTGGTTGTTGCAGCGAAGTCATTCGCCCCTGCAGCCCCTGCAGCAGCCCTCGCCACCCCAACCTGCCGAAGCGCGGCCCGCTGTCCCCTGAACCTGTTCCCTATTCCCTATTCCCTGTTCCCTGTTCCCTGTTCCCTGGAACGACACGAGGCGCCCGACCAACGATCGGGCGCCTCGCATCCGCCGCGCCGGGCTACTTGCCGGTGAACGACGCGGTGCGCTTCTCCACGTACGCGTTCAGCCCTTCCTTGGCGTCCTGCGAGTTGAAGAGCAGCGCCTGCAGTTCGCGCTCCAGCGCCAGGCCCTGCTCCAGCGGCAGCTCGGCGCCGCTCTGGCAGCTGCGCTTGATGTTGCCCACCGCGAAGGTGGCCTTGTTGGGGCGCGTGAACTGGCGCGCGTACTCCAGCACCGAGGCCAGGAACGCGTCGCGCCCCTCGGCGTCGAGCACCCGGTTCACGATGCCCATGGCCGCGGCCTCGTCGAAGTCGATGTTGTTCCCCTGCACCATCAGCTCGATGGCCTTGCTGGTGCCGACGAGCTTGGTGAGGCGCTGCGTGCCGCCGGTGCCGGGAAGCACGCCCAGCGCCACCTCGGGCAGGCCGATCTTGCCGGCGCCGCGGCGCGCGATGCGAAGGTCCGCCGCCATGGCGATCTCCAGGCCGCCGCCCACGGTGTGGCCGTTGAGCGCCGCGATCACCAGCTTGGGCGTGTGCTCGAGCTTGAGCAGCGTCTCGTTGGCGTGCAGGCAGAAGTAGTACTTCCAGGTGGGGTCGGCCTTCTGCAGCATGTTGATGTTGGCGCCCGCGCAGAAGAACTTTTCGCCCTTGCCGGTGATGACGATCACGTCCACCGTGTTGTCGAACCGCGCGCGCAGGATGCAGGCGTCCAGCTGCCGCATCATCTCGTGCGTGTACGTGTTCGCCGGCGGGTCGTCCAGCGTGAAGATGGCGACGCCGTCCTGCACCTCGTAGTGCACCAGCGTCTGGGTCTCGGTCGGGACTTCAGCGGTCGCGGTAGCCATCGTTCTCGTCTGGTCGTTTGAGGAAGTGAAACGTGCGCGGGGGCCGGGGACTACTCCTCGGCCCCCGCCGTGCGCCAGATGCTGGGGCGGCTGTCGCCCGGGGTGGCGTCGGTGGCCCCCGCGGGGACCACGGCGCCCGCCGGCAGAAACCCCTCCACGAAGATGCGGTACATGTCGTCGACGATCTTGTCCAGCGACACGTCGCGGTCGGGGCGGTGCCAGTTGTACAGCCAGTTCATCATCCCGAACATGGCGAAGGTCGCCACGCGCGGGTCCACGTCGCCCTGGGGGCGCAGCGCGGTCAGGATCTCCATGGCGATCTCGGTGAGCCGCCGCTTCTTGGCGTTCACCCGGCGCCGGAAGTCGCCCGTCAGCGCCTCGGCCTCGTGTGAGAGCACCTTCATCTCGGCCTGGTTGGCGACGAAGTAGCGAAGGTGGTTCTCCATCAGCAGCCGCAGCCGCCGCAGGGGCTGCTCCTCGTCCTCCAGCAGCCGCTCCAGGTTGGCCAGCAGCGTGCCGAACGCGTGGTCCTGGATCAGGAAGAGCAGCTCTTCCTTGCTGTTGAAGTAGTAGTACAGCCCCGACAGGCTCACGCCGGTGGCGCGGGCGATGTCGCGGATGCTGGCCTGGTGGTAGCCCTTCTCCGCGAAGATCTGCGCGGCGGTGCGGAGAATGCTTTCCAGCTTCTCGTCGTACGCGCTTCTCTCGTCGGTCATCAGCCCTGGCTGCACGGCGAAAACGGGGTTCGAACGTCCGTCAACCTATCCCGCGGCCGGAAACGGTGTCAAGCACGGGCGCCCCGTTTGCGGTTGACCCGCCGCGCTCCCTTGGGTAGCTTTCCGGGCAGCCGTTTTTCCGCACCGTGGTTCCCTTTTCCGCTCCCCCCCGATGCCGCTCTTCACCCGCCGCGCGCTCGCCGCGCTGGCCGTTCTGCTGCTCGCCGCGTGCGACGACGGGCCCACGGGCCCCACGTCGTACGTGCAGCACGCGGCGGGCGGCGACTGGGTGGCGGTCATGGAGCCGGTGGGGCTGCCGCGGGTGGAAACCTGGCTTCCCTACATCGACGGCGGCACCGTGGCGGGCGCCGCCGTGCGCGAGATGCGGGAGCGCGCGCGGCAGTTTCGCCTGGCGGGGCGGGTGGAGGAGGCGCTGCAGATGGAGGACGAGATGATGCGCTTCGCCTCGCGCGCCCTGACCCGCACGCCCGAGCCGGCGCGCCTGCTGGCCTCGGCGGCCGCGCTGGACACGTGGGTGGACCGCGCGCGCGCCCGGCTGGAGACGGGAAGCTACCCCGAGCTGGCCGCCGCCGCCGCCGCCGTGGCGCTGCTGGCCGACTCCGCGCGCGGGTCGCTGGCCGCGGGCGACACGGGGCGCGCGGTGCTGCAGCTTACCCGCGGCGCCGGCACGGCGCGGGAGCACGCGCCGCTGGCGGTGGGGCTGCGGCTGATGGGCGCCGTGGAGGCGCGGCTGGCCGCCGGGGCGGGGGAGAGCGCCGGCGTGCGCCGCGCCCGCCACCTGCTGGCCGACGCCCGCGACGGACTGGCGACCGGCGACAGCCTGCGCGCGCTGCGCCGGGCCGTGTACGCCCTGCAGCTGCTGGACGCCGAGGGAATCTCCGTCCCGGCTTCGCCCCGCAAGACGGTTGATTCGCTGCGCCCCTTGCAGTAGATTCGGCGCGCCTGTGCCGAGTCACGTCGTAGGTGAAGGGAGGCCGGAGTGGCGAAATTGGTAGCACGCACCTGACTCAAAATCAGGCGGGAGCAATCCCGTGGGGGTTCGAGTCCCCCCTCCGGCACTTACAGAGGCACCCTGCTGAGCGTCAGCAGGGTGCCTGTTTTTACGCCCGACCGATGCAAGGTTCCGGTATAAACGTGTGCCTGCAGCCCTGCAGCGACAGCCAACAGGGTTTCTGACAAGCCATGCGGTTAGCACATCACTTCCACTCCTTTACTCCGAGCCGTCAGGTCCGTCCGACACCTCGATCTGGTTGACCGAGGGTAAAAATGTGCCTGCATCGGTGCCTTCGCTGAGCCACTGATGGGTGAGCCACAGTGTGTCAGGGTCTAGAATCCACCGATCCACCTTCTCGTAAGACAAAACCGGCCGGCCCTGTAACACGGGGATGCCCGATAGCTTGTTCGGCCAGTAGACAGCTAATGTGGTAGCATACATGTACTGGTTTACCTTGGCGAGTTGTGGCGCTCCGCCGATCGAATCGTGTGGTCCTGACGCCCGCAGCATGTCACGGATGACCTCGAATGGCTCCATGTCGATCCTCCGTTCGGCTACCTCTGGATAGCGAGTCCGTACGAGTTCGAAAAACGCTCTCTCGGCACCCTTTCGAACGTCGCCTGCGAATACTACTTGACCAATTCCCTCTGCACGTGGCTTGGTAAGCTTGGCTATAAAGCGGTCCTGCTGTGCAGAGTAACGTATCGTGTATATTTGGAATCGCTTACGCTTCCACGAATAGCCACCGATAATGAAGGAGACATCCGGATCCTTCATCTCGGCTACGGTGGTCCGAACCGCTCCAATCATGCTGTTGAAAACCTTGACCGCATGCGTCACGAAGGGCCGCAGATCCAGTACCCGCTTGAGTGATGGGGGATGAGCCTCAACAGCAAGTGCAAGCTGTAGCATGAGCGGGAAAGCCAGGTCAGTCGAGCCCGCAAAGCAAACGGCGCAATCCAGCCGAGGGAGGACAAGGAGCTTAGGACAGTAGTCAATCGTACGCCCTCCGCGAAGACGGCTGTCAGATGCAACCAACAGTTCTTCATGATCACCTATCCGGCGAACCCACGCTGCGCATATTGTCATCTGCCCTTCCTTGACTCAAATATGGCGTACCCTTAGTCGGACGTTCTGCGGCGATTCGTCCGAATCCTACCGGGCAAGTTCAAAGCGATCTACGACACAGTGCCCGCCTGAACCTGCATGCGTCTTACTCGAGAGGCAATGCAGTACACGCAGCCCAGCCGGGATTCCGAGCGCTCTGCGGGGCGCTGGACTTCGGCCCCGGCGGGCGGCTGCAACTGCGGATCCGCTGGAGGACCGCAACCCGTCCAACGGGGTGACGTTGACCCACGCGCTCATTCCTGGCGGCGGCACGTCATCGTCATACCTGCGCATGCGCGTGGCTCCGGGTGCCTTCGCGGGGTCATGCTCCGCTCCGGCGGTGTGGCTCCGCCCTCCACGATCCGTCTGGCCGTCATCCGCCGCCAGTAGCGTTGGATGGAAGAACGCGAACGGCCCGCCCTTGGTGCTCCGGGGCGGGCCGTCGTGCGTTGGTCGCCACTCTCGCGAAAAAGCTCGGTCATCCAGAGTATCTGGTGCTGCGCACACCCTTTGGCATGAAGACTCCCCTTTCCGCGAAGAACGAGCGGGGAGGGGGCCGGGGGAACGGCCCTCCGCTGGCGGGTGCATTTCCATCAGATGAGATGGTGTTCAGCCGCCGCGTCACCCGATGCGCAGCAGGTGGATGAGGGTGGCGCTCAGGGTGATGAGCACGACGAGCGAGGCGGTGACGGCGGCGATCACGCGCGGGCCCACGCGGCCCAGGATGCGCACGTCCACGCCCAAGCCCAGCGCCGCCATCGCCAGCACCGTCATCCACCGCGACACCTCGCGCACGGGGCCGGCCACCTCGGCCGGGATGATCCCCATCGACCGCGCCGCCGCCAGCAGCAGGAAGCCGGCGATGAACCACGGCACCACGCTTCCCGCCTTCAGCTTCTGCTCTCCCACCTTTCGCGCGCGAAAGGTAAAGAAGAGGATGACGGGCCCCAGCAGCAGCACGCGCACCAGCTTGACCAGCGTCCCCACCTCGCCGGCCAGCCGGCCCACGGGAAAGGTGGCCGCGATCACCTGGGGGACGGCGTACACCGTCATCCCCGCCAGCGCGCCGTACTGGTAGTCGTCCAGCCCCAGCACGGGAATCAGCAGCGGCAGGGTAAGGACCACCACCACGCCGAGGACCGCGGTAAAGGCGATGGACGACGCCACGTCTTCCTTGTCGGCCCCGATCACCGGCGCCACGGCGGCGATGGCCGAGTTGCCGCAGATGGCGTTGCCGCACGCGATCAGCGTGGCCAGCCGCGGGTTCAGCCCCAGCGCGCGGCCAATGCCGTACCCCGCCGCCAGCCCCACCGCCACCACGGTCACGATCGCCACCACCAGCGGCGCGCCGGCCCGCAGCAGCAGCGGCAGGTCCACCGACGCGCCAAGGAGAACGATGGCCATCTCCAGCACCTGCTTGGCCGCGAACTTCGTCCCGGGGTCGAAGCGCGCCGGCGGCGTCCAGGCGGTGCGGACGATCATCCCCAGCAGGATGGCCAGCACCAGCGCCTCCACCACCGCGTGGCCAAGGACGGCGACCTCGATGGACTGCAGTGCCCATGCGGCCAGGGTCACCGCGGCGGCCAGGAGCAGGCCCGGCGCCAGCGCGCGCGGGCCGGAAGTGGGGGAAGCCACGTGGAATTCGGGACGGGTGGATGATCGGGGACGGCGGACGATCCGGATCATCATCCACCCTCGAGCTCGACGTGCGCCGGCGAACAGGCTCCGGATCGCGCGCGACAAGCTAGCGTCCGGCCTGGCCCCTGTCACATCCGTCCGCGACCGATCGATCGGGTGCATCTTCTCGGCTTCGGCGGATGAGGAGCCCTCGCTGGAAACCCCTCGCGGCGGGGGCGGCACGGAGATTGACGGTGCGGCGCGGGACGGGCACCGGGCCCGCCCATCATCCCCTATCGGACGGCGAAGCGATGCTTCAGGAAGACCAGCGCAAGCAGATCGAGCAGCAGCTGCGGAAGGACCGCGAGCAGGTGCTGGAGGCCATCGGCCACTTTGCGGATGCCACGGACGAGCTGCGCGACCGCATGGGTGAGCTCAGCGCCTACGACAACCATCCGGCCGACTTCGGCTCCGAAAGCCACGAGCAGGAGCAGCAGTTCCTGCTGGCCACCATGGAGGGCCGGCGCCTGTACGCCATCGACGACGCGCTGGCGCGGCTGTACAAGGCGCCCGAGGAGTTTGGCCTGTGCGAGGTGGACGGCGAACCCATCGAGTTCGACCGGCTGATGGTGGTTCCCGAGACCCGCCTGTGCGCCCGCCACGCCCGCGAGCGCGACGAGGCCGAGGGCGTGGACGCCAACCCCCGCGAAGCCGACGGCAACGCCGAGGTGTGAGTGCGTGAGTGCGTGAGTGCGTGAGTGCGTGAGTGCGTGAGTGCGTGAGTGCGTGAGTGCGTGTGTGCGTGAGTGCGTGAGTGCGTGAGTGCGTGAGTGCGTGAGTGCGTGAGTGCGTGAGTGCGTGAGTGCGTGAGTGCGTGAGTGCGTGAGTGCGTGAGTGCGTGAGTGCGTGAGTGCGTGAGTG
>NZ_DASWNM010000131.1:0-10433 GCF_036399255.1 Longimicrobium sp.
CCGGCCGACCGCCTGGCGTACATGCTGGAAGACTCCGGCGTCGGCGTGCTGCTGACCCAGGCGGCGCTCCGTGGCATCCTCCCCCCGCATCGCGCGGCGACGGTGGAGCTGGACGCGGGCTGGGACGCCGTCGCGGCGGAGTCCGCCGCGCCGGTGGAGGGCGGGGCGACACCCCGGACGCTCGCGTACGTCATCTACACCTCGGGCTCCACCGGACGGCCCAAGGGCGTGATGAACGCGCACCACGCCGTCTGCAACCGCCTGCGGTGGATGCTGGAGTGGGGCGGCGTGCGCCAGGACGACCGCGTGCTGCAGAAGACGCCGTATTCGTTCGACGTGTCGGTGTGGGAGTTCTTCTGCCCCCTGCTCTGCGGCGCCACCCTGGTCGTTTCCCGCCCCGGCGGGCACCGGCAGCCGTCGTACCTGGCGGACCTGATCCAGGCGGAGCGCATCACCGTGGCGCACTTCGTCCCCTCCATGCTGCAGCTGTTCCTGGACGAGCCGGGGCTGGAGGAGCGCTGCGCCTCGCTGCGCCTGGTCGGCTGCAGCGGCGAGGCCCTCCCGCCCGCGCTGCAGGAGCGCTTTCTGGCGCGGATGAAAGCGGAGCTGCACAACCTGTACGGCCCCACCGAGGCCGCGGTCGAGGTCACCCACTGGCGGTGCCGCGCCGAGCCCGGCGCCGCCACCGTGCCCATCGGCCGCCCCATCGCCAACACCCGCGTCTACGTGCTGGACGCGGCCGGCGGCCCCACCCCCATCGGCGTCCCCGGCGAGCTGCACCTGGGCGGCGTGCAGGTGGCCCGCGGCTACCTGAACCGCCCGGCGCTTACGGCGGAGAAGTTCGTTCCCGATCCCTTCTCCCCCACCCCCGGCGCGCGGCTGTACCGCACGGGCGACCGCGCGCGCTGGCGCGCGGACGGCGCGGTGGAGTTCCTGGGACGGCTGGACTTCCAGGTCAAGGTGCGCGGCTTTCGCATCGAGCTGGGCGAGATCGAGACGGCGCTGGCGGAGCTGCCGGAGGTGCGCGAGTGCGTGGTGGTGGCGCTGGAGCAGCGCCTGGTGGCCTACGTGGTCGCCGCGGATGGCCCGCCGCCCGCCGTCCGCGCGCTGCGCGAGGCGCTGGCGCGGCGGCTTCCGGACTACATGGTCCCCGGCGTCTTCGTCTTCCTGGACGCGCTGCCGCTGAACCCCAACGGCAAGCTGGACCGCCGCGCCCTTCCCGCCCCCGAGACGGCACGCGCGGACGGCGACGGGTACGTGGCGCCGGCGACGCCGGTGGAAGAGGTGATGGCCGAGGTGTGGGCCGCCGTGCTGGGGGTGGAGCGCGTGGGCGCGGAGGACGACTTCTTCGCCCTGGGCGGCCACTCGCTTTCCGCCACCCGCGTGGCCGCGCGGCTGCAGCAGGTGCTGGGCGTGGCCCTTCCGCTCCGCTCGTTCTTCGAGAGCCCCACCGTGGCCGGCATGGCCCGCGTGGCCGAGCGCCTTCTACGCGACGGCGCGGGAGAGGGGACGCCGCCGATCGTCGCGCTCCAGGCGGAGACGGCGCCGCTTTCGTTTGCGCAGCGGCGGCTGTGGTTCCTGGAGCGGATGGAGCCCGGGACCGGCGCCTACAACGTACCCGCCGCCTTCCGGCTGGGCGGCACGCTGGACGTGGACGCGCTCCGCCGCGCCCTGGCCGAGGTGGTGCGCCGCCACCAGGTGCTGCGCTCCACCATGGACATGCTGGACGGCGAGCCGGTGCAGCGCGTGTCCGCCGCCGGGGAGTTCGTCCTGCCGGTGGAGGAGGTGGACGACGCCGCGCTGGGCGGGCGGATCGCCGCCGAAGGGTGGCGCCCGTTCGACCTGGAGCGCGGCCCGCTCTTCCGCGCGCACCTGTTCCGCGTGGCGGAGGACGACCACGTCCTGCTGCTGGTGATGCACCACGTCGTCAGCGACGGGTGGAGCTACGGCGTGCTCATGCGCGAGGTCTCCGCGCTGTACGCGGCGTTCGGGCGCGGCGAGGGGTCGCCCCTGCCCCCGCTGGCGGTGCAGTACGCCGACTACGCGGCGTGGCAGCGCACGTACGTGTCGGGCGAGGTGCTGGAGCGGCAGCTGGACTGGTGGAAGGCGCGGCTGGCGGGGGCCCCGGCGGTGCTGGAGCTGCCCACCGACCGCCCCCGCACCGCCCTGGCCGGGCACGCCGCGGCCGACGTCCGCTTTTCGCTTCCGGCGGAGCTGGCGGCGGAGCTGCGCGCGCTCTCGCGCCGCGAAGGCGCCACGCTGTTCATGACGCTGCTGGCGGCGTGGCAGGTGCTGCTGGCCCGGTACAGCGGGCAGGACGACGTGGTCGTGGGTTCCCCCATCGCCGGGCGCGCGCGGCCGGAGGTGGAGGGGCTGGTGGGCTGCTTCGTCAACACGCTGGCGCTGCGCGGCGACCTGTCGGGCGACCCGGGCTTTCGCGCCCTGCTGGCCCGCGTCCGCGAGGACATGCTGGGCGCGCACGCGCACCAGGACCTCCCCTTCGAAACGCTGGTGGAGGAGCTGGCCCCCGAGCGCTCGCTGCTGCACACGCCGCTCTTCCAGGTGCTGTTCACCCTGCAGAAGCCCGAGCGGGCGCCGCGGCTGGAGGGGCTGGCGCTGGAGATGGTCCCCGCCGGCGTGGAGGCGGCCAAGTTCGACCTGGTCCTGTCGATGCGCGACGACGGACAGCGGCTGCAGGGACGCATCTCGTACCGCACCGCGCTGTTCGACGAATCGACGGCCGAGCGGATGGCGGAGCACCTGCGCGTGCTGCTGGAGGGCGCCATGGCCGCGCCGGAGCTCCCCGTCTCGCGCCTGCCCCTGCTGGCGGCGGACGAGCGGCGGGTGGTGGTGGATGCGTGGAGCGCGACGGAGCGCCCGTACGGCCTCCGCCGCCCCGTCCACGCGCTGATCGAGGCGCAGGCGGCGCGGACCCCCGACGCCACCGCCGTCGTCCATGAGGGCGACTCGCTGACGTACGCGGAGCTGGAGCGCGGCGCCAACCGCCTGGCGCACCACCTGGTCGCCCGCGGCGTGCGGCCGGACGCGCCCGTGGGGCTGTTCATCGAGCGCGGCATCGGCCTTCCCGCCGCCGTGCTGGGGATTCTGAAGGCCGGCGGCGCCTACGTCGCCCTCGATCCGCAGGCGCCGGACGAGCGGCTGCGCTACGTGCTGCACGACGCCGGCGCGCGCGTCGTGGTCTCGCAGCGGGCGCTGGCCGCGCGGCTGGACGGGTTCGAGGGGACGATCGTCCGCCTGGACGACGACGCGGAAGCGATCGCGCGGCAGAGCGACGCCGCGCCGGACGTCGCCGTGGACGCGGACAACCTGGCGTACGTCATCTACACCTCCGGATCGACCGGCGCGCCCAAGGGCGTGCTGGTGCGGCACGGCGGCGTGGCCAACTACCTGGCCTGGTTCGGCGAGACGGTGCTGGGCGAGGACGGCTTTGCGCTGCCGATGGTGAGCCGCCTGTCGTTCGACGCGCACGTCCGCCAGCTGTACCCGCCACTCCTTCGCGGCGAGCCGGTGTGGGTGCTCCCCGAGGAGACGGTTTCCGACGCGGCGGCGCTGCTGGCGGCGCTCCGCTCGCGCGACCGCGTCAGCTTCGGCGGCGTGCCGTCGCTGTGGGCGGCCATCGTGGAGCGCATCCGCGCCGGCGACGCGGCGCCCACGGGCCTCCGCGCGGTGCTGCTGGGGGGCGAAACGCTGCCCGCCGCGCTGCTGGAGCGCACCCGCGCGCTGCTTCCCGGCGTCGCCGTCTGGAACCACTACGGCCCCACCGAGACCACCGTGAACACCAGCGTGGCGCGGGTCGAGGAGGGCCGCGTCACCATCGGCCGGCCGATCGCCAACGTGCAGGTGCGCCTGCTGGACGCGGCGCTGCAGCCGGTGCCGATCGGCGTGCCGGGCGAGCTGTACGCGGGGGGCGCGGGCGTGGCGCGGGGCTACCTGGGCCGCCCCGCGCTGACGGCGGAGAAGTTCGTTCCCGATCCCTTCTCGACGGAGCCCGGCGCGCGGATGTACCGCAGCGGCGACCGGGTGCGGTGGCTGGCGGACGGCACGCTGGAGTACCTGGGCCGCGCCGACGGACAGGTAAAGGTGCGCGGCTTCCGCATCGAGCTGGGGGAGATCGAGTCGGTCCTGGCCCGCCACCCCGTCGTGCGCGAGTCCGCCGTCACCGCCCGCGCGGACGAGGGCGACGATGCGCGGCTGGTGGCGTACGTGGCCGCGCGGGAGGGGGCGGACACCTCCATCGCGGAGCTGCGCGCGCACCTGGCGGCCAGCCTGCCGGGCTACATGGTCCCCGCGGCGTTCGTGTTCCTGGACCGCCTGCCGCTGACCAGCAGCGGCAAGGTGGACCGCCGCGCCCTTCCCGCCCCCGGTCCCGCGGCCCCGGCCGGCGGCGCGGACGACGCGTCGTACGTCGCGCCGCGGACGCAGGTGGAAGAGGTGCTGGCGGGGATCTGGGCCGAGGTGCTGGGCGTGCCGCGCGTGGGCGTGGACGACGACTTCTTCGCGCTGGGCGGCCACTCCCTGCGCGCCATGCAGGTGGCCGCGCGGGTTCAGGAGGTGCTGCGCGCCACCGTCCCCCTCCGCGCGCTCTTCGAGAGCCCCACCGTCGCCGGCGTCGCGCTTCACGTGGAGCTGCTGCTGCGCGACGGCGACGGAGAGGGCGATGCACCGCCCCCGCTGGTGCGCGTGGAAGGCGGGGACGCGCCGCTCTCCTTTGCCCAGCGGCGCCTGTGGTTCCTGGAGCGGATGGAGCCGGGCACCGCCACGTACAACATCCCCGCGGCGCTGCGGCTGGAGGGCGAGCTGGACGTGGACGCGCTCCACCGCGCGCTGGCGGAGATCGTCCGCCGGCACCAGGGGCTGCGCACCACCTTCGCCGACGCGGGCGGCGAGCCCGTGCAGCGCGTATCGCCCGCGGCCGGGATTCCGCTTCCGGTGATCGACGCCGCGGACGAGGCCGAAGCGCGGCGGCGGGTGATGGAAGAGGCGGCGCGGCCGTTCGACCTGGAGCACGGGCCGCTCTTCCGCGCGCACCTGTTCCGCGTCTCGCCGCACGACCACGTCCTGCTGCTGTCCATGCACCACGTGGTGAGCGACGGGTGGAGCAGCGGCGTGCTGCTGCGCGAGCTGACGGCGCTGTACGACGCCTTCTCGCGCGGCGCGCCGTCGCCGCTGGCCGAGCTGCCGGTGCAGTACGCCGACTACGCCGCCTGGCAGCGCGCGTACCTTGCCGGCGGCGTGCTGCAGAAGCAGCTGGCGTGGTGGAAGGAGCGGCTGGCCGGCGCCCCCGCGGTGCTGGAGCTGCCCACCGACCGGCCGCGTCCGGCCGCGCGCAGCAACCGCGGATCGTACGAGCGCTTTCACCTGCCACCCGAGCTGGCGGACGCGCTGCGCGAGCTGTCGCGGAAGGAGGGGGCCACGCTGTTCATGACGCTGCTGGCCGCGTGGCAGGCGCTGCTGGGCCGGTACGCCGGGCAGGACGACGTGGTGGTGGGCGCGCCGATCGCGGGGCGCACGCACCGCGAGGTGGAGGGGCTCATCGGCTTCTTCGTCAACACGCTGGCGCTGCGCGGCGACCTGTCGGGCGACCCCACCTTTCGCCAGCTGCTGGCGCGGGTGCGCGAGACCACGCTGGGCGCCTACGCGCGGCAGGACCTGCCGTTCGAAAAGCTGGTGGAGGAGGTGGCGCCCGCGCGCTCGCTGAGCCACACGCCGCTCTTTCAGACCGTGTTCGCGCTGGACAACACCCCCGCGCGCTCCCTGCGGCTGGGCAGCCTGCAGATCAGCCGGGTGGAGGCGGACTCGGAGACGAGCAAGTTCGACCTGTCGCTGCTGATGCGCGACAGCGGCACGGCGCTCACCGGCGTGCTGGGCTACAGCGCCGACCTGTTCGACGCCGCCACCGTGCGGCGCGCCGCCCACCACCTGCGCGTGCTGCTGCGGGCCGCCGCCGCCAACCCCGACCTTCCCCTTTCCGCCCTTTCGCTGGTGGACGAGGACGAGGCGGAGGTGCTGCGCGGGTGGAGCGGCGCGCCGGCCGAAGCCGCGCCGCCGGCGCGCTGCGTCCACCACCTGTTCGAGGAGCAGGCCCGGAAGACGCCGGAGGCCACGGCGCTCGTTTACGGGGACCAGCGGATCACCTACGGCGAGCTGGACCGGCGCGCCAACCGCCTGGCGCACCACCTTCGCGGCCGGGGCGTGGGGCCCGACGTAAAGGTGGGCTTCTGCATGGAGCGCTCGCCCGAGATGGTGGTGGCCCTGCTGGGGATCCTCAAGGCGGGCGGCGCGTACGTGCCCATCGACCCCGCCTACCCCGAGGAGCGCATCGCCTTCATGGTGCGCGAGGTGGACGCGCCGCTGCTGCTTACGCAGGAGCGCGTCCTGCCGCGTCTTCCCGCCGGGGCCCGCGCGCTGGCGCTGGACGCCGCGTGGGCGCAGGTCGAGCGCGAGCCGGACACCGCGCCAGACGTGGACGTGACCCCCGACCACCTGGTGTACGTGCTGTACACCTCCGGCTCCACCGGCACCCCCAAGGGAAGCGAGGTGGCGCACCGCGCCATCCCCGGCTTCTTTCGCGGCGCCGACTACGTGCGGTACGACGCGGAGCAGGTGCTGCTGCAGTACTCGTCCACCTCGTGGGACGTGCTGACGCTGGAGATGTGGCCCGCGCTGCTCACCGGCGCCACCTGCGTCCTCTACCCCGCCCAGACGGTGGAGCTGGACGGGCTGGCCGCGGAGGTCCGGCGGCACGGGGTGACCACGCTCTGGTTCTCGGCCGCATTCTTCAACCTGGTGATCGACACCCGGCCGGAGGTGCTGGCGGGGGTGCGGCAGGTGATGGTGGGCGGCGAGGCCGTCTCGGTTCCGCACGTGCGCCGGGCGATGGAGCTGTACCCGGCGCTGCGGCTGGTGAACGGGTACGGACCCAGCGAGTGCACCGTGTTCACCTCGTGCCACGTGATCCCGCGGGACTTCGACGGGGCCGCCGTGCCCATCGGCACCCCGGTGGGCGACCGGCGCGTGCACGTGCTGGACGCGCGGATGCGCCCCGTGCCCGTGGGCGTGCCGGGCGAGCTGTTCGTGGGCGGGCCGGCGGTGCCGCGCGGGTACCTGCGGCGGCCCGCGCTCACGGCGCGGACGCTGGTCCCGGACCCGTTCGGCCCGCCGGGCGGCCGGCTGTACCGCACCGGCGACCGGGTGCGCTGGCGGGCCGACGGCGTGCTGGAGTACCTGGGCCGCATCGACCAGCAGGTCAAGGTGCGCGGCTTCCGCATCGAGCTCGAAGAGGTCGAGGCGGTGCTGCTGCGCAGCCCGGCCGTGCGCGAGGCGGTGGCCGTGGTGCGCGAGGACACCCCGGGCGACCGGCGGCTGGTGGCGTACGCCGTCGCCGCCGACCCCGCCGCGGCGCCCACCCCCGCCGAGCTGCGCGAGCACCTGCGGACGCGGCTTCCCGACTACATGCTCCCCTCCGCGTTCGTGGTGCTGGACGCGCTGCCGCTGAACGCCAACCGCAAGGTGGACCGCCGCGCCCTGCCCGCCCCCGAGGGCGCGGGCGCGGACGAGGGCTACGTGGCGCCGCGCACGCCCACGGAAACCACGCTGGCCGGCATCTTCGCCGAAGTGCTGAACCACGAGCGCGTGGGCGTGCACGACGACTTTTTCGCCTCGGGCGGCCACTCGCTCAAGGCCACGCAGGTGGTTTCGCGGGCGCAGGACGTCTTTGGCGTGCGGGTGCCGCTGCGCGCCCTGTTCGAGCACCCCAGCGTGGGCGCCCTGGCCGGCGAGGTGGACCGCCTGCTGGTCCAGGGCCGCACGATGGAGGTGGCCCGCATCGTCCCCGCATCCCGCCAGGCACGGCGCGCCGTGCTGGCAGACCTCACCCCGCCGGGCGAGTGATGAGCATCATGGACGTTTCCGCCGGGGCCGACGCCCCGGCGCAGCCGCAGGACGAGGAAGTCTTCGTCTTTCCCGTCTCGTTTGCCCAGCAGCGGCTGTGGCTGCTGGACCGCATGGGCGGCCAGGGGTCGTACGGCGTAACCAGCGGGCTGCGCCTTTCCGGCCCCCTGCGCGCCGAGGCCATGCGCCTTGCGCTGGAAGAGATCGTCTACCGGCACGAGGCGCTGCGCACCACCTTCGCCACCGTGGACGGCGAGCCGGTGCAGGTGGTGCGCCCCGCGGCGCGCTTTCCCCTGCCGGTGGAGGACATCGGCGCCGCGGGGGACGTGGAGGCCGAGATGCGGCGGCGCGTGGGCGAAGAAACCCGGCGCCCCTTCGACCTGCGCAGCGGCCCGCTCTTTCGCGCGGTGCTGCTGCGCGCGTCCGAGCAGGAGCACACGCTGGTGGTTTCCATGCACCACATCGTCAGCGACGGGTGGTCGCTGGGGGTGCTGTTCCGCGAGCTGTCCACGCTGTACGGCGCCTTTTCGCGGGGCGAGCCGTCGCCGCTGCCGGACCTTCCCATCCAGTTCGCCGACTACGCCGTCTGGGAGCGCGACACGCTGCGGGGCGCGGCGCTGGAAGAGCGGCTGGGGTGGTGGCGCGACCGGCTGTCGGGGGCGCCGGCGCTGCTGGAGCTTTCCACCGACCGCCCCCGCCCCCCGGCGCAGAGCCACCGCGGGGCCCGCGAGCGCGTGCGCGTGGAGCCCGCGGCGGCCGAGGTGCTGCGCACCGTGGCGCAGGAGGAGGGCGGCACGCTGTTCATGGCCGTGCTGGCCGCGTGGCAGGTCCTGCTGTCGAAGTACTCCGGGCAGGACGACGTGGTGGTGGGCACCTCCGTCGCGGGGCGCACGCGGGTGGAGGTGGAGGGGCTGATCGGCTTTTTCGTCAACACGCTGCCGCTGCGCACCGACCTTTCGGGCGATCCCACCTTTCGCCAGCTGGTGCGCCGCGTGCGCGAAACCACGCTGGGCGCCTTTGCGCGGCAGGACCTGCCGTTCGACAAGCTGGTGGACGAGCTGAGCACCGGGCGCACGCTGGGGCACAACCCGGTGTTCCAGGCCTTCATGGCGCTGCAGAACACGCCCGGGGGGGCGCTGTCGATCCCGGGCCTCACCAGCCGGTTCTTCGAGTCGCCCAGCGGCACGGCCAAGTTCGACGTGTCGCTGCTGGTGTGGGAAAGCGAGGGCGCGGTGACGGGGTGGCTGGAGTACGCCACCGACCTGTTCGACGCCGCCACCGCGCGCCGCATGGCCGACCACCTGGCCGTGCTGGCCAGCGCCATCGCCGCCGGCCCCGACCGCCCCCTCTCGTCGCTCACCCTGCTGAGCGACGAAGAGCGCGCGCGGGTGCTGCGGGAGTGGAATCCGCCCGCGGACGCCTTTCCCGTCTTCACGCTGCACGGCCGCTTCCAGGCGCGCGCGGCGGAGGCGCCGGACCGCCTCGCCGTCTCGTTCCAGGGCGAGTCGCTGTCGTACGGCGAGCTGAACGCGCGCGCCAACCGCCTTGCCCGCCACCTGCGCCGCCACGGCGTGGGCCCCGAGTCGCGCGTCGGGCTCTGCATGGAGCGCGGCACGGCGATGCTCGCCGGCATCCTCGGCATCTTCAAGGCCGGCGGCGCGTACGTCCCCCTCGATCCCACCTATCCCGCGGACCGCCTGGCCTACATGGTGGAGGATGCGGGGATCACCGTCCTGGTGACGGAGTCCGCGCTCCTCGACCGCATCGAAGGCGACTCCATCACCCGCGTCCTGGTGGATGGAGATGCGCAGGCGATCGCGTCCGAAGAGGATGAGAATCTCCCGGTGGATGTGGATCCGGAGGCGCTGGCGTACGTCATCTACACCTCCGGATCCACCGGCCGGCCCAAGGGGGCGATGCTCACGCACGCCAACGTGGCGCGGCTCTTCACCTCCACCGACGGCAGGTTCGGCTTCGGCGCGAAGGACGTGTGGACGCTGTTCCACTCCTACGCCTTCGACTTCTCCGTCTGGGAGATCTGGGGCGCGCTGCTGTACGGCGGGCGCCTGGTCGTCGTCCCCTTCCTGGTCAGCCGCTCGCCGGAGCAGTTCCGGGCGCTGCTGCGGGAGGAGGGCGTCACGGTCCTCAACCAGACCCCCTCCGCCTTCCAGCAGCTGATCGAGGCGGACGCAAAGGCGCCGGAGCCGCTGGAGGCGCTGCGCTACGTGGTCTTCGGCGGCGAGGCGCTGCACTTCCCGTCGCTGCGCCCGTGGCTTGACCGCTACGGCCCCGCGCATCCGCGGCTCGTGAACATGTACGGGATCACGGAGACGTGCGTGCACGTCACCCATCACGCCGTCACCGGGCGCGAGCTGCGCGATCCGGGCGTGGCGAGCGTGATCGGCGGGCAGCTGGCGGACCTGCGGCTGTACGTGCTGGATGCCGCCATGCACCCCGTGCCGCTGGGCGTCCCCGGCGAGCTGTTCGTGGCCGGCGCCGGGCTGGCGCGCGGCTACCTGGGC
>NZ_DASWNM010000132.1:0-49181 GCF_036399255.1 Longimicrobium sp.
CGCTGTGCCGGCGGGGGCCTCTCGGGTCCCGGATCAATTCGATTGCGTTCATCCTGCCGTGGCGGCGCAGGGGTGCGCCGCCGCGTCCGTCATCCTCCGATCAGACGATCACCGGCACCACCTTGCCGTCGAAGATGCGGATCTTCTGCCCGTCGAACTTCGTCAGCTGGAAGAACCCGTCGTCCTCGTTGAAGCCCAGCGACATCTCCTGCAGCAGCCCGATGGCGATCGACTCGCCGAAGGGCAGGGACTCTGTGTAGTCCGAGCGCCAGTGCACGCCCGCCGCGTTGCGGAAGAGGGCGATGTTCCCCGCCAGCTTGTTCAGCTCGCCCCCGACCGTCATCTGCGCCGCGTCCGCGCCGGCGTACGCCACCAGCGACAGCCCGTCCGAACTGGCCTGCACCGGGTTCTCGATGGGCGTGTCCTCGTTGAAGAACGCCTTGAGGATGGTGACCAGCGCGCCGGAGCCAGTGGCGTGCCCCGCGCCGTAGGCCGGGTGCGTGGGCGCGCCCTCGGGGTACGCCTGCGGCAGCAGGTACGACGACGGGAACTTCTCGCCCACGCCGCCGAAGTAGGGCGCCAGCCCGCCGCTGGAGAGCGACGTGGTGATGCTGGTGTTCAGCGGGTAGCTGCGCGCGCCGGTGATCTGGTTGTGCACCCGGCCGCCGTATTCCTCGGGCCGCAGGCGGCGGTGCACTCCCCACTTCTGCCACCACACCGCGCGGATGGCCCGCCCCAGCACCTCCACCAGCGCCTGCAGCAGGTGGACGGGGCCAAAGGTGCCAAAGCCCACCTGCGTGCGGCTGTCCATCGCCGTGCCCGGCGGATCGTAGGGGTTCCCGGAGTTCTTGGGGAACTCCAGGTCGATCTGCGGGCGTCCCGTGACCCCGGACTGGAAGGTGAGCTGGTTGCCCGTGGGCTCCGACATCAGGATCCAGGCGGCGTTGTAGTACGCGTCCGCCACCTGGTCGAAGTGCACGTAGGTGGCCCCGTCGCGCAGGTTGCGGATGAAGCGCTTGGCCGTGTCGAAGGTGTCCTGCCCGCGCTTGTCCACCCCGTTCTGCACGTCCAGCCACGGCGTGAAGGTGGTGAGGTAGTCCACGTTGGCCGCCGCGGGAAAGATGCGCTGGTCGATGGTGTGCGCGCCGTACGAGATGAAGCCCTCGTTGGCGTCGCGCCCCATCCCGTCCGGCTTGCGCGGGTCGTTGTTCCCCTTCAGCAGGAACTGGCTGACGTACGGCCCCACCTGCTCGCCCGGGAAGATGCCGCGAAAGAGGTTCTGGGCCGTGACCGTGACGGTGCCGCCAAAGCGCGGGAACTCCGCGTTCAGCGAATCGATGGCGCGCTTGACGATGGTCCCCGCCACCGCCGCGTCCGTCGCGTAGCTGCCGAACCAGACGTCGCGCGCCACCGCCATCCAGTACAGCTCGCCCGCCTCGTGTGCCGTGACGTCGCTGTCGAAGCGGGGCGCGGGCGGGATGGTGCGCTCCTGCGCGTCGGGCCCCTCCAGGTCAAAGGCCAGCCCGCTCTGCGGGTTGGTGAGCTTGATGGGGGTCCCGGCCGCCAGGATGATCTCCTCGAAGTCCCGCGGATCCTCGCTCTGCAGTGCGCGGAGCAGCGAGGCGTACGAGGCGGGGATGGGGTCGCCCAGGGCGTCGTGCCGCAGGCTCTTGGAGTAGTTGCCCACCAGCGGCGTGCCCGGGTAGTTCACCTCGTCATTGTTGTTGACGTGCTCCTCGTGGTGCCGCTCCGCCGCCAGCTGCGCCGCCTCCACGCGGATGTCGCGGGCCGACAGGCGCCGCTCGTCCGTGCGGCGGGCACGGCCCGTTTCCAGCACGTTCAGGTTGTCGAAGACGGCCAGTCCGGGCGACGCGACCGCCTGAAAGCATCCCGCGGCGATCTCCACCCCCACCGCGCCCACGGCGAAGGGGGCGCCGTTGCGGGCCCGCTCGGTCCAGTCCACCCCGTCGGGCGAGGTTTCCCAGTAGAGGGCGCCCTGGCGCTCGCGGATGCGGATCCAGCGGTGCGCCACGCGGTCGTACGGCAGCGAATCCAGGGTCGACGGGGTGCCGGCGATCCGCTGATCGAAGAAGATCGCTTCCTGCGCGATGGTGATGATGAAGCGGTTGTTGGTGTCCGTGCCCACGCTGAGGTAGGTCTCGCACCCCGTCGCGTTGCGGAGCGTGCGGACGACCTCGACGCGGACCTCGGAGCCGGCCAGGTCGTACGTGGTGTTGGCTGCCAGGCCGGAGTATCCGGCCGCTCCGCTGGAGGGGCGGATCTCGATGCGCCCGTTGGCCTCGCGCACCCGGTCGTTGGTGGCGCCGTACGCGGACCACTTTCCGGTGTCGAGGGTGTCGTCGTTGAAGTTGTCGACGAGCGTGTGTGCCTTTGCCATGGTGGTAGGCTCCTGCCAGGGTTTGCGCCGGTCCGCCGCCGATGTGCGGCGGGTTCGCGTCCGGTCGCTCTGCCGGCGGAGGCCTGACATGGCCCTCGTTCTCTCGCGGTCTTCCTGTTCTGACGTTCCTGGGGATGCGGACACAAAAAAGCCCCCGTCCGGCGTTCTGCCGGCGGGGGCCTCTCGGGTCCCGGATCTTTCGGGTGTGGCTGGCGGTGCGATCCTGTTCAGCCAACTTGTTGCTTGACGATAACCGGATGCGCCGCCCGTGTCAATCGCCCAGCATCAAGATACATGGCATCAGGTGCGGACGATCGTCCTGCCTCAGGCGTAGGTGCAGACCGGGTTCACGAAGGTGTCGGGCTGCTGGCACCGGTAGTCGCACGAGGGGACGGTCTCGTCCGTGGGGTAGCAGATCCAGCAGTACGAGTTCGGGCCACCCTGGCCCGTATCCGGCGCGACTTCCTTCATCTCGACGGCGGAGGTGGAAAACGACTGCACTTCGAGGCTGTTGGGGTCCAGGCGCATGGTTCAATCCTTCAAGGGAGGGAACGGGAGCGAAGGGGGACCCACAAGGCTAACAGCATCCCCTGGATCTTACAAGCGTTTATCGGCGCAAAGAGGTGGTTGGGACGCACGAGATGCGGCCCCGTACCGTCTCCAAGGCCGCATCGTGTTCCGCCGCCTGCAACCGCGTGCCGGGTCAGGCGCAGGGGCTTCGCAAAGCGGCCCCGGGCGTCACACCCGGGGCCGCATTTCACCGTCCGGATCCGGCGCCTGCTTCTCCGCCAGGAACGGGTACTCGTAGCCGCGCGCCGGCGCGAAGGTCTCCTTGATGGTGCGCGGGCTGATCCACCGCACCAGGTTCAGGATGCTCCCCGCCTTGTCGTTGGTCCGCTCCCCCGCGCCCCGCCGAACGGCTGCTGGCCCACCACCGCGCCCGTGGCGTCACACGACGCTGACGACGCCGTCGTGGATGCGGATGGTGGTGCCGTTGAACCTGGTGAGCTGGTAGAACTCCGGCTCGTTCAGCAGCAGGCTCTGCTCCTGCAGCAGGCCGATGGCCACCTGCTCGCCCAGCAGCAGAGACTGGTCGTAGTCGCTGCGCCAGTGCACTCCCGCCGCATTGCGGCCGATGGCGACGTTGCCGGCCAGCTTGTTCAACTCGCCGCCCACGGTCATCTGCGACGCGTCCGCGCCGGTGTAGGCCACCAGCGCCGTGCCCGTGGCGTTGACCACCAGCGGGTTCTCGATGGGCGTGCTCTCGTTGAAGAACGCCTTGAGCACCGTGGCGCACGCGCCCGATCCCGTGGCGTGTCCCGCGCCGTACGCCGGATGCGTGGGCGCACCCTCGGGAAACGCCTGCGGCAGCAGGTAGCTGGGGAACGTGTCGCCCGACTGCCCTCCGAAGTAGGGCGCCAGCCCTCCGGACTGCAGCGAGCTCAGGATCTCGCCATGGATCTGCGAATACGTCCGGCGCCCCGTGAGGTGGTTGTCGATGCGCCCGCCGAACTCCTCGGGGCGCAGCCGCCGGTGCACGAACCACTTCTGGAACCACACGGCGCGCAGCGAGCGGATGAGCGCCTCCCACACCAGCGACAGCGCGTGCGGTGCCCCCAGCGTGGCGAACGGCGCCTGCTTCACGTACGCCAGGTACGGGTTTCCCTGGTCCCACGGGAACTCCATGTCGCGGCCAACGACGCCCGAGCCGGTCAGCTGGTCGCCCGGCACCTCGTGCAGCAGGATCAGGCAGGCGTTGAAGAACATGTCGCCCACGTTGTCGATGTGCACCCGCTCGCCCAGGTCACGCAGGTTGCGGATGAAGCGCCGCTGCGACGTGTCGATGGCGTCCTGGCCGCGCCGGTCCCATCCGTTCTGCACGTCCAGCCAGTCGGCGAACGACGTCAGGTAGTCCGTGCCCGGCTGCACGGTCACCTGCCGCTGGTCGATCTTCAGGTCGCCGTACGTGATCAGCCCGTCCGCCGTGCTGCGGCCCTGCCCGGCGGCAAGACGCGGGTCGCTGGTGCCCTTGAGCAGGAACTGCGACAGGTACGGCCCCACCGTCTCGCCCGGAAAAATGCCGCGGAAGACGGTCTGCGTGGTGACGGCTCCGCTCGCCTTGGGACCACGGAAGTCGGTGAACTCGCCGTGCAGCGACGTGATGGCGGCCTGTACGACGGCGTTCGTGCCGTAGTCGTTGAAGTGCACGTCGCGGGAGAGCGCCATCCAGTACAGCTCGCCCATCTCCGCGGAATTCTGCGCCGAGTTGATGCGCGGGGCGGGCGGCTGGGTGACCGCCTGCGGGTCTGGCCCCTCCAGGGTGAACGCGAGCCCGGACTGCGGGTTCGTGAGCTTCTTTCCGCCGGGGCCCAGGACAATGGCCTCGAAGTCGGCCGGGTCGCGTGTGGCCAGCGCGTTCAGCAGCGACTGGTACGAGGCCGGGACCACGTCGCCGTTGGCGTCGTGCTGCAGCCCCTTGGAGAAGTTGGCCACGTACGGGTACGCCTTCTCCTCGCCGTTGGCGCAGTGCAGCGGGTGCGGGCGGTGCCGCGCGATCTCCGCCGCCTTCAGGCGCACCCCGAACGCCGCGTCGCGCCGCGACGGCACGTACTCCAGCGCGCCGACGCTCCATACGTCCGTGCGACGCTCGCCCGCCGCGTCGGTCGAGAACGCCCACGCCGCATCCTGGCGCAGGTCGGCGCCCGCGTGCTGCGCCGCCGTATCGTCGCGGTCCAGGCGAAAGTCGCCCGCCTGTACGTCACGGAAGCGCACCTGCGCATCGTGGATCGCGTCCGCGCCCGGCGCGGAGCCGTCGGACGAGAGGTTGCGGGCGTGGTGGGCGATTGGCGCGGGTGAGTTGTCGATCTCGTAGTCGGGGCCGGTCCCCGCGTCCACGCACAGGTTGTTCTTGAGCCGGAGCGTGCCGGCGGTGCTGCTGGCGACCGTCCGAACGTTGCTCTGGCGTGCGCCGTAGAAGGTGTTGTTGTAGAGATCCAGTTCCGATCCGGCCTGCATTCCGACCCACACGATGCCGTTTTCGAAGCCGTACACCACCGAGTTGCGCATCCGGATCGTCCCGCCGATATAGTAGGCGTGGATGGCCGCGCCCAGCCCGGCGGCTCCGGTGCCATGGCAACCCCGGATAATGCAGTTCTCCACCCATAGTTGCGGCTTCGTGGGGCCGGGCGGGTAGATCGCGGTGCCGCCGGGATGGCGGCTCTCGATCTGCAGCCCCTCCAGCCGCACGCCGGGGGTGCGGATCAGCATCGTTCCATACGGGAAGTCGGAGGTCAGCCGGTACGCCTGCGTGCTCCACGTGCCACGGTGCCGCGCGGTGGGCGGCGCCACCACGTGGATGTAGCGGGTGGCGTCGGTGATCCAGCTGGTGTCGATGTGCACCCAGGTGGTGTCCTCCATGGGGTAGCACTCGATCCGCAGGATGGTGTCGAGCGCCACCAGGTTGGCGTACGTCGCCTTGAGGCCCTGGATGGCTGCGTTGAGCGAGGTGTAGTCCCCGCCCGAAGGCTTGACGGTCTTCGTTACGATCGTGGGCATTGGAAGCTCCTCTTCCGTTGGGCTGGATGATCGGACCTTCCCGCGCCACGAACGCAGAAAGGCCCCGCTCCCAGGCGCTGTGCCGGGCGGGGCCTGCAATCGGCCTGTTCTCGTGTTTTGTCCGTTGCGCTCTGTCAGGCGGCGTCGTGTGGATGTCGCCGCTCCTGCGCGCATTCCGCAGGGCCGGTCCCGCCGCGAACGGACGGAGGCCCCGCCCGGCGCTGTGCCGGAAGGGGCCTCCTGGACCCATGTCTCTGAATTGTAGCGACGAAAAAAGGCTCCCGCGCCGGCGATTGTGCCGGTCAGGAGCCTGGGTTCAGCCCGTGTGTTCAATCCGTCGTTCCGCCGCTGGTAACGGCGGCTTGTGATCGGAGGATAACCCCGCTTGTGCGTTCCTGTCAACCCGGCGGAGCGGATGCGTATTGCCACTCCCAGCAAAAGATTGGATTCACGCAGAGGAAGCGGAGAAGACCACTCCGCTTCCTCTGTGACTCCCATTCTTTTGAGGATGAGGGGATACGCAAAGCGGCCCCGGACATCACACCCGGGGCCGCCTTTCACCGTCCGATCCGGAGCCTATTTCTCCGCCAGGAACGGGTACTCGTAGCTGCGTGCCGGGGCAAAGGTCTCCTTGATGGTGCGCGGGCTGATCCACCGCACCAGGTTCAGGATGCTGCCCGCCTTGTCGTTGGTCCCGCTGCCCCGCGCCCCGCCGAACGGCTGCTGGCCCACCACCGCGCCCGTGGGCTTGTCGTTGACGTAGAAGTTGCCGGCCGCGTTGCGCAGCGCCCGGTCCGCCTGCAGCAGCGCCGCGCGGTCGTTGGAGAACACCGCGCCCGTCAGCGCGTACGGGCTGGTCTGGTCGACGATCTGCAGCGTCTGCTCCCACTCCGCGTCGGGGTAGGGGTACAGCGACACCACGGGGCCGAACACCTCCTCGCACATCAGCTGGTACGCCGAGTCCTGCACCTGCACCAGCGTGGGCTGGATGAAGTAGCCCACCGAGTCGTCGTACGTGCCGCCGGCGATCACCTCCACGTCGTCGGCCGCGTGCGCGTGCTTGATGTAGCCGGTGATCTTGTCGTACGCCTTCCGGTCGATCACCGCGCCCATGAAGTTGCGGTAGTCGCTCACGTCGCCCACGCGGATGGTTTCCATCATCCCCAGCGTAAGCTCGCGCACCTGCGGCCACAGCGACTGGGGGACGTAGACGCGCGACGCCGCGCTGCACTTCTGCCCCTGGTACTCGTAGCCGCCGCGCACGATCGCCGTCGCCAGCGCCGCCGGATCGGCCGACGCGTGGGCCACGATGAAGTCCTTGCCGCCCGTCTCGCCCACCAGCCGCGGATAGGTGCGGTACTGGTCGATGCGCTCGCCCACCTGCCGCCAGATCATCTGGAACACGGAGGTGCTGCCCGTAAAGTGGATCCCCGCCAGGCTGCGGTCGCCCAGGATGGTCTCCGTCATGGGCCCGGGGTCGCCCGGAAGGAAGTTGATGACGCCCGGCGGCAGCCCGGCCTCCATCAGAATCTGCATGATGTACCAGCCGCTGTAGACGGCCGTGGCCGCCGGCTTCCACAGCGCCACGTTGCCCAGCATGGCCGGCGCGGTGGGCAGGTTGCCCGCGATGGCGGTGAAGTTGAACGGCGTCACCGCGTAGACGAAGCCCTCCAGCGGGCGGTGGTCCAGCCGGTTCCACATTCCCGGGCCGCTGAACGGCTGCTCGCTGTACAGCTTCTGGGCGAAGTGCGTGTTGAAGCGCAGAAAGTCGATCAGCTCGCAGGCGCTGTCGATCTCCGCCTGGTGGGCCGTCTTGCTCTGGCCCAGCATGGTGGCGGCGTTCAGGACGGGGCGGTAGCGCGTGGCCAGCAGGTCCGCGGCGCGCTGGAACACGGCCAGGCGGTCTTCCCACGGCCAGTTGCTCCAGTCCTTCCACGCCTTGTTGGCGGCGTCGATGGCCTGCCGCACCTCGGCCGCGCCGGCCTTGTGGTAGCGCGCCAGCACGTGCCCGTGCTCGTGCGGCGACACCTGCACCTCGGTGTTGCCCGTGCGCACCTCGCGCCCGCCGATGATCAGCGGAATCTCGATCTCTTCGCCGTGCATGCGCGCGTACGTCTCCTTGAGCAGCGCGCGCTCCGGCGTCCCCGGCGCGTACGACAGCACCGGCTCGTTGATCGGCGGGGGAACGTTGGGAATGCTATTCATCACCCTCTCCTCGTCGGCTCATGGTTGCAGGGCCGGGAAGTTAGGGGGTGGGGGGCGGGGGCGCCACCCGCGCATAAATCGAGTCACAGAGCAGCTTGGCTTAGTACTACAGTTGGGCTACATGCGTTTACGCTCCGCTCGCGACGTTTTGGCGAACAAGGCTGACCCAACCACACGGTCCGGAGCTTCCGCAGCGGGTCAGACGAGCCGTTTCGGAGTCGCGCAAGGCGTAAACATGCGAAGTGCGACTGTAGTATTAGGCTCCCTGGATCAGCTTGGTGACCGCTCCCACAGCTTCTCGAACCGTGTAGATACGCACCGTCTCCGTTGTGGCATCCGCATGCGCGCGGAGAATGGGATGATCGTGAGCCGCAGTTGCCTTTCCGTCCTCGATCAAGTAAACGGCCTGCTTACGATCAGGTGAAAGCAGCGTGAACCTTGCCGTGTCCACGATCAGATACGATTGCGGATCGCCTGATACGTAGGGCTTGATCTTCTGATGCAGTTCGCTATAAGCGTCCGCCCTCCTTAAGAAAGTATTCAGTTTGGCTGTTGGAACCGGAACCATCTTGAACAGGTCGCGCGAAACGATTCGTCGCGCGAGATCTCGCGCAGTCTGATCCATTTTGTCATCATTCGCGACGGCATCGATCAGAACGCTCAAAGAAAAGTCGTCCAGACTAAGAAGGTCTTGGGGCGGAACTGCATCTCCTCGAATCATGCGCACGATAGGATCAACAAAGCTAGCGACTTGCAGCACCGCGCCAGCTTGTACGATGGTCTTCAAACGCCCCAGTAGTAAGGCTACCATTCCTTCAGCACAACGAACCGTTTTGTGCTGATAGACGGTCTCGTACAGGGCGCGCCGAGCCATGAGGAATTGTTCAACAACTCGGATCGCCTTTCGACCATCAAACCCAAAAACGAGGTCCGAACCGCTGGGGTACTGGAGTTCACCGATGGTCGCAGTCGAGACGAGCCAATTCAAGTCGTAGCGGCCATACGCTACTCCCGTGAGACGCGTATCTCGGCGGATAAAATCCGCCCGATCCACATCGATGTCGCTCGAGAGCAGCCGAGGAAGGTAGGGTAAGAAGTATTTTCCCCCGAGCATATGGCGGATGCGAGTACTCGAGCCCTTCTCCTGTTGCTCAAGCAATCGATGCAACTGGCCCTCCTCCCATGCGAGAAGTGCATGTCCGACCATCTCGTGCCACTTGGCGTCTTGTGCTAGTGCCCCGTCGTTGGGAACGCCCAGAGTACTTTGCCAGAGTTCCCGATCAAAGTTTTCGCCGACGATCTGCTGTTCCCACGCATGAGAAAGCGGTCCATGGCCCAGATCATGGCACAGTGCAGCCACCGCTAAATCTCTGATGCTTTCTTCCCCTGGGGATAGCCCGGGCACGAGTGTCTGTCCAGCAACTTCCTCAATTCTCCGTCCAAAACGAATAGCCAGGTACGCTGCCCCCAAGGAGTGAACCAAGCGGGAATGCTCTGCTCCTGGAAAAACCAGGTGCACCAGCCCAAGTTGCCGAATTTTTCTAAGCCGCTGAAGCTCTGCCGTACGCAACAGATCGATAACGGTGGCCTCCATACCGCGGAACTCCATGAGTCCGTGGACGGGGTCCTGTATGCGTTGCACGCGTCGATATCCCATTATTCGAATCGCGAAGCGAGGTGATCCAACTGCGTTCTTTCCTGCGGTGAGAAACCCGGGATTGCCTTCAACTCGCGAATCCGCGATTCGAGCGCTTGGCGTCGCGCCGCAGGCATAAGGTTTACGAGATCCCTTTGTGGCAGATGGCGACTGAGTTGGGCCAGTTCCTCTGCTGGAGAGAAATAGCCTGCACTATAGCTTGACGAGCGGAGCAAAGCAGACAGGTCACGCTGTACCCGTTCGATAAGCTCGCTGGAGGATAGCCTGTTGCGAGGATCAGGGTCCAATGCTGCGGCAAGTACGTCACGCATTGGTGCTGCGATCGATCCAAGAGTGACCCAGCGATCCCAATGGTTCGCTCGATTTCGCAACTCTGCTTCGAACTTGGTGCGATCTGCGGGAGAAGAAACGCGTGGAGTTTTCTCCCCGGCTTTGATAAGCGGAAACCGACCCATCATGGTATTGAATATCGTTGCTCCGAGCGCCCACACGTCCACTTTTTCCGCTTCGATGTACCCTTGCTGCTCAAGGAGTTCCGGTGCTCGCGTTCGGATGCTCCCGGTCGGGGTGGACTCACGACTAAATTGTTCCTTTGGCCGACAGATCCCGAAATCAAGAAGGACGTACCGTTCTCCTTTTTTGCCGATATTGTCGGGTTTTATGTCCCCATGCACCAGGCCATTGTCATGCAGGAATTTTACCGCGTGCCCAATATCAGCTAGCAGATTAGCGGCTTCGTGCATCCCCGCCGACTGCCAATCATCATTGAGCACAAGTGGCAGGCGTTGCTCGACCAGAAATGCTTCCCCCTCAGAGTTTCTAAGGAAATGCGTCTCAATGATGTTCGGGTGAACCATACTCAACGGATGGGGCTGCAACTCACGAAGCAAAATCCGCTGAGCGTCCTCAGGCTCAGCAACCAACTGCTTCAGAACAACCTCTTGTTGCGTGAGCCTCCAAGTCGCCAAGAAGACCAGCTTTTGACTTCCTGCTCTGGAGAGAACCCGGATTATATCGATCTCGGGGGGAGGATTTACTCTCATGCAATCAGCAACCGCAGCCGCGTTGTTCGGATGAGCCATCGCCCAACGACTGACTTTAGCCACGTCAAACGGAATCCGATGAGTAACTCGATGTGTGATGTCGCTGACCAAGGTGGCCGCTTCCTCGTCTGTCCATTCACTCCGGAGTGCTTCGGACAGCTCTTTGAGATCAGGAATATCACGGGGAATAAGCGTTTGCTGCCCTCCATGGAAAAGCCGGTCGACTGCTTTGGTAGTTTTATCTCCCAAAGCGGTGAGTGCTCGGGCACTGGGCGGGATGTCTCCAATACTGATCGTGAAATCGTCGGTCATGAGTGTCTCTGTTCGGGTGAGCATAGCTCAAAACGGCGAGAAACCAGACGATGAACCGATGACCGGTTCTCTGTACAATATGACTTACACTCCTCATATGTCAATTTTTCAGAGATGCTGGCGAGTACCAGGAGATCTGGTGCCCGCGGCTGACTTTTCCACCAGCGTATCCGCCATAGCGATCAGGTCCCGCGCATACTCTACCAGCGCGTCCGCCTGCTCGCGCGCCAGCTGTGCCACGACCGGTTGCCAATCGCGCGGCGGGGTTCGTGCGTTCGGGCCCTCCATCCGGGCGCGCATGATCGTGTGCGTGTCCTTGCCGAACGCTTCGGCGACCTTCGCGAGCGTCATCGTGGGCGCGAAGGTCAGCACGTCGGTGGCTTCCTTGAAATTTATCATCCACTTTCGTTTGGTATGATTCACCTTGACAAATGGGCGGCATGGTACTAATTTGCATACCAGCAGGGACAAAGAACAAGGCTGGCCGTCCTCCCGCGAAGAAGTGTCGACCTGCCTCGACGCGAACCGACCTGAAGGCCGCCCGCTCCACCAACGATAGCCCTGCTGCGCGCCAAGGGTCAACAGACACGGAGACGCACCATGCCGCGCATGAAGCCATCTGCCCAGCAGCCCGCCCTGCCTCATTCCGGCGGGTGGATCATCAAGGAGCGGAACCGCAACTGGATGGTGCTCGATCCATAGGGCGCACTGGTGTGCATCACGCTCTACAAGCGCGGCGCGGAAGAGGTGGTGCGCAGGCTGAGTGAATAGCAGGAGGAGGCGGGGTTGACCCGGCGCTGGTTGGATATGAGATTTGTTGCGTGAGCCTTCGGATTCGCGCCCGCTCGCGGGTTCCCCGGAGGACAATGGTGTGAGCAGCGGGCTGGGTGAGTCATTCGCCCAGCCCGTATCTTTTTGCCCAATCGTTCCCCCCTCAGCCCCGCCCCGCCTTACTCCACGGGCTGCACGGCGAGTTCGTAGAAGCTGCGGCAGTAGGCCTGGAAACGCGCCACGGTCGCGGCATCCACCCCGGCGGGTCCCCGGTAGTTCTTGAAGCACAGCCCGGCGGCACGGGCAGAGCAGAGCCTCTGCAGCAGGTCGCCATGCAGCTCGAATCCAAAGTCCTCCACGTACGAAACCTGCTTTCCTTCGTGGGACCGCCCGCGCTTGCGGTCGGGGAGCGCTCTCAGGACGTTGGTCTGCCCGTCGGTCTGAACGGTGAGCGTCCCGGTGGTGAGCATGGGGTACGCCTCGTAGCTCAAGGCCGCGACGCGGAGCACCACCGCCCGGTTCTCCCCGTGCGCACCTGGGACAGGCGGAGAGAGAAGAGGATTTCGATGGGAAGGCGTCCCGTAAAGACGACCGCCTCCTCCGCCTCGATGATGGTCTGGCCCTCGGTCCGGCCCGTGCGCGTGACCAGGTGCAGGGCCGGCGCGCTCGCCGCGGCGGGGTGGCCTGCCGCTGCCGGCGGCGCGGTCGCCGGTGCCAGCCGGCCGCGCGCCTTCTCGCGCTGCGCCGCTGTCCCGCGTTCCGGTTCTCTCGCCAGCTCCGGGTCCGAGGCCAGCTGCCCCAGCAGGTACAGCTGCGCGATGGCGGCCCGCGCGTGCTCGCCGGCGCGCTCGCGCACCTCCGGCACCGGGTCGGCGCCGCACAGGTCCTCCGCGTAGCGCGCGCGGGCCTGCGCCGACGCGTAGAGCTGGCGGATGCGGTTGAGCTGCACCTGCTTCTTCCGCTCCTTGGGCGGCGTGGCGGGAAGGAACTCCAGCGCGGCGCCGGCATGGTCGCGCACGGAGCGCATGGCGTGCAGCAGGGCGTCCAGGTGCGCGGGCGGAAGCGGCTCCACCTGCAGCACCGGCAGCGCGGCGGGAACGCCGACGTCGAGCTGGTACTCGGGGTTCGCCTGCGCCTGCAGGGCGCGGTTTACCCAGGCTTCCACCGGCTCGTAGAAGCGCAGCACCTGCTCCGCCGTCACGGGCGGGACGAAGTGCGGCGTGCGCGGCTCGGCGCGGTAGTCCGCGTCCAGGTACTCGTTGCGCAGCGTCTGCAGCACGAAGGCGTTCCAGGCGCACAGGAACACGGCGCGGGTGGCGGGCGGGACCGTCCATGGGTCCAGGCCGTCGATTCTGCACTCCAGCCGCCGCCGCTCCACCTGCTCCAGCAGTTCCAGCACGGGGCCGCTGGCGCGGCGGAACGCCTCCAGCTCCGCCGCCGGCACCTCGCCCTGCAGCTTTGCGACGAATCGGTTCCAGCCGGTGGGCTTGCCTGCCATCGCAGCAGTGTGGATTCGGATGAAGGACGGGACGCGGGCGGACTCCAGGCAGCAAACCTGCCGGAATCCGCCCGCCGCTGCAACCTGTATCATGCAATTCAGGCGATCAAATCACCACCCGCTCCGGACTCATCCCGAATCGGGAAAACAACACCTTCATGGGTACAGAGGAACAGAGTCAGACAGAGGAATCAAGATGATATTTCAGCTCGCTTTCTCTGTCTGACTCTGTTCCTCTGTACGATTATTCTTTTTCAGGATCTGGCCGCACGTCGGCGGACCGTCGTGTTCGCTGGGGTGCGCGCCGGGGGATGGAGTCGCAGCCGCATAGCGGCCACCGGCTCGCCGCTGCGCCCCGATCCTTGTATTCTTCAGCCGTCCCGGTGGCGCGCGCGGGCAGAACACCCGCACCCGCACCCCGCAAACGTACTCCGTACCGCGTATTTCGCACTTTATGGATAACATGCAGCGCGACGCCGTGCTTCGCCGCGTCGCCGCCGCCCTGACCACCATCCTGCACCCCGTCACCGGCGACGACATCGTCTCGTCGGGGCGCGTGCGGGAGATGGAGGTGCTGGAAGACGGCACCGTCCGCTTCAAGTTCGCCCTGCAGGCCGACGACCCCGGCACCCTGGTGCGCCACGCCCGCGCCGCCGCCGAAACGGTGGAGGGGGTGCAGAAGGTAAAGATCGACATCTCCCTTCCCGCCGCCGGCGCGCCGCAGCCCAAGAGCAAGTCGCCGTTGCGGGCGGGCAACGTTCCCGCGCCCACGCCCAACGCCAACATGGTGCCGGGCGCCCGGCACATCATCGCCGTCAGCTCCGGCAAGGGCGGCGTGGGCAAGAGCACCGTGGCCGTCAACGTGGCCACCGCGCTGGCGCAGGCGGGCCGCCGCGTGGGGCTGCTGGACGCCGACATCTACGGGCCCAACGTGCCCACCATGTTCGGCGAGCACCGCAAGCCGCGGGTGATCGGCGAAAAGGGCAAGGAAAAGATGGAGCCGCTGGAGGCCCACGGCGTTCAGCTGATGAGCCTGGGATTCCTGCTGGAAGAAGGGCAGGCCGCCATCATGCGCGGCCCCATGATCGCCGGCATCCTGAAGCAGTTCCTGAGCGAGGTGGAGTGGGGCGAGCTTGACGTGCTGATCGTCGACATGCCGCCGGGCACGGGCGACGCGCAGCTCTCGCTGGTGCAGACCATCCGCCTGGACGGGGTGGTGATGGTCACCACCCCGCAGGACGTCTCCACCGGCGACGTGCTGCGCGGCATCAGGATGTTCGAGCGCACCAACACCCGCGTGCTGGGCGTGGTCGAGAACATGAGCGGCTTCATCTGCCCCTGCTGCGGCCAGCGCTACGAGATCTTTGGCCGGGCGGGCGGCCGGCGCCTGGCCGAGCAGACCGGCGTGGAGTTCCTGGGCGAGGTCCCCCTGGAGATCCCCGTGCGCGAGGGCGGCGACGCCGGCGTCCCCATCGTCGTCAGCCAGCCCGAGTCCCCCGCCGCCCTCGCCCTGCGCGAAGTCGCCGACGCCGTCGCCTCCCGCGTCGGCATGGCGGCAGTGGCCGCGGCGTGAAGCACATCGCCCGTGGCGGCGCGTGAGCAGGCATCGGCGGCCCCGCACGCGTGAGCGGCTAAAGCCGCCGCTGGAACTGCGGTAAGCCCTGCAAACTGCGCAGGGCTTCAACTGCAAGAACCGCAAGGATCTCGCTTCGGTGACGGCGGCGCTGGTCGCGGCGCGCCGCACCCGCGGCCACGGAGCCCCGCGCAGTTTGCGGGGCTTCCCGCATTTCCAGCCGCGGGTTCACCCGCCCGGGAATGAAGCCCGGCGGCGACACCCCTTGTTCCGCCCGCCGCCCAGGCGAATGAATTCGCGGCTGGGACTACGTGATGTCGGCCTTCGCCGACGGGTGTGTGCCGTGCCGCATGCAGCAGTGTGCAGTTGAAGCCCCGCGCAGTTTGCGGGGCTTCCCGCTGTTTCCAGCCGCGGGTTCACCCGCCCGAGTGGAATCCCGGCCAAAGCGCATCCACCCCCAAACGAATGGGCCGGCGATCCCGATGATCGCCGGCCCCTGTCGTCCCATCCACCAACCGATTGCCGTCCAGGAACGCCCCCGCAGGCTGTCCCCTGTAACCTGTCCCCTGTCCCCTAGCTGTCCAGCCAGCGCTGGTCCGACGACGGAATCCTCGCCGCCGCCGATCCGCGCTCGCCGCGCTGCACCAGCTTCACCACCAGCCAGCCCACCAGCACCAGCGGCAGGATCTTCACGGCCAGTGCGATCGCCATCCCCAGCAGCCCAAAGGCCAGCCCGAACACCATTCCAAAGATGGCGAGCAGCACCGTCAGCACCACGAAGCCGACCACCGCGATCACCACCAGACCCACCAGCGCGCTGAGCATCGTTTCTCTCTCCTTCTATCTGCGTACGTCGCGTCAGGTTGCGAAAACCCGTCAGTCCATCCACTGGACGTCGATGCTGCCCAGGGCCGCGTCGATCTTCACCGTCAGCCGGTGCCGCGCCTGGTCCCAGTTGCGCGAGTACCAGGCGCCGTCCCGCCGCACCATCCCCGCGGGGGAGAACCGCGTAAGGAACGAGTCCTTTTCGATCCGCACCCCCAGCGACCGCGGAAACCGCAGCGTGAGCGCCCCCAGCCCCATGTCCACGTTCAAGGTGGCGCTGCGGTCCCACGCCCCGTCGAACTCCAGCGTGGCCCCTCCTACACCGCCGTCCAGCACGATGTGCTCGGCCCGCGCGTTTCCCAGCCCCCGCATGTGCAGCCGCGAGGCGCCGGCGGCCACCCGCACCGTCCCCGCGCGCACCCGGTTGGGCGTCCCGAAGCGCACGTCCGTCTCGCTGGCCCCGGTCGACAGGTCCACACTACGGAGGGAGAGCCCGCCGAGTTCCAGGTTCGCCTCGCCCGCGCCAAACTCCAGCTTCAGGTCCATGGGCACCGCGGGCGCCAGCTGCACCGCGGCGGTGCCGCCGCGCTGCGTCCGCTGGTTGCGGCGCACGCTCTCCACCCCCAGCGTCAGCCGGCCGGCCGCGCGGTCGTACGCCGTTACCGGGCGCATCTGCCGCTCGTCGTAGCGCATCTGCAGCTGGTACAGCAGGCCGTCGTCCGCGGGGCGCACCGTCAGGTCGCCGCCGCCGTACTGCAGCTGCACGTCCAGCCCGCGCTCGCCCTGCGCCTGCCGGGCCGAGGTCACGCTGCGCCACTGCTGCGCCTGCGCGGGCGCCGCCGCGCTCAGCAGCGCGGCGGCGACGGCCAGCGGGGCCAGGGCGCGGCGGCGGTCAGGCCGCATTCGCGCCCCCGGCGTCCGCCGCGTCCAGGCCGCCCAGCCCCATCATCCGGCGGTAGCGCCGCTCGCGCCACGCCCTCGACCCGCCGATGAGCACCGCGCCGATTCCCACGCTGGTGGCCGCCCACAGCAGCACCCCCGCGAACACCCCCACCAAGTCGCCCACGAAGCCCAGGAAGCCGGTCATCCCCAGCAGGTTGGCCACCACCAGCGGCGCCAGCAGCAGCGCCAGCCCGGTGAACACGTAGCTGTAGGCGTTGCGGTGCCGCGTGTCGTAGCCGCCGCGCTGCTCCACCGTGCGCTCGCCCAGCGCGTGCGCCACCGTCACCACCCCCACGGCCGCCGCGGCCAGCACCGCCACCGCGAACAGCGGCACGTACACCAGCAGCAGCGGAATGCCGATGATGGTGACGAACAGCGCCACGCCGCCCAGCAAAAAGGCCGGGAGCACCAGGAAGTGCGCCGCCAGCCCCACCGCCGCCGCGCGCCCCGTGCTGCCGCGCACCGTGTCGCTCAGCCGGCTCAGCTGCGGCATGCCGTAGAAGATCAGGCCCACGCCCACGCCGGCCAGCACCAGCCCCAGCGCCAGCGTCTCCATCAGCCCCACCAGCCCGCGCCCGATCGGCGCGAACCACGAGCGGCCCAGCCGCACCCGGCCGGCCACCGGCACGCCGTTCTGCACCTCCATGGCGCGCCCCTCGTCCACCACCCGCATCTCGCCCTGGACGCGGGCGCCGCGGTTCACCAGGCGGCCGGCGGTGACCACCGCGTCGCCGGTGACCACGGCGCCGTTCTCCAGGCGCAGGTCGCCGCGGGCCACGGTCACGTCGCCGCGCACCTCGCCGGCCACGGTCAGGTCGCCGTTGAGGACGACCACGTCGCCCTCGACCAGCTCGCCGGGGCCGATGGTGCGGTCGCCGTTGATGTTGAGCACGTCGCCGCTGCGGTGCGCCGGGGCGGCCGCCGTGGGGGCCGCCGGCGCAGCGGGCTGCGTGCCCAGCACCAGCGAGTCCTGCGCGTGCGCCGGCGCTCCGGCCAGGAGCGCCATCACCAGGGCGCCCCGCTTGATCAGGTCAGTACGCATGGGTCATCCCCGTGGCAGGGGTCCTCAAAAGGCGGATCATCACGAAGGCCGAAACCGGGATCGCGGCCAGGACCAGGAGCATCGCCAGCGGAACGCCCGCGGTGTCGGGGCCGGGCATGCGGGCCAGCAGGTCCACCGCCCATCCCAGGGCGCCGCTGCGGCCCACCGCCTCGGCACCCTGCACCACCGCGTTCCACACCACCTCGCGGCCCCATCCACGGGCCACGCCCCACAGGGCGCTCACGCTTACCAGCGGGTGGGCGCTCAGCCATACGCCCAGCGCGGCCAGCGGCGCCATCACCACCGTCAGCAGGGCGGTCAGCCACACCCAGCCCCTCGCCGAGGCGGGGAGCCAGCCGCGCCTGGGGCTGCTCCGTGCCGGCTCGGCGGCGGGGGCCGCCTGCGGCATCATCACGACCCGCGCCATCACCGCGTCGGCAAAGCCGGGCGAGGGCGACAGGGAGGGAAGCGACTGCAGGGCCGCGATCACCGCACGCGCCGAGCCCAGCTCGGCCGTACAGTGGGCGCAGGCCCGCAGGTGCTGCTCCGCCAGGGCGCGCTCGGCCTGGCCAAGGTCATCCTCGGCCAGCGCCTCGAGCGTCCAGAACGGAAGGTGTCCGGTTGCGTCCGTCACGGGTGCCTCACGGGGCTCGGTTCGGTTCCATTGGGTGCCCTACGAGAGCAGGAGCTCCCGGGTTTCACGTCACGAAAAGACTTCATGCGGCGCGCAGGTGCTCCAGCTGCTCGCGCAGCTCGTTGCGGCCGCGGTGGATGTACGTCTTCACCGTTCCCAGCGGCAGGGAAAGGATCTCGGCGATCTCCTGGTACTCGCGCCCGTCCACGTGGCGCAGCAGGATGGCCGCGCGGTATTCCGGCCGCAGCTTGCTGATCGCGGCCTCGATCTCCTCGCCCAGCTCCTTGGCCTCCAGCAGCTCTTCCGGGTTCTCGTCCGGCGAGGCGATGGTGATGCTGGTGGCTTCGATCTGCTCGGCCGTGGTGGCGTTGCGCGAGCCGTCGATGGAGACGGTGTTCAGCTCCTTACGCCGGATGTGGTCGATCGTCAGGTTGGTGGCGATCTTGAAGATCCAGCTGCTGAACTTGTAGCGCGGATCGTACCGGTCGATGTGGTTGAACACACGCACGAACGTCTCCTGCGCAAGGTCCTCCGCCTGCTCCCGGTCCCGGATCATCCGATAGATGATGGAGAACACGGGCCGCTGAAAACGGCCGAGAAGCTCGTGGTACGCCTTCTCGCTGCCCTGCTGGGCGCGAGTGACGAGCTCATGGTCCGAGACCGGGGTTTCTTTCACCGCTTATGTTGGGGTCTGTTGATTCAGACTCGCCCGGTGCCCTACGCGGCGAAGGCGCGGCGGGTTTCAGGCGGGGCGACGAGGCTTGCTCCGGCCGGGGCGGGCAGGCTACCTTGGCGCCCGTTATTCTAAGCGGAGAAACGGTTTTACGCGATGCCAGAAACCCACGCGCCGCCCTCGGCGCTTCCCGCGCCCGCCGAAAAGGCGGCGCACGTACGGCGGATGTTCAGCTCCATCGCGCCGCGCTACGACCTGCTGAACCACGTGCTGTCGCTGAACATCGACAAGCTGTGGCGCAAGCGGGCCGTCAACCGCCTGGGCTGGGAGCGCGCCCCCGCGGGCACCTACCTGGACAACTGCGCCGGCACGCTGGACCTCGCGGTGGAGCTGGCGAAGCGCAAGGCGTTCCGCGGCCGGGTGGTGGGCAGCGACTTCACCTACGAGATGCTGCAGAACGGCGTGGGCGGCGGCAAGACCCGCGGCGTGCCCATCGGCCCCGCCTGCGCCGACGCGCTGGCGCTGCCGTTTCCCGACCAGTCGTTCGACGGGGCCACGGTGGGCTTCGGCGTGCGCAACCTGGCCGACCTGGACGCGGGGCTGCGCGAGATGGCGCGCGTGCTGAAGCCGGGCGCGCGGCTGGTGATCCTGGAGTTCACCACGCCGGGGTGGCAGCCGTTCCGCGGGCTGTACTTCTTCTACTTTCTCAAGGTGCTGCCGCTGGTGGGGCGGATGGTGTCGAAGCACTCGTCCGCCTACACCTACCTCCCCGAGTCGGTGATGAACTTTCCCGAGCCGCCGGAGCTGGCGCGGCGGATGGAGGCGGCGGGGTTCAGCGGGGTACAGTGGGAAACCCTGTCCGGCGGCATCTCGGCCCTGCACCATGGGACGAAGACGGGATGAGCACGGTGATGAAGGTGGTGGCGGCGTCGCTGCTGCTGGGTTTCTTTGCCTGCTGCGTGGCCTCGGCGCTGCTGCAGCTGCTGGCCTGGCGCCACGTGCGGCCGGGCGAGGGCCCCACGGTGGTGGGCGTGTGGAAGCCCGAGAACTACTTCGATCCCGTCGGCCTGCGGCAGATGAAGCTGGCGCGCTGGCTGCTGATCACCGGCGGGGTGATGTTCGTGTCGTACGTGATCCTGGGCCGCGTGGTGGGGTCGGTCGCGAACTAAGGCCGCTCGACGGCGCCTGGGTTTCGCTTCGGGGGATGTGGCGCGAGGGGCGGGCGCCCCCTCCGGGCTCGCATTACTCGCCCACCTCCCCCAAAACTGCTGGGGGAGGTTGGTGTGGGGCAGGGGGCGGAGGTTTGGCGAACGGGATCGGACTGCGTCCGCCGGGGCGCGCCCTCCCCGGCCCTCCCCCGCAAACTGCGCGGGGGAGGGTGACGCGGCCGAACTGTCCGGAGCGCGATCGAATTCTCCCCTCTCCGTGAGGAACGAACGGGGAGGGGCCGGGGGAGGGGCACCCCGGCCGGCGCAGTTCCGAGCCGGCCGAAGCGGCGCCGGGTTCCGCGTGAGGGATGCGCGCCCGCAGGGCCGAGAACACGGCGCGCCGTGCACGAGGGTGAAGGAAACGCGACGATCCCGGGCGCGCCGGGGGCTCGGCGCACTTGGGCACAGTTGTATCGTGCCCTAGTGCGCGCGCAGCCCGGCCCGGAGCGCAGCGGAGGGACACGCCCAAACAAGCAGTTCCAATCAGCCTGGACGTATCAACAGGCTGACGGAGAAAGATAGAGCGAGACGAATGGCCTTTCAGAACCTGCGCGAGTTTTTGCGGTACCTGGACCGCTCCGGCCAGCTGGTGCGCGTGCGCGAGCCGGTTGCGGTGGACCTGGAGATGGCCGAGATCGCCGACCGCACCATGAAGCTGCCGGGCGGCGGGCCCGCGCTCTTCTTCGAGCGGCCGGTGCTGATGGACGGCTCCGAGAGCGACATCCCCGTCGCCATCAACGTGTTCGGCAGCTGGCGGCGCATGGCGGCGGCGCTGGGCGTGGACGACGTGCAGGAGCACGCGGACCGCATCGCGGAGCTCATCAAGCCCGAGATCCCCAAGGGGCTCAAGGGCAAGCTGGCCATGCTCCCCAAGCTGTACGAGCTCACCAAGGTGCCGCCGCGGCCGTTCAAGGGTCCGCCGCCCTGCCAGCAGGTGGTGCTGCGCGAGGGCGAGTTCGACCTGACCAAGCTGCCGGTGCTCAAGACGTGGCCGGACGACGGCGGGCCCTTCATCACCCTGCCCATGGTGGTGACCTCGGACCCGGAGACGGGGGGGCAGAACATCGGCATGTACCGCATGCAGGTGTTCGGGCCCACGACGACGGGAATGCACTGGCAGCAGCACAAGGGCGGCGCGGGGCACTACCGGGCGTGGAAGCGCGGGCCGGGCGGGCGGATGCCCGTGGTGGTGGCCATCGGCGGGGACCCGGCGACCATGTACACGCCCAGCGCGCCGCTGCCCCCGGGGATCGACGAGTTCCTGTTCGGCGGCTTTCTGCGCCGCGAGCCGGTGTACACCTGCCAGGCGCTCACCTGCGACCTGACCATCCCGGCCGAGGCGGAGATCGTCCTCGAGGGGTACGTGGACACGGACGAGGAGCTGGCCATCGAGGGCCCGTTTGGCGACCACACGGGGTTCTACACGCTGGAGGACCCGTATCCCGTCTTTCACGTGACGACGGTGACCATGCGCGCGGACCCGGTGTATCCCGCGACGCTGGTGGGCCGGCCGCCGGTGGAGGACGTGTACCTGGGCGGCGCCACGGAGCGGATCTTTCTTCCGCTCGCCCGCCTGACGATGCCGGAGATCCACGACTACCACATGCCCCCCGAGGGCGTGTTCCACAACCTGGTGTTCGTCAGCATCAGGAAGGAGTACCCGGGCCACGCCTACAAGGTGATGCACGGCCTGTGGGGGATGGGGCTGATGTCGCTGGCCAAGGTGATCGTGGTGGTGGACGAGTGGATCGACGTGCGCAACACGCGGGAGGCGTGGTGGTACGCGCTGGGCAACATCGATCCCCAGCGCGACGTGGAGTTCACCCGCGGCCCGGTGGACGACCTGGACCACGCGTCGCAGATCCCCTCGTTCGGCAGCAAGATGGGGATCGACGGGACGAAGAAGTGGGCGGCCGAGGGCTTCGTGCGCCGCTGGCCCGACATGATCGAGATGGCGCCCGACGTCAAGGCGACGATCGACAAGCTGTGGCCGCGCCTGGGCATCAAGCCCATCGACTGAGGCTGCTGCGCGCGGCTGAAGAGGTTCGATCAGCCACGAGCCGAGTTTCCCGGGATCGATCCCGACGATCCGCCGCCGTTGCGGAGGGACATCATCCGGATCGTTCGTCGTCCGGACCGCTGAATCTGGAGGTTGCCGTGAAGCTGAGCCTGCCGCACGAACAGATCGCGGAGTTCTGCCGCAAGTGGCACGTGAGCGAGTTCGCGCTCTTCGGCTCCGTGCTGCGCGACGACTTTCGCCCGGACAGCGACGTGGACGTGCTGGTGAGCTTTCCTTCGTACGAGGCGACCCCGTCCCTGTTCGAACACGTGGAGATGCAGGACGAGCTCGTGGAGATCTTTGGCCGTCCCGTCGATCTGCTGACGCGAGGCGGTGTTGAAGATAGCACGAATCCAATCCGCAAACGGGCCATTCTGGAAACGGCGCGCGTCGTCTATGCAGCATCCTGACGAAAGCTATCTGCGCGATGTTCTGAATGCGGCACGGCTGATCCGGCAGTTCATCGAAGGGATCGATCTCGAGAGCTTCCGAGCGGATCAGATGAGGAGCTCAGCCGTGATCCGCCAGCTCGAGATCATGGGTGAGGCTACGAAGCAGCTCTCGCTGGCTCTCCGGCAGGCGAATCCGGATGTTCGCTGGCGAACGATCGCCGGCATGCGGGATGTGTTGATCCACGGATATCGCGGCGTGGACCTGGTGGAGGTGTACAAGGCCGCGACGATGTCCATCCCGGACCTGATCCCGCGGTTTGAGCGCACCTGGCAGAAATCGAAAACGAAGCAGGGACGCAGTGACGACGCATAGACTGGAAGGGCAGCACGTCGGGGGGCGGGGCAGGCTGGCGGACTATGCCAACCTGGTAAAGCTGCCGCACACGGTGTTCGCCATGCCGTTCGCGCTGGTGGGCGCCACGCTGGCCTCGTACCGCTACCCGGTGCAGGCGCTGGACATCCTGCTGATCCTGCTGGCGTTCACGGCGGCGCGGTTCGCGGCCATGGGCTTCAACCGCATCGTGGACCGCCGCATCGACGCGCAAAACCCGCGGACGCAGATGCGCGAGATTCCCGCGGGGAAGCTGTCCGTGGGCGAGGCGACGGTGTCCGTCGTCATCGCGGCAGTCGTCTTCTTTACCTGCGCGGCGCTGCTGAACCGGCTGTGCCTGTACCTGGCGCCGTTCGCGCTGGGGTGGATTCTGTTCTACTCGTACACCAAGCGATTCACCCGCTACGCGCACCTGGTGCTGGGGTTCGCGCTGGCCATCGCCCCGGTGGGCGCGTACCTGGCCATCGCGGGGGAGTGGAGCCGGCCCGTGGGGGCGCTGCTGGTGCTGGCGGGCGGGGTGCTGTGCTGGGTGGCGGGGTTCGACATCCTGTACTCGCTGCAGGACATCGACTTCGACCGCAGCCAGGGGCTGCACTCCATTCCCGCGGCGCTGGGGGCGCGGGGCGCGCTGGCGTTCTCGCGGGTGCTGCACGGTCTTTCCGCCGCGCAGTTCATCGCGCTGGGGGCGCTGCTGCCGGAGCTGGGGATCGGCTACTTCATCGGCGCGGCGGTGATCGCGCTGATGCTGGTGTACGAGCAGAGCCTGGTAAAGGCGGACGACCTGTCGAAGATCGACGCGGCGTTCTTTACGCTGAACGGCATCATCTCCGTGCTCTTTTTTCTGATCGTGCTGGGTGAAAGGCTGTTCGCGTGAGGGTATCGCCCGGCGCGCCGGTCACCTTTGGCATCACGGGGGCGTCGGGGGCGCCGTACGCGGTGCGGCTGCTGCGCGCGCTGAACGAAAGCGGCACGCCGGTGCGGCTGATCGTAAGCGGCTACGGCCTGCGGTTGCTGGCGGAAGAGTCGGGGATCGACGGGGTGGACGCCCTGCGCGCCGCCACGGGCGACTGGAGCCGCGTGGAGTTCTACGACGCGCTGGACCGCGGCGCCACGCCCGCCTCCGGCTCCGCGCCCTCGGCGGGGATGGTGGTGTGCCCGTGCTCCATGGGGACGCTGGCTTCCATCGCGGCGGGAACGTCGCGCAACCTGGTGGAGCGCTCGGCGGACGTGGCGCTCAAGGAGCGGCGTCCGCTCATCCTGGTTCCCCGCGAGACGCCGCTGTCGCTGATCCACCTGGAGAACATGACGCGGCTGACGCGCGCGGGGGCCACCATCATGCCCGCCGCGCCGGGCTTCTACCATCGTCCGAAGTCGATCGACGACATGGTGGACTTCGTCGCGGCGCGCATCCTGGACCACCTGGGCGTGGAGCACACGATCGGCAAGCGGTGGAAGAGCGGGGAAGCCGAGGCGGAGTAGGGAATCCACCGCTCAACAGGGGCTGATTCCGGCTGAACATCCTCGTCCGGCGGGGCAGAGATGGCGCCGATGGGCGGTGGTGGGATGAACGGTGGAATCATGGGACGAAAGGCGTCCTATCCGCGGCCCTTCAGGCGTCCTTTGAGCAGACCTGCACGGATGTCTTCCCTGGACCCACGGAGCCCCATCATGCTCACACGCCTTGTTGCCGCCGCCGCGCTGGGCCTTGCCTTTGCCGGCTGCTCCGATCCCACCCTGCCCACCGACGAGTGGGTGCGCGCCCGCGCCGCGGGCCAGGCCACGCTCTCCGTTACCAACCGCGGCGACGAGCCGGTCCACGTGCTCATCTCCGACCCCACCGTCCTGGCGCTGATGATGGGCTGCACGCCGACGATGTGCACGCGCATCGGGGCGGGGCAGACGGTGCGGGTGCCGTACGCCCAGATCGAGAACTACACGCCGGGCGACGCGCAGGCCGCGGTGAGCTGGTGGGTGTTCGACGACGGCGGCACGACCGCGGCCCAGGGCACCGTCGTGGTCCAGCTGTGAGCCGGGAACGGGATGAAGACGGTACCCACCCGTCATCGATCTCATCCCACCGGGCGGGATTCCAATCAGCTTCTGCTCATCCTGATGCCCCGAGGCCCCGAATGCTCACGCGCCTGATGGCCGCCGCCGCGCTGGTGATCCTCGCCGCCTGCGACGAGCCCTCCGCGATCGACAACTACGGCCCCGTCGTCCGGGCGGACGCGGACGCCCCGACGCTGGCCATCCGCAACCTGGGCGGGCGGCCCGTCCACTACGCGGTGTTCGAGCGGGTGGACGAGGGCACCATCTTCTGGGGAAAGTGCACGCCCCAGAACGCCGGCTGCCCCACGCTCGCGCCCGGGGAGACGGTGCGCATTCCGTACGCGGAGATCGCGCGGTACGAGCCGGGCGACAGGGAGGCCATCGTGTTCTGGTGGATGTCGGAGCCCGACGCAGGGGGCAGCTACCGCATCCTGCGCGAAGGCGACCTGGTGGTGCGGCTGTGATGGTTCCCTTTCTGCGGTAGCGCGCCCGGATGAAGATCGGCATCATCTCAGACACGCACGGGCTGCTGCGCGCCCAGGTGTTCGACGTGTTCCAGGGTGTGGAGCACATCCTTCACGCCGGCGACGTGGGCGATCCCGACATCCTGACCGAGCTGGAGGCCCTTGCCCCGGTGACGGCGGTGTGGGGGAACGTGGACGGGATGGCGATCCGCGCCCGCGTGCCCGAGGTGGCGCGGCTGGAGCTGGGCGGGGTGCAGATCGTCATCCTGCACGGCATGCAGTTGGGCTCGCCCACGCCGCAGAAGGCCGCGGCGGCGCACCCGGACGCGGGGCTCGTGGTCTTTGGCCACTCGCACCGGCCGCTCATTCAGCAGGTAGGCCCCACGCTCGCGGTGAACCCGGGGAGCGCGGGGCCGCGCCGCTTCAAGGACCCGGTGACCGTCGCCCTGGCGGAGATCGCGGACGGCGCGGTGCAGGCGCGGCTGGTGGACCTCATCCCCCGGAATTCCTGATTCACGTGGCTTTCAACCGACCCGCGAGCGTGCTGCTCGCGCTTTCTTTTTGTGCCCTCTCCGCCGCGTCCGCCGTGGCGCAGCAGGAGTGGCGGACGAACGACCGCGTGCTGCGCGCCATCCACGACGAGGGGATGCGGCGCTCGCGGCTGGAGCCGCTGGCGCAGGCGCTTACCGACTCCGTGGGGCCGCGGCTGACGGGCTCGCCCGGGCAGCAGGCGGCGCACGCGTGGGCGGCGGCGCAGCTGGCGGGGTGGGGCGCGGAGGCGCGGGTGGAGCCGTACGGAACCTGGATCGGCTGGCGGCGCGGGCCGGCGCACGTGGACCTCGTCCAGCCGCGGACGCGGACGCTGGAGGCGCGGCTGCTGGCGTACAGCCGCGGCACGGACGGCCCGGTGACCGGAGACGTGGTGTTGTTCCCGGAGGTGGCGGATTCGGCGGCGCTGCGGGCGTGGCTGGGGACCGTCCGTGGCCGCTTCGTGCTGCTGGACGCGGACCCGGTCACCTGCCGGCCCACGGAGAACTGGCAGCGGTGGGCGCTCCCCGCCACGCTGCAGCGGCTGGCGGCGGACGTGGCGCGCGCCGACACCGCGTGGACGCGGCGCATCGCCCGCACGGGGATGGGGCCGGAGCAGCTGACCCACGTGCTGGGGCTGGCGGGCGCGGCCGGCGTGCTGACCAACGACGGGTCCGGCGGATGGGGGACGGAGTACGTCCACATGGCGATGACGCCCGTGGTCCCCGTGCTGAACGTGACCTGCGAAGACTACGCGCTCCTCTTTCGCCTGGCCCAGCGCGCGCAGGGGCCGGCGATCCGCGTGGACGCGCAGGCGCAGTACACGGGCGAGGCGCCGGCCGCCAACACGGTGGCGATGGTGCGCGGCCGCCGGCTGCCGGACGAGTACGTGGTGCTCTCGGCCCACTTCGACTCGTGGGACGCGGCCTCCGGCGCCACCGACAACGCCAGCGGCGCGCTGGTGATGATGGAAGCCATGCGCATCCTCCGCCGCGTATATCCCAACCCCCGGCGGACGATCGTCGTGGGCCTGTGGAGCGGGGAAGAGCAGGGGCTCAACGGGTCGCGCGCCTTTGCCGAGGACCATCCCGAGGTGCTCGCCGGCCTGCAGGCGCTGCTGAACCAGGACACGGGCACCGGGCGCATCGAGCGCATCTCGCTGCAGGGCTTCAGCGAGGCGGGGCCCTTCTGGCGGCGCTGGCTGGACCAGCTGCCGCCGGAGCTGGCGGACAGTGTGCAGCTGGACGCGCCGGGGTATCCCAGCGCGGGCTCCAGCGATCACTCGTCGTTCGTCTGCCGCGGCGCGCCGGCGTTCTGGCTGCTGTCGAAGTCGTGGGACTACGGCACCTACACCTGGCACACCACGCGCGACACGTACGACAAGCTGGTGTTCGACGACCTGCGCCGGAACGCCACCATGCTTGCGATGCTGGCCTACCTGGCGTCGGAAGACCCGCAGCGCGTCCCGCGTACCATGCGCACGGACCTTCCCGCGGACGCGCAGGGCAAGCCCGGCCGCTGGCCCGAGTGCCAGCCCGCCGCGCGCAGCATCGGAGGATAGGAGAGACGAGGATCGGCGGCGGAGATCGTGTCTGCTAAAAAACTAGCGGATGCACCCCCGCCGTCCGTAGATTCCCGCGATCAAACCCGCCCCGGCCGGGCCACGCCGGCATCCACACCCGGAGAAACTGGATGAAGAGAACCGCATTGTGGGCGATGGGCGCCGCCGCGCTGGCCGCCGCGCCCGCGCACGCGCAGCCCGAGTGGACCAGCAGCGACCCCGTGCTGCGCGCCATCTGGGAAGAGGGCACGCAGCGCTCGCAGCTGGAGCCGATGGCGCAGCGGCTGCTGGATTCCATCGGCCCGCGGCTTACCGCGTCGCCGGGGATGGAGGCGGCGCAGGACTGGGTGGTGCGCACGTACGGCACGTGGGGAATCACCGCCCGCAACGAGCGGTACGGCACCTGGCGCGGCTGGAACCGCGGCTACACGCACGTGGACCTGCTGACGCCGCGGGTGCGCACGCTGGAGTCGCAGATGCTGGCGTGGAGCCCCGGCACCACCGCGCCCGTGGAGGCCGGCGTCGTCATCCTTCCCGACGCGGCGGACTCCGCGGCGTTCCGCGCGTGGCTGCCCAGCGTGCGCGGCAAGTTCGTGATGATCAGCTTCAGCCCGCCCACCTGCCGTCCGGACGAGAACTGGCAGCGCTGGGCGGTGGCGGCCGACTTCGAGCGCTTTCGCCAGCAGCGCACGGCCGACGCGCAGGCGTGGACGCAGCGCATTGCCCGCACCGGCTACACCACGCGCGACCTGCCCGTGGCGCTGGAGCAGGCGGGGGCGCTGGGCGTGCTGACCAACCTGTGGTCGCAGGGGTGGGGTGTGGACAAGATCTTCAACGCCCGCACCCTGCGCGTTCCCACCGTGGACCTGAGCTGCGAGGACTACGGCCTGGTCTACCGCCTTGCGGCCAACGGCGACAACCCCGCGCTGCGCATCGACGCGCGCGCGGAGTTCACGGGCGAGGAGCGGCCCGTCTCCAACACCATCGCCGAGGTGCGCGGGGCGCGCAAGCCGAACGAGTACATCATGCTCAGCGCCCACTTCGACTCGTGGGACGGCGCGTCGGGGGCCACGGACAACGGCACCGGCACCGTGGTGATGATGGAGGCCATGCGCATCCTGCGGCAGGTGTATCCGCGCCCCAACCGCACCCTGCTGGTGGGCCACTGGAGCGGCGAGGAGCAGGGGCTCAACGGATCGCGGGCGTTCTCGGAGGACCATCCGGAGGTGGTGCGCGGGCTGCACGCGCTGTTCAACCAGGACAACGGCACCGGCCGCATTCGCAACATCTCCATGCAGGGCTTCACGGGCGCGGCCCCGGTCTTTCGCCGCTGGCTGGCCGCCATGCCGCCCTTCGTGACGGACAGCGTGAACGTGGACGATCCGGGCACCCCCAGCGGCGGCGGGTCCGACAACGCGTCGTTCGTCTGCCACGGCGCGCCGGGGTTTGGCCTGGGGTCGCTGAGCTGGGACTACGGCACGTACACCTGGCACACCAACCGCGACACCTACGACAAGATCTCGTGGGACGACGTGCGGCGGAACGCGCTGATGGTGGCCATGCTGGTCTACCTGGCCGACCAGGAGCCGGAGCTGCTTCCGCGCGCGCGGCGCACCGAGTTTCCCGTGAACCCGCAGACCAACCAGCCGGGGAGCTGGCCCGCCTGCACCCCCGCCACCCGCAGCGCCGCCCAGAGCACGCGCTGACCGGCTTGGGTTGATGCAGGACGCGGAGAGGGCGGGGATCCGGTGCGATCCCCGCCCTCTCGCGTTTCTCCTCCCCAGAGGAAGGACACGACCTCTATCGGCGGAACCACCTGTCATTCTGATACCAGGTCCTGAAAAAGAATAATCGTACAGAGGAACAGAGTCAGACAGAGAAAGCGGGCTGAAATATCGTCTTGGTCCTCTGTCTGACTCTGTTCCTCTGTACCCATAAAGGTGTTGTTTTCCCGGATCCGGTATGAGGGAAGCGCCCACCCCAACCTGGCGGAACAACCAGGGAGGCAGGGGCGCGACCGGAGAATCTCCATCCCCTCGCGCGGAACCCCCCTCCGGGCATCGCCCGGGAACACATTGTGGCGGACAGATCCTGCCGTTGCCGATAAAGATTCTTCGGTCGGCGCCATGCTACCGGGCGAAAGGAGAGCATTGCGCGGCGCCTCCCTCAGAATGACAGTTGCGTCGGACCGGGTAAAAACACAGAGTCAACGGAGCCGGCAGAGTAGAACTCCGCCGACTCCGTTGACTCCATTTCAGTTCCCCACCTGGTGCGCAAACCCTTTGCTCACGGAACCTGGGCCAGCAGCAGCGGCATCCGCCCCGCCGTTGCCGGCTATTCCCTATTCCCTATTCCCTATTCCCTGTTCCCTATTCCCTGTTCCGAAAGGTCAGCCCTCGCCCGCCGCGCTGTCTCCCTCCGCCTCGTCGCGCCCCGTGGTGTCGGGCGTGAACGACTGGATGAGCGAGTCCACGTTGACGCCGGCCGGCGCCTTGGCCGAGTCCGCCTCCGCCGCGCCGCCCACGCCGCGCAGCGTGATCATCGCCACCTCCGGCGGCGCGCCGAAGCGCACAGGCACGTAGCCGAAGCCCAGCCCGCAGGTGACGAACAGCGTGCTCCCCCGCACGCGGTAGATGCGCGTGGAGCCGGGGTTCGCGGTGCCGGGAAAGACCTCGGTGTTCAGCCAGGTGAGCCGCGGCGTGCCGGGCACCTCGATCTGCCCGCAGAAGGTGTGGCCCGAGATCATGGCCGGGTACTTGTCGGTGGGCAGCGTGACCGCGGCCACCGGCATGTGCCCCAGCAGCAGCGGGGTGCTGCCGCCGCCGGGAATGCCGCCGAAGATCTCCGCGCGCCGCCAGTCCGGCCGCCGCGCCGTGTACGGGTCGATCCCCGCGATGAACGCCGTGTCGTTGCGCCGGATGAAGCGGGCGCGGGCGTTCTCCAGCAGCTGCACGCCGTTCTTGCGGAGCGCCGCGCGGGTGCGGATGGCGGTGCTGTCGGGCTCGTCGGGGCTTTCCTGCATGTCGCGGTCGCCCATCACCGCGAACACCGGCTTTCCCCGCAGCGGCGCCAGCACCTGGTCCAGCGCCGCGTAGTCCTGCCCGCGCGACACGTAGTCGCCCAGCAGCACGAAGATGTCGGGCCGCTCGGCCACCGCGCGCTCCACCGCCGCGCGCGCCGCCGCCGTGTTCCCCGCCCACATCCCCAGGTGAAAGTCGGAGAGCGCGGCCACCCGCATTCCCTCCCACCCGGCGGGAAGCCCCACCACCTCGATCTCCACGGGGGTCACGCGGACGATGTCCGCGCCGGTGGCGCCGTAGATCAGGCGCGCGCTGTCGCGCACCTGCACCGAATCGGCCGGTGCGCGGCCGGTGCGCGCACCCTGGTCGCAGGCGGCGGACAGGGCGCAGAGCGAAATCACAAGGGCAGAGCGGAAGGCGGTCCGCATCAACGGCTCCGTCGTGGGTCACTGGCGTGGCGGCTGAACGCGCCGCGATGGACGGCTCGGGCGCAACGGCTGTGCCGCGGGGTCAGGCGCTCAGCGGCAGCGCCTCCAGCCGGGCCGGGGCGGTCGTGTTGGCCAGCTCGTCGGGGCGCGCGCGAAACCAGCGCGCCAGCAGCAGGATCTCGTCCACCTGGTGCCGCTGCACCAGCGCGCCCTGGTGCTCGGGCCGGCCAAAGTGCTCGTCGCACAGGCGCGACAGGCGCCGCCGCTCGGCCGTGGTCCGCGGGACCGTCACCGTCGCCCGGACGGTGCCCCGGCGCACGATGTACACGCGGTCGTCGCCGTCCACGCCGGGAACGCGGTAGACGAAGCTCAGGCTGTCCAGCGCCTCGCGCAGCCGGGCAAACTCGTCGCGCAGGTGCTCCAGCCGGTGCAGCCGGTCGCGCAGCAGCCCCGCGTACTCGAACTCCCAGCGGTCCGCCGCCGCGTTCATCCGCTCCGACAGCCAACGCAGGGGTTCGTCGGCGTGTCCGTTCAGAAACGCCCGGGCCATCTCTACCCGCGCGCCGTACTCCGCCTCGCTGCACCGGGCGGCGCACGGCCCCAGGCACAGCCGCAGCTCGGCGCGGTGGCAGCGGGGCGTGTGGGTGAACGAGAACAGGTCCGGCTGGTCGGCGAACAAGATGGGGGTGCCCTGCGGGCAGTCGCGCAGCCCCAGCAGGTCGTTCAGCTCGCGCACCGCCTCCTGGATGCGCTTTCCGCCCCGGAAGGGGCCGTAGTAGGCCGCCGCGTCGTCCGACACGGCGGTCACCACGTACAGGCGCGGCGCCTTGCCCGCCGCCAGCTTGAGAAACGAGTACCGGCCGTCGCGCTTGTGCTGCACGTTCATCCGCGGCCGGAACCGTTTGATCATCCGCAGCTCGAGCAGCAGCGCGGCGAACTCGCTGGGCTCGTAGTCCCACGCCAGCGTGTGCGCCGCCTCGACGATGCGGTGCTGCTTGTCGCCGCGCCGCGCGCGAAAGTACGAGAGCAGGCGCGTGCGCAGGCTCTTGGACTTGCCCACGTACAGCACCTCGCCGTCCTGGGCCAGCATGCGGTACACGCCGGGGATGTTGCGCGCCTCGCGGGCGACCGCGCGCAGCGGATGCGGGGAGATGGACTTCAAGAGCGGAGGACGCGCTGCGGTGAACAAAAGCCGAACCACCTGCGAAGCTAGCGTCCTGCGGCGGCATGCGAAAGGGAGCTGCACCGCGGCGGCGTCTATGGATCCATTACTTTGTGTAGCTTGGCGTGAAATGTTTATGACTTTGATCTGCCTACGCCGTTCAATTCAGTTTGCGGTCCATTTTTCAAGCTGCAACGCCCATGCTACATAATTCGCACAGGGAGAGGCATCGGGGGTGCAAGGTCGCGAAGAGAGCGTTAATATGCACTCAAGGCGTAGTCAAACGGGCCGGAAGGCATTATCTTGATCTTCATCAACCCCCGGCCAACCGCCCCCACATGCATGAGGATCCTGCCATGAAGAACTATCGCCTTCTACTCGCCGCGGCCGTCGCACTCTCCGCGGCGGGGTGCTCCGGTGACGTGACCGCCCCTGACCCGGCCGTGCGCGCCGGCGGCGCTCCCGCGTCCGGCAACGCGGCGCCCGAGCCGGTGGTGGTCAGCCCCGCGGAGGAGCCCACGGACAACAGCGCGGGCCAGGGTGGGTCAGGCTGCTGCGCGAAAGGCTGACCCTTTCGCAAATCGCAAACGGGCGTGGCCTCTCTCCGTGAGGCCACGCCCGTTCTGCCGTCCCGAAGCCGGATCGCTACACGGCGGCCATTCCCGACTGCAGCGACCGGACGAACTCCGCGGCCAGGCTGTCTCCCGCCTCGACCATCTCCGGGCGGGCGGTGGCGCGGTTCGTCTCCACCGACCGGTGGTGCCGGACGGAGTCGAGCACCGCCTCCGCGGTCAGGCGGATGCGCCCTTCCTGGCGCTGGGAACCGATCTCCAGCGCCTCTCGCGCCGCCTGTTCGGCCTTGTCCCATATTCCCAGGCTGGCGGCGCCCAGGGCCATGTCCAGCAGCGTCTGGGCCGTGACATCGTGCGCGGTCATGCTGGGCAGCAGATCGTAGCACGCGTCCCACGCCTCGCGGAACGCCGCGCGGTCGCCGATTCCCCCGGCCGCGCGCGCGATGCTTCCCCACGGGTTCAACCGCTCGTGCGGCTGCGTGAAGTGGGGGAGCGTGGACCGCAGGACGGGAAGCGCGCGCCCGTGATAGCCCTGCGTGGTCCACCAGTACGCCACGTCCTGCGCAAGCATGGGGATGCGCGGGTGATGCGGACCGTATGCTTCGAACGCGGCGCGGGCGAGCTGCTGCGCCTCCTCCGTCCGGTCTCCCTCGGTGGCGACGACGAACCAGTCGTGCAGGGCCGCGCCCTCGATGGCGTGCAGGCTGTTGCGCTGGGCGGCGCGAACGGCGCGGGCCAGGAACCGGCGGGCGGCGGGAAGGTTGCCGCGCTGCCGGTACAGGTTGCCCAGGCCGTTGAACGCCTGCGCGTACGTGGCCCAGTCGCCCACCTGGCGTGCCAGGGCGATGGTGCGGCGGAACCAGGTCTCGGCGCGCGCGTACTCGGCGCGGCGGCGGGCCAGCTTGCCCACGGCGAACGCGGTGGCCGGGTCGCCCGGGGTCACCGTGGCGGCGGCCTGCGCAAAGGCCAGCGACGTGGCCAGCAGCCCCTCGTCGTCCGACCACTGCGACACGCGGCGGCAGGCCAGCGCCACCATCTCTTCGGAGATGCGGGTGGGCTCGCCCAGCATGCGCGCCATCACCGACAGCGGCTCTTCCAGCTCCGGCGCGGGCTGCGAGGCCAGGATCATGGCCATGCGGGTGCGCTCGGCGTCGGGCGAGAAGAGCGCGGCACGCTCGTCCTCCTGCGCATCCGCCCAGAGCAGGGCGTCGCGCAGCGACTGCCACAGCACCAGCCCTCGCTCGCCGGTCAGCTCGTCGAGAACGCCAAGCCCCTCGAAGATCTCGTCCCCGCGCTTGAGCGCCGGGGGCACGCGCCAGCGGCGCTGGGTCTTTCGCTGGGGGACGCGAAACTTTCGTGCTTGCATGGTATGCGTGGTTCGGGGGAGCGTGTGGGGAGGGACGATGAACGGGAGTGGATTGCCGGAATTATAATGGTGCGGCGGACAAAAAGCCAAGCTTTTTTCGCTCGCGGTGGCGCAAAACCAACCGGTACCGCTCCTCTAGTGCTGGCACGATGGGCAGAAGAACGTGGAACGGCCACCCTGGACCAGCCGCTGCACCGTTCCGCCGCACACGTCGCACGGCTGTCCCTCGCGGTCGTACACCTTGAGCCGGGCGGCAAAGGCGCCTTCTTCGCCCCGGGCGTCGCGGTAGTCCAGGAAGGTGGTGCCGCGGTGCTCGATGGCCTCGGCCAGCACCTGCCGCACGCCGTCGCGCACCCGGGCCAGCTCGGCTTCGGAGAGCGTGTCGGCCGGGCGGCGGGGGTCCACCCCGGCGCGGAACAGGCCTTCGCTGGCGTAGATGTTTCCCACCCCCACCACCCGCGCCTGGTCCATCAGCCACGTCTTTACCGCCACCCGCGAGCGCGCGGCCGCACCCCGCAGCCAGTCGACGGTAAAGTCATCGGAGAGCGGCTCCACGCCCAGCTCGCCGTCCCACGCGGTCCACGCGCCGTCCGTCAGGGTCCACAGGCGGCCGAAGCGGCGCACGTCGTGGTAGCGCAGCTCGCGCCCGCGGTCCAGCGCAAGGCGGGCGCCCAGGTGCGTGGCGTCCTCGTCGCCCGTACGCGCGACCAGCAGGCGGCCCGTCATCCCCAGGTTCACCAGCAGCCGGTCGCCGCCCAGGTCCATCACGATGTTCTTGGCGCGGCGGACCACGCTACGGATCTTCCTGCCCCGGAGTTTCCCGGCGAACCCGTCCGGCGTGTCGCCCTCGATCAGGTCCGGGCGCAGCACCTCGACCCCCTTGATGGTGCGGCCGGGAAGAAGGCGGGCCAGGTCGCGGACGATGGTCTCGACCTCGGGAAGCTCAGGCATGGGCGGCCCTCCGCTCGATCTCGCGCCAGCCGATGTCGCGGCGGTAGTACCGTCCCTCGAATCGGATGCCTTCCGCGGCCAGATGGTTGCGTTCCGCCGCCTGCGCGACGGTGGGCGCCAGCGCGGTGACGGCCAGCACGCGGCCCCCGGAGGTCTCCAGCGCGCCCCGGTCCGTCCTGCGGGTTCCCGCGTGGAAGACGACCACGTCCTCCATGGCCTCCACCTCGGGGGGGATGTGGATGGGGAGGCCGGTGGGGTAGTCGCCGGGGTAGCCGGCGGAGGCCAGGACCACGGTGGCCGCGGCGCCGGGCTCCCATTCCAGCGTGACACCCGCGATGGACTCGCCGCGGCCGATGGCCAGCATGGGTGCCAGAAGGGACGAGCGGAGCAGGGGGAGCACCACCTGTGTCTCGGGGTCGCCGAAGCGGCAGTTGAACTCCACCACCTTCGGCCCGTCGGGCGTAAGCATGATGCCGGCGTACAGCAGGCCGCGGAAAGGGTGCCCCTCGGCGGCCATGGCGGCGACGGTGGGGCGCAGGATCTCGGCCTCCACGCGCGCCATCAGCTCCGGCGTGGCCAGCGAGACGGGGGCGTAGGCGCCCATCCCGCCGGTGTTGGGCCCCATTTCGCCCTCGCCGATGCGCTTGTGGTCCTGCGCGGCGAGCATGGGCACCACGTTCTCGCCGTCCGTGAGCGCGAAGACGGAGAGCTCCTCGCCGGTCATCCGCTCTTCCACCACCACCTGCGCGGCCGCCGTGCCCACGGCGGCGCCCTCCATCATGCCGGCGATGGCGGCGAGGGCCTGGGCGGTGTCGTCGCACACCACCACGCCCTTGCCGGCGGCCAGCCCCGACGCCTTGACCACCACGGGGCCGCCCAGCTCGCGGACGTACGCTTCGGCGGCGGCGCGGTCGTCGAACACCTGGAAGGCGGCGGTGGGAATGCCGTGGCGCTGCATCACCCCCTTGGCGAACGCCTTGGACGCCTCGATCTGCGCGGCCGCCCTGGTGGGGCCGAACGCGCAGAGGCCGTGGGCGGTGAAGTGGTCCACGATCCCCTCGGCCAGCGGCGCCTCGGGACCCACCACGGTAAGGTCGATGGCGTTCTGCTCGGCCCAGCCGGCCAGCGCCTGGATCTCGCCGGGCGCCAGCGGGATGGAGGTGGCCAGCCCCTCCATCCCCCCATTGGCGCGGGTGACGAACAGCTCCGCCTCCGGCGCGTCGCGCCGCAGCTTCCACAGCAGCGCGTGCTCGCGCCCCCCGTTGCCCACCACCAGGATCTTCAACCGATGCCCCGTCTCCACTGGTACACGCGCCCGGAACCGGGATGATACGCGCACAGGCATCCGGGATCAACCAGAGGCCACGAGGCGCGTCGGGAGCGGTTCCCCATCGTCAGGCGCTGAAAACGCGCGTCTCACACAGGGCCGACGGAGTGCCCGGAGTTCCCAATCCCCTGGCGCGGCAAGGATTTTCGATGATGCGGGGCCGCCGCCGAGGGTGTCGGAAAGCAGGTACGCGTGTTGGCGGGTCGCGGTTTGGAGGGGATGAATGGATCGTTGTATATTCCGTTCACGTTGACGAAGGCGGCACACGCATGACGGACCTCACATCCAGGAGCGTATGCGAGACCCTCTCCTCCTCTATTCGACCAACACCTGGCTGGCTTACGCCATCGCGGAGCGGTACTACGGCGGCGTACATTTCGCCTGGTGCAGCCCGGTGTACGATGGAGCCAAGGCCGATGCACACGTCAACATTCCGCCGAGTTCGAGTCCCGCCGACATCTACCGGCTCTTGCTGGACGAGGTGCAGCGGGGGGAACAGCACAGCTCTGTTCTGGCGGGTAAACTCGAAGGGCTTCTCCGCGGAGCCGAGGCGCGCCTGAAAGAGGGGGTGATTGGCGATGCCGAATTCGATCAGATACGACGAACGGTTGAGACGTCGCCGCTGAATGACTTCAGGCCAGTGCTGTACTTGATCCCGTACGACCGGGTCAGGGGCACGGTTGTTGAGGCTCCGGTCGAAGAGCGTGCGCATCCGTCATCCGTCGAGTACAAGGTAAACCCGCTGCCGCGTGACTGCTTCGACATGCTCGAACTGAAGGTGTGACCATGTTCGACCTGCTGAACGAGGTGCCACGTGGAGTGGCGACGGAGGCCATCTACTTCGCTGGCCTGCGAATCCGCGAACGAGCCCGTTATCCGGATTGGCGGCGCTGGCTTCCTCTGCGTCCGGGAGACCCGACGTATCGTGAGTCGGTGGACTGTGCCGCGCAATTGATCGAGGAGGTCGAGTCGCTGGCGGGAAAACCCCTCTCCGAGCTCACGGACGCGGAAGTAGAGCCGATCTGGGAAGTAGCCCGCGGAGTGATGCGGGAGCGATACGACCGGGAAATCCCGCCTGATCCGGCCGTGGGGGAGCGTATCCTTGCCGATCTGCATCGCAGGTATGGGGAGGGCTACGTGCACGCGCTGGCGTAACGCCAGGCGCCCGCAGACGACAAAGCCGCTCCGGAGCACGGGCTCCGGAGCGGCTTCGTTCATCGTCGCCAGTCGCGTCAGACCTTCGCGAGCGCCTGGTCGAGGTCGGCGATGAGGTCTTCGACGTCTTCGACGCCGCAGGAAAGGCGGACCAGGCCGTCGGAAAGGCCCATGGCCTGGCGCCGGTCCACGGGGACGGAGGCGTGCGTCATCATGGCGGGGTGGCCGATGAGGCTTTCCACGCCGCCCAGCGACTCGGCCAGGGCGAAGATGCGGGTGTTGTTCACCAGCTTCGTGGCGTTCTCCAGCGAGCCGGTCTCGATGGAGATCATCCCTGTAAAGCCCTTCATCTGCCGCTGCGCCAGCGCGTGCTGCGGGTGCGAGGGAAGGCCGGGATAGTAGACGCGCTCGACCTTGTCGTGCGTCTCGAGCCACTGCGCGATCCGCAGGCCGTTGGCGTTGTGGGCCTGCATGCGCAGGTGCAGCGTCTTGGTGCCGCGCAGCGCCAGCCAGCAGTCCCACGGGCCGGGAACGGCGCCGGCGGCGTTCTGCAGAAAGCGGTACTGCTCGTGGATCTCGGGGCTGTTCATCACCGCCATCCCGCCCACCATGTCGCTGTGGCCGTTGATGTACTTGGTGGTGGAGTGCAGCACCAGGTCGGCGCCCAGCGCCAGCGGCTGCTGGTTGTACGGCGAGGCGAAGGTGTTGTCGACGCTGAGCCACGCGCCCGCGGCGTGCGCGATCTCGGCCGCGGCGGCGATGTCCGTAAGCCCCATCATGGGGTTGGTGGGCGTCTCGACGTGGACCAGCTTCGTGTTGGGCCGGATGGCGGCGCGGATCTCGTCCAAGCTGCTGCTGTCGACGAAGGTGAAGTGCAGCCCCATCCGCGCGATCACCTTGCTGAACAGCCGGAAGGTGCCGCCGTACACGCCCTCGCCGCAGACGATGTGGTCGTCGGCCGAGAACATCTTGATCATGGTGTCGTGCGCCGCCAGCCCGCTGGCGAAGGCGATGCCGTAGGCGCCGCCCTCCAGCGCGGCCACGTTGCGCTCCAGCGCCTCGCGCGTGGGGTTCTGCGTGCGCGCGTACTCGTAGCCCAGGTGCCGCCCCAGCTCCGGCTGCACGTAGGTGCTGGTCTGGAAGACGGGCGTCATGATGGCGCCGGTCACGGGCTCCGGCTGCTGTCCGGCGTGGACGGCCAGGGTGCCCATGCGCAGGCCGGCGGTGTTGGTCTCGTCTTTCATCGGTCCGTACGTGTGCGGTGTTGGCGCTCCGGCCCGGCCGCGGACGCCCGCGGAGCAGGGCCGGCAAGATAGTCCGGCCCCTCGTGGCGGAGCAACGTGGGCCTTCCTGGCCCGGTTCCTTCCCGGGCTTCGTCTCTCCCACGAACTGCATTGGGGAGACGAGGATTCGATCCGCTTCGAACTGCGTCCGCGGGGTGCCCCTCCCCCCGGCCCCTCCCCGCTCGTTCCTCGCCGAGAGGGGAGAACTGCGTCGTGTCCCTCTGCGGCGGATCCACCGTCTCCCCGCGGCTGCTTCGGCGAACGGTGGCAGAGAGAGACAAGTGTTCTGCCACGCCACCGATACGGAGAACGAAGGGCGTTGACATGCTCTCATGGGGGAATTATCGTCTGCGGGAGAGGAGAACGCAAGAATGATCGACGAAATCGACATCCGGATCCTAGAGATCCTTCAGCAGAACGCCCGCACGGCCAACGCCGAGATCGCGCGGCAGGTGGGGATGGCGCCGTCCGCCATCCTGGAGCGCATCCGCAAGCTGGAGGAGCGCGGGGTGATCCAGGGATACGCGGCCCGCATCAACCCCGAGGCGTACGGGCTGGGGCTGACGGCGTACGTCTTCGTGCGCGCGGACGAGCGGGCGGGGGCGCCCATGACGGCGGACCGCATGGCGGAGTTCCCCGAAGTGCAGGAGGTGCACCACGTGGCGGGAGAGGACTGCTTTTTGGCCAAGGTGCGCGTCGCCAACCCCCGGGCGCTGGGGGAGCTGCTGCAGAAGAAGTTCGGGGCGATCGAGACCATCCGCTCCACGCGGTCCACCATCGTGCTGGACACGGTCAAGGAGAGCGGGGTGCTGCCGCGCCCCGCCAGGGGAGACGAAGATGCCTGAGACGAGCGCGGTACGGCCCTCGGCCGCCAGGATCCTGGCGGCGTTCGCCGCGGTGTACGTGGTGTGGGGAAGCACCTACCTGGCCATCCGCATCGCCATCGAAACGCTGCCGCCGCTGCTGATGGCGGGGGCGCGATTCCTGCTTGCGGGCACGCTGCTGTACGCATTCATGCGTTTGCGCGGCGTGCCCGCGCCGGAGCGCCGGCACTGGACGTCGACGGCGCTCATCGGCCTGCTGCTGCTGCTGTTCGGCAACGGCGCGGTGGTGATGGCGGAGCGCACGGTGCCGTCCGGCGTGGCGGCGCTGCTGGTGGCCATGGTGCCCATGTGGATGGTGCTGCTGGAGTGGCTGCGCCGCGGCGGCACCCGGCCCACGGGGCGCACGATCATCGGCCTGGTGATCGGGTTCGCGGGGATGGTGCTGCTGGTGGGGCCCGGCGGGTTCGTGGGCGGGGACCGGGTGGATCCCCTTGGCGCCGGGCTGGTGCTGGTGGGGTCGCTGGCGTGGGCGGCGGGGTCCATCTACTCGCGCGGGGCGGCGCTGCCGAAGAGCGCCTTTCTGGCGACGGGGATGGAGATGATGTGGGGCGGGGTGTGGCTGGTGCTGGCGGCAACGGTGCTGGGCGAGTGGGGCGCGGTGGACCCCTCGGCGTTCACCACCCGGTCGGTGCTGGCCTTTCTGTACCTGGTGGTCTTTGGCTCGCTGATCGGCTTTACGGCGTACATCTGGCTGCTGGGCGTGACCACGCCGGCGCGGGTGAGCACCTACGCGTACGTGAACCCGGTCGTGGCCGTGCTGCTGGGGTGGGCGCTGCTGGACGAGCCTCTGGGCGCCCGCGTGCTGGGCGCGGCGGCGATCATCGTGGCGGCGGTGGCGGTGATCACCATGGGAAAGCGCCCGCAGGCGGCCCCGGTGGCGGCGGCGGAGAGCGCGAAGGCCGCCGGGGAACGCGCGGGAGCCGGGGCGGGACAGGGGCGCCGCAGCGCGGCTTGACGCACTCCCCGCGCGGCGCAGACATTGCCATGCCGGCCGCCTGATACGCCGGTGTGACGAAGCCGAACCAGCCAGCGGGTTGCCCGTGATCGATACGTCGAAGTTGATGGTGAGCGTCTCCGGGGTGCGGGGACGGGTGGGGGACGGGCTTACGCCGGAGGTGATCGCGACCTACGCGGCGGCGTTCGGCGCGTACGTGCGCAGCCGCGGGCCCGGGAACACGGTGGTGCTGGGCCGCGACTCGCGCGTGTCGGGCGCCATGTTCGCGCGTGCGGCGACGGCGGCGCTGCAGTCCGTGGGGTGCAGCGTGGTCAACGTGGGCATCGTGCCCACGCCGACGGTGCAGCTGGCGGTGGAGGACCTGCACGCGGCCGGCGGGCTGGCGGTGACGGCCAGCCACAACCCCATCGAGTGGAACGCGCTCAAGTTCATCGGCCCCAGCGGGATGTTCCTGGACGGGGCCGAGGGGGCGGAGATGCGCGCGTTCGTGGACCAGACGCCGCACGTCACCTGGGACCTGCTGGGCGGATGGAGCGAGGACGAGGGCGCGGTGGAGCGCCACCTGAAGCGCATCCTGGCCATCCCTTTCCTGGACGTGGAGGCGATTCGGGCGAAGCGCTTTCACGTGGCGCTGGACTGCGTGCGCGGCGCGGGCGGCACCATCTTCCCCCGCCTGCTCGAGGAGCTGGGCTGCACCGTCGACGCCATCAACATGGAGACGGACGGCCGCTTTCCGCGTGAGCCGGAGCCGGTGGCGGAGAACCTGAAGGAGCTGGAGGCGCTGGTCCGCAGCACCGGCGCGGCGATCGGCCTGGCGACGGACCCGGACGTGGACCGGCTCTCGCTGGTCTCCGGCGAAGGGCGCGCGATCGGCGAGGACTACACGCTGGCGCTGGCCTCCATGCTGGTGCTTCGCCACCGCCCCGGCGCGGTGGTGACCAACCTGTCGACGAGCCGCCTGCTGGACGACGTGGCGGAGCGCGCGGGGGTCTCCCTGGTCCGCGCGGCGGTGGGCGAGATCAACGTGGCGCGGCGGATGCAAAGCGAGGGCGCGACCATCGGCGGCGAGGGGAACGGCGGGGTGATCCTTCCCGACGTGCACCTGACGCGCGACGCGCCGGTAGCCGCCGCGCTGGTGCTGCAGCTGCTGGCCGAGACGGGCGAGTCGCTGCAGGCGCTGGCGGACGGCATTGGCCGCTACGAGATCGTCAAGGAGAAGGTGGCGCGCCCGTCGCAGCCGCTGGACGCGGTGTACGACGCGCTGGCGGCGCGCTTTCCCGAGGCGGACGCGGACCGGCAGGACGGGCTGCGGCTGGACTGGCGCGCCGAAAAGAAGTGGGCGCACCTGCGGCCGTCGGGGACGGAGCCCATCGTCCGCGTAATCTGCGAGGCGCCCACGCGCGCCGAGGCGGCGGAGCTGGTGGAGACGCTGCGGGCGGCGCTGCCGGAGTAGCAGGGAATAGGGAACAGGGAATAGGGAATAGCCTGCACGGGCACGGGGGCGGATCGGCGCAGGTCGTCGCGCGGGGGCCCTCACCCGCGGCCTGAGAGCCGCACCCTCTCCCGCAAGCGGGAGAGGGGATACCCGGCACCGGGGTGGGGGCGCGATCGAAGTTCAACCTCCCCCAGCAGTTTTGGGGGGAGGTGCGAGCCTAAGCGAGCGGGGGGGCGCTCCTCGGAGCCGGCGAAGCACCTCGGCGGTTGCGTGAGGGATGCGCGCCCGCAGGGCCGAGAACACGGCGCGCGTGCACGGGCGCGGCGGGAACGGGTGGTCGCTGGTGAGCGCCGGGGGCTCGGCGCACTTGGGCACAGTTGTATCGTGCCCTAGTGCGCGCGCAGCCCAGCCAGGAGCGCAGCGGAGGGACACGCCCGGATCTTGCTTTTCAGTCCGTTACGACCACGAAGTCACACATCCACGCAGGACCGAGAGCCATGTGCGGAATCGTTGGATACATCGGTGAGCAGCAGGTCACCCCGCTGCTGATCCAGGGGCTGAAGCGGCTGGAGTACCGCGGCTACGACTCGGCGGGGATCGTCGTCTCCAAGAACGGGCACCTGCAGGTGCGCAAGGAGGCGGGAAAGATCGCCGAGCTGGAGAAGCTGATCCAGGCCGAGCCCCTGGAGGGGTGGTACGGCATCGGCCACACGCGCTGGGCCACGCACGGGCCGCCCAACACCCGGAACGCGCACCCGCACCTGTCGGAGAACGGCGACTTCGCGGTGGTGCACAACGGCATCATCGAGAACGCCAACACGCTGCGGAAGGTGCTGCAGGAGCGCGGGCACGTCTTTACCTCGGACACCGACACCGAGGTGCTGGTGCACCTGATCGAGGAGGTGTACACCACCGGCGAGGGACGCGCCACCGAGTCGCTGGAGCGCGCGGTGGAGACGGCGCTGACGCAGATCGAGGGAACGTACGGCATCGCGGTGGTCAGCACGCGCGATCCCGGCAAGATCGTGGTCGCCCGCCTGGGCAGCCCGCTGCTGATCGGCGTGGGCGAGAACGGCGAGACCTTCGTGGCCAGCGACGCGGCGGCGGTCATCGCCCACACGCGCGACGTCATCTACCTGGACGACGGCGACATGGCCACCATCACCAAGGGCGGCTACACGGTGCACCGGCCCAAGCAGGGGCCCGTCGACCGTCCCATCAACCGGGTGGACTGGGACCTGAGCGAGGTGGAGCGCGGGGGCTATCCGCACTTCATGCTCAAGGAGATCATGGAGCAGCCCGAGACGCTGCGCGAGACCATGCGCGGGCGCCTGCTGGAGCAGGAGGGCGGGGTAAAGCTGGGCGGGCTGACGGGGATGGACCAGGAGCTCATCGACGCGCAGCGGGTGGTGATCCTGGGGTGCGGCACCAGCTGGCACAGCGGCGTGATCGGCGAGTACCTGCTCGAGGACATCGCCCGCATTCCCTGCGAGGTGGAGTACGCGTCGGAGTTCCGCTACCGCCGCGCGGTGGTGGAGCCCGGCACCATCGCCATCCCCATCTCGCAGAGCGGCGAGACGGCCGACACGCTGTGGGCGATGCGCGAGGCCAAGAAGCAGGGCGCGCGCACGCTGGGCATCGTGAACGCGGTGGGCAGCACCATCCCCCGCGAGACGGACGCGGGCGTGTACCTGCACGCGGGGCCGGAGATCGGCGTGGCGAGCACCAAGGCGTTCACGTCGCAGGTGGTGGTGCTGGCCATGATCACCATTCACCTGGGGCGGCTGCGGGGCACGCTGACCCAGGAGCGCGGCCGCGAGATCGTGCAGGCGCTGCGGGCGCTGCCGGAGCAGGTGGCCGAGATCCTGAAGATGGACGACGAGATCAAGAAGCTCGCGGAGCAGTACAAGGACAGCCGCAACTTCCTGTACCTGGGCCGCGGCTACAACTTCCCGGCGGCGCTGGAAGGCGCGCTGAAGCTCAAGGAGATCAGCTACATCCACGCCGAGGGGTACCCCGCGGCCGAGATGAAGCACGGCCCCATCGCGCTGATCGACGAGAACATGCCGGTGGTGGTGATCGCGCCCAGGGACGCGGTGTACGACAAGGTGCGCAGCAACATCGACGAGGTAAAGGCGCGCGGCGGCTGCATCATCGCGGTGATCAGCGACGACGACACCGAGCTGGAGTCGGTGGTGGACCACGTGATCCGCATTCCGCGCACGCACGACGCGCTGACGCCGATCCTGGCCAGCGTGCCGCTGCAGCTGCTGGCCTACCACATCGCCGTGCTCCGCGGCGCCAACGTGGACCAGCCGCGCAACCTGGCGAAGAGCGTTACGGTGGAGTAGGGCGGCCTGGCGGCAGCGCAGAGCGCGCACGACAAAGGTCCGGGCAAATGCCCCGGACCCTTGTTCGCGTTCAGTGGACGTGATTGGTGCAGGAGCGGAGGAATTCTGCTCAATGCGGTGATGACCGAATCCCGCAGTCCACTGGCACCCTGCCTACATGGAGGCACGGAGGAGAAACCGGTCCTCTCGTCTTCTCCGTGTCTTCCGTGCCCTTCGTGTGATACCGAATCCGGGAGAACAACACCTTCATGAGTACAGAGGAACAGAGTCAGACAGAGGACACCCGGATGATGTTCAGCTCGCTTTCTCTGTCTGACTCTGTTCCTCTGTACGATTATTCTTTTCAGGATCTGGTCTGAGGATGAGACGGCCTGTGGGGAATGCACAATCGGGCCGGGGGGCCGGTCTGGTGGCGGGGCTGGACCCGCGGGGCCGTCAGCGCGGCCCGGCGGCCGTCCGCCGCTCCGGGCCCAAGGCCCTCGTGCCGCGCCGCGGCGTCTTCAGCGGGCCTCCCGCAGCGCCCGCTCGATCCAGGCGTTCCATCCCTCCACGGGCACGGAGCCCGTGAAGCTTTTTCCGTTCACGATGAACGTGGGGGTGCCGTTGAAGCCCAGCCGGCGGGCTGCGCGCAGGTCGGCCTCCACCCGGGGAGACAGGCGCTGGCTCTCGACGCATTCCCGGAAGCGCGCCAGGTCCGGCACCGCAGCGCGCTCGGCGTAGCGGTCCCATCCGGCCACGCCGATGGAGTCCGGCCGGGCGAAGAGCGCATCGTGGTAGGCTTCGAACGCGCCCTGCTCGCCGGCGCACTCCGAGGCGAGGGCGGCGCGGTCGGCGTAGCGGTGCCCGCGCAGGGGAAGGTGCCGGTACACCACGGCCACCTTGCCGGGATACCGCCCGCGCAGCTCCCTGAGCTGGTCCGCCGCGTGCTTGCAGTACGGGCACTGGAAGTCGGAGAACTCCACGATCACGACCGGCGCGTCGGCGGGGCCCATGCGATTGCCGGTGCGGGCCAGCTCCCGCCAGCTCTTCACCTCCACCACGGGGTCGCCCTCCGGCGCGGAGAAGAACGTTCGCTTGACGGCGGCGCCGCTCACCGCGAGCGCACAGAGCGCCAGAACGGCGGTGACCAGGTTGGAGGCGGCATCCTTCATGGTGAAAACCCGTGGGGGAAGAACGTTTCAGGAAGCGGGCAGGGGGAACGCCACCACCTGCGGATAGGGGTCGTGGCGAATGCCGTACAGGGTGCGGCGGGCCGTGTCGACCGCGAGGCGCCCGATGGGCGTGTCGAGCCGGATCACCTGGAGCAGGTCCCCCTTCCAGTCAAAGACGTGCACCTGGTCCGCGGCCTCGGCCTCGGCGCCGTGCTCGCGGTGCAGCCTTCCCGAAAAGAGTGCGTACACGTGCTGCTCCGTCGCCGCGACGTCCAGGTAGCCGAAGCGAAAGTCCTCGCCCCGCACCATGTTGATCCCGTCGTCGCCGGGGGCGTAGTCGGGGTCGAACGGGTGCGGCACGCGGAACTTCACCCGCAGCGCGCCGTCGCGGTCGAACGCTTCCAGGCGCCCCGCGTAGCGCGACGCCAGCACGAACACGGGGCGCGAGGGATGGACGGCCATCTCGCCGCCCCAGGCCTGCTGGCGCACGAACGAGCTGCCCCCGCCTCCGGCTCCCTGCGGGGCCGGTCCGCCCACCGTCGCCCGGCGGACGCCGTCCGCGCCAAAGCGTACGAAGCGCTGCTCGCCGGAGCTGAGCATGGGGTTCAGCGCCACCAGCGTGGTATCGTCCAGCCAGCGCGGCGACTCGACGACGATGCCGGGCTTGAGGGTGACGGCGGGGCCGAACGCGCCGGCTCCGGGGGCCGCGCCGCGGAACGCCTGGCCCTGGACCGGTACGATGCGGTCGAGGCGCGTGTCGTGGATCCACAACTCGCCGGGGTGTCCCGGCCGGCCAAAGACGCTCAGGGCGTTCACGAACTCGCCCGGCCCCGATCCCTCTTTTCCAAGCTTCGCTACCAGGGCGCCCGCGCTGTCGAACACGCGCACGGCCTCGGGCGCCCGCAGGTCGACGACGACCACGTGCCCCTCCGCGGTGAGCGCCAGCCCCGTGGGGAACGCCAGGGAAACCGTGTCGGTGAGGAGGTGCCCCCGGAGGGGAGGGGGCGGGGGGGCCGCGTTGCCGCAGCCCCCCACGCCGGCCGCCACCGTGAGCGCAACCAGGGCCAGGCCGGCCCGGCCGCCGATCCGCCGTGCAGGCGCAGGTCCAGAGATGCGACTCACGTTTCGATCTCCTTGTCTACGCTTCGGAGCAGGCCTTGCCCTTGCCCGGCGCATAGGCCGGGCTCTCCCGGATCAGCACCCCGTCCAGGTTCAGCCAGCAGGAGCCAGAGAGGGCCTCGCAGCACGTCCCGGAATTATCTCCCTCGCCGTCCCCCGGCTCGGTGATCCCGGCCGAGGCCGAGCTCGGAGCCAGGGCGATCGGCGCCCCGGCCACGACGACCGCCATCAGGAGCATGTTGAGCTTCGCGCGCTTCTTCATCGCCGCCTCCTCGTGCAGGTGTACTACAAACCGGTGGCGAGTTCCACCGGAAACACTTCACTCCGGCTGCCGCCGGTAGCGAATTCCTGCCGCGAACACAAACGTTGTAGAGCCGTGCAATCGGTGTTATGCATACAGTACCCGCAAGAAAATGCGGACGCAAGGCTTTTCTCTTTTTCGGCGTAATCCGGTAACTTCGGGGTTGCGGGGCTGACCCGCGGGGCTGTTCCCCTCACGGCCACGGACACGGTATCTGAAGCGGTTGGCAAGGAATCAGGCTTCCCACGGACGTGGCGTGACGCGCGCGGCCAGGGACCCTCGCTGCCGGATTTCCCACGGCCCGGCTCATCGTGAACGAAAAATCAGGAGGACACACGTGGCGTGGCGTGGCACAGAGATCACATTCAGTCAGCGCATGGGGAATCAGCGGCCCTCCACCACCGCCGCCGTTCCGGCCGCCCGCCGTCCGGCGCGCCTGGAGCGCCTGGAGCGGTCGCGCCGGCGGGCGGGGTTCTCGCTGGGCCTTGCCGTATGGCTCTCGGTGGGCGCCGGCGGGTGCGACGGCGGTGCTCCGCCAGCGCCCGCGCCCCGCCTGGAGCGCGTCTACGCGCTGCAGCCGGAGGAGGGCGTGTTTGCGTACGCGCGCATCTCGCCCGATGGACGCACCCTGGCCTACGCGTCGGAAACGCGCCCGCCGGCGCAGCCGGCACGTCTGGTCCAGACGGTTACCGTGGTGGACCTGCCGACGCGCCGGGTGCTCTTTTCCGAGCCCGGCATCGACCCCTACTGGTCGGTGGACGGGCGGCGGATGATCTACCAGAGCTTTGCGGAGGCCGCGCCCACCGTGCGCATCCGCACCCACGAAACCGGCGCCATCGCGCGCGACGTGGCTTCCCCCGGGCTGGGAGACTACTACAGCTGGGGCGTGCGCGACGGGCGGGACCTGATCCTCACCATCACGGGGAACTACTACTACCTGGACGGGGACCGCGCGCTGCCGCCCGCCCGGGTGCAGCCGTGCGACGGCATCGGCACCGGCGAGCGCCCGCTGCTTTCCAGGGACGGGCGGCGCATCAGCGTGTTCGTGCGGGGCACCCTGGTGATCCGGAACCTCACGGACTGCGAAGACGTCGTGCAGACCGGCATGCCGGGCGCCAAGGCGGACTTTTCGCCGGACGGGCGCTACGTGGCCTTTCACACGCCCAAGGCGGACGGGCGCGGCTACCGGATCGACGTGGTCGACACACGGGAGCGCACCGTTCGCACCGTGGCCGAGCTGGCGGGCTCCAGCCTGTTTCCCAGCTGGACGGACGATGGAAGGCTCTGCTTTCGCTACGACGGTCCGGACTACCGCGGCTTCATCATCGCGAGCGGGGTGCTGAACGCGCCCGCGCGGCCCCTGCCGGGCTCGCTGGTCCACCTTCCTGAACGCCGGGGGTGGTCCGACGTGTTTCCGGAGACGGCGCGGCCGGACCATCGCCTGAACCTGGTGATGGTCTGGAGCACGTGGAGCGCGCACAGCCCCACGGCGCTGAGCGACCTGCAGCGCGCCCGCGAGCACTTCAACCGGCACGCGCGCGACGTGGGCGTGCTGACCGCCACCGACCCGGGAAGCCGGGAGGACGACGTCGCGCGGCTGCTCCGCACGCATTCCATCCAGCTGCCCCGCATTCCCCTGGCGCCCCGGAAGCTCTTGCTTACCGAGGCACACAACCAGATCCCGGCGACGCTGCTCTTTCGCGACGGTCAGCTGATCGACCGCCGGCTGGGTGCGCAGTCGTTCGATCAGCTGCTGGAATGGATTGAGGGACAGGGATAGGGGGAGAGGGAATAGGGAACAGGGAATAGGGAATAGTCTCTGACCAGTGAAATCCTGCGCAAGTTGCGCAGGATTTGCGCGAGGTGACCACCTAAGCCGTTGCAAACGCTGACGGTCACCTGTCGCAATCGGAGCGGTTCGGAACACGCGTTCGTGCTCTC
>NZ_DASWNM010000133.1:0-3276 GCF_036399255.1 Longimicrobium sp.
GAGGATGCCACGGAGCGCCGCCTGGGTCAGCAGCACGCCGACGCCGGAGTCTTCCAGCATGTACGCCAGGCGGTCGGCCGGGTACTCGGGATCCAGCGGAACGTAGGCGCCGCCGGCCTTCATCACGCCCAGCAGCGCGACGACCATCTCGGTGCTGCGCTCCAGGCACAGCCCCACGCGCACCTCCGGCCCCACGCCCAGCCGCTTCAGGTGTCGGGCCAGCTGGTTGGCGCGCGCGTCCAGCTCCGCGTACGTGACCCGCTCGCCTTCGAACGCGAGCGCGATGCGGTCGGGCGTCCGCGCGGCCTGCGCCTCGAAGCCGCCGTGGATCGTCTCCGGTCCGGGGAGCGCCGCGTCCGTGGCGTTCCACCCCCGTACCACGGTGTCGCGCTCGTCCTCGGGAAGCAGAGGAAGACGCGAGAGAGGGCGGTCGGGGTCCGCTGCCACGGCTTCGGCGAGCACGCCCAGGTGGCGCCGCATGCGGGCGATGGTGGACGCGTCGAAGAGGTCCGTGGCGTACTCCATCCATCCGTAGATCTCGCCGTCCGTCTCGCGCAGCAGCAGCGAGACGTCGAACTTGGCGCTCCCGCTCTCCAGCTCGATGGACGAGACGGCCAGCCCGTCCAGCCGCAGCGCGTCGTCGGACGCGTTCTGCAGGGCGAGAAAGGCCTGGAAGAGCGGGTTGTGGCCCAGGCTGCGGCCGGTGTGCACCTCTTCGACCACCTGCTCGAAGGGCACCTCCTGGTGCGTGTACGCGCCAAAGGTGGCCTCGCGCACGCGGCCCAGCAGGCCGCGGAACGAGGGGTCGCCGGAGAGGTCGCCGCGCAGGGCCAGGGTGTTGGCGAAAAAGCCGATCACCCCCTCCAGCTCCGCCCGGGTGCGGCCGGCGATGGGGGTGCCCACCACCACGTCGTCCTGGCCGGAGTACTTCGAAAGCAGCGCCTGCCACAGCGCCAGCACCGCCATGAACAGCGAGGCGCCCTCGTCGCGCGCCAGCGCGCCCAGCGCCGCCACGGTGCCGGCGGGCAGGCGCAGGCGCTCGCGCGCGCCGCGAAAGCTGAGCGCCGGCGGACGGGGACGGTCGGTGGGCAGCTCCAGCAGGGCGGGGGCGCCGGCCAGCTGCCCGCGCCACCACGCCAGGTGCCGCTCCATCAGCGGCCCCTGCAGCGTCTCGCGCTGCCAGACGGCGTAGTCGGCGTACTGCAGCGGAAGCTCGCCCAGGGGCGACGGCTCGCCGCGGCGGAAGGCGCCGTAGAGCGCGGAGAATTCGCGCAGCAGCACGCCAAGCGACCAGCCGTCGCTGATGACGTGGTGCATCGACAGCACCAGCACGTGCTCGTCCGGCCGCACCCGCAGCAGCAGCGCGCGGAAGAGCGGCCCCGCCGCCAGGTCGAAGGGGCGGCGCGCCTCGGCGTCCAAGCGGGCGCGCAGGGCGGCCTCGTCCGCGTCCGCGAGCTCGGCGGCAGGGAGCTCGAAGCGGGCGGCGGGATGGATGACCTGCACCGGCTCGCCGTCCTGCACGGCGAAGGTGGTGCGCAGCGACTCGTGCCGGTGCACCGTCTCTTCCAGCGCGCGGCGCAGCGCCTCGCCGTCCAGCGGCCCCGCCAGCCACAGCGCGCCGGTGATCCCGTACGCCGCGCTGCCACCCTCCATCCGGTCCAGGAACCAGAGGCGCTGCTGCGTGAACGATACGGGAAAGGCGTCCGCGCGCCCCGCCGTCCTGGGCAGGGGCCGGGGCCCCGCGCCGGCCACCTCCGGAAGCGGCGTTCCCGCGCGCGCGCGGCGCAGCGCCTCCAGCCGTTCCGACACGCCCGCCACCGTGGGGCTCTCGAACAGCGCGCGCAGGGGAAGCTCCATCCCCAGCGCCTCCTGCACGCGGGAAACGACCTGCGTGGCGCGCAGCGAGTGGCCGCCCAGCGCAAAGAAGTCGTCGTCCACGCCCACGCGCTCCACCTTCAGCACCTCGGCCCACACCGCCGCGACCACCTCTTCCACCGGCGTGCGCGGCGCGGTGAACTCCCTGCCCTCGGCCGCGCCGGGGGCGGGAAGGGCGCGGCGGTCCAGCTTGCCGTTGGGGTTCAGCGGCAGCGCGTCCAGGAAGACAAAGGCGCCGGGGACCATGTAGTCGGGAAGCCGGCGCGCCAGCGCATCGCGCAGCGCGCGGACGGAGGGCGGCGCGGCGTCCGCGGCCACCACGTAGGCCACCAGGCGCTTGTCGGCGCCCTCGTCCAGCGCCACCACGGCGCACTCGCGCACCTCGGGGAGCTCCGCGAGCGCCGTCTCGATCTCTCCCAGCTCGATGCGGAAGCCGCGGATCTTGACCTGGAAGTCCAGCCGTCCCAGGAACTCCACCGCGCCGTCCGCCCGCCAGCGCGCGCGGTCGCCGGTGCGGTACAGCCGCGCGCCGGGGGTGGGGGAGAAGGGATCGGGAACGAACTTCTCCGCCGTGAGCGCGGGGCGGTTCAGGTAGCCGCGGGCCACCTGCACGCCGCCCAGGTGCAGCTCGCCGGGGACGCCGATGGGCGTGGGCCCGCCCGCCGCGTCCAGCACGTAGACGCGGGTGTTGGCGATGGGGCGGCCGATGGGCACGGTGGCCGCGCCGGGCTCGTGGCGGCAGACCCAGTGGGTGACCTCCACCGCCGCCTCGGTGGGGCCGTACAGGTTGTGGAGCTCGGCGTTCATCCGCGCGAGGAAGCGCTCCTGCAGCGCGGGCGGCAGGGCTTCGCCGCTGCAGCCCACCAGGCGCAGCGATGCGCAGCGCTCCTCCAGCCCGGGCTCGTCCAGGAACAGCTGCAGCATGGAGGGGACGAAGTGCGCCACGGTGATGCGCTCCGCCTGGATCAGGTCCGCCAGGTACGACGGGTGGCGGTGTCCGCCGGGTCGCGCGACCACCAGGGTGGCGCCGCACAGCAGGGGGCAGAAGAACTCCCACACCGAGACGTCGAAGGAGTACGGCGTCTTCTGCAGCACGCGGTCTTCCCGCCGCACGCCGCCCCACTCCAGCATCCACCGCAGGCGGTTGCAGACGGCGTGGTGCGCGTTCATCACCCCCTTGGGCCGTCCGGTGGAGCCCGAGGTGTAGATGACGTAGGCGAGCGTCCGGGGCGTGGCCCCGCCCTCCACCGGTGCGGCCGGCTCCGCCGCGACGGCGTCCCAGCCCGCGTCCAGCTCCACCGTCGCCGCGCGATGCGGGGGGAGGATGCCACGGAGCGCCGCCTGGGTCAGCAGCACGCCGACGCCGGAGTCTTCCAGCATGTACGCCAGGCGGTCGGCCGG
>NZ_DASWNM010000134.1:0-200042 GCF_036399255.1 Longimicrobium sp.
TTGTATCGTTGCCTACGGCGCGCGCAGCCCGACCCGGAGCGCAGCGGAGGGACACGCCCACATTCGCCGTTCGTCCTTTTGGTTCCGGCTACGCCGGGTTAGGGAATAGGGAATAGGGAATAGGGAATAGGGAATAGGGAATAGGGGACAGGTTACAGGGGACAGGGGACAGCCGGCGGCGGCGGGGTGGAGGCCGCTACTGCTGGCCCAGGTTCCGTGAGCAGGGGTCTGCGCGGCAGGTGGGAAACTCACACGGAGTCCACGGAGTTTTCTCGTGCCGTTTCCTCTGCGTCACGAGGCAGAACGCTGATCCGTGGTGAGCGGAGACATGGCGCGCCGGTCGGCGAGGCACGAGCCGGCGTGGGGGGTCGGGAACGGGAGAGGGATGGAATGCGGCAGGGGGCCATCCGCGTTTGGGGGGGGAGGATGCGGATCGCCCGGTGATCTCCGCGGCGCACAGGAACAGGCGGTACGCACCACCTGATGCGCGATCTCGTGAACCGTCCGCCACCTCCACGTTAGACCGGGTTCCCCGGTGCGCGGCGCGGTGCTCAACGACCTGGATACCGCCCGCACCGGCTTCGGCTACTACGGCATGGAAGAGGAGCGCCAGAACGGCCGCCGCAACGGCAAGGACCACTGACCCGCATCCCCAGGTGAAGAGAAGCCCCGGCGCGATCCGCTCGCGCCGGGGCTTTTTCGTGTTCGCTTGCGGTCACCAGCAGCACAGGCAGTTGGGCCCGCCGACCGTCAGGGAAGGATCGTTGCTATCGCAGGCGCCGCAGCCGCTATCGCAGCTGCCGCAGTTGGTCCAGCCAGTGCCGCATGCCGCATCGCAGGTGTTGCACCCCGGACAGGTGCACGCGGTCTGGCAGGTGCACTGCTCGCCGAGCACAGTGCCCTTCTTCTCGTCAGCGGGCGTCGTGCCGAACGAGTCCACCGTCAGTTGATCCAGATTCAACTTGAGCTTTCGCATGATGCTCTCCTTGCTTGGAAGGTTGTGCCGGCGCCGCCGGGGTGGAACGGTGTGCGACAGGTTTGGCTGAGCCTTTTTCCTCTATTTCCGGCCGCATCTTACATGCCGCTCTCCGGATGGCCGCCGGGAACGGTGGGTCCGGACCCCGCGCGATCCCGGCCGCCATGGCCTGGATCGTCCCGTCCACACTTCGGGGCTCTTCGGGGACCGAGCGCGCGAACGGTGCGCCCACCCGGGACAAGGGCGCGGACCCAAGCGGATCCGCGCCCTTCTCGTCTCCTTCCAGCGTCAGGCCGCGAAGCCGTCAGTACGCGGCGAGGCCGGTGATGTCCTGGCCCAGGATGAGGCCGTGGACGTCGTGCGTGCCCTCGTAGGTGTAGACCGACTCCAGGTTGGCCATGTGGCGCATGGACTGGTACTCGATCAGGATGCCGTTGCCGCCCAGCAGCCGCCGCGCCTCGCGCGCCACCTCGGTGGCCATGTCGACGTTGTTGCGCTTGGCCAGCGACACCTGCTCGGGGCGCATGGTGCCCTGCTCCTTGAGGGTGCCCAGGCGCCACGCCAGCAGCTGCGCCTTGGTGATCTCGGTGAGCATCTCGGCCAGGCGCACCTGCTGGATCTGCGTGGCGCCCAGCGGCCGGCCAAACATCTCGCGCTGCTTGGCGTAGCTCAGCGCCTCGTCGTAGCACGCCATCGCCGCGCCGATGGCGCCCCACGCAATGCCGTAGCGCGCCTGCGTAAGGCACATCAGCGGGCTCTTCAGGCCGCCCGACCTGGGAAGCAGCGCGCTGTCGGGCACGCGCACGTCCTGCAGCACCAGCTCCGACGTGTCGCTGGCCAGCAGCGACAGCTTGCCCTTCTGGTCCCTGGCGCTGAACCCCGGCGTGTCGGTGGGGACGATGAAGCCGCGGATGGACTTGCTGTCGTTCAGCTCGCCCGTCTTGGCCCAGATGATGGCGATGTTGGCCGTGGAGCCGTTGGTGATCCACATCTTGGCGCCGTTGATCACCCACCCGTCGTCCGTCTTCTGCGCCCGGGTGATCATGCCGCCCGGGTTGGAGCCGAAGTCCGGCTCCGTGAGCCCGAAGCAGCCGATCACCTCGCCCGCGGCCATGCGCGGCAGGTACTCGTGCTTCTGCTCTTCGCTGCCGAACGCGTAGATGGGGTACATGCACAGCGCGCCCTGCACGCTGGCGAACGAGCGGATGCCGCTGTCGCCGCGCTCCAGCTCCTGCATGATGAGCCCGTACGACACGTTGTCGAGCCCGGCGCAGCCGTACTCCTCGGGGAGGTTGGCGCCAAAGACGCCCAGCTCCGCCATTCCGGGAATGAGCTGCTTGGGAAGGTAGCGGCCGATGTAGGCGTCGTTGATGACGGGCATGAGCTCGTCATCCACCCACTGGCGCACGGTGTCGCGGATCATCCGCTGCTCTTCGGTGAGCAGCGCATCCATGTCGTAGTAGTCTACGCCCTGGAACCTGGCCATATATAGGGGCTCGTCTTCGGGTATCGGGGTCCGTCTCGAAATCGGTCAAGAGGGCGCGGAAGATAGGCTTCGCCGCGGGTTGCGGCAACCGCTCCCCCCGCGCTCCGCGGCGGAGATCGGCGCCAGCGCGCGACGCCGCGACCTTCGCTGGCGAAGCTCGTCCGCAAAGCACCGATTGCGCCGCCCGGCGCGGCCCGTAATCTTGTCGGGCCTCCCCGCCCGGCGTTTCCAGCCTCCGAGGCCCACCATGAAGAACAGAATCCTCGTCCTGCTGCTCCTGCTGGCCGCCGCCGCATGCGCCCCCTCGCCCGGCGGCGCGGGGGGCGTTCATCCGCGCCGCTCCGACCGCCTGACGTTCGAAGAGATCCAGGCGGTGGGGGTGACGAACATGTACGACGTGGTCCAGCGGCTTCAGCCCGGCTGGCTGCGGCAGCCGCAGGCGGTCGTCGGCAGGTCCCTGATCGGCGTGTTCATGGATGGGACGCGCATGGGCGAGGTCGAGTTCCTGCGCCAGATCTCGCCCAGCATGGTGGGCTCGGCGCGCTACCTGACCGGCGGACAGATCGGGGTGGAGCTCACCGAGCTGCAGCAGGTGGGGCTGGGCGGCGCCATCATGCTGACCAGCGGGCGAAACCGGCGGCCGTGACCTGACGCGCGGCAAAACCAGGTCTCATACCAGATCCTGAAAAAGAATGATCGTACAGAGGAACAGGGTCAGACAGAGAAAGCGAGCTGAAATATCATCTTGGTTCCTCTGTCTGACTCTGTTCCTCTGTACTCATGAAGGTGTTGTTTTCCCGGATCCGGTATCATGTCACGCAGAAACGCGGAGGACGCAGAGAGAAGCTCTTCTCTGCGTCCTCCGCGTCTTTGCGTGAGCACATCCTTTTGCCGCGGCCGCGCTACTCGATGGTGTGCGACCCGTCGCGCTCGCTCCCGGGCCCGCGGCGGCTGGCGCGGGCGCGGTCCACCAGCGTCCACCACAGCAGCAGCAGGCCGATCACCGTCCAGACGATGCCCACGACGGTGATCCCGCCCGGAAGCGAGCCCAGCCCGTACCCCAGCGCCATCCCGCCCGCGATGGCGCCCACGATGTTCACCCACGGCGAAGCCAGCCAGTCGCGCATCAGCCCTTTCCGTCTTTCGTCGGTCGGTCACCCGTCGCCCGGCCGCGCAGCACGTCGAAGAACACGCGGCGGGCCACCTTGTACGCCACGAACCCCAGCACCACCCCCAGCACCAGCCAGAACGCCATCATCGGCGACTCCAGCAGCCCGCTCCACGCGATCAGCCACAGGTACAGCGCCGCCACCACCACCGCCGGGACGTACGCCAGCCGCGTGGCCCGCTCGATGTGCGCCCGGCGGCAGACCGCGCAGCGCCCTTCGGAATCGGGCTTTTCGCCCTGCACGCGCCGCCCGCACTGCGCGCAGGTAAAGGGAGGGTGCTCCTCCACGGCGGCCGGGGTGGCGGAGGCGGCCATCTCAGAGGCGGCGGATCAGGGCGTCGGCGAACGTGTCGGTGGTCCCCGTGCCGCCCAGGTCCGGCGTAAGCGTGTCCTTTTCGCGGATGGCGGATTCCAGCGCACGCTTGATGCGGCCGGCCTCGCCGCGCATCTCCAGGTGCTCCAGCATGAGGACCGCGGCCAGCAGCAGCGCCGCCGGGTTGGCGATCCCCTTCCCCGCGATGTCGGGCGCCGAGCCGTGCACCGCCTCGAAGATCGCCGCGTCCTTGCCGATGTTGGCGCCCGGCGCCAGCCCCAGCCCGCCCACCAGCCCCGCGATCTCGTCCGAGAGGATGTCGCCGAACATGTTCTCGCAGACGATCATGTCGAACCGGGTGGGGTCCATCACCAGCTGCATGGCCGTGGCGTCGATGATGCGGTCCTCGAACTCCACCCGCCCCTCGTACTCCTTGGCGATCTCGCGGCCCACGTCCAGGAAGAGGCCCTGCGTGTACTTGAGGATGTTGGCCTTGTGGGCCAGCGTCACCTTCTTGCGCCCGTTCTTGACCGCGTAGTCCATGGCGTAGCGGATGATGCGCTCCACCCCGAAGCGCGTCACCAGCATCACGCTCTCCGCCGCCGCGCGCGGGTCGCCGCCGATCCCCACGTAGTGCTCCACACCGCTGTAGAGCCCTTCGGTGTTCTCGCGGATCAGCACGATGTCCACGTCCTCGTAGCGCCCGCCGGGCACGATGGTCTTGGCGGGCCGCACGTTGGCGTACAGGTCGAACTCCTTGCGCAGCGCCACGTTGATGGAGCGGAAGCCCACGCCCACGGGGGTGGTGAGCGGCCCCTTGAGCGCCACGCGGGTGCTGCGGATGGCGTCGATGGTCTCCTGCGGCAGCGGCGTGGTGTGCTGCTCGATGGCGGCCACGCCGGCGGCGCGCCGGTCCCACTGGATGTCGGCGCCGGTGGCTTCCACCACCCGCACCACGGCCTCGGTGATGTCCGGCCCGATCCCGTCCCCGGGGATCAGCGTTACGGTATGCGGCATCTTGCTCGGTCTCTGTCGGTCATGGGCGGGCGCCGGCGGCCCCCGCGTCTTCGCTCGTGATTCGTCCCGCGCGTCCGCCCCACGCGCCGTGCAAGACGGATGCGAGCGCCTTCGCACGGGGGCAAAGGGCTCGGGGCGACAAGCTAGATTGGCAGCCCCGCCAGCGCGAATCCGGAGCCGTGAGTTACATCACCTTGCTGACTTGGTCGGCCACCTCTCCGATCAACCTACCAATCTTCATCCCACTGGTCAGAAGCTTCTGCACCGCCTCAGATCGCTCGTTCATCTTGGTCAAAGTGCCCCATATACCGGATAACGCCTTCACCTCCGGAGCATCTTTGTGCTCATCGACAGCAGTTTCGTGCTCCGCGTAACTAAGTGATCCTTCTACGAGCGCACGTCTGAACGCCCGCGCACCAGTGATTTCGTAATCATCTAGTGCTTTCTCAATTATCCCAATCTGCTCAAGAATAAATCGGCGCACCTCGTCAGGAAGATCGGACGTAGCGACATCAGTTCGCAGTGCCTCCAGCTTTGCCCAGAGACTGTCAATTTCCTCTGTCTCAAGAAGTTGTCCCTCATCAGGCAACAGCTCTGAGCAAAACGCAAGCGCGTTCAACGTCTCGGGAGTAATCAGCGGCTGATAGTTGCTCCACGAAGCTCCCAGATGACTCGGATCAATTGCCCGCAGAGCACTTCGGAATGCATTCGCATAGAGTTCATCGCTGATGTTGGTTTCCGACATTGCATCACGTGCGTACGTGATTTCCTTGTGGAGCAGTCCCAACTTATCAGTTACAGCAAATGCAAGTTCTACAGCGTTGTCGGCCTCAATCCAAAGACACTGGCCCACACGGACAATGCAGAAGATCCCGGGTTCTGGTTATGTGCACGTCGGAGGATTCGAAGGCTCCGGAAGGCGGAGTTGATGTGCCTCGGCATCAGTTTCGGTTCCTGATCAGTCTAAGATGGTATTCCCGCGGTTCAGTCCGGGATCAGCAGTCGCACCGCTAAGGCTGTCGCCGCCGAAGTGACGAGCGCGCGGTCGGCGGGGTCGCCGGGGGCGCCGTCGGCCTCGCCCCACCACACCAGCATGCCGGTGCGCGCATCCACCACCGCCGCGCTCAGCCGCACGAAGGCGGCGCCGCTGTCGGGGGTGACGAGCGTGGCGCTGCGGGGGATGACCACCAGCCGCGCCTCCGTGAGCGCCATGTAGCGCCGCACCGCGTCGTGCAGCCCGCCCTGGATGCGGCGGGCGCCGTACGCCTCGTAGCGGTCGTTGGGAAGCGCGGCGGGGTCCGGGGCAAAGTTGGGCGATCCCGCCAGCGTCCGGCGCAGCCGCGCGGGGTCGATCCACTGCGTCCGCGTGTCGCGGGCGTGGATGGCCGCCACGATCTCGTCGGTGATGATCTCGCGGTTGAACGGCAGGCCGCTGGACGCCTGCACGGGGAGGATCAGCACCCGCTGCCCGCCCAGATCCATCGGCGCGATGGAGACGGCCGGCGCCACCTGCCCCGGCGGCGGCTTCTTTCCCCCGCACGCGGCGGCAAGGACGAAGAGCGCGGCGCAGGCGAGCGGAAGCGTCCGCCGCGCGAGGGGGCGGCGGAGACGCGGGGTGGGGCGGCGGATCAAAGCAGGTGTCCCCCGTCGACGGGAATCACGGCGCCGGTCACGTGGCGCGCGTACTCGGAGCAAAGGAAGACCACCACGTTGGCCACGTCCTGCGGGTCGCCCAGGCGGCCCAGCACGGCGCGCTCGCGGGCGGTGTCGAGCACCTCGGCCGGAACGCCGCTGGTCAGGCGCGTGGTGCGGATGTAGCCGGGCGCCACCGCGTTCACGTTCACGTTGTTGGGGCCCAGCTCCAGCGCGGCGCTGCGGGTAAGGCCCAGCAGCCCCGCCTTGCTGGCGCTGTAGTTGGCCAGCCCGAACTCGCTGCGGATGCCGTGCACCGACGACACGTTGACGATCTTGCCGTCGTGCTGGCGGCGGAACAGCGGCGCCACCGCGCGGATCATGTTGAAGGCGCCGGTCAGGTTGGTGTCCAGCACCGTGCGCCACTGCTCGTCGCTCAGCCGCCAGAGCGCGCGGTCGCGGGCGATGCCGGCGTTGTTCACCAGGATGTTGACCGAGCCGAACTCCTCGTGCGTCTGCTGGACGAAGCGGTCCACCGCCTGCGAGTCGCGCACGTCGCACTCGGCGCAGCGCACCGTCACCTCCAGCTGGCGGATCTCGCGGGCGGTCTCTTCCGCCTCTTCGTGGATCTCGCGGCTGCCGTCGTAGCTGAAGTAGTTGAAGGCCACGTGCACGCCGTGGCGCGCGAACTCCAGCGCAATGGCGCGCCCGATCCCCGTGGCGCCGCCGGTGATGATGGCCACGCGGCCGCGCAGCCCGGTGCCGTACTTGAGGGCCTTGGTCTGCGTCTCCTCCACCACGTCTTCCAGCAGCTGCTCCACCGGGTCGTTTTCCGCGGGAACGCGGATGATGTTGCCGGGGATGCTGGGCATGGGCTGGTACGAGGCCCGGGCCTGGTCGGCTGCGCGCGGGGGATCTTCGCGGGGATCGCGAGGGGGCATTCCGGCGACCGGGTGTGGGGGTGCGGTGAGGCAGAGGCGGCGCAAGGATTCTACCGCCCGCGGCGCCGCCGGGGCAAGCGCATGATGCGCCGCGGCGTACGCCCGGAGTGTGCGGAAGGCAACTTTCGTGCGCGGGGGGTCCTCTCCGTTCGCTCGTTCCTCGCGGCGGCTGGCGATGCCACTTCGAAGCCGATGGATCCAGGCTCGGCGACGAAGATCGAACTGGCGTCCGACAGGGGTGCCCCTCCCCCGGCCCCTCCCCGTTCGTTCCTCACGGAGAGGGGAGAATTCGATCCCGCTTCGGCGGGATGAAGTGTTCTGGCCTCGCGCACCGAACCTTCGGCACGCGTCACCTCTCCCCCGCAGTTTGGGGGAGAGGCCGGGAGAGGGGGCGCCCGTCGGACGCAGCTCGAACCTTCCGCGGCGCTACGCATCCTCCGAAGCGAAAAGGGACCCCGCCGCAGCGCGACGGAGCCCCCCCGATCAGCAGAACGCCGTTGCCGGCTGTTCCCTGTTCCCTGTTCCCTATTCCCTATTCCCTGTTCCCTGCAGTCTCCTCAGTACGGCGACGCCTCGTAGTTGTCGATCTGCGCGCGCTGCAGCTTGCCGCTGTAGTCCAGGTAGCAGACCTTGGTCTCGCTGTAGAACTCGTAGACCTCCCAGCCGCCCTCGCGGTGGCCGTTGCCCGTCTGCTTTACCCCGCCGAACGGCAGGTGCGCCTCGGCGCCGATGGTGGGCGCGTTGACGTAGGTGATGCCGTTGTCCAGGTCCTGGAACGCCCGGAAGCTGGCCACCGCGTCGCGCGTGTACAGCGAGCTGCTCAGCCCGTACTTCACTTCGTTGTTGATGCGGATCGCCTCGTCCAGCTCCTTGAAGCGGATCACCGACAGCACCGGCCCGAAGATCTCTTCCGTCGCCAGCCGCGAGCCCGGCTTGACGTCGGTGAAGATGGTGGGCTGGAAGAAGTAGCCGTCGTCCAGCCCCTCGCCGGTGGCGCGCTCGCCGCCCATGGCCAGCGTGGCCTCGCCCTTCCCGATCTCGATGTACTCCTCGACCTTCTGCAGCGAGGCCTCGTGGATCAGCGGGCCCACCTCCACGTCCTTCTCGAGCCCGTAGCCCAGCTTGAGCCCCCTGGCGCGCTCCATCAGCCGCGCCACGAACTCGTCGTGGATCTCGTCCTGCAGCAGCAGGCGCGACGTCGCCGTGCAGCGCTGCCCCGTGGTGCCGAACGCGCCCCACAGCACGCCGTCGATGGCCAGGTCCAGGTCCGCGTCGGCCAGCACGATCTGCGCGTTCTTGCCGCCCATCTCCAGCGACAGCCGCTTGTGCATGCGCCCGCACGTCTGGGCGATGATGCTCCCCGTCTCCGTCGATCCCGTGAACGAGATCACCGGGATGTCCGGGTGCTCCACGATGGCCGCGCCCACTTCCTCGCCCAGGCCGTGCACCAGGTTCACCACGCCCCTGGGGATCCCGGCCTCTTCCAGCACCTCGACGAGCAGCGCCACGGTGTGCGGCGTGTCCTCGGCGGGCTTGATGACCACGGTGTTCCCGCAGACCAGCGCCGGGAACATCTTCCAGGTGGGGATCGCGAGCGGGAAGTTGAACGGGGTGATGAGGCCGCAGACGCCGATGGGGCGGCGGTACGTCATCGCCCACTTGTTGCGCAGCTCCGACGGCACCGTCTGGCCGAACAGGCGGCGGCCCTCGACGCCGGCGTAGTAGGCGGTGTCGATGCCCTCCTGCAGGTCGCCGCGCGTTTCCTGCAGCGTCTTGCCCATCTCGCGCGTGGCGGCCCGGGCGATCTCGTCCTTGCGCGCGGTGAGCAGGTCGCCCACGCGGCGCAGGATGTCGCCGCGGGCCGGGGCCGGGGTGCGGCTCCAGTCGGGGAAGGCGGCCTTGGCGGCGGCCACGGCGCGGTCCACGTCCTCGCGACTGCTGCGCGGAAAGTTGCCGATCAGGTCCGACCGCCTGGCCGGGTTGCGGTTCTCGAAGTATTGGCCCGTCGACGGCTCCACCCACGCGCCGTCGATGAAGTTCTTGAAGCTGTCCGCCATGCTGCGTTCGTCCGGTCAGAGCGTAAGCGGCTCGCGCGAGCCGGTGGATCGGGAAGCCGGGGAATCTAACCTCCCGGGCAAGAGGGGCAACGGAGCACGCATCCGCCAATCCTTCCGCCACGGCGCGGCGGCGGATCTTCCCGGGGGGACCGGGCGCGCGGAGGGACCGAGATGAAGCGGCGTGAAATGCAGCGTGCCGAATCCCCCTCCACCAGGTGCGGAAAAGGCGCGGAGAACCTGCCTCCGCGCCTCCGGCGATGACGATCTCGTTCCCCCGCGACGTCAGCCGCAGCGCCGCACCGGCGCGTCGGCGGCGGACGGGGCGGGCCCGTCCGCGGGGCGCAGGACGAACGCCGCCGCCGCGTCCGGCGCGGCGGGCGCCCACCCGCGCCGTGGCGCGCGCAGGCAGCCGCGGACGGTGCCGTCGGCCTCGGGCACCCCGGCGAACTCCACCGCGCTCCCCGCGTCGCCCGCCATCGCGCCCAGGCCCCAGACCAGCGAATCGCCCTCCATCCGCCCGTGGGCCCGCTGCTCGCCCGCGGCGGCGCGCGCGAACGCCCACACCGTGTCCGCTCCCGCCGCCACCCGCCGCCACTCCGGGGTGAACGAGACCGCCATCGTGTCGCGCGACGGGCGAATCCACACGACGACCCCGCGGTACGCGCCCGGCCGCGGCGCCGGCCCGTCCGCGCCCGCACCCGGGCCGGGGCACGCGCACAGGGCCAGCGCCAGCGCCGCCGCGAGCGAGCGACGGCGCCGGATCACGGCTGGGGCTGGCCCACGCAGAACTGCGCCACGTCCTTGCCCACCGCGTGCGACAGGATGATCAGCGCGTCCTGCGCCGTCACCTGGCGGTCGCAGTTGGCGTCGCCGTACGCGGCCGTCCACCCGTCCGGCAGCGTCTTGCCCACGGCGGACGAAAGCACCGCCAGCGCGTCCTGCGCCGTGATCCGGCCGTCGCCGGTGGCGTCGCCCGCGACGTGCGTGACCGGCGGCGTTCCTTCCACCCGCAGCCGGAACACCCGGTCGCCCGCGGTGCCGTACAGGGTCCCGTCCGGCGCCAGCGCCATGGCCTGCGGAAACGGCTGCGGCGTCCACCACGACCTGTCCAGCTGGCCCTGGGCCGTGAACCGGCGCAGGTCGGGGTAGTCCAGGTAGTAGCTGCGGCCGTAGAACGCGCCGCCCTCGCCGATCTCCACCTGCTGCTGGATGCTGTTGTCCGACGCCATCACCGTGGCCGTCACCGTCCCCGTGGCGGGGTTCACCCGGCGCACGGCCTGGGTGCTCACCATGCTGGCGTAGACCATCCCGTCGCCGGCGTTGTAGGCCACGCCGTAGGTGCTCTCGGTAAAGACGCGCGACGCCGCTCCGCCCCGCGGCACCCGCCACAGCCCCTCGTCCGCCGCGGCGTACAGGTCGCCCGCCGGCGTGACGACCACGTCGTACACCGTGCCCAGGGCGCTCAGGGCGATGGAGGTGGTGCCGTCCTTCGCCACGCGCGTCACCCGCTGATGCTCGGCGATGTACGCCGCGCTGTCGGGACCGAACGACATTCCCCACCACGCCGAGGTGGTGGTCGTGGCCCAGGGCCGGGTGGCGCCGGTGACGGGGTCCATCCGCAGCACCTGTCCGTCCACCAGCACCACGCCCAGGTCGCCCTCCGGCGCCACGGCCAGCGCCACCGGCCGGCTGGCCATCCTGGCGGGGGTAAGGAAGACGACCTCGCGCTCGTGCACGCGCATCCGCACCTCCACCACGGCCGGGCCCGCCCACCCGTCCGCCGCCTGCACGGCCACGTATCCCGTGTAGTCGCCCTGCGTGCGCGCGCCGCGCGTGGCGGTGAGCAGCACCGGCGTGGAGCCCGGGTGCGAGGCGGACGGCGCTCCACCCTCCTCCGCGGCCGCGGAGGAGGCCGCCGCCGGCGCCGGCCCCCCGGGCGCCGCGAGCGCGGGGCCCGAGGGCGCCGGGGCGCGCGGCGCGCCGGCGGCCGCGGACGCGCTTCCCACCGCCAGCCAGGGGGCGTCCATCGGGGTGATCACGGGAGCGAGCACCCCCGTCCCCGCGTTGCCCACCCACATCGTGTCGCGCCCGGTGGCGCCGTCCACGGGCACGGGCAGGTACATGCGGGTGCCCGGCTCAGCCGCGGGCACGGGCCCGGCGGGGCGAACCTTGAACACGTAGTCGCCCGCCCCCTGGCTGCTGGAGATGACCACGCGCCACACGCCCGCCGTGGGCAGGGCGCGGCCCGCGGAGACGCGGCCCCGGCGCACCCCCGCCCGGGCGCCCGTGGTGACCACGGGAAGCGCCTGCGCGGCGCCCGCGGGCGAAACCAGCGTCATGGTGGGCGAGAAGGTCCCCGCCCCCGCGTCGAAGACGGCGAAGTCCAGCACGTCGCCCGCCGCCGCCTGCACCAGCAGGGTGTCGCGCTGCCCCGCGCCGCCGATGCGCCCCGCGGCCGAGTCGCCCGGCACCAGCAGCCCCGGCTGGACCGTGTACTCCACCACCGTCCGCAGGGGGGAGTTGACCGCGGACGAGGAGGTGATCAGCACCGTGTCGCGGTACACGCCGGGCGCCAGCCCCTGCCCCCGCGCCGTCAGCACCAGCACCGCGGGGGCGCTGGCCGTGTCGGGCGAGACCGTGAGCCACGCGCTGCCCAGCGCCTTGCGCGCGCGCACCCCCACGGGGCTGCCGCTGGTCGTCGCCACCGCGATCTGCAGGGTGGCCGCCGTGTCGGCGCGCGACCGCAGCCGCGCCGTGGCGGGGGCCGTGAGCATGGTGCCCACCACGATGTCGAAGGTCACGGCGTTCGTCGCCCCGTTCAGCGCCAGGTTCCGCAGCTCCAGGTCCGAGGCGGTGGCGCTGTTGGAGCGGGTGTTCGGCGTTCCGGTGTCGCCGAAGGCCGTGCGCCCGGTGGACCCCGGGAACGGGTCCCCCGCGTCGCCGCGGTTGCTTCCCGCGCCCAGGTGGTCGGCGCCGTCGGCCTGCTCCAGCGCCACGCCCATCCGCGGGTGTCCGTTCACGCGGTTCCACCCGCGCGTGCTGTCGATGACGGCCGGGTCCACGTGGTACACCAGCAGCCCCGCGCGGCGCAGGTTGCGGTCGGACCCCACCATGCCGCGGTTCTCCATCAGGAAGTACTCGGGCGTCCCCGGCAGGTCGTAGCGCAGCACCGTCCCCCCGGCGTACACCTGCGGCAGGGTGACGGCGCGCGAGGCCGTCACCGTCTCCACGTTCACCCACCCCAGGTAGTCCTTGGACCAGGCGCCCATGTGCGCGGGGGCGTCCTGCAGCCGCCAGTTGCCGCTGGACATCAGGTCCCACTCGCCCAGCCCCGACGAGGTCCCGTCGGCCGCGTACGTGTCGTACAGGTCCGGCAGCCCCAGCGCGTGCCCCATCTCGTGCGAGAAGGTGCCGATCTGCATCAGCCCCGCGCCGTCGCACTCCAGGCCGCCCTGGATCAGGTAGTCGTCCACCAGGATGAAGCCGCCCCCGGCCCGCGCGTCGCCGGTGGTGAACGGCGCCCCGAACCACGCCCGGTACACCCAGCGGTGCGGCCAGATGCCGGGCCCGCCGCACGACATCCCCGCCGCGGGATACACGAACGCCGCCGCGTCCACGTAGCCGTCGTCGTCGCCGGAGTTGGGCACGCCGTCCGGCCCGTCGTTGTCGAACTGTCCAAAGTCGACCTGCGCGTCCGCGCCCTGCAGCGTGTGCTGCAGGTACTCGCCCGCGCGGCCGTAGCGCGCGTCGGTGGCGGAGCTGGGCTGGTAGTACGCGGCGTTCTGCGGCAGCGTAATCCAGGGCGTCACCGTGCCGTCCAGGGTGAACACGCCGCGCGACATCTCCTGGTAAAAGGTGCGCGCCGAGTACTGCTGCGGCCCGAAGAGCCGCGTCTGGTAGTCGGACTGGGGGTGCGGGGCCGCCGCGTCGGCGTACAGCCCCATCAGCACCGGCACGCGCAGGGTGCCCGTGACGGCCGCCTCGGCGGCGGACAGCTCCTGCACCGAAAGCCGCAGCCCCGACCGCCGCTCCAGCGCCGCGCGCCGCAGCCGCACCCGCTGCGTCTTCTGCCGCCACGCGCGCTGGAACTCGAAGGCGGTGGAGTCTTCCCGCAGCAGCCGCAGCAGCTCGGGCGTGGGGGCGATGCCGTGCGCGCGCCCGGCCTCCACCACGTCCTGCGCGGCCAGGGCGGGAGCGCCGGCCGCCAGCAGCAGCGCGGCGCAGGCAAGGGAGCAACGAAGGATCGGGCGCGTCATGAACGATGCGGTGCGAAGGCGGAGGAAAGAGCGGACCTCAGTCGTGCAGCGGCGTGGTGGAGAACAGGGGATGCGCGCGGTCGACGAAGCGCGGCGTCAGGTCCTCGAACGCCGCCGCGCCCACCAGCTCCTGCATCCGCACCTGGAACGCGGACTCGCCGATCTCCCCCCGAGGGGTCGCGCGCAGGGTGAGCGCCAGGGAGCCCCCCAGCCCGTCCGGAGCCGCGGCGGCAAAGCGGACGCGCCCCGGCTCCACCTCGTTCCACGCGCCCATCACCCCCGCGGGAAAGGCGCCGCCCTGCACCGTCAGCAGCGAGGCGTCGTAGCGCAGCTCGCCCTGGTAGCTGGCGATCGGCGTCACCACCCCCTCGCGGCGCAGGTGCAGCTGCACCTCGGTGGGGCTCCCCGGCGCGGCCGGCGGCACCACCACCACCGCGTGCACGCCGGGGGCAAGGATGGGGGTCTCGGTCTGCGTCTGCAGCGTGTTGTCGCAGCCGCCCAGCAGGGCGAGCACGGCGGCGGCTGCGGCCCAGCGGCGGGCGCGGATGCGGTTGCGGCTCATCTGGATGCTCCCGGAAAGATCGATGGCGAACAGGGAACGCGTCAGCGGATGCGGACGCGTCCCGCGACGACGACGGGTGCGGAAAACGGCGTCAGCGCGGTGCTGCGCGGCGGCTCGGCGAACTCGGTCTGAAAGGTGGACACGGCGCCGGCCGCCGCGTCGCCGCGGACCACCAGCACCAGCGTGGCCAGGCGCACCGGCCCCGGCGCCCGCGGCTCGGTCCCGGCGTACGCCAGCCCGAAGCGCCCCGGCGCGCGCAGGTGCCACACGGCGTTGCCGGGGACGTCGTCCGCACGGACGAACTGGAGCACGGCCGGGTCGAAGACCACGTCCAGCTGCGCGGACCCCAGCTCGTTGGTGGGGCTGGGGCGCGACAGGTCCAGCACCACCGGCACGCGCACGGTGTCGCCGCGCTGGGCGGTGGCGTCGATGGCGCCGCCGGGAAACGCCGTGGCCAGCACGCTCGCCGGCCCCAGCACCGCGACGGTCGCCGTGTCCGCCAGCGCGTTCAGCGAGGCGACGATGCGGGCCACGCCCGGCGCCACGCCCGTGGCCGTGCCGCCGGAAAGGCTGGCCGTCGCCGTGCTGGTGCTGGCGAACGCCACCTCGGCGCCCGGGATCACCTCGCCGTCCGCGGTGCGCACGGTGGCGCCGAACGTCTGCGTAGCCCCCACGTTCAGCGTGGCGAAGTCGGTGGCAAGGGTCACGCTGGCGGGGACGGGGGGGGCGGCGGCGGCGCGAAAGGCCACGGGCGAGCCGGCCAGCCCCGCCACGGTGGCGGTCGCGGTCTGCTCGCCGGGGGTGCCGCCCAGGCGCCAGGCGGCCTTCGCGGTCCCGTCGGCGCCGGTGACGGCGTTGGCGGGGGCCAGCTCGCCGCCGCCCGTCGTGGCGAACGCGACGGCGACGCCCGCCACGCCGGTGCCGTGGCGGTCCGTCACGCGCACGGCCAGGCTGTCGGCCAGCAGGCGGCCGGTGGTGCCCGCGCGGTCCGCGGAGCCGGACACGGCCAGGTGGGTGGCCACCACGGTCACGGTCAGGCGCGTGGAGTCGGCCACGGCGCCCACGCTGGCGCGGATCCACGCCGCGCCGGGGCGCAGGGCGGTCACCAGCCCGCTGCCGTCCACCGACGCCACGGCGGCGTCGCCGCTGGTCCAGGCAATGCTGGCGCCGCCGGGAAACGTGGTCATCACGGCCCCCCGCTGGTCCGTCACGGAGGCGGTGAGCTGCCGCGTGGCCCCGTCCGCCACCGTGGGCCCGGCGGGGCTCACCGTCATCGCGGTGGGGACCGGATCGGGCTCCGGATCGGGATCCGGGTCCGGGTCGGTCCCCGAGCCGTTGCAGCCCAGTGCCGCGACAAGCATCAGCGAAAACACGCCGTTACGGCGCATCCGGCGAAATTCGATCATGGAATTGAGAAGCGGCGGAGGGCGTGCGGAACCTTCGCGGCGAGTCCGGGCGCGCGGCATACGTCCGGGGCCGGTCCAGCGGGAGGAGTCCAGGCGGCGTCCAGTCTACACACGCGGAGTTCCGCGCACAAGGGGCCGTTACTGCGCTGGAGGGGCCAGTCTGCTCCAAACGTGCGAACAGATGGGGTTGTGGATCAGGGCGGATTGTGGATCAGGGCGGATTGTGGATCAGGGCGGATCGTGGATCAGGGGCGGATCGTGGATCAGGGCGGATCGTGGATCAGGGCGGATCGTGGATCAGGACGGATCGTGGATCAGGAGCGGGTTGTGGATCAGGGTGAATTGTGGATCAGGGTGAATTGTGGATCAGGGGCGGGTTGTGGATCGGAGGTTTACGAATCAGGGCCTCCGGGTCGCGTTGCCCGAACCGCGGTCCTGGTGGGATGGGCATCCGCCCACGCAAACCTGCCCCGGGCGCCCGAAAATCCTTTCGTCCGAGCCGGGGGACGGCAATGTTCCGCGAAACGTCGGCCTTCGTGACCCGCGGAGGGGGAGTCAGATGCAGTTGTTCAACGGCATCAACGTCGTCTCCATCGCCGTGCCGGACCTGGCGCGGGCGCGCGAGTTCTACCGCGACGTGCTGGGACTGGGCGCCCCGGTGTACGATCTGCCGGAGGCGGGGTGGATCGAGTTCGGCACGGGCGGGGCGGGCGGCAACCTGGCGCTGACCGCCGCGGAGCCGGGATGGGCGCCGGCCACCGGCACGACGATCGTGCTGGACACGGCGGACTGCCACGCCGCCTGCGCCGAGCTTCGCGCGCGGGGCGTGCGCTGCGACGATACCGTGGTGTTCCCGGGCTTCGTGACCTGGTGCAGCTTCTACGACCCCTTCGGCAACCGCCTGCAGATGGCCGGCCCCGCGCCGGAGGAATAGCACGGCGTCAGGTCGGACATGCCGAGAAGCAACTTCTAAAGACTGAGAAGCGGGCTCCGCCTAATGGGAGGAGCCCGCTTTCGAGCGCGAATCACAGAGTTCCTGCCCATCTACTCACGAGCCGTGCGGGACCCGCTCAATACCCCGACGTTCGCGCGCCTCTCTAGAAGCAGGAGATACCATGTGGCCGAATTCCCCTACGATTCGTGTCTTTATGCTTGTACTTGGCTGTGCTCTCATCCCCTCCGAGACGCAGGCCCAGGGCGGCAACCTCGCCATTGCCACACAGAAGAGCCGCGCACGCCCAACCCCGCCGCTACCGGCCAACGAGATGCGTGTTCCCGCCGTTCGCTGGTTTACCGACCGGCCCCGGCAGTATGTGCTCACCGAGGCGTTCAAATACGTTCCGCCCCTGAGCCGGGAGCCCATCATCGTACCTGCAGGCTTCGTCACCGACTTCGCGAGCATCCCTGGACTGGTCCAGCCGCTATTCGGGCCTTCCGTGCACGATCTACCCGCCCTCGTCCACGACTTCCTGTACTGGAGGCAGTCGTGCTCGCGCGAGCAGGCGGACGACGTGTTCTACACCGCCTTGAACGTGATGGGCGTGTCAAAGGCCCGCAGAGTGGGAATCCACCTTGGTCTCATCCTCGGCGGGCCCAGCGCGTACCGCAGGAACAAGCGCGAACGCAACGAGCAACTCCCCCGGATAGTGCCTCCGTCGTCACTGCAGATCCCGGTGACGACATGGACCGATTTCAGAAAGGAGTTGCGTCGCCAGCGTGTTCCGCTCGATCCACTTGATCCTAAGCCGCCAACGTACTGCCGTGGGTAATTACGCAATGGCGAGCGCTGGTCTAAATCAGAAATAGTCGCGCGCGATCCCCCGGCCCACGTACAGGCCCAGCGCGGTGCCGATGACGCCGAGGAAGAGCGCGGCGAACAGCCCGAACGGCGCGCCGACCGTCCATCCGATCCACCCACCCACGCTCAAACCCAGGAACACCAGCAGCTTCTCCATATCAGCACTCCGGTGGATCGGGGATGCCCGCACGGCCGCGGGTGGGACGGGAGTCACACGCGGGCCGGGCCGCGCGTTGTATGAAACACGAGTTCACTGATCCACCGATCCGCGAAAACCCCATGCCCACCCCCCGCCGCTCCGTTCTGCGCGCCACGCCTCTGCGCGCGGCTGCCGCGCTGGTGCTTGCCGCCGCCCTCGCCTCGTGCGCCGAGGCGCTGGGGCCGGGCGTCAACCAGCAGAGAACGCCGTTCTACTACTACGAAGGCCAGAAGATCTACCTGCGCGTGGACGCGGCCAGGCTGACCGCGGTTCCCGAGGTGGAGGGCGACACCGCCACGCTGCGCGCCGTTCTCGCCCGGGCCGGCGTCCCCGCCGACTCCATCCGGCCGCTGTGGGTGCCCGGGCACTGGTTCATCCACCTGCCCTCCGGCACCAGCGCCCGCCGCGCCGAGGACGCCGCGCGCGAGCTGCGGATGGATGAGCGCGTACGCTTCGCCAGCGCCGTGTACCGCCTGCGCGAGGAAGGCAGCTGCCCGCTGTACATGGTGAACCGGCTGGTGGTGCAGTTCCGTCCCGGCGCCGCCGCGTCCGCCATCGACCGCCTGAACGCCTTTGCCGGCGTCCGCAACGAGCGGGTGGAGCCGTGGGGCACGCGCTCGTACGAGTTTCCCGCGCAGATGGCGGATACGCCGCTGGAGCTTGCCGCCTACTACCACGAAAACCGCAACGTCGTGGACTGGGCCGACGCCGACCGCATCGACGGATGCCTGCGGCTGGACGGCCGGTAGACACCCTGGCCACTGACGCAACGGCTGAGCTACGCCAGCCGGCTTATCGTGAGCCGGCTGGCACTACGTCCCCCAGGATTCCGTTCGCACGGGCCCAATCCGCTGCCGCAGCAGATGCTTGGCGCAGGTCATCACCGAATTGCAGCAATGCCTCCGCTACCACGGGTTCCATCGCAAGCTCGTCCTCCGGCACATGGCGAGCAAGCTTGATCGTGGAACCAGCCACCGCCTCGAACGCACCGAATCGATCAGCCAGTATCTCCAGCAACCGAATCGGTGAAGCAAGATTCCGCTCACGTGCCGCAAGCATACGCACCTCCGCAGTTCCGAGATGATCAACTGCCGCTCGCGCTAATACTATAGTCTCTAGTACAAAAGTGCTAGCCCCCTGCACTCTCCTCTCTGTCTCTCACCGAGTGGAGCCAGTGGACGCTTTCGAGAAGGTTCTTGGGCGAGTAATTGCTGATGCGCGGCGGAGTGCCGGCCTGTCGCAGGAGGCACTCGCGTACCGCTGCAATCTTCATCCAACCTACATCAGCCAGTTGGAGCGCGGCCTGAAGTCTCCGACGATTCGTACCCTGCGCATGATTGCGGAGGCGCTGGGCACAAAGCCCTCGACTTTGCTTCTCAGGGCAGAGGCTGAAACCTGAGTTCCCGGACAGTCAACGATTCCGTGAATCGATCCAAGCATACGTTCGTCTCGTTCATGGACGAGCTCTACCGGAGCATGCAGGCGGATTACGAACGCATCCGCGCACGAGCATCGGAAGATCCAGGCACGGCGGGTGACGAAGGGGAGGAAAGCTGGGCAGAGCTTCTGCGGAGTTGGTTGCCCGCGACATACCCGGTCGTAACCAAGGGGCGCATCATCAATGCGGATGGGGACGCCAGCCCCAGGTCGACGTGCTCGTCTTACATCCAGCCTACCCGCAGCACCTGCGCAACCGCAAGCTCTATCTGGCGGATGGGGTGATTGCGGCCTTCGAATGCAAGCTCACGTTGCGAGGGCGACACATCCCGGCGGCCGCCGAAACCGGCGCCGCCGTCAAGCGCCTGTACCGAGAGCGGACCGGTACTCCGTACTCAGAGCTTCACCGGCCCATCATCTATGGCTTGCTCGCGCATTCCAGCGACTACGCGGGTACCGCATCCAACGTCACCTTCAAGGTTCAGAATCGCCTGAAAGCTGCGCTACTGGGTGTGATCGAGCATCCATCCGAAATGCTGGACGTCGTTTGTGTGGCGGATGCCGGCATCCTTTGCCTGTCGCAGGACGTAGCGATTGGATCAGGGATCGGGGAGCATCAACGGGAGATCCTTGAGGATGTGCCGGGTGGAATTATCAGTTCGTATTTCGGCACGTCGGTAGGCGCGGATGAAAACCGATGGGATCCGCCAGGAGCGGCTTTGGGGCAGCTGATCTCGTATCTGTTGCGCAAAATGGCGTGGGAGGACACCAGCTTACGGCGACTGTCAGGCTACTTCGAGGACACGCTTCCCTTCGCCGGCATCGCGCAGCCCATCGTCTGGACCGCCGAGGTGTTAAGCGACGCCGTGATCCGGAAGATCCTCAGGCGGGGATTCGAGGACGACTGCTGGAGCGAGTGGCACAATATCTTTTTCTAACGCCACACACGCTGAGGCGGGACCGGGCGCCCGACGGGGCCTACATCCGCACCGCGCCCAGCGCGAACAGCAGCGTGACGACGGCGCTCAGGATGGCGGACCAGAACGCCCACAGCTTGTAGAACGACAGCGACGGGTGGAGGCGCTTGTACAGCCACGCCAGGATCCACCCGCCGCCGAACGCCCCCGCGAACCACGCCGCGCCGACGATCAGCCAGTCGGTGCCTTCGATGCCCATCAGCCTTCGCGCACCAGCTCGTACCGCTCGATTTTCTTGTACAGGTTGCTGCGCGGCATGTCCAGCAGGCGCGCCGTCTCGCTGACGTTCCAGTCGTTCTCGCGCAGCTTCTGCAGGATGAAGGCGCGCTCGGCCGCCTCCTTGAACTCGGCGAAGGTGTTGCACCCCAGCAGGTCGCCCGACAGGCCGCCGCCCTTCATCCGCCCGCCCACCAGCAGCTCCACGTCGTCTGCACTGACGGTGGCGCCGCTGGCCAGGATCATCAGCCGCTCCACCGTGTTGCGCAGCTCGCGCACGTTGCCGGGCCAGTCCATGCGCTGCATGCGCTCCAGCGCCTCGTCGGTGAACGGGCGGGGGCGCAGGTGGGCCTCGCGGGCGTACGTCTCGACGAAGTGCCGCACCAGCATGGTGATGTCTTCGCGGCGCTCGCGCAGCGGCGGCACGTGCAGGGGGATTACGTTCAGGCGGTAGTACAGGTCCTCGCGAAACCGCCCGCCCTTGATCTCTTCTTCCAGGTCCTTGTTGGTGGCCGCCAGCACCCGCACGTCCACCGTGATGGGCTTGGCCCCGCCCACGCGCGTGATGATGCCCTCCTGCAGCGCGCGCAGCACCTTGGCCTGCGCCTGCAGGCTCATGTCGCCGATCTCGTCCAGGAACAGCGTGCCGCCGTCCGCCAGCTCGAACTTGCCCGCGCGGTCCTCGTGCGCGCCGGTGAACGAGCCCTTCATGTGGCCAAACAGCTCGCTCTCGATGAGTTCGGAGGGGATGGCCGCGCAGTTCACCTCCACGAACGTCTTGTCCGCGCGCGGGCTAAGGCGGTGGATGGCGCGCGCCACCAGCTCCTTGCCCGTTCCGTTTTCGCCGGTGACCAGCACGCGCGCGTCCGTGGGCGCCACCTTCTCCACGCGGTCCAGCACCTGGCGAAGCGCAAAGCTGCGGCCCACGATCTGGTGCCGGCTTTCGATCTCGCCGCGCAGCCGCAGGTTTTCCTGAACCAGCCCCTGCTGCTGCAGCGCGTTGCGCAGCACGACCAGCAGCCGGTCGGTGTCCAGCGGCTTTTCGAGGAAGTCGAAGGCGCCGCGGCGCGTGGCTTCCACCGCCGTGTCGATGGTCCCGTGGCCGCTGATCATGATGACCACGGCCGCGGGGTCGTTCTCGCGGATGCGGGTGAGCGCCTCCAGACCGTCCATCCGCGCCATCTTCACGTCGAGGAAGGTGACGTCGGGGTGGAACTCCTGGTGGATGGCGATGGCCTCGGCCCCGCCGCCCGCCGAGCGCACCTCGTGGTCCTCGTACTCGAACAGCTGGTGCAGGACGCGGCGGATGCCTTCCTCGTCGTCAACGACCAGAATGCGTGCCATCGTGGGTCTGTTTATCTGGAGTGTAGACGGATTCGACTGCGATGTGGAGGATCGAACTGCGTCCCTTGGGGTCCCCTCCCCCGGCCCCTCCCCCCCCTCGTTCCTCGCGGAGAGGAGGAGAATTCGATCACGCTCCGGCAGGTCGCGGATTCGATTTTGGAAATCCGCCCCGCGGGAGCGAATGAATTCGCCGCGGGAAAGGCGCAAAGTCCGCCTTCGCGGACTCGGCGGCCGGTCGGCGTGCGGCATCCCACGCACCTGCGCGTCCGCAACCGGGCGCGTGGCCAACCGACCGGATGTCATTCCGAAGGAGCGCCACACAAGCCTCTCCCTTGCCGTGGGCCCAGCGCGCGACTGAGGAATCTACCGTCGGCCTCTTCCGCGCCCGCCGTAGCGCGCAGCACTCGCGGCCACAGTCCGCGCAGGCGGACTTCGCGAACTTCCAGCGGCGAATTCATTCGCTCCCGCTGGGCTGGGCTCCGGGCTTCCTACCGCTGCTCGCCCGGCGCCAGGACCAGCATCCCGTTCTCCACGCGCGCCGCGCCGACGCCGGGAGGCAGCTGAAAGGCCACCTCATCGCGCTCCAGCCCCGGCTCGTCCATCCCGCCGATGCGGTCCAGGATGGGGAGGTAGCGCTCGCGGGGGATGGGGAACCGGGCGAACGAGGCGGACTGGACCTTCAGCGCGCCGCGGCCGGGAGCCAGCATCCGCAGACTTCCATCCACCCCGATGTCCGCCGTGTCGGGAATGAAGTCCGCGCCCGCGCCCAGCTGCCGCAGCTGCGCCGGGGGAATGCGGTCCTTGGGCAGCCGTCCCGCCACCTTGACCGTCTGCCCCTCGAAGTTGACGGTGGGCAGCTCCAGGTCGCCCGTGGCGAAGCGGTTGGCCATGCGGTAGCGCACGTAGCTGGTGAACTCCGCGCCGCTCAGCCGCACCGTGTCGCCCTCCTCGCGCAGCCGCTTCAGCTTGGCGTCGGCCGCCACGGCGCCCGCCTCGGACACCTCGGTGATCACCGTTTCGCGCTGCCAGGGTCCGGGGATGAACCCGCGGAACATCCACGCGCCGCCGGCCAGCACCGCCAGCAGCACGAGCAACAGCAGCTTCCCCACCACGCCTCTCCGCGCCATCGTCTTTATCCCTTCAGATTTCTTGCTCGATCTTCGTGCGCAGATCGCAATGCCTTCGAACGAAACAGGCGCCCTGCAGTCCGCCCGCGGGAGCGAATGAATTCGCCACTGCAACTGCACAAAGTCCACCTGGCGTGGACTCGGCGGCCCGGCTGTGTGCGGCATCCCACGCACCTGCGCGTCCGCAACCGTGTCGGCCGACTCCGCACCCTTCCAATCCGCCCGACACCCGCCGCTACAGTCCGCGAAGGCGGACTTTGCGATTTTCCAGCGGCGAATTCATTCGCTCCTGGTGTGGACTCGGCGGCCCGGCCGTGTGCGGCATCCCACGCACCTGCGCGTCCGCAACCATGGCGGCCGCCTCCGCACCCTTCCAATCCGCCCGACACCCGCCGCTACAGTCCGCGAAGGCGGCGCGAAGGCGGACTTTGCGATTTTCCAGCGGCGAATTCATTCGCTCCTGGCGCGGACGCCGCGATCCGGCGATCCAATCCGCGACCACATCATCCCCGCCCCGATGCGACGTCCTGATGCGGCAGGTTGATTCCGCCTGATCCGCATCCGCTTTCCCTGTCTCGCCCGGTGGACGGTCGCGTTCAGGCTACCCGCGCGCGCCGGCTTTTGTTTCCGCGAGGTGGCGCACCGCCGCCGCCGCGCGGCCGATCTCCGCGTCCGTCGTCGCCCAGCCGATGGAGAAGCGCAGGGCTCCGGTCGCGCCGGTGCCCAGGATCTCGTGCGACTCCGGCGCGCAGTGCTGCCCCGCGCGCACCAGCACCCCGAACTCGCGGTCCAGCCGCAGCGCCGCTTCGGACGAATCGATCCCGTCGATGGTGATGGTCACGATCCCGGCGAGGTCCAGCCCCGCCGGCGAGTGCATGCGAACGCCGGGAATCTCGTCCAGCGCGTTCCACAGGCGCGTCCGCAGCCCGTACTCGTGCCGCGCGACGGCATCCATCCCCCGCTCCAGCAGCCACTCCACCCCCGCGAGCAGCCCGGCGATCCCGGGGCCGTTCATCGACCCCGCCTCCAGCCGGTCCGGCAGCAGCGCGGGCATGTCCGGCGAATCCGAATCCCCCCCCGTCCCCCCGAAGTACGTCGGCGGCAGCTCGATGCCCTCCCGGATCCACAATCCCCCCGTCCCCTGCGGCCCCAGCAGCCCCTTGTGGCCGGTGAACGCCAGGAGGTCGATCCCCATCCGCTGAACGTCGACCGGCAGGTGCCCGGCGGACTGCGCGGCATCCACCAGCACCAGCGCGCCGGCCGCGTGCGCCCGCTCCGCAAGGTCCGCCACCGGCAGCACGTTTCCGATGACGTTGTTGGCGTGGGGGATCACCAGCAGCCGCGCACCCTTCAGGGCATGCTCCACCTCGAACATGCTGATGCCGCCGTGCGCATCGCCCTCGATGACCACGGCCTGCACGCCGCGCTGGCTGAGCGCCAGCACGGGACGGCGGACGGCGTTGTGGTCGTATTCCGTGCGCACGACACGGTCCCCGGGCCTCAGCAGCCCGAAGAGGGCCGCGTTCAGCGCGTGCGTGGCGTTCAGGTGCAGGGTAACGCGGCCGGGGTCGCCGGGGATGTTGAAGAGCGCCGCGAGCGCGCGCCGGCAGCGCAGGACGATGCGCCCCGCCTCCACCGCGCGCCGGTGCCCCGCGCGGCCGGGGGTGGCGCCCACGTCGCGCAGGTAGCGCACGACCGCCTCCGTCACCGCCTCGGGGCGAAGCGCGGAGGTCGCCGCGTAGTCCAGGTAGACGACGTCGTCCGTCACCGATCAGCCGGCGCTGCCGTCGTCATCCTGTGCGGCGAGGTCGAGGGCGACGTAGCGAAAGCCGAGCGCCTTGACCTCCGCCGCGATCGCCGCGCCCTCGTCGCCCAGCATCCGCGCCCACGCGTCCCCCGCCACGCGCAGGGCCGCGATCTCGCGCTCGTGCCCCTCGACCGACACGTCCGCCGCCACGCCGTGCCCGGCCAGCACGCGCTCCGCCTGCGCGATCCGCGGATCGTCCGCCGCCATCCCGTTCACCCGTTCACCCGTTCACCAAACGCTCCCAGCTGTACCAGCTGCGCGCCCGCCAGCCCCTCGTTCAGCGAGCCGCGGCGGTAGCCCTGCAGGTCGATGAGCACACGCCGGAACCCCGCCGCCCGCACCGCCTCCGCGATCTTGGCCCGATGGTCCGCCATGCGGGCGATCTCCGCGGGATGCACCTCCAGCCGCGCCAGGCCGTCGTGGTGCCGCACGCGGAAGTCACGAAAGCCCAGCGCCCGCAACCCCAGCTCGGCGGTCTCGATCTGCCGCAGCCGCTGTGGCGTGACGGCGATGCCGTAGGGGATGCGGCTGGCCAGGCAGGGCGCCGCGGGCTGGTCCCAGGTGGGCAGCCCCAGCTCGCGCGACCATTCGCGGATCTCGTCTTTCGTCAGCCCCGCCTCCAGCAGCGGCGAGCGGACGGCGTTCTCCGTCGCGGCGACCGCGCCCGGCCGATGGTCGCCCACGTCGTCGGCGTTGCTGCCGTCCAGCACCGCCCCGAAGCCCTGCTCGCGTGCCACGTCCGCCAGCCGCGTCCACAGCTCGCTCTTGCAGAAGTAGCAGCGGTTGCTGGGGTTGGCGGCGTAGCGCGGGTCGTCGATCTCGTGCGTCTCCAGCTCCAGCCAGGGAATGCCGAAGCGCTGCGCCACCTCGCGCGCCGTGTCCTCCATCCACGAGGCGATGCTGTCGCTCTTTCCCGTCACCGCCAGCACGTTTTCCGCACCCAGCGCCTCCACCGCGACGCGCGCCAGGAAGACGGAATCCACCCCGCCGCTGTAGCCAACGACGACGGAGCCGCACTCGCGGAGAACGCGGACCAGGTGCTGGCGCTTGGTATCGGGAACCATCACGTCTGCTGCTGAAAGACAAGAAAAAGGGCGCGCCCAAGATAGGCGCGCCCTCCCGTACCCCGCCAGCCGTCCCCGGGTGCGGATCAGACCGCGCGCGGCTCCGGCCCGGAGGGGTGCATGGGCCGTGCGCGGCCGCGGCGGGCCCGGCCCATCATCTCGAACACGATCACCGGAATGGCGAGCGGGATGGAGAGGAACAGCGCGATGTCGGCCACGTTGCCGGGCGGCAGCCAGTAGTCGCCGTAGCGGATGGACAGGTAATCCGTGACGCCCCAGTGGATCAGCCGCTCGCCCAGGTTGCCCATCATCCCGCCGAGCACGAAGCCCACGAACACCCACGCCCAGCGCCGCTGGTTGCCGGGCAGCCGGTGCGCGCGCCCAACGATCTGCAGCAGCACCAGCAGCCCCAGAACGGCGGCGACGGCCGCCAGCACCTTGCGGCCGCCCAGGGGAAAGTTGGCCCACAGCCCCAGGATCATCGCCGGGTTGCGCACGTGCCACAGCGCCACGGCGCCGTCGATCACCGGGCGAAAGTGGCCGATGGGCATGGAGGCGATGATCGCGGCCTTGATGCCCCAGTCCAGGAGCGCGATCCCCAGCGCGATGATCAGCGACGGGCGCCAGCCGCGGATGGGCTCGTAGTCCGCCGCGCGCCGGCCGGGCGCGGCGCCGGGGCGGTGGTCCGTACGCCGCTGAGCCAGCAGGCGGCTGAAGATCTGCTGCAGACGGGAAGGGCTGGACACCACGGAATCCACGAGACAGGGTACGCGTGCGGTGGACGCAGTCGGTCCCCCGCACGGTTCCGCCGTTCAAGATGCGGGCCGATGCGGATCGGGCCGCGCTTTCCGGTCACACGGGTCCGCATCATCGCCCGTACCGCCAAGCTCATCACCCCTTGATTGGCGGCGCCGCTTTCCCGACGTTGCACGACCAGAAAAGCCGCACCGCGCCGAGGTACGCACGGACCCTGCGCGCACGGCGCCGACCGCTTGCATCCCCAACAACGCGGGCGAGCGCCGCCGACCGGCGGATGAAGGCATCCGCCTCGCGCAGCAAGGCCTGCCGATCGACATGGTCCACGTATCGAGCCCGCAGCACGCGGACGATGGCGAAATCCCGGTAGCTGCTGACGAAGCCTGCGAGATCGGCGAGTTCCGCGTAGAGGCCGAGAATCTCCCGTTCCAGCCCTGGATCAGGTGCGCCGCGGAGCAGTGCGTTCAGCAGCAACCGGAAACGCCAGGCCGTTGCGACCTGCCGCACGAAGAGCACGCCCCGCAACGGACGCCGGCCCAGCGCTTCCGCAACCCGCACCAACTGCTCTATCAAATCGACTTCAGCGGTACGTCGGGGTGGCTTCCAGGGAAGCGCCAGATACGGGGCGAGCAGCACCCGCCCATGTGTGGACATCGACGTGTACGGCTCCCACGTCAACTCCTTGGCGTCGCGCGCCACCCGCAGGATCTCGGCGGGGCTCATCGCCCGGGCGCGAGCGCTCAGCAGCCGCCCCCGCGCGTATGCGGAGCCGAGCGTCTCACTCTCGGCTCCCCCACCGAGCCGGTGGTGCTCAATCTCCTTGGCCGGCGCACCGCGCTCACGCCCCGCGATCGCCAGCAGATGATGGTAGCGTCGTGGATCGAACCCGGGATTGCTCGCTTCGGCACGCGCATAGGCATGGGGGTCGAGCACGTCCACGTTCAGGCCGAGCGCGTTTGCCACGGCGCAGGTCCGCACGGCTCTCTGCCCTTCCAGCGCCGCGGCCGCCAGCCGGCGGCGGAACGCCGCGGCCCAGTCGAAATCCGGTAGGCTGTGCCCCGGCGAAGCGATCCCCGCAAGACGGGCAATCAGCTTTCCCGTGTTCGCCGGCAGTAGCGCCGATCTGCCGAACGCCGTCCGTAGCGCGGAGAGGCTGGCCGGGGCAGCTGCGCCATCGTGCTGCACGAATACCAGTGCGGATGCCGGCCACGCACGCGGCGGTTGCTCCCTGAAGTACGGTGTTACATCAAAGGAATCGCTCACGCTGTACCCCACCATCAACAGCAGCCCGCCCGATTCGAGGCGTTCCTCCAGTGGCTGAAACGGCCTGGGAAGTCCTTCTTTGATGCGTGAGAGTGTCGCGCCCAGGTACTCCGGGTCGTTCGCCACCCCGTGAAAGTGCACGATCTCCCCTGCCCCGAACTCCGGACTCAGACGGAACCGGACCACGGAACCCGCCGAGTAGACGGCAAACGGCTCCGTACGCCCCGTCAGCCGCCGGACGGCCTCCTCGATGCAGAGATCGAAGTTTGAGGTAAACAAGGCCGCGCCCCGGAGCACGAGCGAAGCAAGGGCGACGTGGTTAGCGTTCGGCGGCGCCTCCGCGAAGGAGGTGAAGCCGGGCATGAACGCCAGGGCGGGCTCTACCGCGTCACGCTCCAGTTCGGCGAGCCCGCCGAGAACGCTTTCCAGCCGCGGTCGCCACGAAAACGGTTCCGCCCAATCGGGTTCCGAGCAGATTTCATTCGCCTGCTTCCACACCGCGAGAAGCTTTTCGCGGACTTCGGTGCCGCATGTCTCTTCGAGCGCGAAATCAGTCAGCGGAAAGCCGAGTGGCAGGGCCGCGGGCGGGTCGCGGGAGATTCCGGCTCCCGCCCATATGATCCACTTCTCGATCGGGTACTCTTCGACGAGAGATTCTCCGGAATGCGGCGTCGAAAACATGAAAGGCGTCGACATGAGGGGTCCGGCGCGATCGGTGGATTGCGGCTTGTTGCACCCGCAGAGGTTCAACACGGCCGCGGAACTCTACCTTGACCGCCGCAGTAGCTCACATCGGCTCACGGAACCGCCGGTGCGCCCAGGAAGGCCGCCGCGAACTCGTCCGGCGGCAGGGGCGGCGAGATCAGGTAGCCCTGCGCAAAGTCGCACCCCAGGGCGCGCAGGGCGGCCAGCTGCTCGCTGGTCTCCACCCCCTCGCCCACCACGCGCACGCCCAGGCTGCGGGCCAGCGACACGATGGTGCGCACGATCTCGGCGCCCTTGTGCGCGCCGGTGGTGCCGCCGTCCATCCCCGCCACGAACGAGCGGTCGATCTTCAGCGCGTCCAGGGGAAGCCGGTGCAGCGTGCTCAGGCTGCTGTACCCCGTGCCGAAGTCGTCCAGGTACACCTGCACCTCGCGCTTCTTCAGCGCGCGCAGCACCCCGGCCGCCGCGGCGGAATCCTCCACCAGCGAGCTTTCCGTCAGCTCCAGCTTGAGCGCCGCGGCGGGAAGGCCGTGCTCGCCCAGCGTGGCGGCCACCGCCTCAACCAGCCCCGGCTCCTTCAGCTGCCGGGGTGAAAGGTTCACGCTCACTTCCAGCGCCGCCGCGCCGGCCAGCGTGGCGCGCCACTCGGCCAGCTGCCGCGCCGCCTCGTTGAGCACCCACGCGCCCAGCGACGCGATGAGCCCCGTGTCTTCGGCCAGGGTGATGAAGCGGTCCGGCGGAACGCGGCCGTGTACCGGGTGCTCCCACCGCGCCAGCGCCTCCGCCGCGACCACGGCACCGTTCTCCAGCGACACGATGGGCTGAAAGAACAGCCGCAGCTCGCCGCGCGAGAGCGCCGCCCGCAGGTCCGTCTCCAGCCCCAGCCGCTCCAGCACGGCGCGGTGCATGGAGCGGTCGAAGACGGCGCAGCGCGTGCCCCCACCGGCCTTGGCGTAGTACATCGCCATGTCGGCGTTGCGCAGCAGCTCGTCGGACGAGATCGCCGTGCCGTCGGCCACCGCGATGCCCACCGTGGCGGTGGTGTACGTGCGGTAGCTGCCCAGCTCCAGCGGCGCGGCCAGCACCTCGCGCACCTGCGCCGCCACCTGCAGCGCCTGCTCGCGCCCGGCGCCGCGCAGCAGGATGATGAACTCGTCGCCGCCAAAGCGCGCCACCGTGTCGCCGGGGCGCGCGCAGGCGGCCAGCCGCAGCGCCACCTGCCGCAGCAGCTCGTCGCCCACGCCGTGGCCCAGCGAGTCGTTGACGTTCTTGAAGCGGTCCAGGTCCAGGAACAGCACCGCACAGGTGCCGCATCCCTCTCCCTCGTCGCCGCCGTCGAGCGCGGCGTGCATCCGCTCGGCCAGCAGCACGCGGTTGGGCAGTCCCGTCAGCGGGTCGTGCAGGGCCAGGTGGCGCAGCCGCTCTTCCAGCGCCTCGCGCTCTTCTTCGGCGCGGGTGCGGTGGGTCAGGTCGTCCACCATGATCACGCCAAAGCGCGGGCGCCCGTCGCCGTCGCGCACCACCGACGTGGTCAGCCGCACCGGCAGCTCGGTGCCGTCCGGGCGCAGGTAGCGCTTCTCGAGCTGGTAGCTGGAAAGCTCGCCGCTCACCAGGCGGCGAAACTGCAGCGCCTCGTGGGCGTGGTCGTCGGGGTGGTTGAGCGAGTGAAAGGGAATGCGCCGCAGCTCGTCCGCTCCCCGGCCGATGATGCGCTGGAACGCCGCGTTGGCGTCGATGAAGCGCCCTTCCATGTCCACCACCGCGATCCCCATCGCGGACCCTTCGAACACGGCGCGGAACCACTCCTCGCGCTGCTGCAGAGTGCGCAGCAGCTCGTCCGTGGAGTGGGGAGGCGCCAGCAGGGGCGGAATCGGCATCGTCAGCCCCGCGCGGCGTGCACGCGGAGCCGCCGAACGCTTCGGCCTGATCGGAACGGCGGATGCAACAAGAGCTCGCGCGACAGGGACCCGCACGGCGGACGCACTCGGCCCGCCGCAGCCGCGCGCCCCGGTTCAAGATGCGGGCCGAACGCGAATCTGGCGTCCCGGTGCGGCGTTCCGGTGTTCAGCCCGCCGCGCGGCGCTTCGGCGGCTCCGCCGGATCGTCGGGGAGCGGGATGTCGAAGGGGGACATGTGCAGAACCTCACCATTCTCCCACATCGCCATGGGCACGTTCGCGGCCCGGTGACGACGCACCGCGTCATGGAACGCGAGGTCCATCACCTTGTCGATGGCCTTTCCGTCACGCCACTTCTGCCGGAAGCCCTGTTCTTCACTCATCAGTCCCTCCCTCAGTCGATCGCAAAGCCGACTGCGCCTGAATTTCGCGCCACACACCCGCGTCGTAAACGTCTACCGCGCCATGGTCATCGCCCCGTGCGACGACGTCCCCGCCCGTGCCCCAGGCACCATGGACCGAATTGTACACTCTCCACTCGGTCACGAGGTGACGGTAGACGGCTTCGAAGTTGTACACGCTGCGCAGGTAGCGCCGCAGGATATCCTCCGAAGGAATGTGGTGCCCACCGGTGCGCACGCGGCCACTGACGCGGCTGACCGCAAGCCGCGCGCTCGGCAGCCAGAGATACAGCAAGTAACTCTCATAACCCGCTGCGTGCAACTGTTCAAGGGTCCGCCGCAGAGACAGCCCCGAGAGCGTGGTCTCCAGGGCAAAATCCGCACGAGCCGAGCGGAGCTCCGCGATCCGCGCGTGCATCAGCCGGCCCGCGCCGATCGCCGCGCGCTGCGGGTCATCGGCCAGCAGCTTTGCGATCGCATCCGCGTCCAGATAGACGTCGATCCCGAACTCCCGCAACAGCAGGGGAGCCGCCGTCGTCTTTCCCGCGCCGTTGATCCCGGCGATGATCACGACCCGTGGTCGTCTGCGCTCCATGATCCTCTCTTTCACGCGTGTACAGGTGCCGGCGCCGCGGAGGCGCGGTCCAGCGAGCGGTACTGGATGGCTTCGCTGACGTGCGCGGTGGTGATGTCGCCGCCGCCCTCCAGGTCCGCGATGGTGCGTCCGATCTTGATGACGCGGTGGTAGGCGCGCGCGGACAGCCCCAGCCGCGCGATGGCCGTGCGCAGCAGCGCGTCGCTTCCCTCGCTGACGCTGCAGAACTCCTTGAGGTCGCGCGGCGCCATGTGCGCGTTGGCGTGGATGTCGGCGCGCCCCTCGAAGCGCGCCCGCTGGATCTCGCGCGCCCGTGCCACCCGCTCGCGAATGGCGGAGGACGGCTCGCCCGCGCGCGTGTCGGCCAGGTCGCGGTAGCGCACGGCCGGCACCTCCACGTGCAGGTCGATGCGGTCCAGCAGCGGACCCGACACGCGCCCCAGGTACTTCTGCACCGCCAGGGGATTGCAGGTGCACCGGCGCTGCCCGTCTCCGTGGTATCCGCACGGACACGGGTTCATGGCCGCGACCAGCATGAACCGCGACGGATACGTCAGCGAGACGGCGGCGCGGCTCAGCGTCACGCGCCCGTCCTCGAGCGGCTGGCGCATCACCTCCAGCACGTTGCGGCGAAACTCCGCCAGCTCATCCAGGAACAGCACGCCGTTGTGCGCCAGCGACACCTCGCCCGGCCGCGGGTTGCTTCCGCCGCCAATGAGCCCGGCGTCGCTGATGGTGGTGTGCGGATTCCGGAACGGCCGGCCGATGATGAGCGACTTGCCGCCCATCAGCAGCCCGGCGACCGAGTGGATCTTGGTCGTCTCCAGCGCCTCCTCGAAGGTCAGCGGGGGCAGGATGCCGGGAAGCCGCTGCGCCAGCATGGTCTTGCCCGAGCCGGGCGGCCCCACCATCAGCACGTTGTGCGACCCCGCGGCGGCCACCTCCAGCGCCCGCTTGACGTGCTCCTGCCCCTTTACGTCCGCGAAGTCCGCGTCGTACTCGCAGGCGGTGCGAAAGAGCGCGTCGCGGTCCGCCGTGGCGCGCGGCAGGTCCGCCGAGCCTTCGATGAAGCGGATGACCTCCAGAAGCGTGTCCGCGGCGCGCACCTCCAGCCCCTCCACCACCGCGGCCTCGGCCACGTTGTCGCGCGGCAGCACCACGCCCGCGAGCCCCGCCGTCCGTGCCGTGATGGCGATGGGAAGCGCGCCGCGGATGGGCCGCAGCCCGCCGTCCAGCGCCAGCTCGCCCAGGAGCAGGTAGCGCCCCAGCCGGTCCTCGGAGCGCAGCTGCCCCGTCGCCGCCACGATTCCCATCGCGATCGGCAGGTCGAACCCGCTCCCCGATTTCGCGATGTCCGCGGGCGCCAGGTTCACGGTGATGCGCTTGGGCGGCACCAGGTACCCGCTGTTCTGCACGGCGGCGACAACGCGCTCGCGGCCTTCCTTTACCGCCCCCTGGGGCAGGCCCACGGTGAAGATCGCGGGAAGGCCGCTGGCCACGTCGGCCTCCACGGTGACCATGTACGCGTCGATGCCGAGCACCGCGCCGGCAAGGGCTCGTGCAAGCAAGGGAGTGCTCCGTTTTCGATGGGGATGACGGGCGCGAAAAACCGCCGCGCCACAACGGTAGCAGCAGCCGTTTGCTTCGTCAACTTGCCTGGTGGGGACTGGGATTAACGCATGCCAGCGCTGGCGCGGGAGGATCGGGACCGATGCGCCAGCTCCGACACGATCACTACCCGCCGCCCACACCAGAAGGGCCACCGCGCGGTTTCGATCGCACGCGGTCAAGGAGGGGGAAAATCGCTCCGCGGGGACCGTCTACACTCCGTACGCACCGCGATGCGTGCTGCATCCCCCGGTCTTTCATGCAGAGGAGCATTCATGCCCGAACTCCCCGCGGCAGAGCACTCGTCTCACCCGCACCTGATTCCACGAACGGCGAACGCGCGCATTTCCCGCATGCCACGTACGCTCCGCGGGCTCCGCCGGCTCGGCAGCCGCCATCCGGAGTGGTGGATGCTGCCGGCCGCCGCAGCCGCGTGGGTGCTCCTCGCCGCGCAGCCGCATCCGCAGCCTCATGCGCACGCAGGCCACGGGGCGGCTCACGGCGCGAGCGTGGACGCGTTCGGGCTGGCCGCGATGATCGTCGCGATGATGCTCCCCCTCGTCATCGCCGACGTGCGGAGCGTGGCGCGCTTCAGCCCGTGGCGGCGCCGCCACCGCGCCATCGCCGCGTTCGTAGCGGCGTACCTGGCCGTCTGGATGCTCGCGATGCTGGTGATCGATGCCGTGTGGAGGCTGGCGGCTTCGCGCGTGGAGTCGCCGACGGCAGCGGTGTGTGTAATGATCGTCGCGGGGCTTTGGGAGATCGGCCGATCCAATCGGCATGCCGCCTCGCATCCGCGCCCGACGACGCCCGCCACACGCGGGTGGCGAGGGGATGTGGAGTGTGTCCGCGCCGGCGCCATCACCGGCGGCAGGTGCGTGGTGGCGTGCTGGGCGCTGATGGCGGCATGTGTCGCGTTCGCCCACAGCCTGCCGGTGATGATCGGAATGTTCCTGGTGCAGCTGGGCGGGCGGTATCGGCAGTCTGCGCGCGCCGCCGTTCTGGCGCTGGTCCGTCGGCGCGAGGTTGGCACTCCACGCCTCGTGAACGGCGGGGCGGCGGCGCATCAGGAGGCCTGATATCAAATCCACAAAAAGACCTGCCTCACGCCAGAAAGAAGCAGAGGAGGCGGAGTGGTTTTCTCTGCGGCCTCTGCGTCCTCTGAGTGAGACTATTCTTTTGCCAGGGCCGGCATGCGCGGAGGCGCGTAGGCCGAAGCGGAATGGAATGCGACTCGCGGCGTGCGGTCCGGCACGCTCCTCTGCTGCGTCCACGCGAATCGATCCGCCCGCGACTCCGGCCATGCTCACCAGCCAGCGCCACCTGTTCTCGCTTCCCGAGGGCGAGCACTACCTGAACACCGCGTACCTCAGCCCGCTCGCGCGCCCGGTGGAAGAGGCGGGGATGGCGGCCCTCCTGCGCCGCCGCGATCCCACCCGCATCCGCCCGGTGGACTTCTTTACCGACGCCGACCGCGCCCGCGCGCTGTTCGCGCGGCTGGTCAACGCGCCGGAGCCGTCGCGCGTCGCGTTCATCCCCGCGGTGTCGTACGGCATCGCGACCGTGGCAAAGAACCTCGCGTTGCGGCGCGGGCAGAACGTGGTGGTGGCGCACGCGCAGTTCCCCAGCAACGTCTACAGCTGGCGCAGCCTCTGCGCTGATACCGGCGCGGAGCTGCGGGCCGTGGCCCCCACGCCGGGAAGCCCGCGCCGCGGCGAGGAGTGGAATGACCGGCTGCTGGAGGCGATCGATGCCGACACCGCGCTCGTGGCGCTGGGCAACGTGCACTGGGCGGACGGGACGCGCTTCGACCTGGAGCGGATCGGGGAGCGCGTGCGGCAGGTGGGGGCGATGTTCGTCATCGACGGCACGCAGTCCGTGGGCTCGATGCCGTTCGACGTGCAGCGCGTTCAGCCCGACGCCCTCATCTGCGCCACCTACAAGACGATGATGGGTCCGTACGGACTGGGCGTGGCGTGGTACGGCCCGCGCCTGGACGGTGGCCGGCCGCTGGAAGAGACGTGGCTGGGACGGCGGGGGAGCGAGAACTTCGCGGGGCTGGTGGATTACGAGGACGAATACCAGCCAGGCGCCGCGCGCTTCGACATGGGCGGCCGCAGCAGCTTCGTCTACATGCCCATGCTGATCGCCGCGCTCGAGATGCTGCTGGGGTGGGGCCCGGAGAACGTGCAGGCCTACTGCCGCGCGCTGATGGCGGACGCGGTGGACGAGGCGCGGCGGCTGGGCTACACCGTGGAGGACGAGGCGTGGCGCGGCTGGCACATGTTCGGCCTGCGCCTGCCGGATTCGGTGGACGCCGCGCGCCTGCAGGAGCTGCTGCGCGAGCGCCGCGTCACCGTCTCCGTCCGCGGCGACGCCGTGCGCGTGGCGCCGGGCGCCTACAGCGAGCCCGCGGACGTGGACGCGCTGCTCGACGCCCTCCGCGCCGCCGTGGCCTGACGGCGGCACCGGTCCCGCAACACCGAAGCGCCGCCGTAGCCTGACCGCGGCAGCCATCCCGCAGCACCGAAGCGCCCCGTCCGGACCCGCGGACGAGGGCGCTTCCTCATGCGGCCATCATCGCCGCGAATCCCGCCATGGCCAGCCGGCGCACCGTTCGAGGCAGGCCTGCGTGCACCCGGAGCGACTCCAGGTACTCCTGCGCGGAAAGCGGTGCGCGGCGAAGCGACAGCCGGTGCCGCTCCGCCGCGCAGAGCACCGCCGGCCCGTTCCGTCGCCACAGGCGCACGATGAACTCGTCCGGATCCACCGGCCGGATGCCGCGCGGGCGCAGCACGTCGCCCGGAAAGTGCCGCAGGTTGCGCGTGACGATGAAGTCCGCCTCCTGGTGCACCGCCAGCGCGACCACGTGGCGGTCGCCCTCGTCGGGCAGCACCAGCCCGTCCGCCGCACCCTCGAACCCCGCGCCCCAGGCTTCCGGAAACGCGCCGCGCATCTGCCCCACCAGGTGCGCGCACTGCTCCTCGGTAAGCCCGGCGCTCGCGCGCAGGTTGCGCACGCATTCGTCCACGATCTGCTCCGACCACAGCGGATCGAACAGCCCGTCCACCGCCAGGTGAAGCAGCAGGTTGCGCAGCTGGAACGGATACAGGACGTTCGCGTCCAGCACCGCGGCCGCGGCCCGCATCAGTAGCCCAGGCCCAGCCGGTCCGTGTAGTCGGCCATCTCCTCGAGGGCGCGCAGCTTTTCGGCGCGCGAGGGTGCCGCGCCGCCGCGCCGGGTGCTCATCTTGTAGGCGAGCAGCCCCACGATGGGCACGCGCCGGTGCGTCCCCACCATGCGGTAGGGGATGAGCCCCTTTTCGAGCAGATCGATGAGCGTGGGGCGCGACATGCCCAGGATGCGCGCGGCCTTGCTGGTGGTCACTTCTTCCTCCCCGTCCGCGATGGTGTGAACCGCGACCGTGTGCCCCTGCGCCAGGTCATCGAGAATTCGGACGAGCATGTCGGCCAGGGGGCGCGAAAGCTCTACCTGCTCGATGCGCACCGTGCCCGCCCCCTCGTGGGGCTCCGGCGCCTGCTGCACCGCCTCGGCGACGAGATCACGGGCCCGCAGCGCCGCCTGCGAAAGCCGCGCGTCGGGTTCAAGGACGCCGATGGGTTGTGCAACTGCCATGGGAACACTGATCCGGTTGAGCTGCCTGCACACCAAAGCTAATCACCATCCGCAGTCTTCGCAACATCCGCAGCAAACGCAAACCTCTCCCTTCGCCACGAACCCTCCCATCCAATCTACCATCCGGTACGCACGTGGCTCCAGGCGAGCGCCCCCGTCCAGCCATCGACGAACACCCCCCTTCACCCCTTCACCCCTTCACCCCTTCACCCCTTCACCCCTTCACCCCTTCACCCCTTCACCCCTTCACCCCTTCACCCCTTCACCCCTTCACCCTCCGCCACCCGCAGCCGCAGGTGCACCGTCGTCCCCTCGCCCACGACGGAATCCACCGTCACCTCCCCGCCCCACGACTCCACCAGCCGCTTGACGATGGCCAGCCCCAGCCCCGTCCCGCTGCTTCGCGTGGAGAACTGCGGCTCGAAGATGCGGGGGAGCGACTCCGGCGAGATCCCCTCGCCCGTATCGGCCACGTCCACGTGCACCCACTGGCCCCCGCCCGCCGGCGCCGCCGCGATCCGCACCCGCCCGCCGCCGTCCAGCGCACCGCGCGCGTTCTCCAGCACGTTCACCAGCACCTCCTTGAGTTCGCCGGAGCGGGCCAGCACGCGCGGCAGCTCCGGATCGACCTCCAGCGCGTAGTCGATGCCGTCGTGGCCGCCGCGGTACAGCGCCAGCGTCTCGTCGGCCACGCGCCGCACGTCCACCGGCTCCGCGGGGGCGCCCTCCTCCGCCGGCGCGCCGAAGCGGGCAAAGGCGCGGCTGATCTCGCCCAGGTGGTCGATCTCCTGGAGAATGCTGGCCACGTTGCGGTCCAGGATGGTGCCGAAGTCGTCGCGCCCGTCCTTGTAGGCGCGGCGCAGGTGCTGCACCGCCAGCTTGATGGGTGTCAGCGGGTTCTTGATCTCGTGCGCCACCTGCCGCGCCATCTCACCCCAGGCCAGCACGCGGGCGCTGGTGATCTCGCGCGTCACGTCCTCCACCACCAGCACCGCGCCGCGCGGCCCGTCCGTGTGCAGGCTGCGCATCCGCAGGCGGATGGTGCGCCCGTCCACCTCGCGCTCGTCCACCCGCTCGCGCGCGCCCGAGGCAAGGAAGTCGCGTAGCGTGGCGGCCACCATCGCGGGCACCGGCTGGTCCTCGGGGATGCGCGACCCCACCGGCACCTCCGCGCCCAGGATCTGCCCCGCGCGGGGGTTGATGAGCTGCACCCGGCCGGAGGCGTCCAGCGCCAGCACGCCCGTCCCCGCCTCGGAGACGATGGCCTCCGTGCGCCGCGTCTCGCTGACCAGCGCGCTGCGTGCCTGGCGCAGGCTGCGCACCATGCGGTTGAACGAGCGGTACACGCGCCCGAACTCGTCGCGCCGGCCGCCGGGCAGGCGCACCGACAGGTCGCCCGCGCCCACCGCGCTCGCCGCGCCCGAAAGCGCCTCGATGGGCCGCGACAGCGCGCGTCCAACGAGGAGGGAGAGGACCACGGACAGCGCCGCGCCGAAGAGCCCCGCCAGCGCCACCACGTCCGCCAGCTCCTGCTGCCGCCGCGCGATCTCGCCCGTGGCCAGCGGCGTGGGCGAGGCCAGCACCTGCCGGTCGCCGAAGCGGCGGTACGCCACCAGGTACTCGTGGTTGGCCAGCTCGCGGTTCTCCGCCCGCTCCACCGCTTCGCCCACCGCGAAGTCCAGAAAGACGGGCGGCGAGAGCCAGGCGTGGTACAGCCCCAGGTCGATCACCTCCGGCGCCGCCGCCTGCGAGAGAACGCCGTCGCGGTACAGCAGCAGGTCCGCCCCTACGTGCCGCGCCAGCTCGCCCAGGGGCTGGCCGTGCGCCTCGGACTCCGCCTGCGTCAGCGCGCGGTCCGCCAGCGCCGCCGCCGTGCGCTCCACCTCGCGCGACAGCGCGCGGTACGCCGTGGCGCCGAACCCCGCCATCGGCAGCAGAAAGAAGACGAACAGCGCCGCCGTCAGCCGGCCGCGAAAGGTGAACAGCCACCCCCACTGCGCCCGCTCCATCCCCAGCGGCTCGCCGCACAGCGTGCGCGCCAGCGCCCACAGCGCCGCGGCCAGCCCCACCACCATCACCAGCGCCAGCAGCCCGCGCGCGATCAGGATGAGGCGCGAGGGCGTGGGCACCGTCATGTGCGCGTGCATCTGCGCGCCGGGAAAGGCCACGCCGATCTCGCTGCGCCACCCGTCCTCCGTCCGCAGCCAGCGCATGTCCCGGCCGGGCGGCGGCGCGTGCGTCATCGCGGGAACCAGCGACAGCGTCGCCGCGCCCACGCCGCTGTCCGCCGGCTTCTCCGGGTCCAGGAAGCGCGCCAGCGAGGTGGAGCGCCCCAGGTACGCGCGCGGCGGCACCGCCACCGACACGCTCTGCCCCGCCGTCAGCGGAACCACCAGCAGGTAGTGCAGGCCGGGCACGTTGGTCACCCGCTCCAGCCGCGGCTCCTCGGCCCCGCGCGCCGCCTCCAGCAGCTGCGCCACCCGCTCTGCCGGCACCGCCGCGTCCGCCAGCCGCAGCTCCGTCCGCGGCGCGCCGTCCTGCCACAGCGTCACCCGTCCCTCGTATCCCTCCCGCGCCAGCCCCGCCTCCACCCAGGCCTGGTAGAGCAGGCTCACCCCCTGCCGCCCCTCCGCGTCCAGCCGCAGCACCTCTTCGCTGAACTGGCGAAGGAGAAAGTCCAGGAACGGGTCCGCCTGCGTCCCCAGCCGCGCGATCTCGCGCTCCGAGACGCGCAGCCGCTCGTTCAGGTGCATCGTCCACAGGGTGGAGAGCGCCAGCGTCGCCGCGATCCATCCCGCGCAGGCCCACGGGAGCAGCGCGCCCCGCCGCACCTCCGAGCGCGGCACGCCCAGCGAGGCGATGGCGAACGGAACCGCCCACAGCGCCGCCGCCCACACCGGCACCTCGCGCCCCGGCCGCCACCACGCCGCCACCAGCGCAAAGCCCATCAGCGCCGCCAGGAAGAGCGCCGCGACCACGTGCTCCACCCGCACCCGCCGCCCCTCACCGCCGTGCCCGATGAGCACGAAGAGGGGAATGGCCCCCAGCAGCGCCAGCGCCACCACCAGCGGCGCCCCGCCGGCCGGCTGGTCCGCCAGCACCCCCGCCGCCACCGAGGCGCGCACCAGCGCCACCGCCCCCGGCAGCGCCGCGCCGGCCAGCGCGACGCGCAGGGCCAGCGGCAGCCGGTCCGCCGCTTTGGCGGGCTGCAGCCGCGCCAGCAGCCACGCCGCCGCGCCCATCAGCACCAGCAGCAGCTGGCCCAGCGTCACGTCTCCCGGCGCGGGGAGGACGAAGCGGATGGGGGCGAAGGCGCTGGCCGCCCCCGCCATCCCCCGCAGCACCTCGCCCAGGGGAATCAGGACGAGAGAGAGCGTCAGCGCCGCGATGGGAATGCCCGGCGGGCGCGATCCCCCGCGGTACCAGGCAACCGCCAGCAGCAGTGCCGCGAACAGCCATGCCGCCCCCACCTCCCAGCGTCCGTGGCGCGACACGCGGTCGCGCCAGCGGTCCTGCGTAAGCGCCTCGAAGACGCCGCTGAGGATGGTGTCGTTCTCCGTGGTCCAGTCCCAGATCCCCTCGCCCTGGGCCAGCTCCGGCGTGGTGAAGTGCGGCATCACCCCGTGGCGGCGGGCAAAGCGGTCCGCGTACGGCTCCGCCCCCTCCCCCACCTCCACGTGCGCGTCCAGCAGCGTGGCCGCCACCGCCACGTTGCCGCTCTGCAGCCGCTCCGCGAAGTACACGTAGCCAAAGAGCGGGCCGGACGAGAAGAACGACTCCACCAGCCCCCGGCGCACCGAGTCCGGCACCGTCCCCCGGTGCTCGCCCGCCCACACCAGGGGCGATCCGTCCGCGCGGTACACCGCCAGCGCCGTCGTCTCCGTGCGCCGTCTCACCTCCTCCAGCCGGGCGAACAATTCCGCGTTCACCCGCGTGCGGGGGCCCACCAGGTCCGCCGCGCCCAGCACCGCGCGCCCGCCGCGGTCGAACAGGCGGTCCAGGTCCTCGTGCACCCGCGCGCCGGCGACGGTGTCCACCGCAAAGCGCACGTCGCCCCACTCCGCGGCCACGCGCCACAGGCGCAGCTGCGTGCGCGCCGCCAGCCCCACCGCCAGGGCCAGCGCCAGCGCGCCCGCGATGCGCCAGGGCACGCGGACCGAGCGCGCCAGCACCGCCCACGCCGCCGCGCAGGCGGCGGCCGCGGGAAGCCAGGCGGGGGTCAGCCGCTGCAGCCAGGCCGCAAGAAACAGCACCGCCAGCCACCCCGCCGCCCACCCCGCCGCGTCGCCGATGCGGCGGGCCGGGCGCGGCGGCGCGGACGGTGCGGCTTGCGCCACCGTCGTGTCATCCGCTAGCGTCGTTTCCGTGTCTACCAAGCCCATGCGCTCCTACGCCATCTCCGACCTGCCGTGGACGGACGTCGCCGCCCACCTCAAGCACGACCGCCGGCTCATCGTCCCGGTGGGCGCGTGCGACCAGTCGGGTCCGCACCTGCCCGTGGGCGCCGGCACCTGCGTGGCCGAGGCGCTGGCGCGCGACCTTTCGCTGGAGTTCGGCGTGCTGCGCGCCCCCACCTTTCACTACGGCGTCAACCTGCCGGGTGAAGAGGCGTACGCCGGCACCGCCGCCCTGCGCGCCAAGACCCTGCACCGCGCGCTCAACGAGCTGCTGGCCGTGTGGGCGTCGCAGGGGTTCTGCGAGTTCATCGCCATCACCGCCAACGCGCACGTGCCCCACGCCGAGGCCATCGCCACCCTGCGCGCCATGGACGCCCGCGTCCGCGTGGTCGAGGCGCTCAGCGTGGACCTGGGCGCCCTGCTGGAGGGGAGCACGCGCCAGGAGCACGCCGGCGAGGCGCTCACCTCGCTGCTGCTGCACCTGCGGCCGGACGCGGTGCTCATGGATCGGGTGCAGGAACCCACGGTGGACCCCAGAAAGGTCGGAAAGTTCAGCATCGGGCGGCTGCGGCGCATTCCCCCCGCCACCCGCGGGATCCTGGGCGACGCCGCGCTGGCCTCCGCCGAGAAGGGGCGGCTCATCTACGAGCACATCCTGCAGAAGATCCGCCTCAAGGTATTCATCGCCCCGCCTCCCGACGAGGACGACGAGTAGGCGTTTTCCGAGAGATCTTCGTAACTGCTTACGGATGAACCGCCTGGGGTGGGCGTGTCCCTCCGCTGCGCTCCGGGCCGGGCTGCGCGCGCCGTAGGCAACGATACCACTGTTGCCAACGGCGCCGAGCCCCCGGCGCGCCAGGAATCCCGCGCGAGATCCTCCGGTTCCGTGCATGGCGCGCCGGGTTCTCGGCCCTGCGGGCGCGCATCCCTCACGCGGGCCCCTCCCCGCTCGTTCCTCGCGGAGAGGGGAGAATTCGATCCCGATCCGCCCGCATCCTGCCAGCCGCCTTCCCAACCCTCCACATGGCAGGCACCTGCCCGCACCACGGAGCCGCCAGTCCGCGAAGGCGGCCTTCGTGTGGTCGTTGCAGCGAATTCATTCGCCCTTGCCCGCCGTGCTGCCCTACACCCAACACCTTTCCTCCCAGCACCTTACCCCCGCCCCGCGATCCCCCGTCCGAAACCCCTGCCGGCCCACGGGGTACGGAGCGTGCGGACCGACGCCGGCCGTGACGGGCGGCGCACATCCAACGAGGAACCGATGAAGATCAGCAAGCGCGTTCTCTACGCTTTCGCCCTCCTGGGCCTTCCGCTCGCGGTGCCGGTGCAGTCGGCGGCGCAGGCGGCGGACTCCGGCACGTTCGTGGTCTACGTCGAAGACCGCAACGTGGGAACCGAAGCGTTCCTCACCTCGCAGGTAGGCAGCGACTTCGTGGCCACCGGCCGCGTGCGGCTGCGGCTGCCCGAGGGCACGCTGGAGCTGGACCCCGTGCTCACCACCCGCGGCGTGGGCACCGATCCCGTCAGCTACCAGGTGGACGTGGGCGGCAGCTCGCCCAGCCGCGTGGTGGGCACCGTGGGCAGCGGCCGGTTCAGCGCCAAGATCGTCACCGGCTCCGGCGAGCAGCTGCGCGAATACGTGGCCAGCTCCGGCGCGGTGGTGCTGGACCAGGGCGTGGCGCACCACTACCAGTTCCTGGCGCAGCGGACGCACCAGGGCCGCGTCCCCGTCATCGTCCCCCGCGAAAACCGGCAGGTGATGGCCACCGTCACCAGCCGCGGCGAAGAGACGGTGCAGATCGGCGGCGTGTCGGCCACGGCGCACCACCTGGTGGTGCAGCCCGCCGGCGGCGACGAGCACCACGTGTGGGTGGACGACCTGAACCGTGTGATCCGCGTGGAGGTTCCCGCCCGCGCCTGGCGCGCCGAGCGCACCCGCATGCCCCGCTGACCCACGCACGGCACGCAATCGACGGACGAGCGGGGGAGGGCCACGGCGGCCTTCCCCCGCTCTCGTTTGGGGGATGAGTCGCGATCCGCGAAATCCACGACGGTCCAAAAGGCATCGAACGGCGCCGGCGGGGTGCCCCTCCCCCGGCCCCTCCCCGTTCGTTCCTCACGGAGAGGGGAGAATTCGATCCCGATCCTCCGGCATCCTGCTGGCCCCACCACAAAACCCTCCACGTGGCAGGCACCTGCCCGAACCCCGGAGCCGCCAGTCCGCGAAGGCAGCCTTCGTGTGGTTGTTGCAGCGAATTCATTCGCCCTTGCCGAGCCCTGCCCCAACATCAACATCAACCTCCCCCGGCAGTTTCGGGGGAGGTGGGCGAGTCATGCGAGCCCGGAGGGGGCGCCGCGGGTCGCGACACACTCGCCGCCATCCCGCATCATCCATCCACGCGCCCCCGTCCGAACACCCGCGCCCCCATTCTCCTCCCATCCTCGCCGCCCCTGCCCCGATCCTGAGCTGCTGTGCAACTTCGGCGGCCAACGTCCCGTAGCGATGCGCGCTGGACGGATCGTCGCGCTTACCCGAAAGGCGCGGGCCGATTATCTTTGACGCTTCCTACCTGCTCGGAGACCCTCCCATGTCCGACACCATCGTCTTCGCCGATTCCTCCGCCCCCCAGGCGCAGGAGCCCCATGCCGGATCGTTTCCCCGGCGCGTGATCGACACGTTCTTTTCACCCGTGGCGCTGTTCAGCCGCTTTGGCGCGCGTCCGCCCTGGGTGGACGTGATGGTGCTTTCGGTAGTGCTGGGCGCCATCGCGTTCGCCCTGGTGCCGATGGAGGTGTGGGTCGCCACCATGGAAGAGGCCATGCGCGCCCAGCCCGACGCGCCGCCGATGGACGCAGAGGCCATGGCCGGCGTGCAGCGCATGGTGGGGCTGGCGGGCGCGGTGATCTTTCCCTGGATCGTGACGGCCGTGGTGGCCGGGCTGCTGGTGCTGGTCTTTTCCGTGGCCCTGGGCGGCCGCGCCACCTTTCGCCAGTACCTCTCGGTGGTGGCGCACGTGAACCTGGTCGGCGCGGTGGGACAGCTGGTCGCGCTCCCCATCATGATCCAGAAGGGGGTCATGAGCAGCGGCATCACGCTGGGCGCCCTGGCGGTCGGCATGGACCCCGAGTCGCCCGTCCACCAGTTCCTGAGCACCTTCAACGTCTTCGTGGTCTGGCAGCTGGTGCTGGTGGCGCTGGCCGTCTCCACGCTGAACCGCAAGATCGGCACGGGCACCGCGCTGGCCGTGATGCTGGGGCTGAACGTGCTGGTCGCGCTGTTGCGCGCGGTGGTCTGAAACCTATCCCCGGGCGTGCCGTAGTGGGCCTTGCGGCCCACCGGCCGCCCTCTCGCTGTACCCGAATCATCAAAGAACGTCCGATGTCGACTCAACGCCTTGCCCGCGCCGCGGGCCTTTCGCTGCTGGCCGCGCTCGCGGCCGCGCCCCTGGCCGCGCAGCAGCCCGCCGCCGCCCCCGCCGGTCCCGGGCTCAGCCTGGAAGAGGCCGTGGCCGCCGCGCGCCAGAACAACCCCGACATGCAGGCGCAGCGCAACGACACGCGCGGCACCCGGGCGGCCATGCGCGCCGCCCGGGCCGACTTCCTTCCCTCGGCCAACGCCAGCGCGGGGTTCGGCTACACCGCCTCGGGCGTGCAGCGCTTCGGCAGCGAGGTGTTCGGCGAGCGGCCCCAGTACTACTCGTCCAACTGGAACCTGGGGCTGAGCTACGACCTGAGCGGCGCCAAGCTGCTGCAGCCCCGCTTGGCGCGCTCGCAGCACCAGGCCACGGAAAGCCGCATCGCCGGCTACGAGGCCGACCTGGTGATGCAGGTGCAGCAGCAGTACATCACCGTGCTGCAGGCCGGCGAGCAGGCCGCGCAGGCGGCGCGCGAGGTGGAGCGCACCCGCGAGCACGAGCGGCTGGCCAACGCCAAGCTCGAGGTGGGCAGCGGCACCCCGCTGGACGTGCGCCGCGCCGAGGTGGAGCGCGGCCGCGCCGAAGTGACCGTCGTACAGCAGCAGAACACCTACGCGACGGAGCTGCTGCGCCTGGGGCTGCTGATGGGCGTGGACCTTCCCGTGGAGACGCGGCTGGAAAGCACCTTCGAGCTCTTCGAGCCCACCTGGGCGGCCGAGGACCTGGTGCGCTCCGCGCTGGAGAACAACCCCGGCGTGCTGGCCGCCCGCGCCAGCACCGGCGCCGCACAGACGCAGGTGCGCGCCGCCCGCTCGGCCTACCTTCCCAGCCTGAGCTTCCAGGTGGGGATGGTGGGCTCGGTGTACAGCGCCGGCAACATCGACCCCCTGGTCCAGCAGCAGCTGGGGGGAATGCAGGGCGCCTTCGCCAGCTGCAACGAGAGCAACACCGTCCGCGCCGCGCTGGGGCTGTCGACCGCCAACTGCGCGCAGTTCGACGTCAACGACCCCGTGGTCCGCGAGCAGGTGCGCCGGCAGGTGGAGGCGGGGAACCCCAGCTTTCCCTTTGGCTACGAGCGCCAGCCGCTGCAGGCCAGCATGAGCATCTCGCTTCCCCTGTTCGACGGGCTGAGCCGCGAGCGCCGCATCGAAGAGGCGCGCGTGCAGGAAAGCGACGCCCGGCTGGCCGTGCAGGCCCAGGAGCAGCGCCTGACCCGCGACGTGCGCACCGGGCTGCTGAACGCCCAGACCGCGTACCGCACCGCCCAGCTGCAGCGCCAGGTGGCCGAGAACGCCGCCGAGGAGCTGCGGATGGCGCGCGAGCGCTTTCGGCTGGGCGCCGCCAACAGCATCGAGGTGACCGACGCGCAGACCCGCCTGGCCGAGGCCGAGCGCGCCGTGATCGACGCCGTGTACACGTACCACAAGTCGCTGGCCGCGCTCGAGGCGCTGGCCGGCCGCTCCCTTCGCTAGATCCATCGCACGGGCCCCCACCCGAGAAGAGGACGATACATCCATGTCGACGAAGAAAAAGGCGCTGATCATCGCCGGCGTCGTGGCGGCGGTGAGCGTGCTGGGCGCGCTGACCCTGCGCGGCGGCGGTGAGAAGGGCGCCGAGGTGAGCACCGAGGCCGTGGCCCGCCGCACCCTGGTGGAGGTGGTGACGGCCAGCGGAAAGATCGAGCCCAAGCGCAAGGTCGACATCAGCGCCGACATCAGCGGGCGCGTGGTGCAGGTGGCCGTGGAAGAGGGACAGTGGGTGGACGCGGGCGCGCTGCTCCTTCGCATCGACCCCACCCAGTTCGTGGCCGCCACCCGCCGCGCCGAGGCCGCCGTGTCGCAGGCCCGCGCCCGCGAGGCGCAGAGCCGCGCGCAGCTCACCAAGGCCCAGGCCGACGCCCGCCGCGCCGAGCAGCTGATGCAGACCAACGAGCTGGTGAGCGCCGCCGACGTGGAGAACGCCCGCACCACCGCCCAGGTGGCCGAGCAGGAGCTGCAGGCCGCCCGCTTCGCCGTGACCCAGGCGCAGGCCGCGCTCAGCGAGTCGCGCGACCAGCTGAGCAAGACGACCATCGTGGCGCCCATGAGCGGCCGCGTGACCCGGCTGAACATCGAGCAGGGCGAGACGGCGGTGGTGGGAACGATGAACAACCCCGGCTCCCTGCTCCTCACCATCGCCGACCTGTCGGTGATGGAGGCCAAGGTCGAGGTCGACGAGACCGACATCCCCGGCCTGACCGTGGGCGACAGCGCCGCCGTCAAGGTGGACGCCTTTCCCGGCCAGGTCTTTCCGGGCCGGGTGACGGCCATCGGCAACAGCTCCATCCAGCTGGCCTCCGGCCAGTCGGCCGACCAGCAGTCGGTGGACTACGAGGTGGTCATCACCCTCGACAATCCCCCCGCCGAGCTGCGCCCGGACCTGAGCGCCACCGCCGAGATCGTCACCGAGACGCGCGCCAACGCGCTCAGCGTCCCCATCCTGGCCCTGACCGTCCGCGACGCCCAGGGGAAGAAGTTCCGGGTGGAGGACGCGGACGAGAAGGAGGACGGCGCCCCCGCCGCGCCCGCCCGCGAGGACGAGGAAGAGATCGAGGGCGTGTTCGTGGTGCGCGAAGGCAAGGCCCGGTGGGTGCCGGTGCGGATCGGCATCGCGGGCGACCGCTACTTCGAGGTGGTGAGCGGGCTGCGCGGCGGCGAGACGGTGGTCAGCGGCAGCTACGCCGCCGTGCGCGAGCTGGAGGACGAGGACGCCGTGCAGGTGCCCGCCGAAACGGAGAAGGACAAGGCGGGCGAGAAGGGGAAGGCCGCCGCCGGCGAGCGGAGGAAGGGATGAGCGCCACGGCCCTGATCCACACCCGCGGGCTCGAGAAGCACTACGACTTGGGCGCCGAGACGGTGCGCGCGCTGCGCGGGGTGGACCTGGAGATCCACCGCAACGAGTACGTGGCCATCATGGGCCCGTCCGGCAGCGGCAAGAGCACCTTCATGAACCTCATCGGCTGCCTGGACACGCCCACCTCGGGCGAGTACGTGCTGAACGGCCACCCGGTGGCGGGGATGGACGAGGACGAGCTGGCCCGCGTGCGCAACAAGGAGATCGGCTTCGTCTTCCAGACCTTCAACCTGCTGGCGCGGAGCACGGCGCTGGAGAACGTGGAGCTGCCGCTGGTCTACGGCGGGCTGGGCAAGCGCGAGCGGCGCGAGCGGGCCACCGAGGCGCTGCGCCACGTGGGGCTGGCCGACCGCATGGACCACCGCCCCAACCAGCTTTCCGGCGGCCAGCGCCAGCGCGTGGCCATTGCCCGGGCGCTGGTCACCCGGCCCAGCATCATCCTGGCCGACGAGCCCACGGGCAACCTGGACTCGCAGACCTCGGAAGAGATCATGGGCCTGTTCGCCCGGCTGCACGCCGAGGGGCAGACCATCATCATGGTGACGCACGAGCCCGACATCGCCGCGCACGCCGAGCGCGTGGTGACGCTGAGGGACGGAAAGATCGCGGACGACCGGCGGCAGCAGCCCACCGCGGCGGGGACGGAGTGGGGAACGCACGCCCCCGCCGTCGCCGCGGAGGTGTGACGCCATGGGCATCCGCGAGGCGGTGCGGATCGCGCTGGCCAACATCCGCGCCAACAAGCTGCGCGCCTTTTTCACCGTGCTGGGCACGGTGGTGGGCGTCACCTTCCTGATCGCCGTCATCACCCTGCTCAAGGGGATGGACGCGTACATGAAGGAGGAGTTCGCGGGGCGCATCTTTGGCCAGAACACGGTGCTGGTGCGCCGCATTCCCGAGCTGGAGGGCCCGTCCACCGAGGAGGACTGGCGCGAGTGGCAGCGGCGCCCGCTGTTCCGGCAGCAGGACGCGGAATGGCTGGCGGCCAACATGCGCACCCCCGGCAAGCTGTCGTACAGCTTCGACCAGGACGCCCGGGTGGGCGACGGCCGGGGGCGCGAGGTGCAGGGGGTCAACATCATCGGCGCGTCCGAGAACTTTTTCGCCATCCGCGAGCTGGATTTTTCGGCCGGGCGGCCGTTCTCGCGCAACGAGGCGCAGCGGGGCGTGCCGGTGATCGTGCTGGGACAGGACGTGGCGGCGGGATTGTTCGAGGGGCGCCCGGTGGTGGGGCAGACGGTGCGCGTGGGCGGCTTTCCCTACCGCGTCATCGGGCTGCTTGAAAAGCAGGGCTCGCTGTTCGGCATGTCGATGGACCGCATGGCCATTGCCCCCGTGAAGTCGCCCGTGAACGGCGGGATCTTCGAGAACGCGGGGGTGGTCGAGGACATCTCGTTCAAGGTGGACAGCCCCGAGCTGCTTCCGGCGGCGGAGTCGGAGATGATCGGCCTCCTTCGCACCCTGCGGCGGCAGCGGCCCAGCGAGGACAACAACTTCTCGGTCGAGACGGCCAAGGGGTCCATGGGCTTCTGGGACAAGATCTCGAGCTTCATGCTCACCGTGCTTCCCATGCTGGTGTCGGTGTCGCTGCTGGTGGGCGCGGTGGTGATCATGAACATCATGCTGGTGTCGGTGTCGGAGCGCACGCGCGAGATCGGCATCCGCAAGAGCCTGGGGGCGCGCCGGCGCGACATCCTGCTGCAGTTTCTCATCGAGAGCAGCACGCTGAGCGGCGTGGGCGCGCTGGTGGGGATCGGGCTGGGGATCGGGCTGGCGTCGCTGGTGTCGGCGCTGTCGCCGCTGCCGGCGCGGGTGTCGGGCGGGTCCATCGGGCTGGCGCTGGGGCTGGGGATCGGCGTGGGGCTGGCGGCGGGGGTGTACCCCGCGTGGCGCGCCTCGCGGCTGGACCCCATCGTGGCCCTTCGGGCGGACTAGGAGCACACCATGAACCTGACGAGCGCAAAGGGCGGCGTGCTGATCGCCCTGGAGCAGCTGCGCAGCAACAAGGTGCGCGCCTCGCTCACCATCCTGGGCATCGTGATCGGCGTGGCCACGGTGATGACCATGGCCGCCGCCATCTCGGGCTTCCAGGGCTCCATCATGGACAGCCTGAACGCCATCGGCCCCAACAACTTCTTCGTGGAGCGGTTCGACCAGACCAAGGTGCGGATGGTCGACAACGGGCCGCCGCCGTGGGAGGGCAAGCCTTCGCTCACCTTCACCGAGGCGCAGATGCTGCGCGACCTGCCCTCCATCCGCAGCGTGGCCACCAGCGCCGGGACGGGGGGCACGGTGAAGTACCGCTCGCGCTCGGTGCCCTCGGTGAGCCTGCAGGGGTACAGCGCGCAGTGGGTGGACTACACCCCGGGCGACTTCCTGGAGGGGCGCAACTTCCTGCCCGTGGACGAGGCGCGCACCAGCAGCGTGACGGTGCTGAGCGACAAGCTGGCCGAGGCCCTGTTCCCCAGCGGCAGCGCGGTGGGCAAGGAGGTGCGGCTGCGGGGCCAGGCGTTCCGCGTGGTGGGCGTGTACCGGCAGAAGGAGAACATCTTTTCCGGCGCCCAGGGCAACTGGGCGGTCATCCCCACCACCACCGCCATCAAGCGGCTGGGGGCGGACCCGGAGTGGATGAACCTGCTGGTGGTGCCGGCCACGGGCTACACGCAGGAGCAGGCGATGGACGACGTGGTGGCGCGGCTGCGCCAGGCGCGCAGCCTGCGCCCGGCGGAGGAGAACAACTTCGCGGTGGTGCGGCAGGAGGCGTTCGCCGACCTGATCAACGGCGTCATCCAGGTGTTCGCCATCGTCATGCTGGTGCTGGCGGGGATCGGGCTGATCGTGGGCGGCGTGGGGGTGGTGGGGATCATGATGATCTCGGTGACCGAGCGGACGCGCGAGATCGGCGTCCGCAAGGCGCTGGGGGCCACCCCGCGCGAGATCCTGTGGCAGTTCCTGGTGGAGTCGATGACGGTGACGCTCATCGGCGGCGTGATCGGCCTGCTGATCGCCATGGGCGCCGCCGCGCTGATCAGCGCCTTTACCCCCATCCCCGCGGCCATCCCGCTGTGGGCCGTGGCCGCGTCGCTGCTGGCGGCGGCGGTCTCGGGGATGGGCTTTGGCCTGTACCCGGCGTTCAAGGCGGCGCGGCTGGATCCGGTCGATGCGCTGCGGTACGAGTGACGAGGGGATAGGGGACAGGTTACAGCCTGCAACTGCAGGGAATAGGGAACAGGGAATAGGGAATAGCCTGCAACGGCTCCCGGCTGATGAGCCCCCGGCGTCTCGCGTGTTTGCGCGGGAGGCCGGGGGTTCGGCATTTTGGGCGACGGCTGGCAAGGGCGAATGAATTCGCTGCAACAACCACACGAAGTCCGCCTTCGCGGACAGGCGGCCCTGGGGTGCAGGCAAGTGCCTGCCACGTAGCGGCTTGGGAAGAAGCAGCCAACCGGTGGCCTGCAGGTCGCGATCGAATTCTCCCCTCTCCGTGAGGAACGAGCGGGGAGGGGCCGGGGGAGGGGCACCCGCGGACGCAGTTCGATCCCGTCCGTCGAGCCCCTGGTCCCTGCCCTGCCTCAACCTCCCCCAGCAGTTTTGGGGGAGGTGGGCGAGTAATGCGAGCCCGGAGGGGGCGCCCACCGCTCGCACCGAACTAGCCGGAGCGCGCTCGAATTCTCCCCTCTCCGTGAGGAACGAGCGAGGAGGGGCCGGGGGAGGGGCACCCCGCGGACGCAGTTCGATCCCGTCCGTCGAGCCCCTGGTCCCTGCCCTGCCCCAACCTCCCCCAGCAGTTTTGGGGGAGGTGGGCGAGTAATGCGAGCCCGGAGGGGGCGCCCGCGCGGAATCGTCCGGAGCGCCCTCCTCCCATCCACCAACACCACCTGAGCCGCATCCGATGACCGATCCCCACACCTCCGCCACCGAACCCCTCGCCCCGCCAGTGGACCTGCTGGCCATCGCGGCGCACCGCGACGACGTGGAGCTGCTCGTGGGCGGGACGATGGCGCGGACGGCGGCGCAGGGGCACCGCACCGGCATCCTGGACCTGACCGCGGGCGAGCGCGGCACCGACGGCAGCGCCCAGCTGCGCGGCGAAGAGGCCGACGCGGCGGCGAAGATCCTGGGCGTCACGGCGCGGCGCAACGCGGGGCTGCCCGACGCGGGGCTCGAGAACACGCCCGAGACGCGCCGCATCGTGGCGGGGTTCATCCGCGCGTTCCGGCCGCGCGTGGTCATCCTGCCCTACATGACGGGGCGCCACCCGGACCACCGCATCGCCTCGCAGCTGGCGTACGACGCCTGCTTTCTGGCCGGGCTCGGCAAGCTGGACGCGCCCGGCGAGCCGCACCGCCCGCACAAGCTGCTGTACGCGCTCACCTACCGCGAAGACCCGGTCAAGCCCAGCTTCGTGGTCGACATCACCGGCTTCATGGAAACCAAGATGGAGGCGGTGCGGTGCTACGGCTCGCAGTTCGACGGCAAGACGTGGGGCGGCGAGGTGTACCCCGGCGGCGACCGCCCCCTCTACGACCAGGTGCGGATGCACGCGGCGCGCTACGGCTCCCTCATCCGCACGGAGTACGGCGAGCCGTTCTACGTCACCGAGACCATGCAGGTGGATGACGTCGTGAACCTGCCGGTGCGGAGCATCTGATCCTGGTGCAGGGAATAGGGAACAGGGAATAGCCTGCAACTGCTCCCGGCCGATGAGGCCCCCGGCGTCTCACGAGTCTGCACGGGAGGCGGGGGATCCGAAAAACGGTTCGTCCTTGCCGGGCTTCGGATGACCATCGTGGATGGGGGATACGAAAAGCGGGCGCGGGGATCCGTGTGGATCACCCCGCGCCCGCAAACGGGTGGGACCGGCCTCTCGTCGCGGTTCGAGCTCGCGGCGTGCCGCGGCTCCATGCGTGCTCGATCGCTCGGCACATGCGACTGGTGAGAGACCGGCCCCTCACCACAGTATGCGTCGCGCTATGCCCCGGCGCAATGAACTTCGATGATGAGCCGCTTCCAGCTGGGCACGTCGGTGCCGTGCACCCGCGTCACGGTGGCCCTGGCCGAGCCGCCGCGCAGCAGCCAGGGCGCCATCCAGCGGTTGATCTCCGGCGGCAGGTGCCCCACCGGGTCGCCGGTGCGGGAGTGGACCCACACCTGGGGATCGTCCTCCATGGGCGGATCGGGGATCAGGATCAGCTCGTCGCCCTGCGCCAGCTGGTCCACCATCGTTGCGCGTTCCCCGAAAACGGTGCCGTGGACGCTGGTCCGGAACGTGGCCGGCTGGCTTTCGGGAAGCGGTGGAAGCATGCGGAGCAGACCATCTGCGGTGAACGGGTGCCTGTGGGCGCAATGTAGCGGGGCCGCCCGGCACCCTCAAGGGTTTCCGCGCGCCGCGAAACCTAATCCGCGCTTGCGTTTATCAATCCGGTTCACCCGCGCCCGCAAACCATGACCGAGCCCGTTTACCTGGACTACGCGGCCACCACGCCGCTGCGCCCCGAAGCGCGCGACGCCATGCTCGACGTGCTGTCGCGGCGCTGGGGCAACCCGTCCAGCGTGCACCGCTGGGGCCGCGAGGCGCGCGCGGCGCTGGAGGACGCCCGCGCCCGCTTTGCCGCCGTCATCGGCGCGGCGCCGGCGGAGATCGTGTTCACGCGCGGCGGCACGGAGGCCGACAACCTGGCGGTGCTGGGCCGCGCGGCGATGGACGCCGGACGCCCCGTCGCCTGCTCCGCCATCGAGCACAAGGCCGTGCTCGCCGCGTCGAAGGCCGCCGCGGGGGATGGCGGACATCTGCGGATGATCCCCGTGGACGGCGACGGTGTGGTGGACGTGGACGTGCTCGCGGAGATGGTGCGGGACGCGCAGCCGGCGCTGGTCTCGGTGATGTGGGCCAGCAACGAGGTGGGCGCGCTGCAACCGGTGGAGCGGATCGCGGCCCTGTGCGCGGCGGCCGGTGTTACCTTTCACTCCGACGCGGTGCAGGCGCTGGGCAAGGTGCCGGTTCGGGTGGACCAGGTGCCGGTGGACCTGCTGGCCTTCAGCGCGCACAAGCTGGGCGGCCCGCGCGGCGCCGGGGTGCTGTTCGCGCGGCGCGGCACGCGGCTGAGCCCGCTGCTGCACGGCGGCGGCCAGGAGCGCGGGCTGCGCCCGGGGACGGAAGACGTGGCCTCCGCCGTCGCCTTTGCCGTCGCGGCGGAGCTGGCGGAGGCGGAGCGGGTGGAGGGGATGGCGCGCATCGGCGCGCTGCGGGACGGGCTGGAGGCGGGGCTGCGCGCGCGCGTGCCCGGCCTGCGGATCAACGCCGCCGCCGCGCCGCGCCTGCCCACCATCAGCAACCTGTCCGTGCCCGGCGCGGACCCGGAGATGCTGCTGATGGCACTGGACCTGGAGGGCATCGCCGCCTCGTCCGGCAGCGCGTGCAGCAGCGGTGCCGTGGAGCCCTCGCACGTGCTGCTGGCGATGGGCCTGCCAGCGGAGATCGCCGGCCCGTCCGTGCGCTTTTCACTGGGCCGCGACACCACGGAGCAGGACGTCGAGCGCGTGCTGGAGGTGTTTCCGCAAATCGTGGAGCGCGTGCGGACGTAGGAGACTCTCCCCCGCCCGGCCTTTCGCTCGTTCCTCGCGACGGCGGGCGACCCCTCCCCCCAAACTGCGGGGGAGGGGTGACGCGAGCCACAGGCTGCCGGAGCGCGATCGAATTCTCCCCTCTCCGTGAGGAACGAACGGGGAGGGGCCGGGGGAGGGGCACCCCGCGGACGCAGTTCGATGCCGTTCGCAGTTGCACGCGAAGAAGCCGGATGGCCACGCTCGTCGCCGTTCGCGTGAGGGATGCGCGCCCGCAGGGCCGAGAACCCGGCGCGCATGCACGGGCGCGGCGGGAACGCGCAGGGGACGGTGAGCGCCGGGGGCTCGGCGCACTTGGGCACAGTTGTATCGTGCCCTAGTGCGCGCGCAGCCCGGCCCGGAGCGCAGCGGAGGGACACGCCCAAACAGCAGGGAATAGGGAATAGGGAACAGGGAACAGCCGGCCAAGCGCAACAACACGCATCGGAAACAGGTTCGCCAGATGGAGAAGAAGAACGTCCTCGTCGCCATGTCGGGCGGCGTGGACTCGTCGGTGGCGGCGGCGCTGCTCGTGGAGCAGGGGCACAACGTCATCGGCGTGACGATGAAGACCTTCTGCTACTCGGAGGCCGACGCGCAGGCGGACGGTCCCACCCGGTCGTGCTGCGGCCTGGACGGGATCATGGACGCGCGCATGGTGGCCGACCGGCTGGGCATTCCGCACTACGTGTTCGACGTGGAGCGCGAGTTCACGCGCGACGTGATCGACGACTTCGTGAGCGAATACGCCGCCGGCCGCACGCCCAACCCCTGCGTGCGCTGCAACGGCAACACCAAGTTCCGCGACCTGCTGCGCCGCGGAAAAATGCTGAACTGCGACTTCATCGCCACCGGCCACTACGCGCGCATGGGCACCGACGCGCACGGCAACGCCGTGCTGCTGCGGGGGATGGACGAAAAGAAGGACCAGTCGTACTTCCTGTGGGCGCTTCCGCCGCAAATGCTTCCGCAGCTGATGTTTCCCGTGGGCGAGCTGACCAAGCCCGAGGTGCGCGAGATGGCCCGCCAGCTGGGGCTGAGCACGGCCGAAAAGCCGGAGAGCATGGAGATCTGCTTTGTCCCCACGGGCGACTACGCGGGGTTCCTTGGCAAGCGGCTGGGCGCGGACCACGCGGCGCTCTCGCCCGGCGCGCTGGTCACCACGTCCGGCGAGGTGATCGGCGAGCACGACGGGTACGCGCGCTACACGGTGGGCCAGCGGCGGGGGCTGGGCGGCGGTCGCTCGCTGCCGCTGTACGTCATCGGCACGCGCCCGCAGACGCGCGAGGTGGTGGTGGGCACGGCGGACGACCTGCTGCGCGGCGACGTGGGCATCGGCGAGCTGAACTGGCTGGCCGCGCCGCCCGCCGCCGGCGACGCCGTGCGCGTGCAGCTGCGCCACCGCGCCCCCGCCGTCCCCGCGCGCGTGGAGGCGGTGGACGACGGCGTGGTGCGCCTGGCGCTGGACCAGCCCCAGCGCGCCGTGACCCCCGGCCAGTCCGCCGTCCTGTTCAGCGGCGACGTGGTGCTTGGAGGTGGGCGGATCACGTCGTAGCTTCGCATTTTCCCGACTCGGAGCACCGATGTCGTATACGATCACGCTGCGCAGAAACGACGAAGGCTACAGCGTCAGCTGCCCCGAGCTACCTGGCTGCTGGTCTCAAGGAGAAACAGAGGAAGAAGCGCGGACAAACATTCAGCACGCGATCCGTGAGTACCTGGCCGTCGCTGCTCAAATTCGCTCCTAGTCCCTCAGTAAGCGTGATCTGAGGCGGCTGGAGGGGAAAAAGAAACCGGAAAGACTTATCTTGCTTGGCGTAGGTGGGATTCTGCCAGGAATCACTTCCGCCGCCCAAGATAAGCCTTTCCGGTGAAGAGAATATCGCACGCTCAGAGTCGAAAGAACAGTGCCGCTCGTAAGCGGAAAGTCGCCCGCCGGCATGCTCGGGCGGGGCACTGGTCTGCGCGGCCGAAGCCGATGCTCGGCACGGGGAAGGTGCACTACGAGATCGGCGCGAACACGGACGTGACGAGCTACGGCGGCATCGCCGCGGTGCACCGCCTGGTGACGCGGGTGGGGCTGGCGCGGGAGATCGACCAGAAGCTGAAGCTGCTGAAGGTGCACCTGCCCTACCACGAGTCGGACCACGTGCTCAACCTCGCGTACAACGTGATGTGCGGGGGCACGCGGCTGGAGGACATCGAGCGGCTGCGGCACGACACGGCGTACATGAACGCGCTGGGCGCGGAGCTGATCCCGGACCCCACGACGGCGGGCGACTTCTGCCGGCGCTTCCGGGAAGAGGACGTGCTGACGCTGATGGAGTGCATCAACGAAGTGCGGCCGAAGCTGTGGCGGGGGCGTGCGAGAGAGATGCTGGGCCCGGTGACGTATATCGACGCGGACGGCACCATTTCGCCCACGGATGGTGAGCAGAAGGCGGGGATGGGGCTCTCCTACAAGGGGATCTGGGGATACGCTCCGCTGATCATCTCGGTGGCGAACACGCGCGAGGTGCTGTACGTAGTCAACCGGCCGGGCAACGCGCCGAGCCACACGGACGCGGCCGTCTGGATCGACCGCGCGCTCGATCTGGTCTGTCCGCACGCGCCGCGGGTGTGCCTGCGCGGCGACACGGACTTCTCGCTGACGGCGCATTTCGACCGCTGGGCGGAGCGGGCGGACTTCATCTTCGGGATGGACTGCAGCAAGGCGCTGCGCAGCCGCGCCGAGGCGCTGGACGAAGGCTGCTGGCGGCGGCTGGAGCGCAAGCCGAAGCGGGCGCCGCTCACGGAGCAGACACGCCGGCGGCAGCCGAGCGAGAAGGAGCGGATCGTAAAGGAGCGCGGGTACCTGAACCTCGAACTGAAGTACGAGGACGTCGCCGAGTTCGAGTACCGGCCGGGCAAGTGCGGCCGGAGCTACCGTGTGGTGGTGCTGCGCAAGAACATCAGCAAGATGAAGGGCGAGAACCTGCTCTTCGACGAGATCCGCTACTTCTTCTACATCACCACGCGCACCGACCTGAGCGCGGAGGAGGTGGTCCGGTGCGCGAACGAGCGCTGCGACCAGGAGAACGTGATCGAGCAGCTCAAGAACGGGGTCGGGGCCCTGCGGGTGCCGCTGTACGACCTGGTGAGCAACTGGGCTTATATGGTGATGGCGGCGCTGGCCTGGAACCTCAAGAGCTGGCTCGCCCTGATGATGCACCGCAAGAGCGACCGCCGCGACTACATCCGGATGGAGTTCCGCCGCTTCCTGCACGCGCTCATCCTGATCCCGGCGCGCGTGGAGCGGAGGGCGCGGGGAATCACGATCCGGCTCATCGGCTGCCATCCCACGCTGGACCGGCTCTTCGGCACCTGGCACATGATCGAGAGCGTGGGATTCACGTAGCAGGGTACGATAGCCGGCAGTGCCTTACCGTCTCGCGGAAGCTGGGGGCGAGACGGCGGCTCAGCCCTGCGCTGAAGGACCGGAGTCGAAGGAAACGAACAGAAAGCGCATGCCTCTCGCCGCTCGGGAGTGCGTGGGAGGCAGCGGAATCGCTCCCGGAGGCCGACGAGCGGCGCCTTACAACCCGGTCACAGCCAGACAGCCCTTCGCTGCGGCGCTCGGGAGCGATATTCGCTTATTTCAGGCCTAGTCGTGGCGCAGCAGCGATTGGAAGACAGACGCAAACGGGAGCGGCGCACCTCGCGCCGCTCCCGTTTGTTTCGCGCCAGCGGCTCGTGCTTACGGGCAGGGCGCGATGAACTTGTACTTGACGTACGCCGTCTGGTATCCGGAGGCCATGATGTAGTCCCCGTCGCAGTACCCGTATCCCACCCCCACGATGGTCGTCTGCGCGGCCGTGGAGTAGAACGTCTCCTTGTAAGTGATCTGATCCGCGGCCACGGGCGCTGCCGCCGTCGCCGAGACGAGGAGCATAGGGGCTGCGACCAGCGCCACCAGCTTGCGGCGGAGCACGGTACGGAGCGTGTTGGACATGGAGCCCTCCCTGCGAGTGTACGTGATGAAGCGGATTGTGCAACAATAGTCGTAAAGGGATAATGAGGCAAGAGAGAGTGTCAGTGATCTCAATCCGTGTATCAGCAGCCAAACGAGTGTGGCGGGCCAGAGCCCGTGCTCCGTCAATGTTCTCTTCACGAGGCGCCACACACATCGCGAGGAGCGCTCGATGGATATCATACGCTACGACTGCTTCGGCGACGGGCCGCTGTTCGACCAGCCAACGGTGCTCGCGATTCTGAGCGGCCTGTTCCTGCTGTTCGTCTGGTGCGCAGTTCGACGCCCGCCCACCCTCAGTGGTGGCGAACACACCGTACCAGATAGGCGATCGAAAAACGGGAGCGGCGCCACGCGGCACCGCTCCCGTTCGTCATGATCGAAGCCCGTTCAATTGTCCTACTTTCCTGGGCTGTGCGATGAGGGCTCGCTTTCGAGAAAGCACCTCAGAGACGCGGCCCCTTGGTAAGGATCGCTTCAATCGGATCCGGAGCTTCGATGGGCCAGTGGTGCGCCTCATACGCCTCGATGAGCGTGACAAGCACATCGAGCCGTGCCCCGTCTGGGGCGTGCCGGAAGCGGCATCCATGATCGCCTCGACCTCAGCGAGCGCGGCCTCGTAGTCGTCCTCGGTCTGGACTGGCCGAACAGTGACTTCCCTCAGATCGTCTCCGCAGTTGTCGCGATCGCAGGACACAGACTGTGGAAAGAATCCAAACGGGAGCGGCGCCACGCGGCACCGCTCCCGTTCGTCCTCTTCCTCAGACTCGATCGCCTACTCCAGCTCCTTCGACTCCTTGAGCAGCTCGCGCAGGCGGGCGGTCTGGGAGCCGTGGATCATCTCCTCGGCGTCGGCTTCGTCGCCCTGCACCTCGACGAAGCGGGCGCGCAGGGACTGATCCGACAGGCAGTGGAAGATCACCTTGGGCCGGATGGAAAGGCCAAAGCGGCCGCCCGAGGCAAAGGCTTCCCAGGTCAGCAGGTTCTCGTCGGTGAACGTCTGGCTCATTTCAAGTGCCGAGTGGCGAGTGCCTAGTACCTAGTGCCGAGAACCGTGCCGCCGAGCAACTCGGCACTTGGCACTTGATACTCGGCACTGCTCTTGTCAGTGCCGCATTCCGGCGGCGGCGGCGAACTCCTCGAACTCCTTGCGCGCGCTCTCGTCCAGCTGGTCGGGCACGTCCACCTGCACCTTGACGAACTGGTCGCCGCGACGGCCGCTTTTTTCCACGCCCATCCCCTTGATGCGGAAGCGGCGGCCCGGCTGCGTGCCCGCCGGCACCTTGAGGACCACGAACTGCCCGTCCACCGTCCGCACCTTTACCTTGGACCCCAGCACGGCCTGGGCCAGGTTCACGTGGATGGTGCACTCCACGTCCAGCCCCTCGCGGCTGAAGAACGCGTCGGGCTCCACCCGGAAGGTGAGCACCAGGTCGCCGGGCTGCCCGCCGGAGGCGCCCGGCTCGCCCTGGCCGCCCAGGCGGATCTTGGAGCCGTTGTCCACCCCCGCCGGCACGGTGACGTTCACCGCGCGCTGGCGCCGCACCTGGCCGTTGCCGGCGCAGGTGGCGCACGGCTCGCTGGGCACCTTGCCCTTGCCGCCGCACTGGGGGCAGGGCCGCGAGACGCCGAAGCTTCCCGCGCCAAAGGTCACCGTCCCTCGCCCCTGGCACTCCGGGCAGGTGCTGACCGTGGCGCCCGGCGCGGCGCCGCTGCCGTGGCAGGTGCCGCAGTCCTCCGTCACCGGCACCTGGATGGTCACCCGGCCGCCGCGCACCGCCGTGCGAAAGGGGATCTCGACCGCGTACTCGATGTTCTCGCCGCGCTGCGGCCCGCCGGGCTGTCCGCCCGGCCGTCCGGCGGCACCGGCTCCGCGCCCGAAGATGGAGCCAAAGATGTCGCCCAGTCCCCCGCCGCCCAGGTCCAGGTCGTCGAAGGTGAACGTCTGCGCCCCCCCCGCCCCGCCGGGCCGCCCGGCGCCCGGACGAAAGCCGCCCATGCCCCCCATGCCGCCGAACGCGCCCAGCTTGCGCATCTGGTCGTACTGCTTGCGCTTCTCGTCGTCCGACAGCACGGAGTTGGCCTCGGAGAGCTCCTTGAAGCGCTCCGCGGCGGCCGCGTCGTTGGGGTTGGCGTCCGGGTGGTACTGCTTGGCCAGCTTGCGGTACGCCTTCTTGATCTCGTCCGCGCTGGCGTTTTCGGCCACGCCCAGCACGCGGTAGAAGTCCTTGCTCTGTGTCGCCATCGGAACCTGACTCGGATGAACGGCGCCCGCCCGCGTTCATGGGACGGGCGGGCGCGGGATCAGCCCTGGTGCTTCTTGACGACGACGCGCGCGGGGCGAAGCAGCACGCCCTTCAGGCGGTACCCCTTCTGGTAGACCTGCGCCACCTTGTTGTCCTCCTCGGCGCTCTCGGCGGGGACGGTGGTCAGCGCCTCGTGGATGGTGGGGTCGAAGGCCCGGTCCTGGGCCTCGATCTCCTCCAGCCCCGCGGCCTCCATGGCGCGCAGGAACTTGCGCTCCACCATCTCGCACCCCTCGTGCAGCGCGCCGGCGGGGGTGGTGGCGGGGTCGAAGTCCGCCACGCGGGCCAGGTCGTCCAGCGGCTCCAGCAGCCGCTCCAGCAGCTGCGCCTGGGCGCGCACCCAGCTTTCGCCGCGCTCGCGCTCCACCCGCTTGCGGTAGTTGTCGAACTCCGCCGCCAGCCGCAGGTGCCGCTCGCGCAACGCCGACAGCTCGTCGCCGCCGCCCGCGGCGGGCGCGGAGGCCTCCGCGAACGCGGGCCCGTCGCCACCCACGCCGTTGGACGGGCCGTTCGCCTGGCCGTCGGCGCCGGAGGCCTGCGCGCCGCCGCCGTTCTCCACCGCCTGCGCCTCGTCGGACGGGCGCTCCGCGGAACCGTTGTCGTCGTGCTCGCTCATCATCCCCGAAAGGTAACCAGCCTGTACAATGCGCGCCCCGCCGGACTCCGCGCGGAGCCGGCGGGCGCATCGTCGGAATCCCGCCGATCTGCAAGGGCAAGCGAGGTGCCATGCCCCGACCGCCATTGTGGCAGGATGAAAGTGCCCAGGATCAAGTGCCTAGTGCCGAGTGCCGAGTGCCAAGTACCGAGTACCGAGTACCGAGTACCGAGTACCGAGTACCGAGTGCCGAGTACCGAGTGCCGAGTGCCGAGTGCCGAGTGCCGAGTGCCGAGTGCCGAGTGCCGAGACACGAAGATGCACCAAACACTGGGCACTGGGCACTGGGCACTGGGCACTAGGTACTAGGTACTAGGTACTACGCACTAGGCACTTTCATCCTCGCCCGGCCCTCCGATCCGCGCGCCCAGCCACGCCGCCACATCCGCGACCACCTGGTGGCGGTCCGCTTCGTTCAGCGACTCGTGCTGAAAGCCCTCGTACCGCCGCACCTGCACCTCGCCCGGGCAGGCGCCGGCAAAGCGCGCCACCGCCTCGGGAAGCACCACGCGGTCCGCCGTGGGCGCCAGCACCAGCAGGGGAACGCGGATGCCGTCCGGCTGCGCGAACGCCGCGTCGATGGCGGCCACCATCTCCGTGTACAGCCGCGGCGTGATGGTGTTGTGCAGCAGCGTGTCGGCCCGGTACGCCTCCACGTACCCCGGCGCCGTGGAGAGCATGGCCGTGTCGATGGCGTTGTGGAACGGGAGCCAGGGCACCCAGCGCGAGAGAACGCCCGACAGCGCCACCTTCCACCGCGGCGCCTTGACCGCGATCCCCACCAGCGGCGCGGAAAGGATGGCGCCGGCGTACGGCGCCTCCGGGTGCGTCTGCAGGTGGCGGATGGCGATCAGCCCGCCCAGCGAGTGCCCCAGCAGGAAGATGGGCTTGCCGCCGGGATGCTCCTTCGCCACCGCCGCGCGAAAATGCTCGAAGTCGCGCACGAACTCGCCGAAGTGCGCCACGTGCCCCCGCGGGCCGCCGGAGCGGCCGTGCCCGCGGTGGTCGATGGCGTACGAGGTGATCCCGTGCCGCACCAGGTCCTCCGCCAGCGCCGCGTACCGTCCGCCGTGCTCGCCCAGCCCGTGCGAGACCAGGAGCACCGCGCGCTCCGCCGGCGCCGGCCAGGAGCGATGGTGCAGCCGCACGCCGTCCGCCGCGCGCAGCTCGCCCGCCCGCTCCCGGGTGGCGCTCATTTCCGGCGAGCCCGGTGCACCGGCGTCACCCCGCGTGGCGCCCGGTCGAGAGCTTGCGGAAGTCGCGCAGGTACACGTACAGCGAGTAGACGGTCAGCGCCACGGCGATGGCCAGCGACACCGCAGTGAAGGCGGCGTGGAACCACTCCCAGGCGCCCCACGTTCCCCCGTTCCACCCCCGCTCGCGCGCCGCGGACTGCAGGGCGTACCACAGGATGGCCGCGCCGATGAAGATGTTCTGGAACACCGCCTTCAGCTTTCCCGCCTTTCCCGCCGCCAGGATCACGTTGCGCCGCGCCGCAAAGCCGCGAAAGACGGTGATGAAGAGCTCGCGCCCGAAGATGACGACCACGATCCACAGCGGGAACGTCCACCCCAGCCAGGGAAAGGGCGTCTCCCGCTCGGTGTAGTGGTTCAGCACGTAGAAGGGAACGAAGGTCAGCCCCAGCAGCAGCTTGTCGGCCAGCGGGTCCATCAGCTTGCCGAAGTCGCTCACCAGGTTGCGCGAGCGCGCCAGGTGCCCGTCCCACAGGTCGCTGAAGGCGGCGGCCAGAAAGACGACGAACGCCCCGATGCGCCAGCCGGAGTGGTCCGTCATCAGCATGGGCGCCACCCCCAGCGCCAGGACGATGCGGCCCAGCGTGATCGCGTTGGGAAGGTTGCGCCAGGCCATGGAGGTCGCCGCCGTTGGGTTAGCTGAGGGACTTGATGACCAGCTTGCTCACCGCCTTCAGCGTGTCGAACACGCCGATCCCCCGCACCGCCACCGCCTCGAAGTGCGGCACCAGGTTGGGGTTCAGCTCGCGCTGCAGCTCGTCGAGCGACGAGATGTTGGGCAGGTCGCGCTTGTTGTACTGGATGACGAACGGGATCTCGCGCAGGTCCAGCCCGTACTCCGCGAGGTTTTCGTACAGGTTGTGCATGGACTCGATGTTGGCGTCCAGCCGCTCCACCTGGCTGTCGCCCACGAACACCACCCCGTCCACCCCCTTCAGGATGAGCTTGCGGCTGGCGTTGTAGTACACCTGCCCCGGCACCGTGTACAGGTGAAAGCGCGTCTTGAAGCCGCGGATGGCGCCGAGATCGACGGGAAGAAAGTCGAAGAACAGCGTGCGCTCGGTCTCGGTGGCCAGCGAGATGAGCTTGCCGCGGGTGTTGGGCGCCACCTTTTCGTACACGTACTCCAGGTTGGTGGTCTTGCCGCACAGACCCGGCCCGTAGTACACGATCTTGCAGTTGATCTCGCGCGAGGCGTAGTTGATCATCGACATGGGCGGGCCTCCTAGAGATCGCCGAAGAGGCGGTCGATCTCGTCCTCCGCCTCGTCGGCGAAGCCGGCCTCCACCCGCGGGCCCTGCGTGGCCGCAGCGGACCGCGTGAACATCTCGCCGAACACCTCCGACAGCTCCCGCACGACGGCCTTCACCTTGATCCGGATCATTCCCAGGGTGGTGCGGTTGTCGAACAGCACCACCAGGATTACCCGCCGCGCCACGTCGGCCAGGTACATCGACTCCTTCTCGCCCTGGTGAAAGAGCGAGCTGAACTCGGTTTCGCCGATCATCGTGGCCAGCTGGTCGTTGGCCGAAAAGTCGGCCGCGGCCAGCGACGCGAAGGCCACCGAGTCGAAGTCGGGCTTTTCGCCCGCGGTGGTCACCAGCTGGCCGGTGCGGTCCACCAGCAGCGCGCACCGGGCGCCCGCGTCGTACAGGAACGCCTGCAGAATGCGGTCGATGCGGTGAAAGTCGCGCTCTTCGAAGCTCCAGCTGCTCGCCCCCGCCATCAGCCGACCTCCCGGGCCGCCAGGCTTTCTTCCAGCCGCTGCAGCACCGCCTCGGCGCGCTTGCGCGCCAGGGAGCGGTTGCGCGGGGAGCGCTTTTCCCACTCGATGAAGTCGCGCAGCAGCAGCACCGTGTCCACCGACGCCGGCAAGCCCCCCAGGTACTCCAGCGCGGCCAGCCGGCGCAGGGTGTGGGGGCTGAACAGGTCGCGGCGGCTGCGGCTGATCTGGTCGCGCACCAGCAGCACGCCCACGGCGGCGACGGCGGCGACGGCCAGCGCCGCGACGGCGGCGGTGCGAACGATTCGGTTGCTTTCCATCACCCGTAGAACGAGGGGCGGAACGGCGGATGGGGTGGACGCCGACAAACTAACGGGGCATCGCCCAAAAAACAAAATGCCGCGATCTCTCGCGGCACCTCTGCTCGTTTCGCGCCACGCCGGCCCCTACATCTCCCGCCGCCCGTTCAGCGCCTCGGCGATGGTCACGCCGTCGGCGTATTCCAAGTCGCCGCCCACCGGCAGCCCCCGGGCAATGCGGGTGACCCGCACCCCCAGCGGCTGCAGCATGCGCCCCAGGTACAGCGCCGTGGCCTCGCCCTCCACGCTGGGATTGGTCGCCAGCACCACCTCGCGCACCTCGCCCGCGCCCACCCGCTCCAGCAGCGGGCGCACGTTCAGCTCGGCCGGGCCAATGCCGTCCAGCGGAGACAGCCGGCCGCCCAGGACGTGGTACATTCCCCGGTACTCGCCCGTGCGCTCGATGGCCATGATGTCGGACGACTCTTCCACCACGCACAGGGTGGCCACGTCGCGCCGGGTGCTCTGGCAGATGGCGCAGGGGTCCTGCTCCGACAGGTTTCCGCAGCGCCCGCACGGATGCACCTTCTCGCGCACGTGCACGATGCTGCGCGCCAGGCGCCGGGCATCGTCCTCGGGCGACTTGATCAGGTGAAACGCCAGGCGCAGCGCCGTCTTGCGCCCGATCCCCGGCAGGCGCGCCAGCTCTCCAACCAGCTCGTCGATGGCCGACAAGGAGCGGTCCCCCGGCCCTTACAGGCCCGGCAGGTTGAACGGGAGGTTGAGCCCGCCCGACAGCTTGCGCATCTCTTCCTCGTACATCTCGTTGGCCCGGTTCTGCGCCTCGTTCACGGCGGCCAGCACCAGGTCCTCCAGCATCTCCACGTCGCCGTCCCTGACGATGCTGGGGTCGATGGTGAGCGCCCGCAGCTTGCCGCGCCCGTCGGCGGTGGCGCTGACCATGCCGCCGCCGCTGGTGCAGGTGACGGTCTTCTGCCCCAGCTCGGTCTGCAGCTGGCTCATGCGGGCCTGCACCTGCTGGCCCATCTGAAGGATCTGCTGAAGGTTGTTCATCTTCGCTTCTGCCACGCGGGCGCTGACGATCAAGGAAAGATGGCGCATGCAAACGCCGAACGACGCAGGGCGCGGGCCGGCGTTCCCCCAGGTAACGGGGAGCCGAACCCGCGCTCAGTCAACCAGTTCCAGGTCCCACGCTTGTACCGCCGCCGCGAGCACCGGTTCCCCATCCATCATCCGCTGCAGCCGGTCGCGCCGCGCGCTCTCGTTGGTGATGCGCGTGGCCGACGGGCCGCCGGCGGAGGCCTGCCCCGCGACGTAGTTCACCGACACCCTTCGCCCCAGCTTGCGGCCCAGCGCGTCTTCGAGCGCGCGGCGGCTGACGGGGCTGCTCACGTCGGGGATGAGCGCGGCGGAAGGCAGCTCCACCCGCGCCTGCCCGCCCTCGGCCGTCACGCGGCTCACGGAGCGCAGGATCATCCGCAGGGCGCCCGGGATCGCCGTGGCGTCCGCCATCACCGCCTTCCACGCGTCGTTCAGCGCGCGTGCGTCCAGCGGCCCCTCGCCCGCGCCCATCGCCGGCTGCGCGGCCTCCGCCGCGGGCGCGGGCACCTCCACCCGTGACGAGGGTGGCGCCACGGGAGCGGGGGAATTCGACGCGGCGAACCGATCGGGCGCGGGCGCGGCGTACCGGTCGCGAGCGGGCGCGCCGTACTGGCCGCCGTCGTCCTCCCCCGGCGCATACCCGTCGAACTCCGGCAACGGGATGTCGTCCATCGGCGGGGGGCCGTCGTACGCCCCCTGCCGCGACGGCGCCTGCCGGGACGCGGGATGCGGCACCACGTCCTCCACCGGGGCGGGACGGGGCGCGGGCGCAGCGTGAGGCGCCGGTGCCTCGGCCTGGGGTGCCGGGACGGCCTGCTGTGCCGGCGCGACGGGCTGAGGCGCCGGCGCGGCCTGCGGTGTCGGCGCGGCGGCCTGGGGCGCGGGCACCAATGCCGGAGGAGTCGGCGCGGCAGCCTGCGGCGCGGGCACCACCGCCGGAGGAGTCGGCGCGGCGGCCTGCGGCGCGGGCACCACTACCGGAGGAGTCGGCGCGGCGGCTTGAGGCAAGGACGCGGCGGCTTCGGCCGGTGGCGCGGCGGCCGCAGGCTCGGGCGCCGGAGCGACGGCCTGAAGCATCGGCGCAGGCGCAGCGGCAGCGGCCGGCGCAGGCGCGACGGCCGATGGTGGGGCGGCGGGGGCGGGCTCGGTCAGGCGGCCGGGCCGCGCCTCAGGAGACGCCGGCCGGCCGCCCGCGAAGTTTCCCCGTGGTGCCCCGCCGTCTCCCGATCCGCCGCTCCCCGATCCACCCCCGCCGCCGATCGCGGAAAGCACGTCCTCCAGACTGACCGTGCTCTCCAGATAGGCAAAGCGCAGCAGCAGCAGCTCGATCAGGATGCGCTGCTCGCCGCTCTTGCGAAAGCGGCCGTCCGCGTCCAGCTCCGCCACCTGCGCCAGCATCCGCAGCAGGTCGCCCGCGGCAAAGCGCGCCGCCGTCTCGGCCACCACGGGCTGCAGGTGCTGCGGAATCCCCTCCGCCTCGCCCCCGCCCAGGCGAATGATGAGGATGGCGCGCAGGAAGTCCGCCAGGCCGCGGTAGAACTCGGCCAGGTCGTAGCCCTCGTCCAGCATGCGCCCCACGAAGCGGAACACGTCCGCCGGCCGCCGGTCGGCGATGATGCGGAAGAGGTCCAGGTACACCTCCGTCCCCACCAGCCCCAGGATGCGCCGCACGTCGTCGGCGCTGGGCGCGCCCTCGGTGAACGAGAGCACCTGGTCCAGCAGCGACAGCCCGTCGCGCATTCCGCCGTCCGCCTTCTGCGCGATGGGGACGAGCACCTCGTCGCCCACCGTGATCCCCTCGTGCCCCAGCACCGTCCGCAACCGCGCCACCAGGTCGCCCGTGGAGATGCGGTGAAAGTCGAAGCGCTGGCAGCGGGAGAGGATGGGCGGCGCGGCCTGCTGGATCTTCTGCGGCTCCGTGGTGGCGAAGACGAAGATCACCCGCGGGGGCGGCTCTTCCAGGATCTTGAGAAGCGCGTTCCACGCCTCGCGCGTGAGCATGTGCGCCTCGTCGATGATGTAGACCTTGAAGCGGTCTTCCTCCGACGGGGCGTACATGGCCCGCTCGCGCAGGTCGCGCGCGTCGTCCACGCCGCGGTTGCTGGCGGCGTCGATCTCCACCACGTCCAGCGAGGTGCGCCCGGCCCAGATGCGCTCGCAGCTGTCGCACACGCCGCAGGGCTCGCCCTCGTCCGTGCGGTTGGGGCAGTTGAGCGCCATGGCCAGCACGCGGGCCAGCGTGGTCTTGCCCACGCCGCGCGGCCCGCAGAACAGGTACGCGTGCGCCACGCGGTCGCGCTGCACGGCGGCGCGAAGCGTCTGCGAAACGTGCTCCTGTGCGCCCACCTCGCTGAAGTGGCGCGGGCGGTATCGGCGTGCGAGTGCGGTGCGGGACACAGACTGCCGGGGAACGCGGGAAGATCGACTGCGAACCGATGAATATAGTCCCCTCGTCCAGTCCCCTCAACCAAGACGAACGCGCGCCGGTCCGCCAGCGGCGCGGAGCCACCCGCGGAGGGTCGGGTCGACGATCACAAAGCCGCCACCCCCCCGGGGGAGCGGCGGCTTTGCGAGCCTACTCACCCGGCCGCTTTCTCCCGCGGCGCGGCTTCGGCTCGGGAGGTGGCACTGCCTCCACGTCCTCGGGCGGGCCGGCGTGCCCGGGAGGCGGGGGCGTGGGCGGGTCCACCCGCTGCTCGCGCGCGCGGATCACGCCGTAGCCGGGCGGCGCGGCGGACCAGCCGGGCTCGGTGCGCGTGCGCGGGCGCCCGCCGCGCGCGCCGTTGGCCCGCGCCGCCGCCGCCTTCCGCTCGCTGGTCGCCGAGCCGCCGCGCTGCGCAAAGGCCCGCGGCATCGCGGGCCCCAGCATTTTCACCAGCACGCCCGCCACACCGATGTGGATGTCGAGGGCTTCCCACTCCAGCGCCTCGCCGGAGGCAAACGGCCGCACCGCGCCGAGTTGCGCGGCCGACCGGCCGGCGAGCTCGGGGTACATCTCGGGCGGGAACGCGAACGACCCGCCCTGCTTGAGCTCGACCACGATCCGTCCCGTGGCGCCGTCGAAGTACACGTCGCGCGCCCGCGGCTCGGTAGTGTCGGCGACGCGCTCGGCCTCACGCGCCGCCTCGATCTGGCGGACCAGCTCGTCGTCGGAAAGTCGGAGATCAGCCATGGATCTTCTCCCAGGCAAGCATAAGGTGCGCGCGGTGCTCTTCGACCATGCGCACCGCGCGCATGGCTTCATGGGTGGGCAGGTCCTTTACGCGCAGCACCGCCACGCGTTCGTCCGGCCGCGGAATGGTCACCTTTGCCTCCCCGCCGCCACGCCGGATGGCGTGCACGTGGGGCGGCGCGTGGTCGTCGCTGTGGATCACGAACCTCCACCCGGGCTCCCTCATCACCGTTCCCATTCAGCTTACCTATCGGCTTGGGTTTTGTCAACGCCACTCCTCCCCCACACGCCGGCCGCGGCGGCCGGCGCGCTCACCACACCCTCCAGGCGTCCTCCACGTGCTCGATGACCGGGTCGCCGCCGGAGGGAAGCAGGATGGCGACGGCGTCGAAGCGGTAGACGTCGCTCGGTGAGCCGTGCGCCTCGATCCAGGCGGCGGCCACCTGCTGGATCTCCCTCCGCTTTTTCCGCGTGATGGCTTCTAGCGGATGCCCGTATCCCAGCCCACCCCGCGTCTTTACCTCCACAAACGCAACGACCTCGTCGCGGCGGGCGACGAGGTCGATCTCACGGTGGCCGATTCGGAAATTGCGGTGGAGTATCACCCAGCCGCGGTCCGCCAGAAACCCGGCGGCGATCCGTTCTCCGCGGTCGCCGAGCGGCTTGTTGTTGCCGCGCGACCCGGAGGGGCGGGGGTCAGGCGGGCTGGGCGGCACCCTCGGGAACGAGCGGCGGCACCAGGCGGGACCCGATGGCGTTGGCGATCACGGCGATCTGCTCCATCAGCTCTCCGAACTGGTCGGGATACAGCGACTGCGCGCCGTCGGACATGGCGCGCTCGGGGTCCGGGTGCACCTCGATCATCAGCCCGTCGGCCCCGGCCGCCACCGCCGCGCGCGCCATGGGCGTCACCTTGGCCCGCAGCCCCGTGCCGTGGCTGGGGTCGGCGATGATGGGCAGGTGCGAAAGCGACTTGACCACGGGGATGGCGGTAAGGTCCAGCAGGTTGCGCGTGTGCGTGTCGAAGCCGCGCACGCCGCGCTCGCACAGGATCACGTGCGGGTTCCCCTCCGCCAGCAGGTACTCGGCGCTCAGCAGCAGGTCCTTGACCGTGGCCGCCATCCCCCGCTTGAGCAGCACCGGCTTGCCGGCCCGCCCCGCGCGGCGCAGCAGCGAAAAGTTCTGCATGTTGCGCGCGCCGATCTGCACGATGTCGGCGTACCGGACCACCAGGTCCAGGCTCTCGTTGTCGATGGCCTCGGTGACGATGGCCATCCCCGTCTCTTCGCGGGCCCTGGCCAGCAGCTTGAGCCCTTCCTCGGCCATCCCCTGGAACGAGTAGGGCGAGGTGCGCGGCTTGAAGGCGCCGCCACGCAGGATGGTGGCGCCCGCGTCGCGCAGCCGGTGCGCGATGCCGATGATCTGCGCCTCCGACTCGACCGAGCACGGCCCCGCCATCACGCACACCTCGCCCCCGCCGATGCGGGTGCCGTTGTCCAGCGCGACGACGGTGTTCTCGGCGCGCCACTCGCGCGACACCTGCTTGTACGGCTGGGAGACGTGGATGATCTCCATCACGCCGCTCAGCGACTCGATGCGGTCGGCGTTCACCTTGCCGTCGTTGCCGACCAGGCCGATGGCCGTGCGCTGCTTGCCCGGCATGGGCCGGGCCTCGTATCCCATCTCGCGGATGGTGTCGACGACGCTCTCGATCTCCTGAGGCGTCGCGTCGTGTCTCATGACGACCAGCATGGCACTGAAGTCCGTTGGGGGTCCCGCATCAGCTCTGCCCGAAATCTACGGTCCCGCGCCGTTTGCGTCCACTCGTCCCGGAAATGGAGACGCGGAGGGCACGGAGCAGGCCTTCCGCGCCCCCCCGCGTCTCCATGCCGGAGCGTCTTTTCCCGGGTCGGCAGGTTCCGCGCTCCTACGCCACCCGCTGGTCCCCGAACGACCAGGCGCCCTCCAGCTCCACGCCCACGATGGTGGATACGCCCGGCTCCTCCATCGTCACCCCGTAGATCCAGTCCGCGGACTCCATGGTGCGCGGGTTGTGGGTGATGACGATGAACTGCGTCTGCTCCTTGAAGTCGTTCAGCAGCTGGATGAAGCGGCCCACGTTGCTCTCGTCCAGCGGCGCGTCCACCTCGTCGAACAGGCAGAAGGGCGACGGCTTGACCAGGTAGATGGCAAAGAGCAGCGACAGCGCCGTCAGCGTGCGCTCGCCGCCGCTGAGCAGGTGAATGCGCTGCGTCTTCTTGCCGCGCGGCGACGCCTGGATCTCGATCGGCGACTCCAGCGGGTCGTCGGGGTCCGCCAGCCACACGTCGCATTCGCCGCCCTGGAACAGCGACTGAAAGGTGCGGTGAAAGTTCTCGCGCACCCGGTTGAAGGTGCCCATGAACACCTCGCGCGCGGTGCGGTTGATCTGGCGGATGGCCGACGACAGGTCGTCGCGCGCCTTCGTGAGGTCGTTCTGCTGCTCCAGGAGGAAGGTAAGGCGGCGGTCTTCTTCCTCGTGCTCCTGCACGGCCAGCATGTTGATGGGGCCCAGCGCGTCCACCGCCTGCGCCACCTCGCGCACCTCCACGCGCCACGCGTCCGGCCCGCCCTCGTCCACGGGGGCCGCCTGCGAGGCCAGCACCTCCCACGTGCGCCCCCACTCCACCTCCACCCGCTCGCGGACGCGCACCAGCCGGCTTTCCTGGTCCGCGCGCTCCAGCTCCAGCCGGTGGCGCCCCTCCGAGGCCTCGCCCTCGCGCCGGCGGGCCACGCGGGCGCGCTCCTCCGCGTGGGCGATCTCCGCCTCCAGCTCCCCCAGCCGCGTGTCGAGCCCCGCCAGCAGCGACGCCTCGCGGTCGCGCTCGGCGAACAGCCCCTCCACCTCGTCCCCCGCGCGGTCGCGGATGCCGGACAGCCCCTCCAGCGAGCGCCGCAGCTCCGTGGCCTCCGCCTCCAGCGTGCGCCCGCGCCCCGCCGCGCCCTCCGACCCCTGGCGCGCCGCGGCAAGGGCGCGCTCCAGCTCGCGCAGGTCGCCCTCCGCGCGGGCCACGGCCACGCGCAGCTCGCTTTCTTCGTCCCGCGCGGCCTCCCAGACGCTGTCCAGCTCGCCCAGCGCGCCGCCGGCCCGGTGCTGCTCGCCCACGGCCTCGCCGGCGGCCCGCTGCAGCTCCGTCATCCGTCCGTCCACCGCCGCGATGCGCTCCGCGGCCTCGACCGAGAGGCGGCGCGCGTTCGCCATCCCCACGCCCACCTCCTCGCGCTCGCGGCGCAGGCGCGTCTGCCGGTGGCCGTGGGCGGCGGCGTCCGCGTCCAGCTGGCGCAGCTCGTTCTCCGTCCGCCGGACGAAGTCCTCGGCCTCGCGCGCCTGCTCCTCGGCCACCGCCAGCTGCTCGGCCAGGGCGTCGCGGTCCAGCGCCAGGCGGTCGTGGGCCACGCGCGCGTCCTCCACCTCGTTGCGCAGCCGGGCCAGCGCCTCGCGCCGGGCCAGGATCCCCTCGCCGCTGACGGGCTGGCCCAGGCGGATGACGCCGCGCGGGTCGACGGTATCCCCCAGCGCGTCCACGCGGGCGCCGCGGGCGTACCCCTCCAGCGCGTCCTCGCCCTCGACCACCAGCAGGCCGTGGAGAAAGGCATCCACCCACGGCGCCGCGTCCCCCTGCCCCGCCACGCCCAGCCGCGCCGCCGCGTCCGCCTCCTGCACCGCCTCGCGCACGCCGGGCGCGTCCAGTGGAAGAAGAAGGAGGGTGCCGCCGCCGTCCCACTCGTCCCGGAACCAGCGGCGCACGCGGCGCGCGGCGGCCAGGTCGTCCACCACCAGCGCCTGCAGCAGCGTGCCCAGGAACGACTCCACCGCCGTCGCCGTGGCCGCGTCCGCCGTCGTCGCGCGGACGAAGTCGGCCAGGGGGGCGCGGACGCCGGGAACGCGGTCGCGCAGCCCCATCAGCGCGGTGACGGCGGGGGAAAAGCCCTCGTAGCTGCGCTCCAGCGCCTCGCGCGCGGACACCTGCGCCGTCAGCCGCGACAGGCGGTCGTCCGCGGCGCGCAGCTGGTCACGCAGGGCGGCTTCGCGGCCGCGCAGGACGCGGATCTCCTCGCGCGCCCGCTCCGCCGCGTCGATGGCGGCGTCCAGCCGGTCGCGCAGCGCCTCGCCCTGGCCCGACCACAGCTCCGTCTGCTCGTCCAGCATCGCCAGCTCGCCCGCCAGGCCGGCCTCCTGCTCCGCCAGCCGGGTGATGCGCTCGGCGGCCTCGGCGGCGCGGCGCTCGGCGGCGGCGCGCTCGCCCTCGGCGGCGGCGATCTCGCGGGCCAGGTCGCGCGCGCGGGCCGCGGCGGCGTCCGCGGCCTGGCGATGCGAGGCCAGGGTGGCGCGCAGGGCCTCGTTCTCCTCCAGCCGCGCCTCCAGCCGCTCGCGCATCCCCTCCAGCCGCCCCCGGGCATGGGTGACGTCCCCCTGCAGCCGCGCCGCGTCCGCCGCCAGCCGTTCGGCGCGCTCCGCCAGCTCGCCGCGCTCGCGCACCAGCTGGGCGATGCGCATCTCCGCATGCGAGCGGCGCTCGTCCGCCAGCAGGATCTCGCGCTCGCGCGTGTCCAGCCGCCTGCGCACCTCCTCGAGCCGCGCGGAGACCGCCGTCCGCTGCCGCGCCACCTCCGACTGCTCCAGCCGGCGCTCCTCCAGCGTGGCTTCGGCCGTGGCGCGCTCGGTGGCCGCGTCGCGCCCCTCCGCCTCCAGCGCCGCCAGCCGCCGCGTTCCCTCCGCGAGCGCCAGCGTGAGCGAATCCGCCTCGGCCCGGGCGATGGCCATCTCCAGGTCCAGCCGCCGGGCCTGCAATTCCGCGTGGCGCTGCGCCCTGCGCTTCTGCCGGGCGAGGGCTTTCACCTTCGATTCCACCTCGCCCACCAGGTCGTTCAGGCGGGAGAGGTCCACCTCCGCCGCCTCGAGCCGGCGCTGCGCGGCCTTGCGGCGGTCCTTGTAGCGGCCGATGCCCGCGGCCTCCTCGAACATGGCGCGGCGCTCGTCCGGCCGCTCGCTCAGGATGGCGTCGATCATCCCCGCCTCGATGATCGAGTAGGCGTCGGCGCCCAGCCCCGTGTCGCGCAGCAGGTCGTTGATGTCGCGCAGGCGGCACGACTGGCGGTTCAGGAAGTACTCGCTGCCCCCTTCGCGAAACACCTTGCGCGCGATCTCGATCTCGGTCTGCGGAATGGGGACCGACCCGTCCTCGTTGCCGAAGACGAGCGTGACCTCCGCGTAGTTCAGGGGACGGCGGCGGATGGTGCCCTGGAAGATGACCTCTTCCATCTTGGCGCTGCGCAGGGCGCCCGCGCGCGTTTCGCCCAGCACCCAGCGAACCGCGTCTGCGGTGTTGCTTTTGCCGCAGCCGTTGGAGCCCACGATGGCGGTCACGCCGTCGCGAAGCTCCAGCACCGTCTTGTCAGCGAAGGACTTGAAGCCGTGGAGCTGGAGGGAGCGAAGCTTCATTTGGGGGAAGCGGGGGGCCGGCCCGATCTCTCGACGAGACGGGGGGGAATGCTGGCGCCCTTCAGCAGCTCCGTCATGGCGGCGGCGCTGGCGGTGTCGCGGTAGGCGCCGCCGTACACCTTCCAGCGCTCTGTGCCGTCGGTGTAGGGAACGGGCGCCACGTAGGCGGGAATGGCGCGCGAGGTCAGCGAGTCCGCCCGGGCGCGGGCCGCCTCGGCGGTGGGGTACTCGCCCAGCTCGTGAGCCAGCGGGCGGTGGTCGATCAGGGCGTAGCGCCCGCCCGCCGCCTCTTCCTCGATCACCTTCTCCGCCAGCAGCCGCTCGCGCAGCGCGGTGACGGCGGTGGTGTCGGCGGCCATTCCCGCCATCACCTTCCAGTAGGTGATCCCCTGGTTGGCCTCGGGGACGATGAAGAACTGCGCCTCGCTGAACCGCCGCGACACCTCGCGCGAAAACACCGCCGCGTCGTCCCAGCTCTGGAAGTTGCGCACCTGCACCGAGTACGGCAGCACCGCGCCCGCGGCGGCCACCGGCTGCGGCCGCACGGGCGCCGCCGCCGCGGGGACGGCCTTCGCCGGTGCCGGCTCCGCATCGCGCGCGGTGGACGAGCCCAGCAGGTCCGGGAAGCCGGGGATGAGCTGCGGCCCCAGGAAGACCAGCGCGGCCAGGAGCGCCACCAGCAGCAGGACCAGGAGCAGCGGCGACACGGCGCGCTTGCGCTTCTTCGGCTCGTCCGCGTCCGTCCACTCCGGGTCCGGGACGGGGATGGCCTCGGGCGAGACCGGCGGCGCGGCGGGCGAGCCCGGGACCGCCGCCGTGGGGACGATCACGTCGTTCACGCCGGCCAGCTCGGCGCGGGTTCCCGGCGGCGCGTTCCAGGGCGCCACGGGCTCCGGCTCGGGAAAGCGGTCCGCGGGCGACGCCGGGCGCGCGGCGGGGACGGCGGCGGCGTCGTCGCGGCGGGGCGGGGTGAGCCAGGCGCGCACGCTGAACGGATCCGCGAGCCCCGCGGGCATGGGGCTGGCGCCGTCCCCGCCGCCCAGCAGGATGGCCTCGCTGGCAAAGCGCCGCAGCGAGGCCAGCTCCGGCGCGTCGCTGGGGACGAAGAGGAGCAGCGCCGCCTGGTTGTCTCGAAAGCCGGCCACGATCTTGTCCCAGCGCGGGTTGCGCAGCACGCCGCCAGGGTCGTCGCTGTAGGTGCCGGCCGAGATCAGGTGAAAGCCGCGGCCGGGGACCGCCCGCGCGCTGCGGGCCAGCGACGCGCCGTAAAGAAAGATGTCGACCACGCCGTCCTGGTTGGGCATCCCGATGCGCTCGTGAAGGAACGGGTCCTCCAGGCACAGGTCGGCCAGCACGGTGCGGCGCCCGGCCGCGTGCCACCCCGTGGCCAGGCTGACCGCCGCGTCGGCGGCCCAGCTGCGGTCCGCCGCGCGGTCGAAGAGCAGCAGCACGGGACCCGGCGCGGCCGTCTCGCCCGCCACGGGGGCGGGCAGGCGCTCGAACGACGGGTCGAAGAACGTGGGGGCCGGGACGCGTCCCGGGTCGCCGGCGTGCGGCTGCGAATGCGTCATGGGCTCTGGAAGGCTGTGCCGGGCAGAGGCAATCCGGGTCAGGAACGGAAAGTACACGGCGGAGTCGTTGCGAAGCAAGCGTTTGACGCACGGTGGGGTCCCGACGCCGTGCCTCGTCCGGGCATGAACCGGCACCTCGACAGGACAGCCGTGAAATCCTCCATGACCCGCGGGTGCAGAAGGCAATCCGCGTGGAACGAGAGGCGGCTCACGGATTCAGCCTGAGCCCGCGGTGGAGTCGTGGGCGAAATCCCACAACCGGCGAGCTACCGTCAGGGTTGAGACCGCCACAATGCACGCCGAAAGGGATTGACAATCTCGTCGCGGTTCGGGTACACTTCGCCTGCAGGCCGGGTTGTCACGACAACCCGCGCAATGCCAAGGGGTACAACCATTGTACGCCTTGGATCGGCACCAGAGAGGGACCACCGATGGCCCGAACTGCTTTTCGCGCACCCTACGCTGGCCGTCAGGCGCTGCTCAACCTGCGCAGGCGTCTCAACGACCCGGCCGTCGCCGCAAGCACGGCCGAAGCGCTGGAGAACCTGGACTGCGAGCTGTTCTTGCGCGAGTACGAACAGGCGTATGCAGATCTCCGGGACGACCCGGAAGAGTGGGCGGAGGTTCAGGCGGAGCGGCGCGCATTCGACGGGTCGCTGATGGATGGGCTGAATCCGGATCAGGCCTGACCGGACGTGCAGCCGCCCGTGAGACAGGGGGAAGTCTGGTACATCAACTTCTCCCCCGCCGAGGGGCATGAGCAGCAGGGACAGCGGCGCTGATCGTCTCTCGCAACGCGCTGAACCGCACAGGGATGTGCATGGTCGTGCCGGGCACGACCACGTTCAAGAAGCGCCCCGGGCGGGTGGCGCTCCCCGCGGGTGAAGGCGGAGTGACGGAAACGACGTATCTCCTGTGCGACCAGCTGCGGACGGTGGACGCGACGCGCCTGATTCGCCGCTGTGGCGCGGCGGACCGGCGGTATGTCGAACAGGTCCTCACTCAGGTTCACTACTTCCTGACGCCGGAACTTGCCGACTGAACCAGCAGATCAAGAGAGGCGCGGAGACCTGGTCTCCGCGCCTCTTTTTCCGTCCAGCGACCAAACGCCAGCGCTTACGTGCGGACGCGCACCATCAGCACCAGGCCGGCGACCAGAAAGAGCAGGTTGGGGCCCCACGCCGCGACCATGGGGTCGATGGCGCCGCTGCTGCCCAGCGCCTTGCCCACACGAAAGAGCAGCATGTAGATGATGGTGATCCCCAGGCTGATCCCCACGCCGTACGCCGTCCCGCCGCGGCTGGACGAGGTGACCAGCGGCGCGCCGAACAGCACGATCACGATCACCGCCAGCGGCACCGAAAGCTTGAGCGCCTGCTCTACCCGCAGCGGCAGCGCGTCGCCGCCGGAGCGCTCGATGGCGCCCACGAAGCGCGTGACCTCGGCGTAGCGCATCTGCTCGGGGTCGCGCGGCTCGGCCATCAGGTCCTCGGGCATCTCGACAAGCCCCGGGACGGAGAGGGTGTCGAAGCGCACGGCCTGCTCGCGCCCGTCGGCGTGCAGGGTGCGCTTCCACCCGTCCTCCAGCCGCCAGCCGCCCTTCTGCCGCCAAACGGCCCGGCGCGCCATCAGGTGCACCCCGGGCGTCTTGTCGGTGGCGTTGCGCTCCAGCGCCAGCTCCGTCATCTCGCCCGTTCCCGCGTCCAGCCGGCGCACGGAGAGGATGCCCTCGCGCTCCGTCTGGAAGACGAAGTTGATGCGCGGGCCGTTGGCCGCCTGTGTCACCGCCTCGCCGCGCAGGGCGGCTGCCTTGCGCATGCTGGCCGGCACCACCTCGCTCAGCCCGAACGCCCCCGCGCTCAGCACGATGGAGAGCAGCCCCACGGGAACGAACAGGCGCCAGAAGCTCACGCCGCCGGCCTTGGCCGCCGTGATCTCCTGGTGGCGCGTAAGCCCGCCGATGGTGAACACCGTGGCCACCAGCGCCGCGATGGGAAAGGCGTACACCATGAACTGCGGGAACTGGTACACGTACGCCAGCCCCAGCCGGGCGATCGGCACCCCGCGGTCCATGTAGGTGTCGATGTTGTCGGTGATGTCGCCGATGATGAACAGCAGCGGCAGCCCCAGCACCAGCATGATGAAGGTCAGCAGGAACTGCCGCAGGATGTAGCGGTCAAGCAGCTTCATGGCCGCGCCCTCCGCATCCGCTCCAGCGGCGCGCGCACCGCCTGCAGCAGTCCGTCCCACGCGCCGCTGCGCGCCGTGGACGTTTCACGCCCCATGGTCGCCAGGCCGAACAGCCCCACCACCGTCATCAGCGCGTTCATGATCCACATGGCCACCGCCGGGCTCACGATCCCCCGCCCCGCCAGCGACTCGCCGCCGATCAGCCCCACGTAGTACAGCGAGAACACCGCCATGCTGGTGGCGATCACCATCCCGATCCCCCCGCCCCCGAAGCGCAGGGCCAGCGGCGCGCCGATGATCACGAACACCAGCGAAGCCACGGCGATGGAGTACTTCTTGTGGATCTCGACCCAGTAGTTGCGAATGCTTTCCTCCAGCTGCCCCACCTGCCGCCCGTTGTTGGCCAGCAGGTCGGCGGTGCGGCGGGTGCGGGTGCGCAGGTTGCGGCGCTCCGCGTCCATGGCGGCGACCATCTCGGGCTCCAGCCCGGCGCGCGACATCTCCGCGCCACCGGGGCCGGGAAGGTCGGCCTCCTCCTTGCCCGTCAGGGCAAAGTCCAGGTCCGCCAGCGCGCTCTGCCGCAGCGTCTTCGCCTCTTCGGCCCGCTGGCGCGACAGGGTGTCGATCTGCGCCTGCAGCATGCCGATGGTCATCTCGCGGTCGCCGCGGTAGCCGTCGGGACGGTCGTTGCGCTGCAGCTGGTTGCCCACGCCGGGCACGCCGAACACCTGCCGCTCGAAGTACACGCGGCGAAAGTTGTCGGGCTCGCCGGCGTTCACCTCGCGCGTGTGGCCATCGTACAATTGCAGGATCATGTCGGTGCCGCTGCCGCTGAACCAGGCGCGCCCCGAGTCGGCGAACACGGTGTGCAGGGTGGTGGGGTTGCTCACGTCGAACATCTGCACGTCCCACATCCGGTTGGTCCCCGGCTCGATGCGGCTGGCGCGCAGGTAGTACACCTTGCCCCCGCTCTGGGGAGAGATGCGGTTCAGCGTCTGCTCCTCCAGCAAAAAGGTGGGCGTCTTGCGGCCGATGTCGATGATGAGCTGGCTCCACAGGTGGTTCGACTCGGGGAGCACGCGGTCGTTGAAGACGATCATCCCTCCCGTGATCACCCCGGCGGCCAGCAGCAGGGGCGCCAGCATGCGCCGCAGGTCCACCCCGCTGGCCTTGAGCGCGGTGATCTCGTTTTCGGCCGTGAGGCTGGAAAAGGTGAACAGCACCGCCACCAGCACGGCCATGGGAAAGGTGAGCGCCAGCGTGGCCGGCAGCGCCAGCACGAAGAACTCGCCGATCACCCGCGGCGGCAGCCCCTTTCCGGCCAGGTCCGCCAGCCGGCGCGCCAGGGTGTTGATCAGGATCACCCCGGTAAGGGCGAGAAACGCAAACAGAAACGGGCCCAGGTGCGCCCGCATGAGGTACCGCGTAAGGATCTTCATCGGGCCCGCCGAGGACTTGCCGGTTGCGTGGGACGGCGCCTAGTATACGCCGTACGGCGGGGCGGTACAACCGTACCGTCCACACCGTCCTGAAATCTTCCCTGCCACATCCCGTGCCCCTGATACCGATGCGCGGCGCCGCCCGTTCCGCGGCGCTGGCGGGCGCGCTGCTGCTGGCCGCCTGCGCCGACCGCCCGCCCCCCGCGCCGGAGTTCCGGGCGGAGCGCGCCTGGTCGTACCTGAACCGGCAGCTCTCCTTCGGGCCGCGCTACGCGGGAAACCCGGGGCACCGCCGCCAGCTGGCGTGGCTGCTGGAGGAGCTGCGCTTTCGCGCGGACACGGTGCTGGTGCAGACGTTCACCGCCCGCGACGCGGACGGAAAGGCGCTGGAGCTGACCAACGTGGTGGCGCGCTTTCGCCCGGAACTGAAGGACCGCGTGCTGCTGGTGGCCAACTGGGACACCCGGCGCCGGGCGGACGGCTCGCCCGAGCCGCTGGACCGCAAGTTTCCCGTCCCCGGCGCCAACGTCAACGCGTCGGGGGTGGCGGTGCTGATGGAGATGGCCGAGCTGTTCCGGCGGCAGCCCCCGCCGGTGGGGGTGGACCTGCTGCTGGCGGATGGAGACGACTACTCACGGGAGGTGTCGATGGCGGGAACGCGAACCTTTCTGGCCCGCATGCCCGGCTACCGGCCGCGCTACGCGGTGGTGCTGCAGGGCGTGGCCGACGCGGCCGCGCAGTTTCCCCTGGACGCCGCCGGGGCGGAAGAGCCGGCACGGCGGATGTGGGACGCGGCGCGGCGGCTGCGCTACGACTCCGTCTTCGTCCCCCAGCCCGCGCCGCCCGCGGCCAACCAAGGCCCCGTCCTGCGCGCCGCGGGAATCCCCACCGTGGTGGTAGCGGACCGGGAGTACGGGCCGCTGAACATGCACTGGCACGCCGCGGACGACGTTCCCCGCTACCTGCGGCGCGAGACGCTGGGGCTGGTGGGGCGCACGCTGGCCGAGACGGTCTACGCCGAGACGCCGGCGGGGGAGGGCTGATGGGAACGCCGCAGGAACGGCTGGCGCTGGGGGTGGCCGCGCTGCTGCTGGCGGGGGGCGCCACGGTGCGCGCCCTGCGCACGGAGCCCGTCCCCGCCGCGCTCACCGGCCCGCCCGCCGCCGAGGCACCCGCGTCGCGCCTGGCCGCGCAGGTGGCCGACTCCGTCGAACGGGCGGAGCGCCGCCGCGCGCCGCTGGCGCCGGGGGAGCGCATCGACCCCAACACGGCGGGGACGGACGAGCTGGACCGGCTGCCCAAGGTGGGCCCGGCGCTGGCCGCGCGCATCGTGGAGTGGCGGCAGGCCCACGGCCCCTTTCGCACCCTGGCGGACCTGGACTCGGTTCCCGGCGTGGGCCCCGCCCTGCTGCGCGACGCCGCGCCGCACCTGGCGCTGGCCCCCGCGCATACGACAGCAGGGAATAGGGAACAGGGAACAGGGAATAGCGGGCAACAACCCCTGGTGTCCACAGGAGACCCTTCCCAACCGGCTGCTTCCGTAGCAGATTGGGACCGTTCTCCCCAAAACGTGACTCACGGGCCACCGGCGGCGTCATCCCCGGTCGACGTCAACACGGCGACGGCGCAGGAACTGGCGGCGCTGCCGGGGATTGGCCCGGCGCTGGCGCGGCGGGTGGTGGAGTGGCGCGCGGCGCACGGCCCCTTTCGCGGCGTGGACGCACTGAACGACGTGCCCGGCATCGGCCCGGCGACGGTGGAGCGGCTGCGCCCGCTGGTGCGCGCTACCCCTTGACACCGCTTGCACTTGCGGCGAAGCTAGAAGGATAATCCCCGAAATCCCGCCCGGCGCGCGCGATGGTCCCTGCGTGCCGGGACTCCCGCCCAGAAAACAGGGCTAGATGGCCGTTTCCGCCCCCGCAGACCGGATCGGCGAACAGCTGATCCACGAAGGACTGGTCACCCGCGAGCAGCTGTCCAAGGCGCTCGACGACGCGCGCAGCAACGGCACGCGGGTGGGCTTCAGCCTGGTCAAGCTCGGCTTCATGGGCGAGCAGGACCTGGTTCGCGCGCTTGCCCGCCAGCACCGCATTCCCGCGGTTGACCTGGAGCGGGTCAAGCTGGACCCCAAGATCCTGCGTCTGCTTCCCAACGAGATCGCCATCAAGCACCAGGTGCTGCCGCTGCGGCGCGTGGGTCGCACGCTGACGGTGGCGATGGCCAACCCCACCGACCTGGGGGTGCTGGACGACCTGAAGTTCGTCACCCGGCTGGACATCGAGCCGGTGATCGCGGGCGACTTTTCGCTGCGGCGGATCATCGAAAAGGAGTACGAGGGCGGGGCCGACGACAAGATCAACGACCTGCTGAAGCAGATCGAGCAGGAAGAGGTCGAGCTCGTCGACGACACCGAGGAGGAGATGTCGGTCACCGCCCTGCAGGCGGCGGTGGACGAGGCGCCGGTGGTCAAGCTGATCAACGGCATTCTGAGCGACGCCGTGCACCGGGGCGCGTCCGACATCCACCTGGAGTGCTACGAAAAGGACATCCGCGTACGCTACCGCATCGACGGCGTGCTGCAGGAGATCATGCGGCCGCCCATCAAGATGAAGGCGGCGCTCATCTCGCGCTTCAAGATCCTCAGCGACCTGAACATCTCGGAGCGGCGGGTGCCGCAGGACGGCCGCATCAAGCTGCGGCTGGGGCGGCGGGTGATCGACTTCCGCGTGTCGACGCTGCCGACGCTGTTCGGCGAGAAGATCGTGCTCCGAATCCTGGACAAGGGCAACCTGACGCTGGATCTCGAGAAGTTCGGGATGGAGCCCAAGGCGGAGCAGGACTTCATGAAGGCCATCATGAACCCGTACGGCATGGTGCTGGTCACCGGCCCCACGGGCTCGGGAAAGACGACGACGCTGTACAGCGCGCTTTCGCGCATCAACACCGCCGAGGTCAACATCATGACCGCGGAGGACCCGGTAGAGTACAACCTGCACGGGATCAACCAGGTGCTGGTGCGCACCGAGATCGGGATGACCTTCGCGGCGGCGCTCAAGGCGTTCCTGCGGCAGGACCCCAACATCATCATGGTGGGCGAGATCCGCGACCTGGAGACCGGCTCCATCGCCATCAAGGCGGCGCTCACCGGCCACCTGGTGCTCAGCACCCTGCACACCAACGACGCCCCCAGCACGATCACGCGCATGATCGACATGGGGATCGAGGCGTTCAACGTGGCCAGCGCGGTGAACCTGATCACCGCCCAGCGCCTGGTGCGCCGCATCTGCTCCAACTGCAAGGAGCCGGTGACGTACCCGCGGGAGTACCTGGACGCGGCGGGACTCACGGACGAGGCCCTGGACGGGATCACCTTCTACCGCGGCGCCGGCTGCGACACCTGCGGCGGCAGCGGCTACAAGGGCCGGCAGGGATTGTACGAGGTGATGGCGATGAGCCCCACGCTGCGCCGCATGGTGCTGCAGAGCGCCTCCACCGCCGACCTGCAGGCGCAGGCCATCAGCGAGGGAATGCTGACGCTGCGCATGGACGGCCTGCTGAAGCTGCGCAAGGGGATTACGACGCTGGAAGAGGTGGTGAAGGAGACGGCTGCGTAGGGGAACGGCAGGGAATAGGGAATAGGGAATAGGGAATAGGGGACAGGTTACAGCGGGCGAGGTGGTCGCGGGGGCCGAGGGTCCGGTGCGGCTGGGCGGGTCCCGATCGATGCCCGGTGGTCGGGACCGCAGCGGGATGCCCGCGCAGGCTGTAACCTGTCACCTGTAACCTATTCCCTGCTCTCTCCGGCGGCACACAACTTGGTTACCTCCAAGGCAGAACCGCGAAAACCGCGCAGATCCGTAAGCCGTGGCGCCGGGCCGTCTTGCACGCTGCAACAGATGTTGCGGAGTGCGGCGGCGGGTGGCCGCGGGCGGCACCTTTGGAAGCACCCCGTTCTACGAAAGTCCCCATGACGATGACCGCCGAGGCCAACCGCGTGGCCCCCGAAGCCGCCCGCAGCCTGAACCTGCGCGCGCTGCTGGAAGAGATGATCGAAAAGGGCGCCAGCGACCTGCACGTGACGGCCGGCGAGCGCCCCAAGCTGCGCATCGACGGGCACATCACCGACAGCGGCGTGGACCACGTCCTGACGCCCAAGGACTGCCTGCAGCTCACCTACAGCATCCTTACCGAGAACCAGAAGAAGCGGTTCGAGACCGAGGACGAGCTGGACTTCAGCTTCGGCATCCAGAACCTGGCGCGGTTTCGCGGCAACGTGTACCGCCAGCGCGGCTGCGTGGCGCTGGCCATTCGCCAGATCCCGTTCAAGATCCAGACGTTCGAAGAGCTGCGCCTCCCCGGCATCATCAGCAAGATGGCCGAAAAGCCGCGCGGGCTGGTGCTGGTGACGGGGCCCACGGGCTCGGGCAAGAGCACCACGCTGGCGGCGATGGTCGACAAGATCAACAAGGAGCGCAAGGGGCACATCCTCACCATCGAGGACCCCATCGAGTTCATCCACCGCCACCAGGGGTGCATGGTGAACCAGCGCGAGGTGGGCAGCGACACGCAGTCGTTTGCCCGCGCGCTGAAGTACGCGCTTCGGCAGGACCCCGACGTGATCCTGGTGGGCGAGCTGCGCGACCTGGAGACGGTGCAGGCGGCGCTCACCATCGCCGAGACGGGCCACCTGTGCCTGGCCACGCTGCACACCAACAGCGCCGCCGAGACCATCAACCGCGTGATCGACGTGTTTCCCGCGCACCAGCAGCCGCAGATCCGCGCGCAGCTGGCCTTCGTGCTGGAGGGCGTGGTGACGCAGCAGCTGCTCCCCAAGGCGCGCGGCCGCGGGCGCAGCATGGCGTGCGAGATCATGGTGTGCACCCCGGCCATCCGCGCCTGCATCCGCGACGACAAGGTGCACCAGATCTACTCCATTATGCAGGCCGGCAAGAAGCACGGCATGCAGACGCTGAACGACTCGCTGTACCAGCTGTACGTGCAGCGCGAGGTGGCCCTGGACGAGGCCCTGAAGCGCACCAGCGACCCGGCCGAGTTCCAGCGCATGATCGGCGAGCCGGTGGCGAACTGAGGAGAAGAAGTACCTAGTGCCTAGTTTTCGAGTACCGAGTTTACTAGGTACTAGGTACTAGGTACTAGGTACTAGGTACTAGGTACTAGAAACTCTTCGTCTCGCTGTCCCCTGTAACCTGTTCCCTGTCCCCTACATGCCAACCTTTGCCTACAGCGCGCGGTCGTCCAGCGGCGAGCTGATGAGCGGCGAGATCGACCTGCCCAGCCGCGACGAGGTGGTGGGCTACCTGGTGCGGCAGCGGCTGCGCCCGGTGTCGGTGAACGCCAAGGCGCGCGACATCAACATCCAGTTCGGCACCGGGATCAAGACCCGCGAGGTGGTGATCTTTACCCGGCAGTTCGCCACCATGATCAACTCGGGGCTGCCGCTGGTGCAGAGCCTGACCATCCTGGCCGAGCAGACCGAGAACAAGATCTTCCAGAAGGTCATCACCCAGGTGCTCAACGACATCCAGGCTGGCCAGACCCTGGCCGACTCGATGAAGAAGCACCCCAAGGTGTTCACCGAGCTGTACGTGAACATGGTGGCCGCGGGCGAGGCGGGCGGCATTCTGGACGTGATCCTGATGCGCCTGGCGGTGTTCCTCGAAAAGAACGACGCCCTGGTGCGCAAGATCAAGGGCGCCATGACCTACCCGGCGGTGATGCTGTGCGTGGTGATCCTGGCCACCACCATCCTGCTGTGGAAGGTGGTGCCGGTGTTCGCCACCATCTTCACCTCGTCGGGGCTGGAGCTGCCGGCGCCCACCCGCGCGGTGCTGGCGATCAGCGAGTTCCTGCAGAGCTACATCTTCTTCATGGTGCTGGGAATCGTGGGGCTGGTGTTCGCCATCCGCCGCTACTACCGTACCGACAACGGGCAGCTGGTCATCGACCGCATGCTGCTGCACATGCCGGTGCTGGGCGGCATGCTGCGCAAGTCGGCGGTGTCGCGCTTTACCCGCACGCTGGGCACGCTGATCTCGTCGGGCGTAAGCATCCTGGAGGGGCTGCAGATCACCGCCCGCACCTCGGGCAACCGCGTCATCCACGACGCGGTGATGCAGTCGCGCGCCAGCATCGCCGGCGGCGCCACCATCAGCGAGCCGCTCAAGGCCTCGGGCGTGTTTCCGCCCATGGTGGTGCAGATGATCAACGTGGGTGAGCAGACGGGCGGCCTGGACGACATGCTCAGCAAGATCGCCGACTTCTACGATGACGAGGTGGACGCGGCCGTGACGGCGCTTACGTCCATCCTGGAGCCCATCATGATCGTGGTGATGGGCATCGTGATCGGCGGCATGGTGGTGGCCATGTACCTCCCCATGTTCGACATGATCAACACCGCGCAGACCTGAGGCGGTGCTGAGCATATCTATTTTGTCGCACGTGCGACGTCGGATTCTGTCGTGGTGATGTAAGTGAATGTGGCGTGAGAACTTGGCAGGCCCTCCTCCAGAGCATGATCTGGGGGAGGGCCTGTTTCTTCTATTCACGGCTACCATTTGCGACAGAATCCGATGTCGTGGTCAGGTGCCGGGTCCTACCTCGCGTTCGCCTGCCTCGACACCAATTCCGCGTGAATGCTGGTTTTTGTGGGTTTGATCGCGGTGCCCCCCCTGCACGACATCGGATTCTGTCGCGCAGTGCCCGTGGGAGGACCACATCGGATTTTTTCGCATACCTTTGAGGCTAATTCTTTCATTGACTTAGCGTCTTTTTTTTCCCATTCACACTCGGCGGTCCGCGTAGGGGCCATTTGCGCGTACCTTGAAGGCCGGTCGTGAGGTGCGATGCAGACCCGTCCTTGCGACTCCGGGGGGGATTTGCAGAAATTGCGCAGTTCAGTGCGCCCAGCCTGCCGTTGTATTCCCCACGACCATCCCCGCACCTTCTATGTGGCCGACAACGAATCCCCCATCGATCTCTACAACGTGCAGCACCTGGTCGCGGCCGTGGCTTCCACGGCCAGGAACCAGCGCCTGCTGCCGGTGACCATCGGCGTTTACGGCGACTGGGGGAGCGGGAAGTCGACCGTCGTGCGCATGGTGAAGGAGCAGCTCGAGCGCGAGGAGGACACGCTCTGCGTGTACTTCAACGGCTGGCTGTTCGAGGGCTACGAGGACGCGAAGGCCGCCATCATCGGCTCGATTCTGGATGAGTTGGCGGACAAGCGGCGCGCGGTTGAGAAGGCCGGAGACCTGTTTCACCGGCTGCGCAAGCGCGTCAACGGGTTCCGCCTGATGGGGTGGGGTATCAAGACGTACTTCAGCGTGAAGGCGGGGCTGCCCCCCCGCCTGACGCGGCGGCGGTGAGCACGGAGGTCGTCAAGGCAGCTGCGGACGGGATGGAGGAATCACTTGGTAACTGTATTCTCTTCTTGGTGGAGCAAATTGCTCAGGGGCGGGGCGGAAACCGGTTTCGGCGTGACTGCCGCCGTGGTGGGAAGCGTAGAGCCGGCGCCGTGGTGAGCAGTACGCCCGAAGGCAACGGCCGGGGTGAGCATTCTGGCCGGGTCGGCAGCAAAGGTCGCAAAGCTCCCGCTGAGCAGCCGGTCGTCCCGCGCGATCCGCCAGCCATCCGGTTAGTGTCCGGTGCGTGCCTTACCCTATCCACGCTCATGCCGTGGAGACGCGCTGGAGTGCGTGTCCACGTCCGTGCGCAACCCTGAGCTCTGTTCAAGAGGGTGTCTGTAGCGCCGCATCCCCCAGCTTTGTAAGCCCGTGCGCGGATCCACAAGTTCGGCGCAGGGCCGTTCCATTCGTGGTGATCCTGCCGATGTGCAACTTAAAAAGGTTGCAGCGACGGTTTTTGACATTTATAGTGGCGTATCAGGCGGTACCGTTCGTTCCTTTCATGGACCAGCTGTGTCCGTGTGGGCCTCTTCCTCCATCCATCTGCTTGCTTCATGGCTTCGCGACTTACGCGGCACCTGATCTGGACCCATCCGGACGCGCCGGAGGCGCGCGCGCCAGACGGCGAACCCAAGACGATGTTCAGGGCCGTGATGCCCGGGGGGCCGGCGCAGATGGCGTTCAGGGCGTTCACCGCCTCCGAGCTGCGCGGGGAGACGTCGTCGGAAACGCTCAGCGTCAACCTGCCAAGCGTTGCCCGGGACCGCGCCATCTATTTCCTGCACATCGGCGCCGAGGTGGAGCACGCACTCATGGTGCAGTACCTCTACGCCGGGTACTCCCTGGACGCCTCGCAGGTGCAGGACCCCAAACATCGCGCGCTGGTCCAGCAGTGGCGCGAGACGATCCTGCTGATCGCGCGCGAGGAGATGGGCCACCTGGCGGCGGTGGAGAACATCCTCACGCTCATCGGGGGCCCGCTTTCGTTCGACCGGCAGGAGTTCCCCGTGGAGAACGAGCTGTACCCCTTCCCGTTCGACCTGGAGCCGCTCACCCGGCGCTCGCTGGGCAAGTACGTGCTGGCCGAAAGCCCCAACGACGAGGCGCTGGCGGCCATGGGGCTCACCGAAGAGATCGAGGAGATCAAGGAGTACGTGAAAGCCGGGGGCACGTCGGTCAACCGGGTTGGCGTCATCTACGATGCGGTAATGGCGCTCTTCAAGGCGCCCGACGAGCCGAAGTACCCCGGGAAGCGTCCCTTCTTCATCCAGTCCGGCGACATCCAGGCGGATTCCGAGGGTTTTCAGGTAGGGCCGGGCGAGTGGGGGCTGGGATACAAGGACCTGCTGATTTGCACCGCGAACGACCGTACATCGGCCCTTGCGGCGCTGGAGGCGGTGGCCGAGCAGGGGGAGGGGGAGAAGGTCGAGGACTTCGCGTCGTCCCACTTCGGCCGGTTCCTGACCATCTACCGTGCGTTCCCCAAGGACGGCGAGTGGACGCCGGCGCGCAACGTGGCGTGCAACCCCACGCTGGGCCGCCACGCGCCGCCGGAGCGCCAGATCACACATCCCACCGCGCGGCTGTGGGCGGGTCTGCTCAATGTGCGCTACCGCATGCTGCTGGCGTACCTGGCGCACTCGTTCCAGGTGGAGGAGCCGGTCAAGCAGTGGACGCGCACCTCGCGGGGCCTTCTGGTCTCGTGGGCGTTCGGCGAAATGTACAACGTGCGCTCCATCTCCGAGATCCTGATGCGGCTGCCGATGCACCCGGGCGGCGACGTGTACGCCGGGCCGCCGTTCGAGATGCCGTACACGCTGGCGCTCCCCACCCGCGACGCCGACCGCTGGCGCACCCACCGGGACCTGTTCCTGATGTCGCGCAACTACATCAACCTGCTGCTGGCGGACCCCGAGGCTCAGCCGTACCGCACGTACCTTGAGGGGCTGCGCACCGCGGGCGAGGCGGGGGTGGAGCAGGCGATCACCCTGATCGGAGGCTGACCCGTGGCCGACCGCATCGTGGAGCTTCGCATCCTTCCCCCGTTCGCCATCGGCCGGCTGGGGTCGTCGCCGGACCCGATGGACAACTATGACCTGGTGCTCCCCGACCCCATCTCGGTGCGCCGGATCGTCGCCGCCGACACCATCGTCGTGGACCCCGCCACGGGCGCCGCCACGCTCAAGCGGCCGCCCTTCGACGTGCGCTTTCGGGATGCCGGGTACCGCATCCGCCCCATCGCGCCGTTCCTGGAGGTATGGGCGCGGCGCGAGGGGAGCGAGGAGCTGGTCCCCCTGACCGCGGGGATGCTGGAAGAGCTGGGGCTGGGGCCCGACGCCGTGGAGTGGCGGGTGCACGTGGGCAACGTCAAGGCGTTCCGGCGCACCAACGACCCCAACGATCGCGTGGAGGCGGTGGCCGGCCCCTTCCGCGACCACGGTCCCCACCCGTTGCTTGGACAGTGCGCCAACTTCCTGGAGGGCAAGGTGCTTCCTCTGGGATCGGTGCAGTACGTGCGTCCTACGGCCGAGCTTCCCGAGATCCGCCTTCGCTTTACCCCCGCGGCCGGGCTGGTGTACGGCCCGCCGCCCGACCCGGGGCCCACCGATCCCAACATCGCCGACGCCGTGTACGACCCGGAGAAGGGGAGGTGGAAGGGGTACATTGACCCCAGTGACCCCAAGATCGACCCGGTCGGCGTCCGCCGGGCGACCAATCCTGCGAACGTGTACGCCGGCGTGGCCCAGGGGAACAACCAGATCAGCTACGGCTATCTGGACGACGAGTGCGACGGGTTCGTGGAGGTGGCGCTGCACACGGCGGAGGGCCCGCTCACCGCCTTTGCGCGGGTGGCAGCAGGCCCGCCCACCTTTGCCCCCGACAGCGCGCCCGTGCGCACGGTGGGCGATGACCTGGAGCAGGCGATGTTCGGCCCCGACGTGGACGCCCCTGCCGACCCGCGGGAGGTGGAGGAGGTGGGCGAGATCGTACGTCGCGCGCTGGAGACCGTGCGGCTGATGAACACGGCGCAGATGAACGGCGCGTCGCTGCAGCGCGGGGTGGGGATGGCGCGCATGGACGCGCTGGACGTGAACCGGGCGCTGGAGCCCATCGTGGAGCCCGCGATCGCCGATTCGCTGGCCATCCGCGCCCGCCACGAACGCGTGCTGCTTTCGCTGGCCAGCGGCTCGCTGGCCTGGTTTGCCCGCGTGCTGCGCGCGTACGACGAGGTGGGCTCGCTCTCCGACGAGAGCCGGCGCAAGATGCCGGCGCTCATGCGCGGCGCGGACGGCCGGCACCTGGCACTCACGCGGCGGCAGGTGAACAAGGTGCGCGCCGCCGCTGAACTGATTACCCGCGCCGCCGCCGAGGCCGAACGATGAGCCCCCCCAGAGAGCCGATCAAGGCGGTGAACCTGACCGCCCAGCTGGAGTTCCGCGCCGCCGGCAACCCGCCCAGCACGCTGCCTTCCACGGCGATCTCCAACGCCTTTCCGGGGCTGGAGATGGACTTCCGCAACGTGTGGAAGCGCATCTTTGTGGGCATTCAGCTGCACGAATCCAACAACCTGGTGGTCGCGGCCGACGACGACGCGCCGGAGGCGCTCAAGGCGCTGGTGAACGCCTACCGGCTGATCTCGGCGGCCGGGTGCCCGGTCACCGTGGAGGTTACGGGGCCCGCCTATCCCGGCGGCCCCTCCGTGCCCCTGCCGGACAGCACGTTCAACGAAACGCGCATGCCCATGGAGTGGTCCAACGCGCTAGCCGACGTGGTGCACCGGTACCAGGGGCAGGAGGTGGAGTGCGTGTTCGAGCGGCTCCCGGATCCCGCGAAGCCGGACGCGCCGGTACGGGAGACCACCCGGTGGCTGAAGGTGCGGCCTTTCTTTCACCAGGCCGTGGAGGACGACCCGCACAGCCGGCAGGCGGTCATCGCCCGCGACATCGCCCCGCCGGGCGTGCTTTCCGAGAGCCTGTGCTCGCCCTGGCAGAACGACTACCGGGAGTGCGCCTGCTTCTACTGGGCGGCCAGCCGGCCGGACTACGTGAACGTGGAGCCGCGCGGCGACGGCACCAGCACGGGCCAGCAGTGGATGCAGAAGGATCGCGACGCGTCCACCCCGCTGGTGTACATCGTGGACGACTGGATGGACCCGGCGCTGCTGAGCCACGGCGACCTGTTCCGCCACTGGGAGCGCTCGCTGCGCTTCGTCATCGGCGGCAAGGACGAGCCGCCGCCGGGCGACTCCCCGTGATCGTCCAGCTTCAGCGCCGCCCGCCCGCGCCCCGGCCCGACGCGCGCCCGCCGGCGGCGGTGCACCGCTTCGACACCGCGGACGGCCGGCACCTGCTGGTCGTCAACGGCTCCCGGGTCTTTACGCTCGAAGCGGCGGCGGCCGCCGTATTCGACGCACGCGAGCCGGGAGACGTGGCCTCCGTACTGGAGGAGATGGGGCTCGCAGCACCGCCGTTCGTGGACGACGCGCCGGTGCACGACCCGCCGGTGCGCGCCCTTTCGCTGGCCATCGCGCAGAAGTGCAACCTGGGCTGCACGTACTGCTACGCGCAGCAGGGGGAGTTCGGCGGCCCCGCGCGCGACATGACGCCCGAGGCGGCGCGCGGCGCCGTGGAGCTGCTGTTCAGCGGCGCGGGGCCGGGCGACGCCGTGAACCTGGCGTTCCTGGGCGGCGAGCCGCTCACCAACCGCGCCCTGCTGCGCGAGTGCACCGAGCGCGCGGCGGCCATGGCGGCCGACCGGGGCGTGCGGATCGGCTTTTCCGTGACCACCAACGGCACCCTGCTGCGTCCGGACGACGGCGAGTTCTTCGAGCAGCACGGCTTCGCGGTCACGGTGAGCCTGGACGGCGTGGGTGAAGCGCACGACCGGCTGCGGCCGTTCCGCGGCGGCCAAGGGAGCTACGACCGCGTGCTGCGGAACGTCCGCCCGCTGCTGGCGATGCAGCGCGCCATGCAGGTCTCTGCTCGCGTCACCGTCACCCCGGCCAACCTGGCGCTCCGCGAGACGCTGGACGAGTTCCTGGGGCTGGGCTTTCACAGCGTGGGATTTTCGCCGATGCTCTCGTCCCCCGCCGGCACGGGAGAGATGGACGGCGATGCGCTGGGCGCGATGCTGGAGCGGATGATCGACTGCGGCGACGAGTTCCAGCGCCGCGTGCTGGCGGGCGAGCGGTACGCCTTTCTGAACATGGCCAACGCCATGCGCCAGCTGCACCGGGGAACGCACCGCCCCTACCCCTGCGGGGCCGGTGCCGGGTACCTGGGCGTCTCGGCGGATGGGGCGCTGTCGGCGTGCCACCGCTTCGTCGAAGACCCGGCGGGACAGCTGGGCCACGTGGGCACCGGGGTGGACCTGCACCGCCAGCGCGCCTGGCTGCAGACCCGCCACGTGCACCGCCAGGAGCCCTGCCGCGGCTGCTGGGCCCGCTACCTGTGCGGCGGCGGGTGCCACCATGAGGTGATCCGGCGCGGCCGGCCCGCGTGCGACTACATCCGTGGCTGGCTGCACTACTGCCTGCAGGCGTACGTGACGCTGGCCGAGCGCCGGCCCGGGTACTTCCAGGCGTAGCGCATGGCGGCGCGCGAGGTCCGGGTGGAGGTGTGCGTGGTGGGCGGCGGCCCCGCCGGCGCCGCGCTCGCCCGCCGCCTCCAGGCCCTGGGCCACGCCACGGCCGTGGTCGAGCGCGACGTGTTCCCCCGGCGGCACATCGGCGAGTCGCTGACGGGGAGCATGGTGCCGCTGCTGGAGGTGCTGGGGGTGCGCGCCGCCGTCGAAGGCGCCGGTTTCCTTCGGCCCTCCGGCGCCATCGTGCGCTGGGGGGAGGAGGAGGCGCGGCGTGGGGAGTCCGGGGGGGCGGGCTTCCAGGTGGACCGGGGACGCTTCGATGCGCTGCTGCTGGACGCTGCGGCGCAGGCGGGGACGGTGGTGGTGCAGCCGGCGCGCGCCGTGGCGGTGGAGCGGCGCGCGGAGGGCGGATGGTCTACCCGCGTCCGAGGCGCGGAGGGGGAGACGACGATCGTCTCCCGGTTCCTGGCGGACGCCAGCGGGCGTCCCGGGCTGTTCGGCGCCCGGCGGCGGCGGACCGCCGCGCGGACGGTGGCACTGTTCGCCTACTGGCGCGACGTTCCCCTGGACGGCCCGGAGACGCGGGTGGAGGCGGGCGACGACGCATGGTACTGGGCGGCGCCGCTTCCCGGCGGCGAGGTGAACGCCGCCGTCTTCGTCGACGCGGCGACGTACCGGGACGAGCTCCGGCGGGCGGGCGGCCGCGCGCGCTACTACCACCGCCTCCTGGAGGCGTCCAGCCTGCTGGCCCCCTGCACGCGCGGCACGCGGGTCACCGGGGTGCACGCCTGCGATGCCACGCCGGGGTTAGCGGCCACGCTCGTGACGCGCGACCGGATCAGCGTGGGCGAGTCGGCGTTCAGCATCGACCCGCTCTCGTCGCAGGGGGTGGCGGCGGCGATCGGGTCGGCGCTCCACGCGGCCACGGTGCTGCACACCATGATGGCGCGGCCGGAGCACGCGGCATTGGCGGTGCGCTTCTACCGGCGTCGAGGGATTGCGTCGGTGCGCGTGCACTCGGAGGCGGCGGCGCGCTTTTACGCCGAGGCGGCGCGGACGCGCCCGGGCGCCTTCTGGACGGCGCGGGCGCGGAGGCCGGCGGAGGCCCGGCTCCCGGGTGGGGAGCCCGCGCCCATCACGCTGTCCACCCGGGTGGCGCTGGGAAGCGGGGTCTGCTTCACGCCTGCCGCCGCAGTCCGCGGTGATTTCGTGATTCCCGTCACGGCGGTGAGCGCCCCTGCGCTCACCTCGCCGACCACGTTCGTCGGCGGCATCGAGGTGACACCGCTGCTGCGGGCCCTCGACCGCCCTCTGCCCGTGGCCGAGGTCCTCGGCGCGTGGAGCCAGGGGCTGCCGCCTTCAAGCAGTACCGCCCTCCTGCGGTGGGCGCTGGAGCGGCGGGTGATCGTGCCGAGTGAGGCCCAGCCAGCCTTCCTCGTTCACGCTCCGGCCTCGCCGGACCTCGGACCGATCGAGAACGCCGAAGGCTGAGACGGCAGCCAGGCACCTGGCTGAAGATCGATGTCCGGCAGTCTGGGAGTCCGTTTCTCAATCTGCATCCCACCACGTCCCTTCCCGCGGCGTTGCGTCGGCCTCGCCAAGCCCATTTCGCGAACCTCCATTCGCCGAGGTGGCCTCCATGCGCGTTCACTTGCATTGGGAGCCGTTTGGCAAGACTGTCTCCGCCGAGATCCAGCGCGTTGTGGACGGTATCATCGCGGAGACCTACAAGAGCAAAAACGAGGAGAACAAGGAGAAAACCGTCGAGGGTAGCCCCGTCCGATCTCAATGTCTTCTCGGACCCTGCGGGCCAGGACGGCGGCGGCATACCAGACCTCACGCGGCTCCGTGGTGCGGGCGCTGGCAATTGCCTCCAGAACCTCCAGGACTGATGTCCCGATCGGACCCGGCAGCGGTTCCGGACCGGTCAGCTGGGCGTACGCGGTGGTCGTCGCCGCAAGCAATGGAATCCGGCGGATCGAATCGGGGGGCACAAGGTCACTCAGCCACAGTGCGCTGGCAGGATCGACATACCTGGCCAGCACCAGCATCGCTCCGACCCGCATGGAGATCTGTCCCAGCGCCCAATCGTGCCTCCCGGCCGGATTACCCGTCTGGAGCACCTGGGCAGCGAGCCGGCAGTCGTTCCGATGCCGGGCAGCCGCTGCCGTCTCGCTTCCCTGGCCGCTGAGGGGTGCGGTGGCGCAGAATGCAGCCACGAGAGCGCCGACTATACGTAAGCTCATCCGTATCACCGTCTCAGTTGCTGGACGCAGGTTCAGGAATGGCACGCAGCACCGCGCCCCGTTCGTTCCTCAGACTGCAGTCTCCACCAGAATCACGCGGCACGGGAAGCCCTGGAAAGCCGCCCTCACCATGGATGGCGAAGGACTCACGCCGAGCAACATCATCCAGATCCCACCACGCTTGATCATAAGCATCGTACGGCGACCATTCCAGCGGCCGCGCTCCGTGAACCGGCGGAGTGATCCGGTACACGTGGGTCGGCTGAACGTCACAGAAAAATGCCTGGAAGTCAGCGAAGCAGAGTTGCGCAGCCGTCTCACACAGACTCTGCTCCCTCTGCGTGAGAATAATCTGTTGCCGGAACCGGGATGCCACGCGTCTGTCGGCGCCCTTCTGCCCGTGCTTCGCCACGTGTACATTGAGCCGCGCAGGCCCCTCCCCCGTCCGTTCAACATCCCCGCCATCATCGCATTGCCATGATGACCATCCGCCGCCTCCTTCCGGCCGCGCTCGCCGCCGCGCTCTGCGCCATCGTCCCCTCTCGCGCAGCGGCGCAGTCGATGGATGCGGGCAAGTGGATGCTGATCCAGTACGACAACGTGTACATGGATACCTCCACCATCGTGCCGGCGGAGGGAGGCGGGCAGCGCGTGTGGCTTCGCGCCCTGTTCGAAGGCGAGCAGGAGTGGCCCAGGCACCCGGACGTCAAGTACAACGCGCTCTACTACGAGCGCGTCTACCGCTGCGACACCTTCGAGTGGGTGACGCTGCGGCACCAGGCGTGGCTCGGCGAGCGCATGGTGCGCGACATGCCCAACATGTTCGCCGGACACATGAACAACGGGCGCGACAACCAGGAGGACGTCTTCCAGATCGTCTGCGAGCACATCCGCACCCGCGAGCAGGACTGAACCGCCGCAGGAGCTTCGCCGCGCTCTCACCAGCTCCGCGACGCCGGTTCGAAACACGGTGTGAGGGCAGCGAAACTCCAATGGATGGAGCGCAAGCGTGGGCGCCGCGACAGAGAGATCGCGGCGCCCCCGCTTGCTTCTGGCATCCTGGCACATTCCCCATCCAGCAACTTCCCGCTCCCACGTATTGACGCATTCGGGATTGGACAGGTATCTTCAAAACATCTGATCCTTCGGCTCCGCAGCCGTTCCCGCATGGAGCCGTTCATCCGGCCATTTTCTCCCTGGCGCTCTGGCGGACGCGAACTGCCACCGAGCACTGGAGCAATGGGAGAAATTGGGTTAGATTAAAGGCATTGCTACACATACGCGCATCTGGACGGACCATCTGGCTGCCCGCACTTCGCCGCTTCGCGGTGCGGTGAGCCCAACCGCCCGGGTGCTTCTCCACACGCCTCGCGGCCGGGCCACTGAACGGCTCGGCCTTCCCCGTCCGAAACCCCGAACGTCTTTCATCCGTTGAAGTTGAGGAGGCCGCCGCGTTGCACGCCGCAACGGGCCGGACCGCCGCCTCCGCAGCGAGAACGGATCGAGATCGCCCGTGAACGACTTCCTGCAGACCGCACTCACCTTTCCCACCGTCGCGTACAGCGTGCTGCTGGCCGTGTGCGCCGTCTACTGGCTGCTCGCGGCCACGGGGCTGGCGGATGGCGACGCCGTGGACGCGATGATGGGCGGCGAAGGGGATGCGGGCGACGCGGGTGCCGCGGCGGCGATGCTTTCGCGGCTGGGGCTGCCGGGCGTGCCGCTGATGGTGGTGCTCACCACCCTGAGCTTCGCGGCCTGGGTGGGGACGTACTTCGTGCACCTGCTGGTGCTGCGGCACATGCCGGAAGACGCGCGCACCCCCGCCGGCGTCGGCACGCTGGTGGGGATGCTGGTTCCCGCCCTGGCCGTCACGTCGCTCGCGCTGCGCCCGGTAAGCCGGATGATGGTGAAGCTGCGCCCCGCCACCGACGCCTCGCTGCTGGGCAAGGCGGGCGTGATCGTAACCCCCACGCTGACCGCGGACGCCGGCCGGGCGGCCGTGGACGACGGCGGCGCCGGGCTCATCCTGCAGGTTCGCCACGGCGACCCCGGCGCGCTGGCCCGCGGCGACCGGGTCGTGCTCATCGAGTACCTCGAAGGGGAGAACGCCTACCTCGTGGTATCCGAACCCAAGTTCCTCGGCCGGTAATTCCATCCACCCCCAAGAGAGGTACCGATGTCCCTTGCCATGCCGTTCGTGATCGGTGCGGTCGTCCTGCTGGTGATGCTGCTGGGCATCTTTGGCCTGTTCAGCGCCTTCTACGTGAAGGTGGAACAGGGCACGGCGCTCATCATCAACGACCTGAGCGCCACGCCCAAGGTGCGCTTTACCGGCAGCCTGATCATCCCGGTGCTGTACAAGGCCGAGCTGATGCGGGTAAGCCTGATCACGCTGCAGGTGGACCGGCGCGGCAAGGAAGGGCTGATCTGCCGCGACAACATGCGGGCCGACATCACCGTCGCCTTTTACCTGCGCGTGAACGAGACGCAGGCGGACGTGCTGCGCGTGGCCAAGGCCATCGGCGCCAACCGCGCGTCGGACCGCGAGGCGGTGGACGAGCTGTTCAACGCCAAGTTCTCGGAGGCGCTCAAGACGGTGGGCAAGAAGTTCGAGTTCACCGAGCTCTTCGAGAAGCGCCAGGAGTTCCGCGACGAGATCGTCAAGGTCATCGGCAACGACCTGAACGGGTACGTGCTCGAGGACGTCGCCATCGACTTTCTGGAGCAGACGCCCAAGCACCTGCTGGACCACAACAACATCCTGGACGCCGAGGGCATCCGGAAGATCACCGAGCGCACGGCCGCGCAGAACGTGGTGACCAACGAGCTGGAGCAGAACGAAAAGCTCGCCATCACCAAGAAGAACGTGGAGGCCCGCGAGGCCACGCTGGCCTTGGAGCGCCAGCAGGCCGAGGCCGAGGCGCGCCAGAAGCGTGAGATCGAGACCATCCAGGCCCGCGAGGCGGCCGAGACGACCAAGGTGCGCGAGGAGCAGCGCCTGATCGCCGAGCAGGCACGGCTGGAGAGCGACGAGAAGATCCAGATTCGCGAGCACAACGTGCAGCGCGAGGTGGAGGTGGCCGAGCAGAACCGCCAGCGCGCCGTCGCCATCGAGGTGGAGCGGGTGGCGCGCGCCCGCCAGCTGGAGCAGGTGACCACCGACCGCGAGGTGCAGCTGCAGGGGGTGGAGCGCGACAAGGTGGTGGAGGTGGGCAAGAAGGACGTGGCCAACATCACCCGCGAGCGCATCGCCATCGACAAGACGGTCGCGGTGGAGGAGGAGCGCATCAAGGAGGTGCGCGTGATCTCCGAGGCCGAGCGCGACAAGCAGGCCCGGGTGCTGGTGGCCGAGGCGGCGGCGCAGGAGGAGATGGTGCGCGCCGTGAAGGAGGCCGAGGCCGCCGAGGCCGCGTCCCGCCACAAGGCCGTGGAGCTGGCCACCATGGCGCAGGCCTCGGAGACGGCGTCCAGGCACAAGGCCGCGGAGCTGGCGACCATGGCGCAGGCCCGGCTGGAGGCCGCGACCCACGACGCCGACGCGAAGCGTGTGCTGGCCGAGGCGAGCCGGGTGGAGATGGCCGCGCCCGGACTGGCCGAGGTGGCCGTTCGCGAGGCGGACGCGGCGGCCCTGGAAAAGGTGGGCATCGCCGAGGCGCGGGTGATCGAGGTCAAGGCCGAGGCCGTCTACAAGCAGGGGAGCGCCGAGGCCCGCGTGCTGGCGGAGAAGATGGGCGCCGAAGCGGAGGGCGAGGCCAAGCTGGGCCAGGCCCGCGCGGCGTCCGTGGAGTCCGTGGGCGTGGCCGAGGCCAACGTCACGGCCAAGAAGCTGGGCGCCGAGGCGGAGGGCGAGGCCCGGATGGGCCAGGCCCGCGCGACGTCGGTTGAGTCCGTGGGCACGGCCGAGGCCAACGTCACGGCCCGCAAGCTCACGGCCGAGGCCGAGGGCCTGACCAGGAAGTTTGGGGCCATCGACGCGCTAACCGACCGTGCCCGCGCCCACGAGGAGTTCCGCATGACGCTGCAGGCCCAGCTGGAGCAGGCGCTGGCCGCCATCGCCGCGGGCAAGGACGTGAGCAGGGAGAATGCCGAGGTCCTGGCGTCGGCGCTGGGCAACGCCAACATCGACCTGGTGGGCGGCGACGGCGGGATGTTCGAGATGCTGTCCAAGTCGCTCACCCTGGGCAAGTCCATCGAGGGCTTCGCGGGCAAGAGCCCCATCGTGCAGGACCTGATGGAGCGCTTCCTGGGCGTGTCGCGCCCGGAGCCGCGCGAGCGCCTGAGCGTGCCGATTACGCCCGAGGTGTTCGAGCAGGTGGCGCCGAAGGCGGAGCCGGTCGCGTAAAGACGACAGGTTACAGGGGACAGGGGACAGGTTACAGCCTGCAACGACATCGTCCGCGGCGCGGGCTGTAACCCGATCCGACAAAACTGTCATTCCGGGGAGGCGCCGCGCAGTGCTCTCGGTTTGCCCGAGAGCGTGGCGCCGACCGAAGAATCTTTATCTGGGCGGCAGGATCTTTCCGTCACACGGGGTTCCCGGGCGATGCCCGGGAAAGGGCTCCGCGCGAGGGGCGGGAGATTCTTCGGTCGCGCCACGGGCTCCGCGGCTGTTCCGCAAATCCGGGGTAGGCGCTCCCTCAGAATGACAGGTTTTTCCTCGGGTTTTCCTGTCCGCTGTAACCTGTAACCTGTAACCTGTAACCTGTCCCCTATCCCTGTCCCCTATATGACCGAGCAGTCCCCCGCCGTGCCGGCGGCCGAAGCCGATTCGTCCGTCGACACGGCGGTCGCGCAGGGCGGAGCGTACGAGGTCCTGCGCCGCCGCCTGAGCGAGCAGGGCGCCCGCCTGCGCGAGATCGCCGGCGCGCTCAACGAGCAGCGGCTGGCCGAGTTCGGGGACAGCAAGCTGGAGGTCGTGGGGCGCCTGCGCATCCAGACGGAGAACAACTGCATCGGCCGCGACATCGTTCCCGTCGGCGGCCTGCTGCTGTTTGGCTACAACGTCTTCATGGGGCTCAAGACCACCGTCCGCGTACAGGACGTGTTCAGCCTCTATCGCCTGGTGGAGGGGCCCGACGGCTACGACGTGGAGAGCGCGGACGCGCCCGACAGCTTTCTGCGCGACGCGGCGTTCGTCCGCGACTTCGACGAGTTGTACGCCTACTACAAGAACGCGCGGCTGCTGCAGCTGGACGTGGCGGGCGGCAAGCTGCTGGCGGCGTTCCAGATCGGCGAGCGCAGCACGGACGTGCGCGTGTTCCGCTGGGCGCTCTCTCCCCAGGGCGGCGCCACCTACCTGGACGCCCGCGGCGACCGCGACCTGGCCTTCCCTCCCCCGTTCGACTTCGAGTGGACGCGGGCGGGGCGCGAGCAGATGGTCAACGGCCGCTTTCCCCACCTGAACGTCCTCGACACGCTGTTCGTGGAGACCACGGGCGGCGACCTGACCATCAAGGTCGAGAACAACACCGAGTCGGGCGAGGGGATCCATAGCGAGCCGGTGGACGAGAAGACGCAGTCGCTGGACGACGCGGCCTTCGACTTTGCCCGCGTGGGATCGCTGATCCTGCTGAAGGTGCTGCCCTACCGCGAAACGGCGTGGCGCGGGTTCGTCTTCAACACCATCACCGGCAGGGTGGCGCGCATCGACGCCATCGTGCAGGCGTGCGTGCAGCTCCCCGAGGACCACGGGATCATCTTTCCGGGCGGCTACTACCTGCAGAACGGCGAGCACAAGGCGTTCGACGCGCGGATGGACGGCATGCGCTTTCAGCGCGCCGTCCGCTCGCCGAACGGGGAAGACGTGATGTACGTCTTCTACGAGCACGAGGCGGGGCGGTCGGCGCTGTTCGTCTACAACCTCATCCAGCGCAAGCTGCAGAACCCGCTCTTTGGCCACGGCCACGCGGTGCTGCGTGACGGGCGGATGGTGCTGTTCAACGCGGAGGGCGATGCGCCCACGCGCATCCATCCCATGCAGATCTGGCAGACGCCGTTCGTCTCGGACGAGTTCGCGGCCAGCCGCCCGCCGGGCGCCACCTTCATGGGCCGGCTGGGGAACGCCGAGCTGGTGCGGGGGATCTCCAGCCTGTTCGAGCTGGCGCGGGAGATCGAGAGCCCCGAGGTCTCCGCGCGGCGCTACCAGCTGCTGACGCGCAACACCCGCCGCCTGTTCGACGCCCACCACTGGCTGGATGCCGCCGACAGCCGCGGCGCGGCCGGCGTGCTGCGCGAGATCGCCGCCACGGGCGAGTCGGTGCTGGACGAGTTCGAAAAGGTGGAAAGCATCCGCCGCCAGTCCGAGGCGGCGATGGCGCAGGCGCGCGCGGACCACGCGGCGCTGCTGGGCCGGCTGGTTCCGGAGGACTGGAAGCAGATCCAGGAGTTCGTGGACGCGCTGAACGACGTCACCCGCCAGCGCGGCCGCCTGCTCACCATCCGCGACCTGCGCTACATCGACACCGCGGCCATCGACGCCATGGGCGCCGAACTGCAGGCCGCGCACGAGCGCGTGGGCGCGGCCACCGGCGACTTCCTCGCGGGCGACAAGGCGCTGGCCCCCTTCGCCGAGCGCCTGGCAACGCTGGACGCGCAGGCGCAGCAGGCCGAGACGGCCAAGGGGATCGGCCAGGCGGTGGCGGCGCTGGAGGCCATGTCCGCCGACCTGGACATGCTGTCGGAGCTGATGTCCACCCTCAAGGTGGACGACGCGGTGCAGCGCACGCGCGTGGTGGAGGTGATCAGCACCCTGTACGCGGGCCTGAACCAGGCGCGCGCCCGCGCCGCCCAGCGCCGCAAGACGCTGGGCTCGGCCGAGGCGGTGGCGCAGTTCGGGGCGCAGTTCGCCCTCTTTGGCCAGGGCGTGGCCAGCGCGCTGGGGCTGGCCACGGATCCGGAAAAGGCGGACGAGCAGCTGTCCCGGCTGATGGTGCAGCTGGAGGAGATCGAGAGCCAGTTCGGCGAGCACGAGCAGTTCCTGGGCGACATCCTCGCCAAGCGCGAGGAGCTGCTGGAGACGTTCGACACGCACAAGCAGGCGCTGCTGGACGACCTGCAGCGCAAGGCGCAGTCGGTGCTGCAGGCGGCCAACCGCATCCTGGACGGCCTGGGGCGGCGCACGGAGAAGTTCGCCACGGCGGACGAGCTGAACGCGTTCTTCGCCGGCGACCCGCTGATTTTGAAGGTGCGCGAGCTGGCCGAGCGGCTGCGGGCGTACCGCGACCCGGTAAAGGCCGACGACATCGAGGCGCGCGTCAAGGGCGCCCGCGACCAGGCCGTGCGCGCCCTGCGCGACCGCACCGACCTGTTCGAGGACGGCGGCAACGTCATCCGGCTGGGGCGCCACCGCTTCAGCGTCAGCACGCAGCCGCTGGACCTTACCATCCTGCCCCGCGGGGACGAGCTGGCGGTGCACCTGACCGGCACCGACTTCATGGAGCCCATCCACAGCGACGAGCTGGCGGCGCTCCGCGAGTACTGGCAGGTGTCGCTGGAGTCGGAATCCCCCACGCTCTACCGCGGCGAGTACCTGGCGGGCGAGGTCCTGGCCGCGGCCGAAGCGAACGCCGAGGGCCTGTCGATGGAGCTGCTGCGGACGCAGGCGGCGGAGGGCGAGGCGCTGGCGAAGACCGTGGTCGATTTCGCCGCGCCCCGCTACCGCGACGGCTACCAGCGCGGCATTCACGACCACGACGCCACGCTGATCCTGCGCGCCTGCCTGGCGCAGCTGGCGTCCGCGGGCACGCTGGTGCACGCGCCGGAGCCCCGCGCCCTGGCGGCGCTGTTCTGGGCCGCCGCGCAGGGGGACGAGGACGTGGCGGAGTGGCGGTCGCGCGTCGACAGCGCCACGGCCATGCACGGGCTCTTCGGCTCGCGCTCCGCGGCGGACACGCTGCGGGCGGAGATGGCGGAGCGGCTGGGGCGGTTCGCGGAAGCCGCCACCCTGCCCTTCCCCGCCGGAGTCGCCGCCAGCGCCGCCGCCTACCTGTTCGACGAGCTGGCGGGCGGGCAGGAGGGGCTGGTCGTCTCGCGCGCCGCCCGTGAGCTGGTGGACGCGCTGCTGGCGCGGCTGGAGAAGGCCAGTCACCGCGCCGCGTTCGACCGCACGCTGCAGCAGCTGGGCGACCGGCTCTCCGCGCGGTACGTGCACGTGGTGCACTGGCTGCAGGCGCTGTGCACGGATGCGTCGTTCGCGCCGCTGGCCCGCTTCGTCCCCGAGGCGGCGGCGCTCATCCTTACCCGCGACACGCTGGCCCGCCGGCCGAACGACGCCGCGCTGATGGACGCGGTGCAGGGGCTGCTGGGCGAGCATCCGCGCATCGAGGGCGGCCGGCTGACGCTGGCGGTGGACGACTTCCTGGCGCGCGTCCGGACCCACCGCGAGCAGTTCCTCCCCGGCTACCGCCGCTACCAGGAGATCCGCCACGCCATCGCCACGCGCGAGCGCGACGCGCTGCGCCTGTCGGAGCTGCGCGCCCGGCCGCTGACGTCGTTCGTGCGCAACCGGCTGATCAACGACATCTACCTGCCCATCATCGGCGACAACCTGGCCAAGCAGATCGGCACGGTGGGCGAGGGCAAGCGCAGCGACCTGATGGGGCTGCTGATGATGATCTCGCCCCCGGGGTACGGAAAGACCACGCTGATGGAGTACGTGGCGCACCGCCTGGGGCTGGTCTTCGTCAAGGTGAACGGCCCCGCGCTGGGGCACGAGGTGCGCTCGCTGGATCCCGCGCAGGCGCCCGACGCCACCTCGCGGCAGGAGCTGGAGAAGCTGGGGCTGGCGCTGGAGATGGGGAACAACGTGATGCTGTACGTGGACGACATCCAGCACACGCACCCCGAGTTCCTGCAGAAGTTCATCTCGCTCTGCGACGGCACGCGGCGCATCGAGGGCGTGTGGCGCGGGGGGACGAAGACGTATGACCTGCGCGGCAAGAAGTTCTGCGTGGTGATGGCGGGCAACCCGTACACCGAGTCGGGCGAGGTCTTTCGCATCCCCGACATGCTGGCCAACCGCGCCGACATCTACAACCTGGGCGACGTGCTTGGGGGGATGGAGGAGTCGTTCACGCTGAGCTACGTGGAGAACAGCCTGACCAGCAACCCGGTGCTGGCGCCGCTGGCCACGCGCGACCTGGCGGACCTGTACCTGTTCGCCGACCGGGCGAAGGGGCTGGACGTTTCGACGAACGGGCTGAGCCACGCGTACGGCGCGGCGGAGATCAACGAGATCGTCGGCACGCTGCGGCGCATCATGCAGGTGCGCGACGTGGTGTATCGCGTGAACCAGCAGTACATCGCCAGCGCGGCGCAGGCGGACCGGTACCGCACGGAGCCCGCGTTCCGGCTGCAGGGCAGCTACCGCAACATGAACAAGCTGGCGGAAAAGATTTCGCCGGTGATGAACGACGCCGAGCTGCAGCAGCTGATCTCGGACCACTACCTGGGCGAGGCGCAGCTGCTGACCACGGGCGCGGAAGAGAACCTGCTGAAGCTCAGGGAGCTGCGCGGCGTGCTCACCCCGGACGAGGCCGCCCGGTGGGAGCAGATCAAGCGCGACTTCCTGCGCAACAAGGCGATGGGTGGCGACGATGCCGACGTCGGCGGGCGCGTGGTGGCGCAGCTGGCCGACATCGCGGGCGGCCTGCAGGCGATGGGCGAAGCCGCGGCTGCGTCGGCTTCGCGCGAGCCGCCGCCCCCGCCGGAGCCGGTCCGGCTGGCGGACGACCTGCCCGACGTGATCCGCGCGGCCCTTGCCCCGCTGATCGAGGCGATCCACGCCAGCCACGAGGTGATCCGCGCCGGCCACGCGCAGCAGGGCGAGGCCGCGGAAGCCATGCTGCGCGTGATCTCCGCCGTCCGCGCGGAGCCCGTCACCATCGTGCAGCCGGTCGCCGGTGCCACTGGGCGTCCGGTATCCGCCGCCGCCGCTGGCGAGCCCGTGTCCTTCGTGGCTGCGGTGCCGGTCGCCACGGCTGCGGATGAGCCGGTGACCGCCGCCGAGGCGGAGATCATCCCCACTGGGGTCGATGGGGAGCTGGCCTCCATGGCGGCTGGGGAGGCGGCCACCGAGACCGCCGCCGAGCCGCGGGTGGACGACGCCCCGCAGCACCTGCCGATGATGGGCGGCGACACCAAGCCGCTACGCATCTGGCCCCCCGAGCCCCCCAAGCGCGGTCCGAGAGGCCGGTAGGTCCGCGCCGCGGCTGCCCTCTCGGCTCCGCTTCTACGACGTCGCAGGTTCGAAAGGCGAGCGCTCCCGGAAGCTTGAGAGCGCTCGCCTTTCGCTGTTTCGCCATTGAGCGCTCGTACAGCCGTTCCGCGCACCTCACCCATCACCGGCGGCGATAAGAAGCCTGTGCGAGTCTGGCCCCGAGCCGCTGACACGATGGCAGATGACGCTTTGGCGCCCCGCAACTCGTAATTTTGAGCGCGGGTGCCACGTGCAAAGACAAGCGCCGGTGTGGAACTGGGTTCCACACCGGCGCTGCATCTGGGTCCCCGGCGGCACCACCGAAGTGGCGTGGGCCGAGGCGCACGCTCATAATATACGCAAGCCTAAAGCCGGACACAAGCCTTAGCCGGGCTCCTCCTCGCTTACCGGACCTCGCTGTGTGGGGTCTTCAGGACAAAGACAAGCGCCGGTGTGGAACTGGGTTCCACACCGGCGCTGCATCTGGGTCCTCAGCGGCACCACCGGAGTGGCGTAGGCCGAGGCGCACACACATAATATGCGGCCAAGCCGGGGCCGCAGACAAGCCCCTCCATGCATACCGTTTCGAAACAGGTCCGTTTTGGCAAAGCAGCCGGCGGTTCGAGAAGGAGACAGCTCCCCCTGGTCTCCACTCGAAGCATCCATGCGGCAAGCGGTTTCAGTGGATCGGCTTCGCCGGCTTCGGGAACGCAAGGACAAAGGGGAGTGGCTTCCCGCAATTGCGCGGTACCTCTGGAACCTGGAACTGGCACGTTCGCTCTACCCGGTTCTTCATGCCGCCGAGGTGGTGCTCCGGAACCATCTGTTCTTCGGGATCGGCGAGGCGGTTCCCCTCGCCGGGCGGACGACACGTCTTGGTTGTTGGCTCGACGCAACCCCTTCCCTCTTGCTGGACAAGGAAAGGGAGAAAGTCGAGTTCGCGATCATCGACTTTGAGCGAGAGCAGCGGCGGCGTGAGAAGGATCCATCGAAACGCACCCGCATGACCCCCGGACACCTCGTCGCGGAACTACGCTTCGGCTTCTGGACCAAACTACTCGATGGTGCCTACGACGACTGGCGCAACCCGTCGTTCCGCATCTGGCCGCTGATGGAGAAGTCCATGTTTCCCAATTGCCCGCCGGCGGAGCGCAACCGGAACCACATTCACGTGCGGTTTACCGAGATCAAGGAACTGCGGAACCGGGTGTTTCATCACGAGCCGATTCTGCGCCGCATGGACTTGGCCGTGTACGACCGGTGTGTCGAGGCGGTCGAGTGGATCAATCCAGATGCTGCTCGCCAGCTCCTTGCGATTGACAAACCCCGGGTGGCACAGCTCCTCGCGGAGAAGGAAGGTCCTTACCTGACGTGGCTGAGAGCGGAAGTCGCGAACCCCGGACAAGCCAACCCGGTCAACCTCCTCGGCCTTCCACAATGATGAGCCCGTGACGAAATGCCTCAGAAGCATCTGGATGAAAGGAGCCCCGGAAGGCATCGCGCCTTCCGGGGCTCGCGTGTTCCATCCACCGAAATGCGCGCCTCCGGACGAGGCACGGAGCGGCCTAGCCGACGTATTGGGACACGAAATCGAGGTAGCCGCGGCGTCCCGCATGTTTGGTCCAGCGCTTAACGGACTTCCTCACCCGCTTCAGGCACATCACCATCTCCTCGACCGTCTTCGGCTCGGGCAGTCCCGGCCCGTCGGGAAGTTGCGCGCGCCCCAGCCGCCACTCGCACACGTTCCGCACCGCCTCGTACATCTCGCGGCGGGGGCCCTCGAGCGTGACCTCGCGTGGAGCCCGCCCCTGCTGCTCGGCGGCGTAATGTGCGACGGCGGCTTCCAGCGCGGCATCCACGTGGTAGTCCAGCGCCCCGCGAAGACGGCGGTCCGTGTCCACGATGGCGAACTCGATGTTCTGCAGCACGTCGGTGTATCGCTCCTCGAAGCCCAGAGGCATTGCGGCGCTTCCTTTCAGCGAATGAAGGTGAACGAAGTGCCCAATGCTGGGACATCGGCCGGTGTTGCGCAAGACGCGGAAGCCCCGGAAGGCATCACGCCGTCCGGGGCTCCGTTTTTCGATCCACTTCCACCCACCGGAATCCGCTCAGTCGAACTCCAGCACCAGGCGATCGGGGAAGGGACCGTCGAGGACGACCTTGCCGGCACCGCCGGGGGCGCGGCGCAGGCCGGGCAACCGCAGCAGCGCGGCCAGGATCTCGGGGATCACCACCATGTTGATGCCCAGCCCGAAGCACTGGTGCATCCCCCAGCCAAAGTGCAGGTACGAGCGCACGTCGCGGTCGATGCGGAAGCGCTTGGGATCCGGAAAGCCGTCGGGGTCGAACATGGCGGAAAGCGTGCCGATGGCCATCGACGCCCCCGCCGCGACCTGCCTTGCGCGGGGCGTGCCGGCGGCCACGGTGGCGTCGACGGAGCAGCGGCGCGCCATCAGCGGCGTGTGCGGGTTGAAGCGCACCGCCTCCCACGCGTACTGCCGCACCCGGTCCAGGTCGCCCGCCAGCGCGGCGGCCCGGGCGCCCTCCAGCTCCCGCGGGCGGCGCAGCAGCTCGTCCACGGCCAGGATGCTGAAGCGCGAGATGGTGTCTACCGCGCCCACCACCAGCCCCGCGATGTTGCGCCGCACCCAGTCGTCGTCCGCGTACGGGTGGGCCGGCCGCAGCGCGATCATCCGCCCCATCACGTCGTCGTCGCCCGCGGTGCCGGCGGCGCGGCGGCGGGCGATCTCGGGCAGCGCCCACGCCTTTACCTCGGCGGCCGTCTGGATGGCGGCCTGGCGCACGAACGGGTCGTCCAGCGGGTTGGCGAACGCGTCCTGGAACAGGTTGCGCAGCCAGCGCTGCTGCGTGGGCCGGTCCGGGCCGGGAAAGCCGAAGTACGTCGCCACCATCTCGGACGGCACCTCGCGCGTAAGCCGCTGCACGGCCTCGATGCGGCGCTGCGGCCGCGCGGCGTCCACGGCGCGGGCGCTGGCGTCGCGCGCCAGCTGCCGGATGCGCTCGGCGTCTTCGCGGCGGGCGCAGGCGCGCAGGGCGGCGTGGTCGCGGTCGTACTCCGGCCCGCGGTCCATCGCCAGGATGAAGGGGCCGTTGATGCGGTCGATGGAGGGCCCGTTCACCTGGCTGATGGTGAAGTCCTCGTCGCGGCTCAGCACCTCCACCACGTCGGCGTGCCGGCTGACGACGACGCGCGATCCCGCCTTGAGCAGCGGCGCGTGGCGGCGCAGCACCGCAAAGACGGCGCGCAGCACCGTGCGGCCGGTGAGCGTGTAGAAGATCCAGCGCTTGACGCGGAGGCCCATGCCGCCCTGCGAGTTGGGCGACGGGGGCTGCGGCGCGGGGCGCAGGGGCGCGGTGGCGGGTGCGGCCGGGGCCAGGGTGCTCACGGGGCCTGCCTTTCTCTCGGGGGCGGCTGGGGACGGACGGGGAGGGGACGATCGGGGAGCCGGCGCGGGGAAGACCGCGCACGGCGGTCCCATGATAACCGCGCCCCCGCGACGCGACAATATTTCTGAAATCGCGTGGGGATGATCCCGCTCCCCCCGTCCCGGCTGCCCCCTGGCCGCCGCGCTTTCCGGGACACGCATGCCCCAGCCGGGGCGGCGCTCCGGCGCCCGGCCGGCATGCGGCTTCGCCCAGGTTGCTCCACCGCAACGGCTTGGGGAATCGCCTCCGGCAGCGCGGCAGCGGAACCGATCTTGCAAAAAAATCTGCATCCCCAACCGGCCCAGTTTCGGCGGAGCATCCCCAAACGCTCCCGATGGACCGGATTTCCCGCCGGCTCGCCGTCTCCCCGCTTTCGACCCGCCGGCATCTTCCGTCGCCACGCAGGAGCTTTCATGAGCGACACCCCCACCCCGCCCCACGCGGACGATTTGCAGCAGCCGGCCGCCACCACCGTTCCGCCCGCGGACGCCGTGCAGGTGCACGCCCTGGTGGGAGCCCCGGACGCGCTGCCCGGCCCGGACGATCCGCGGCCGGCCGCCGCCACCCAGGACACCCCGGCAGACGCCGTGCAGGTGCCCGCCATCGTCCGGGCGCCGGAAGAGGCGGAACGCATCCCCGCGCCCTTCCCCGTCGTCTCCGACCGGCTGGCGCGCCGCGCGCAGGTGGCCGCCGCGCGCCGCCGCACCCCCGCGCAGGAGACGGAGTCGGCGCAGACCGACGGCCACACGTCCCAGGCGTCCCTGCTGGTGATGGTGCCCATCAAGGCCGGGCACTACGACGCGCTGAACGCGCTGCTGGGCAGGATCGCCAACCCCGAGGACGGCTACGACTTCGAGGTCAACTGCATCATCCCGTTCGCGAAGCTCACCACGGTGCACTTCGCGCGGTTCCTGCTGCACCCGGAGTCGCCGTCTCCCGCCGCGCCGATCCCCACGTATCCGCCGCCGCCGGACAGGGGCGAGCCGCAGGCGCACGGGCCGCGCATTCCCGCCAAGCTGCTGTTCGCCACCGACTACGACGGCCCGCGCGAGGCGCACGTGGACGAGCTGCTGCGCGTGGCGGGCGACGGGCTGAACCAGGTGTTCAGCCACTGCGAGGGGTGGCCCGGGATCTCCGACCCGCGCGCGGTGCACGACTACTTCACGCGCTACCACCTGGAGTCCAACACCTTCTACACCGGCACCATGAACCGGTCGGTGGACCAGATCCACCGTGAGGACAGGCTGCACCGGGCCATCGAGGCGTACCTGGACGAGAACGCCGGCAAGCCCGGCTTTGGCACCGACCCGCTCAAGATCCGCGAGCGCATTCGCGACTGGGTGTTCTCGAACCCGGACTTCGCCTGGGCCCGGCAGAAGCCGGGGCCGTTCCCCACCCCGCTCTTCAACCCCAGCTACCTGCTGCCGGCGGCGGGCGTGGCGATCCTCGCGCTGCTGGGCGTGGTGTCGCTGGCGCTGAGCGCGGCAGCCGGTGCGCCGCTGCTCCAGACGTTCGGAAGGGTCCTGGGGGTAACGCTCGCGGTGGTGCTGGCCGCCTACCTGTTCCTGCGGCACCTGGAAAAGACGGACCCCGTCATCATCCTCAACAAGGACATCGACGACCTGGTGTCGGCGGAGGACCGCATCGTCCAGAACCAGATGAGCTCCGTCATCTACATCAAGGAGCCGCTGTGGTTCAGGGGGCTGGTGCTGCGGGCGGTGCTGTGGTTCATCAACTTTTCGGCCAGATACTTCAGCAACACGGGCACGCTGGCCGGGATCCCCTCCATCCACTTTGCCCGCTGGGTCATCGTGGACAACGGGCGCCGGCTGGAGTTCTTCAGCAACTTCGACGGCAGCTGGGAGAACTACCTGGGCGACTTCATCGACAAGTCGGCCAGCGGCCTGACGGGCGTGTGGAGCAACTGCGTAGGCTTTCCGCGGACGAAGAACCTGGTGCAGGACGGGGCGTCGCAGGAGCAGAAGTTCAAGACGTACTCGCGCGACAGCCAGATCCCCACGCAGGTGTGGTACAGCGCCTACCGCTGGCTGTCGGTGGACAACATCAACAACAACAGCAAGATCCGTCTGGGGCTGTACGACGGCATGACGGCGGACGAGGCGTCCACCTGGCTGCGCCGCTTTGGCGGGTCCAGCAACGTCGACAACACCGGCGCGGCGCTGGCCCCCGCGACGAAGCCCGCCCCGGCACCCGCGCACCGGGTGGAGCTGGAGGACGTGCAGGGGCTGGTGGCGCGCAGCTTCAACGCGCTCAAGCACGCCGACTACGTGCGCGTGTACCTTCCCGAAGACGCGGCCGCCGGCCGGGCGTGGGTGGGCGAGATGGCCGACACCGTGACCACCGCCACCACGCGCAGCGCCACGGTGAAGGGGGAGGGCCGCGCCATGAACCTGGCGCTGGCGTTCTCCGGCTTCAGGCAGCTGGGAATGCGCGACGAGGACCTGAACACCTTCTCGCCCGACTTCCGCGACGGGATGACCTCGGCGTACAAGCAGCGGGTGATGGGCGACGACGGTGACTCGGCGCCGAAGAACTGGCGGTGGGGATATCCGGAGAACGACCCCGTGCACGGCATGCTCTTCATCTTCGCCGACACGCCGGAGCGGCTCGAGGCGCTGGTGAACGGCGAGCGCGCGCGCGCGGCGCGGCACGGCGTGCTGCTGGGCGAGCCGCTGGGCAGCATCATGCTGGCGGACGACAAGGAGCACTTCGGCTTTCACGACGGCATCGCGCAGCCGCGCGTGGCCGGCTTCCGCCCACCCGACGACGGCGAGGCGCCGTCGCCCACCGAGCCGCAGATCCCCGCGGGCGAGGTGCTGCTGGGCTACCAGGACGCCTACGACGAGGTGCCCGACACGCCCACGGTAAGCGACACGCCGGGTGCCCGCGCCCTGCTGCCGAAGCGCCCGCACGACCCCGACACGGTGCCCAGCCAGCGCAACCGGCGCGACCTGGGGCGCAACGGCAGCTACGTGGTGTTCCGCCAGTACGAGCAGCACGTGCGCGGCTTCTGGCAGTACCTGGACGGCAAGGCGCAGCACGACGCCGAGCGGCGCAAGAAGCTGGGCGCCAAGGTGGTGGGCCGCTGGCCCAACGGCGCGCCGCTGGTGGAGCACCCGGACACGGAGCCGGCCGTGTTCGACCTGAAGACCGCCAACGACTTCATGTACTCCGGCAAGTGGGACGACCTGCACGGTGACAAGTGCCCGCTGGGCTCGCACATCCGGCGCACCAACCCGCGCGACGGCATGCAGCCCGGCCCGGCCGATTCGCTGAAGGTGGCCGACCGCCACCGCCTGCTGCGCCGGGGCCGCGCCTACGGCGACCCGCTGGTGCCCTCGTTCGACCCGTCCGAGATCGTCGCCTCCACGGGCGAGGACAAGGGGCGCGGGCTGCACTTCATCTGCTTCAACACGGACCTGGGCCGGCAGTTCGAGTTCGTGCAGAGCACGTGGGTGAACAGCCTCAAGTTCGACGGCCTGTACCGCGACGCGGACCCGCTGGTGGGTCCGCACGCGGACCCCGACGACCCGCAGACTCCGCCCGAGCAGATCACCAGCATCACCGAGCAGCGCTGCCCGGTGCGGCACCGGGTGAACGGCGTACCCCGCTTCGTGACCACGGTGGGCGGCGCGTACTTCTTCATGCCGGGCATCAAGGCCCTGCGTTACCTGGCCCGGCTGGACTGATACTGGATCCGAAAAAACAACACCTTCAGGGTACAGAGGAACAGAGTCAGACAGAGGAAGCAAGATCATGCTTCCTCTGTCTGACTCTGTTCCTCTGTACGATGATTCTTTTCCAGGATCTGTATGAGGCGCATCGGGAGCGGGATCAATGGACGATGGATGAAGATCCGGCGCCGGGGGCTTTCCCCGGCGCCGGATTTTCCATGTACGCATCGGTTGCAAACATTGTATTCTTGCGCTCCTTTTCGTTCAATCGTAAGCTCGCTTCATCGAAGACGGGATTGGATGGATCGGGACGGCTCCGCCACCGGGCCGGACCTTTCCGCCGCCGGCGCAGGTAGCACCGCCCGCGAATCCCCCCGCACGCCCGGGTCGTGTCCCCATCCCGACACCGTGCGGGAGGGACGCTCGACCGGACCGCCGGAACCATCCCGGCTCGCCGCTGCACGTTTGCGGCGTTGTTGCAGGACGTTGCGGGGGATAGGTTGTCTTCACCGGAAGGTTTTCACGCTTCAGCAAAGATTCTCATGCCGCCAGGCGGGGACACGGAAGAGGTGCCGGGGCGCCAGAAGGCCGAAGCGCTTTTTCTCGAGAACCTGGAGTGGGTGGATCGGAGCGTCGCCTCGCTGTGCCGCCGCTTTGGCGTGGGAGGCGACGACGTGGACGACGTGGCCTCGTGGGTCAAGCTACGGCTCATCGAGGACGACTACGCCGCGCTGCGCAAGTTTCGCGGGGACAGCAGCGTCCGCACCTACCTGGTGGTGGTGGTCGCGGCGCTTTTCCGCGACTACCGCGCGGGGAACTGGGGGCGGTGGCGCCCCTCGGCGGCGGCGCTGCGCAAGGGGCCGCTGGCCGTGCGGCTGGAGACGCTGGTGTACCGCGACGGGTGCACGCTGGACCAGGCGGCCCGGACCCTGCGCGCGTCGGGAGCCACGGACCTGCCCGACGCCCGGCTGGCGGCGCTGCTGGGCGAGCTTCCCGTCCGCGGCCCGCTGCGCCCGCTGCCCGCCGGCGAGGCGCCGCTGGACACCGTTCCCGCCGCCGCCGCCGCGGACGAGCGCGTGGCCGCGGAAGAGTCCGACCGGCAGCGCAGGGTGGTGATGACGGCGCTGGAGCGGGTGATGGAGCGCCTGCCGGCCGAAGACCGGCTGATCCTGCGGCTGCAGTACTGGAAGGGGCTCAGCGTGGCGGACGTGGCCCGCGCGCTCACCCTGCCGCAGAAGCCGCTGTACCGGCGCATCGAGCGCATATTGGGCCAGCTTCGGCGCGACCTCCCCACGGAGGGGGTTCAGCCGGAGCAGCTGCGCGACTTTCTGGGGGAACTGTCACCATGACCCGCCTGATTTTGTGGGACATGGGCGTTTCGTGCCCATCCAATGGAGCATGAGAACGCACGTGGAGGGAGAAATGCGGTGAGTCAATCGCACATGGACAAGAACGATCTCGCGCGCTTCCTCGACGGCGGTCTGCCCGAGGAGGAGCACGCCAGCGCCGTCGCCCATCTCTCGGCGTCCGACGAGGACGCCGAGCTGCTGGCCGACGCCGCCGCCGTGCTGCGCGACCTGGAGGCAGAGGACGGCAGCGTCATCGCGCCCCGCGCGGATGACGTGGACGATGCGGATCCCGATGCGGAGACGAAGATCATCCCGCTCCGTCCGCCTTCCACCGAACGGACGCGCCGCCGCCTCCCCACGCGCTGGCTGGCGCTGGCGGCGATGGTGGCGGGCGTGGTGCTGGTGCCGCTGGCCCTCTCGCGCTCCGGCGGCGGTCCGGGCAACCCCGGCCAGTATGCCGGCCTGCTGGCCAACCGCGAAGCCGGCCTCCCCCCCGACTGGGGGAATCAGTCGCCCTGGCCCGTCACCCGCGGCGGCGGCACCCCCGTCGTCGACAACGCCCGCGCCGCGCAGCTGGGCGCGCTGCACGTGGACCTGGAGCTCGCCGCGGCCGCGCGGCAGGCGGAGCAGACGTTGCTCCTTGCCGCCCGCATCGAGGCCATGCTGGCGGACGTACCGGCGGCGGGGCTGGTGGCGTCCACCTACCGCGAGATCGGCACCCGCGCGGGCCAGCCGCCGCAGGCGCTGGCGGAGCTGCTGGAGGACGGGCGCGAGAACGTGGCAATGTTCGTGGACGAAGACCACTTCGCCCTGGGCGCCTGGGCAGAGGCGGCCCGCCTCGCCGCGGCATCGCGGGACGCGGAGTTCTTTGCCGCGCGCGCTTCGCGGAAGATGCTGGATCGAGCCGGGGAGATGTCCCTGGACCCGGAAGCCGCAAGCGCGGTGGACGCCATCCGCGCGGCTGCCCGGCGCGACGGCCAGCCGGACTGGGCGGTGCTCGAAGCGCAGACGAAGCTGCTGCTCGGGCGCCTGGGCAGCTGAGCACCCAAGTTTCGACACCCGAGTACTCGCCCGGGCGACAGACGCACGCAGAGGAAGCCGAACATGCTTCCTCTGCGTTACGTTTTCACCCTTGAATTGAATCCCTGGTCCGGCTTCTCATATCAGGCAGCAGAGTGGTTGCCACCTTTGTTGGGCGGCCATATAGGCGCGGTGGCTGTGTACCACGCCGCTCCCGCGACGACGCGCGCAATGCCGGCGGCATACTCCAGGTCCAGGTGCTCCGGGCGATCTTCCGGCAGGTGATGGTTTGGATTGGGTTCGGCCAAGCCGATCGTCCCCGGGCCGGTGAAGAAATTTTCCGTGACCAGGCACGCCGGGATACCCGCTTCGTGAAAGCTCGTGTGGTCGCCGAATCCCTGAGCGACGTCACGTTTGTCGTCTTCACCGGGGTAGACCTGCACCTTCAATCCAGGCGCCAGCGCCGGCTGCAGGTCCTTGATCACCGACGCGAGAACGAGCGAGTGCCCCTGTACCTCCGACTCCATCGAGGAATTCGTGTAACCCGCATGAACTTCTAAGATGTTCTGAGAGCTTTTGTATCCGATCATGTCCATGTTGTACACGGCGATGACTTGTCCGTCGCCCAGTGACTCCACGTAGTTCCTGCTACCGCACTGCCGCGCCTCCTCCGCATTGAACAGGACGAACCGGATCTCGCGATGCAGCATGGGACCGTCATTCATCTGGCGGAGTTTTTCAACCGCATGCGCCGCCAGCAGCACTGCGGTAATCCCGCTTGCGTCATCGTCAGCGCCAGGAGCCTCATCCAGCAAAGGCTGGTAGCCCGGATCTCCTTCGGCGGTGGAATCAAGGTGGGCGCAAATAAGGATGATGCGCTTGTCACCACGGATGTTGCTGTCGAGCTTGGCCTCTACATTGTGCAGCGTCTGGTTCTCATGCGAAAAAGGAAGAGTCGCAACCTTGAGCTTCTCACTAATTCTTTCGAAGTCGTCACAGAGCATCTGAACCGCATACCGGTTGCCCGAATGACGGTAATGGCGGCTTGGAATTGCCGTATAAGCCTGCAGGTACTTCCGGAACCGGCGTGCCTTGACTTGGCGATGGAGCTTCTTTAGCGGCTTGACGTCAAGCTTTACGGTGAATTCCGCAGGAGCGTCATGTGTGTTCATCCGGACCTTCCTATTGGGACAGGGGATTGTAGAGCCGAAGGACGGGAGAGGACTGCCTACCTGCCTTCGGGATCATCTATGGTTGCCATCACGCATGAATAGCGGCGACCCACAAAGTTGAACTGCATGAACTTCTCACCATCCCGCGCTTCCTCCGTGTCACCCGCAAACTCTGGAAGACATTCTTCAGACGGCTTTCCATCGAACAGCTCGAAGTAGTGCTCGAAGTGTGGAGCCTTCTCTCCATTCTTGATCGGCCTGGGATGCGGAGGGCCGCTCGACGGCTTCTCGTCAGGGAGAGTATGGAACACGTACATCCGCAGTTGCCCACCCGAAGGGCGGAGCGTTACGTCATACGGCTGACCCGATGAAGGAGTGACTCGCACCATAAGCCCCTCGCGTCCGTCCACCTCCTCGCGAACGTCGCGGATGCGCCAGTGAAGAGCGGTTGCAAGCCGCTGCCTCTTCACGCTTCCGTGATTCTCGGGATCCCGAAAATTCCAGTACGCGCCATGGTGCTGCTCACATACTTCCCGCGGGCATGGGGCGCCCTGGTTGACCACGATCTGCGCGAAGATGGCCCCAGGGTTCTGCACCGGGCTCACGCAACCGGTGATGTCCGCGATTTCGAACCCCTGCAGGTTCGTCCGGAGCTTGCTGTCGGCGTCGAGGTCGTCGAGCGACACCACGCCACGCCCCAGTTCGTGCTCGACGAAGGGCGTACCGCCAGCGGCTTCTGGCTGGTATCGCCGGTGGGAGCCGAAAACCGCAACGTGTTTGTGGTCACCGTCGTGGGTGTGCGGCAGCAGCACCAGCAGCTCGTCAGGCCTGCGCACCAGCATGCAAAGTCCGGAGAAGGTGATGTAGAGGTCGAACGCCATTTTCCGAGTCCTTGTAGAGGAGGATTAATTGCCGGCATAGCGGAAGCCGGCCCACGCGGACGGCGAGCGGAGCGACGGATCAGGACTGCGGAGCAATTGCAGCTGGGCTTCGCGCAGTGCGGCGGGGGCATCGCGCGAGCGGCTGAAGGAGTCGTGGAACCGGACCATGAGCTCGCGCGTGGGCCTATCGTTCACCCGCCAAGTGCTCCCGATCACACCTCCCGCCCCGGCGGCGAGCAGGGCACCGCTGAATCCCGCGAGTCCGCCGGACCTTCCGTCGCGCGAGCGGAGCGTTTCACACGCGGAAAGCACGACCAGGCGCATGTGCCGCAAGTCGAGTGCGCCCAGGTCTTCAGCGGTGAGGCGGCCGGATGGCGAGCCCGCGGCAGCGGACAGGACCAGCGACGACTGCTCGGGCCGGGCATCGTCGAGGAGCGCATGGCCGGCGAAGTGAAAGAGCCAGGCTCCACTCAGCGCACGAGTCACTGCCGGCGCCGTGGCCCCCGAGCCGGCCATTACCTCCGCCGCACCCGAGTAGAAGATGGAGACGGAACGCACTTCGTGACCGTTCGCCACCAGGGGCTGCAACTCCGGGAGCCCGGGCACGGACGCCGGCCCCGCCGCGAGCAGCGCGTTGAGTGCAGCCACGCTCGCGCGGCGGGGTTGCGGGAACGCCTCCTGAAGATTGGCCGCGTAGCGCAGGACGTGGTCGTGGATCAGGTATCGCCGCCTGCGGGCATCGTACAGTGCCGCGAAGGGAACCGCCCCCAGCTCACCGTCCGCGATCAGCACCACGCGGGCATCGCGCGGTCCCAGTGCCGCGGCAAAAGGCCGGACCAGCCGATCATGGAGCGTCCCGAGCAGCGGGAGCAAAGCCTCGTCCGAGCCTCCTGCTTCCAGAAGGGTGCGTGCACGCTCCGCGTCGCGCAGCAACCCGTCCCGGTCCGCATCCGTCCTCACGAACCGCACGGAGTCCCACCGAATGGCCCACGTGAGGAGCGTGTCGCCGATCAGCGCGTACTCGAGAACGGTTTCGCCCGGCGGCGCCCGCAGTTCCGTGCGTCCGGCCGGTCCGGGTCCACGGACCGGTGCCAGTGACGCGCGTCCCCGTTCCAGTACACGGAGCGCATCGACCGGCTGGCCCCGGTTCACGTGGAGCATCACCACCCTGTCGAACACGGACCGCGCGGCATCCAGCAGCGACGCCCGGTACGGCTCGCTGGCGATCCTGTCGTGCTGCTGCCGGAGCAGGGTGGTCGCGCGCTCCAGGTCGGCGGCCGCGCCACTGGCGTCTGCCTGCCCCAGCCGGGCCTCCGCGCGCGCAACCAGCGCGTTGAGCTGGCGCATGACCGTCTGCGCGCTGTCGGGAAGCGCAATTACGGAGTCCAGCAGCCGCGCCGCCCGGCCGGGATCCCGTTTGAGCAAGGTGGCCGCCCGGGCCGCCAGGGCATCGCCCGTGAACCACATGCGGCGCTGGCCGGGTGGGAACTGCCGGATCAGGCTGTCGCCCGCCTCGTAATCCGCGACCGCGCCCGTCAGGTCCTGCACGGCCGCGCGGAACTGCGCACGGTACACCAGGGCTTCGGCGTAGTACGTGGCATTGGGGTGCCGGGACGCCACGGCCACGTCTTCATCGTAGAAGTGGCGCGCCGCGATGGGCAGGGCATCGGAAGCCAGCTCCTCTCCGGTGACGGAGAGCGCGGTGTGCAGCCAATGCGAGCCGCGGAAGGGCCGCAGCACCTTCAGCGCGCGATGCGCCGATGCGTACGCATCGGGATGCAGGCCCAGGGAGAACTCTGCGTCGGACATCAGGTACAGTGCACGCCCTTGGCTCTCCGCCTCTCCAGCCTGCTGAAACGCGGCGAGCGCGCGGTGGGCCGTCTGCTGTGCCTCCTGATAGCTCGCGTCCCGCAGGTGTGCGGTCCCCAGGACCGCGAGGGCGTTCCCGCGCAATGCGGGGGCACGGATGCTGTCCGCGTCGGCGAGGAGCTGCTGAAGGACCACCGCGCCTGCCTGGAGCGACCCGGTAACCACCAGGGTCGCGCCGTAGTAGTGCCGGGCCCACAGGTCCAGCGCCGCGGAAGGCGCACCGAGCCGGAGCAGTCTGGCGAAGTGTTCCCTGGGAGCGCCGTGCTCCTGCTCGAACTTTGCCAGGCCCTCCGCCCACATGTGGTGCCCACGGGCAAGCACGTCGAGCTTGCCCGGAGGGCAGCCGCGAATGGAACGCACCGCATCCACCAGAGTTGCGTCGCCTCCCTGTTGCTCCAGCGCGGTTCCCATAAGCTCCGCCGCCCGGAGGTACGCGGCCGCGCCTGCCGAATCACCCCGCAGGTGAGCGGCGCCCCAGCCGCCAAGCAGCCGCCACCACCCCCATTCCCGCGCCTCCCGCGGAGCTCCCGCCACGTATTGCGCGAAAGCGGTGGCCGGCGCCCCAAGAAACGGCGCCCTGAGCGGGCGAACATGCTCCCGTGCCCGCCGGCGGCGCTCACCCTCCCCCTTCCACTTTGATCCCCGTCCCCACGTCTGGAATCTCCGCCACGCGACATCCGCCTCCCCGTCGATGCCCAGCAGTTCGAGGCTGAGCGCAAGATTGAAGAGGGCAGCAGGATGCCGCGAATCATGCTGGAGCGCCTTTCCCGCCATCTCCACCGCCTGGAAAAGGTCCTGCGAGCTCTGCGTCTGCTCGGCCCGTATCAGCAGAGCCGCCGCGAGGTCCGCCAGCGGCCGCTCGGGAGCTTCGGACAGCCGGGCTGCCTTCTGCATGTTTGAGATGGACCGGTTCAGCGCGTTTCCTTCACCTCTCGCAAACAGGAGGTCGATCAGCGCCAGGGCATGAAGGGCGTCCGGATCGGCCGAACGCTGCGCAACCGCGGACGCGCGTGTGGCGATGCCGGCAATCCGCTCTCTGGTTCTACGGGAAAGGTTTGATGTAGGGCAGGAGTTACGGGGGATGATGCCGAGCGTGTCCGGAAGCGAAGAACACTTGGCGTAGACGGGGGAGATCGTCAGCATGGGCCCAACGCGGCGCATGCCGCCGATTTCCCGCTGAAGCTCGAAAAGCAGCCCGTGCGGAGGGGGAACGGCGGAATGGGTTTCGGTGGCCAGACCCAGCGCGAGCAGGAGGGCGATGCGTTTCGCCATGCGGAACGCGCGGGATCGTCCTTCCCTGTGTCGCTGTCGCGAAGAGTTCATCTTTGAAATAGCGGCGACACACGCGCGCGTGTCCGTAAGCCAGTCCCTGACTCTCATGGTGCGTCAAGACCGGTGCTGGCACAAGAGCCGTAGCAGTTCGGCCTACTTCACTTCTGCGTGAGAATGGCCGGAGGCAGGCTGTGCGCTTGCCGGACTCGGGCCTCACCGCCATTGTGTCGCACCTACCGCAGGCGTGCCCTCCGCCGTCCGCCATCCCTTCTCGACGCCATCTTCCCTTCCACGTGACGGAATCCGCAACTTCGGGCCGTGGTCTTCCCTCGTCCGGCCCGGTGCTGACGAGCGGGGAGGAGCGCTTCGAGCGCATTCGCCAGCGCGCGGGGCTCATCGTGGCGCCGCTGGTGTTCACGGCGCTGCTGCTGGCGCCGCTGGACGGGCTGAAGCCGGAGGCGCACCGTCTGGCGGCGGTGATGGCGGCGGTGGTGGTGCTGTGGATCACCGAAGCGCTGCCGATGCCGGTGACGGCGCTGCTGGGCGCGGCGGCGTGCGTGGTGCTGCGCGTGGCGCCGGCCAAGGAGGTGTTCGCCCCCTACGCGGACCCGCTGATCTTTCTGTTCATCGGCTCGTTCATCATCGCGCGGGCCATCTTTCTCCACGGGCTGGACCGGCGCGTGGCGTTCGGCGTGCTGTCCATGCGGTGGATCGACGGGCGGCCGTCGCGGGTGCTGCTGGCGTTTGGCGCGGTGACGGCCACGCTGAGCGCCTGGATGTCGAACACGGCCACCACGGCCATGATGTTCGGCATCGGCATGTCCATCCTGTCGGTGATGATGGCGGCGGGCGGCGCCGGCGGGCCGGGGATCGACCCGCGCTACGCCACGGGGCTGATGCTGATGACGTCGTTCGCGGCCTCCATCGGCGGGCTGGCGACGCCGGTGGGCACACCGCCCAACGTGATCGGCATCGGCTTCATCCGCGGGCTGCTGAAGGAGGAGGTCACCTTTTTCGAGTGGATGGCGGTGGGCGTGCCGGTGGTCGTCCTGCTGTTCATCTGCCTGTACCTGTACCTGAACGCGCTGTCGCCCGCCGGCGTCACCACGCTGGGCGAGGGCGCGGAGGTCATCCGCCGCGAGCGCGCGTCGCTGGGCGCGTGGACGCGGGGGCAGAAGTCGGTGGCGATCGCGTTCGCGGTGACGGCGGTGCTGTGGATTACCCCCGGCCTGTTCGCGCTGACGGCGGGCGAGGGGAGCCCCGTCTATCGCGAGCTTTCGGCGCGGGTGCCGGAGAGCGCGGCGGCGCTGCTGGGCGCGCTGCTGCTCTTTCTTCTCCCCGGTGACCGCGGCGCGCGGGCCATCACCTGGGACGAGGCGGCAAAGATCGACTGGGGGGTGATCCTGCTGTACGGCGGCGGCTTTGCGCTGGGCGTGCTCTCGTTCCAGACGGGGCTGGCGGAGGGGGTGGGGCGCGGGCTGACGGGGCTGCTGCCCGTGCACGGCGAGTTCGGGCTGCTGGCCGCGTCGGTCATCGTGGCGGTGCTGGTGTCGGAGACCACCTCCAACACGGCGTCGGCCAACATGGTGGTGCCGGTGGTGATCTCCATCGCCGTGGCGCAGGGGGTGGACCCGTTCGTCCCCGCGCTGGGGGCCACGATGGCGGCCAGCCTGGGCTTCATGCTCCCGGTGTCGACCCCCTGCAACGCCATCGTCTACGGCTCGGGCTACGTGCCGCTGATGCGGATGGTGCGCTACGGCATCATCCTGGACCTCATCGGCATCGTGGTCATCACCGGCGCGGTCTGGATGCTCGCGCCCTTGCTGCGGTAGCCCTGGGCGGCCGCGGACGGGCCGCGCCTTCGGCCTGGGCGGCACCACCCAGCCGCAGGATGCGCTCGGGGTTGCCGCCGTCGAGCACGTCCTCCTTGGCCGCCAGCAGAATTCCGCGCAGCATCTGCGCGTCCGTCTCGATCCCCATCCTGCGCGCCCGCTCGCGCGCCTCGGCCAGCAGCGGCTCCGGCACGCGCAGCGAGATGCGCGCGCGCCCCGGTGCCCGCGCAAGATCCGACCGCGCCAGCGTATGCACGCGCTCCGCGAACTCCGCGTCCCCCGCCAGCTCCCGCAGGTAAAAACGCAGCACGCTGGGCCTGAACGTCTGGATGGGTGCCTCGAAGGTGCGCGCCATCAGGTGGATCACGTCTTCGAGGTGCGTGGGGATCCTCGCCTCCAGCGTCTCTTCCTTCCGCTGCTGAAGCGCCTCCCCGATGCGGGGCGACGACTGCGCGGGAAGCATGACGGTGCCGTCGCATTCGTCGCACACACCCACGAGCATCCCGGGAATGTCGATCTCCCGGTCGACAAGGCGGTACGTACGCACCTTGAAGTGCGTCGTCACCAGCGTCTTGCAGTGCCGGCAGATCGCCTCGGACTGGTCGCCTTCCTTGACGAGGTACATTGGACTACCTGTGTACGCTGATGAACACGGCTCGCGCGGAGAGAAAGTACGCCTTTACGTACCAGCTCTCTCCCTCGATCACGGGTGTGAACACGTGACACAGCACGTGCGGCAGGAAATGGTGCTTCCGACACGCGTAGTCCCGCCCGGTGCAGCGCAACAGCAATCGGATGACGAAGGATGTATCCACTTCGTTCGCGGCCAGGAGGTTCTTCTGGTCGATGTCGTCCCGGTCCTCGAATCCGAACTGATCCGTCTGCAGCGCGTCTACGAGCAGCGCCCGCACGTCCTTGAAACCCATCCCGCCTCCGTAGATTGTACGGCATTCGCCGTACGGTGTCAAGGCCGGGAGAGCGCGCTCCCGGTGAGGTGAGGGGTGGATGGTAAGGGTGTTCACTCCGTTCATGACAGTGCCCGTGCGAACACGGCCACCTCCGGCACAACGTGTTCAGGGGCATGCAGAAACGCCCGCCTCCAGGCTGGAGGCGGGCGTTTGCGGTTGGAGCGGGTCCGGCGGGCTAGCGGACGATCTCGTCCACCGATCCGGAGGTGACAGGATGGTACCCGGGCCGCGCGCGCTGGTAGATGCGGCGGGCGTGGGCCTGGCCCCACTCGCCCTGCTCCATGAGGCTGGTGAACAGCGGGCGCACGAACTTGCGGCGGCCCTGGCTGGTCAGGAAGCGCTCCAGCGCCGGGAGCGCCGGCTCGTACCGGTGCATTACGGCGATCTGCAGCCAGGCGAAGAGGATCTCGCTGTTCCCCTGCTCCGAAAGGCGGAAGGCGCGGTCCAGGTCCCCCAGCTGCGCCGGGGTCAGCCCCCGCGGCAGCGCGCCCAGGAAGTGCTGCCACTCCTGCGTGCTCCACTGGCTCGTCGCCAGCTGGGCGGCCGGGGTACCGGCCACGAAGCGCCGCGCCTGCGCCTCGACCGCCGCAAAGGCGCCGGACTCGCGGTGCACCGCGTTGGCGGGAAGGCCGGTGCCGTGCGTCCACTCCTGCAGCATCAGCCGCCGCTCCAGCTCCGCGTCGCCGCGGATCAGGTTGGCGCGCAGGTCCTCCAGAAAGCGCTCCGTGGTCATGGGCTGAAAGGCGTGGCGGTCGAAGTAGCCGCGCAGGTACGCATCCCACCGCTCGCGCCCCACGGCCGCTTCCAGCGTGCGCAGGAAGGTGGCGCCCTTCTCGTAGGGGATGTCCGTCATCCCCGCGTCGGGGTCGCGGCCGGCCAGGTCGATGTGCAGCCGCGTGTCGGCGCCGGTGGCCCCGCCAGCGTCCTCGATCCCCGCCTGCAGCCCCTGCCACCCCAGGTTGGCCAGCATGGCGGCGCGCTCCGGGCCGTACAGCGCCTCCATCACCCGGTTCTCGAAGTAGGTGGTGAAGCCCTCGTTCAGCCAGAAGTCGGACCAGGTGGCGTTGGTCACCAGGTTGCCGGACCACGAGTGCGCCAGCTCGTGCGCGATCAGCGACACCAGCGAGCGGTCGCCGGCCAGGATGGTGGGCGTGGCGAAGGTCAGGCGCGGGTTCTCCATTCCGCCGAAGGGGAACGACGGCGGCAGCACCAGCACGTCGTAGCGGCCCCAGCGGTAGGGGCCGTACAGCGCCTCGGCCGCGTCCACGAACTTCTCCAGCTCGGCCAGTTCGTAGGCGGCGCGGTCCAGCACCGACGGCTCCGTCCACACGCCGGTGCGCGGCCCCGTGGCGCGAAAGGCCAGTTCGCCCACGGCCAGCGCGATCAGGTACGGCGGCACGGGCGTGTCCAGCCGGAAGCGGAAGGCGCGCCCCCCCGGCACCGCCTCACCCTGCGGTGTCAGCATGTCGGCGCTCATCACCGCCGTCAGCGCGGCGGGAACGGTAATGCGGGCGTCGTAGGTCTGGCGGATGCCGGGCGAGTCCTGCGTGGGAATCCAGGTGCGGGTAAGGATGGCCTGCCCCTGCGAGAACAGGAACGGGTGCTGCTTCCCCGCCGTCTGCCCGGGGGTAAGCCACTGCAGCGCGCCGGCGTCGGGGCTGGTGCGGTAGCGGATGGCGATCTTTCGCCCCGGCGGCACGCCGACGACGAGCGGGCGGCCCAGCACCGAGTCCGCCGCGCCGAACTCCCACGGCAGCTCCTGTCCGGCGCCGTCCGTCACCGCCTGGATGTCGAGGCCGCGCGTGTCCAGCACGATCTCGTCCGCGCCGGGCGCGGCCTGCACGTCCAGCGTGGCGGTGCCCTCCAGCGTCTTCGTGGCGAAGTCCGCGCGCAGGTCCAGGGCGACGTGCGTGACGCGCGCCTGCTCGGGCCGCGCGAACGAGTGGATGTCGCGCGGCAGCGGGATCATCGCGTTCGCCGCCGCGGGGGCGGGCGACGCCCCGGGGTCCCCGGCGGGCGCGACGGCGGCGGGCGCGCATCCGCCCAGCGCGAAGGCGAGCGCCAGCACGACGGCACGCGTGTGTGGATTCGGTCGATCGATCCGCATCGATGTCATTCTGCTCGAGTGGTCATCCCGTTGTTCGGGACGGTCGGGCCTGCAAGTACCATCCCGCCCGGCGGAAGTTCACGTCCGTCGTGTTGAGCCGCGAGATCCTGCCGTGCATCCATCCCCTGAAAGAAGGCCTCATACCGATCCGGGAAAACAACACCTTTATGGGTACAGAGGAACAGAGTCAGACAGAGGAACCAAGATGAGATTCCAGCTCACTTCCTCTGTCTGACTCTGTTCCTCTGTACGATCATTCTTTTTCAGGATCTGGTATCACACGGAGTAAACGGAGTCAGCGGAGGACTGGCACTCCGTTGACTCCGTGTGAGGCCGATCTTCTTCGGGGACCGGGATGATTTCCGATCCCGCGGCTCAGAAGCGGATGCCCAGGAGCAGGCGGTTCAGGTCGAAGAAGTCGATGCCCTGGTGTTCAAGGAACAGCCGTGGCCCGTCCGTGCGGCCCGGCATGGGGAAGGTGACGCCGTAGCCCAGGTCAAGAACCGCCTCGCGCTTCGCCCGGCCGGGGGCGGGATCGGTCATCGCCAGAAAGCCCAGGCCTCCGTACGCGTACGGCTGGAACGGCGCGCCCCCCAGGCGCAGCGCGGAAAAGTCGTACTGCAGGTTGGCGGCGAGCAGCACCGACACCCCGCCGTCGCCCCCGCCGATGGCCAGCTCGGGGACCACGCTGAGCGCCGGGTTGCGCGGGCTGAGCGGGCCCAGGTCCAGCCGTCCGCCCAGGACGAACTGCCGCGGCCGGTCCAGGTTGCCGCCCGCATACGTGCTCCACCCCTCCACTCGCGGCGAAAAGCCGGGACGGCGCGCCGGGCGGACCGCGGCGTCCGTTGCGCCGACGCGCTCCTGCACCCGCAGCGCCACCCGCGCCTCCAGGTTTTCCAGCAGCCGCTGCTCCGCTTCCGGCGTAAGCCCCGCCGCGCCGATGCGCCGCAGCTCGTCGCGCACCAGCTCGCGCAGCTCCGCGCGCTCGGCGGCCATCAGGTCGCGCAGCATGGGCTCCAGGTCCGCCAGCACCTGCCGGCGCACCAGCTCCATCTGCCCGCTGGTCACCCCGGCGCCTTCCAGCCCGGGGCGCCGGTTGACGCCGGACGAGTCCGACGGACCGTAGCGCAGGTAGATCTCGCCCTCGCGCGGCACGGGAATGGTGACGAACTGCTGCCCGTCGCCGTCGCGGCGCTCGGCGCGCGCCTCGCCGTCGCGGGTCACGTAGACGGTGTCGCGCGTCTCGCGGACCACGCGCGGCGCGTCGGCGGCAACCCGGCGCCCCGCGCGGCCCAGGCGGAACGTCAGTCCCGCGGAAAGCTGCAGGTTGGAACGCAGGTCGTCGCTCAGCGAGTCGCCCGCCTGGAACAGGTAGCTGCGCGCGGACGCCATCAATCCCACCCGCCCCAGGTCGAGCCGCGCGCCGCCGCCCAGGATGGCCGCGTCCTGGTCGTCCGGCTGGTTGCCGTCCTCGTCCGTGAACCCCTCCATGAAGTCCACGCGCCCCACCCCGGCCACCAGGAAGGGGGTGATGCCGCGCCCCGAGTTCAGGTTCAGCTGCGCCTCGGCGCCGTACGCCTGCAGCGGCGCCGTGCCGTCGCGGTCGTCGTTGAGCCCGCGCCAGTAGAAGCCGCGGATGCCGGCGAAGTCGGCCAGGTCCAGCCCCAGCCGCACGCCCACCAGCTCCTGGTCGGGCACGCGCAGCTCGGAGGCGAACTCCTGCCGCCCCACGAAGATCTCCACCGGCACGGTGGGGCCCAGCCGCTGCGCCCCGGCGGGAAAAGCGGCGGAAAGCACGGCGCCCGCGGCCGCGAGGGCGCGGACGATGGTTGGATTGGTCATGGCTCGGGGAAGGGGGTGTGGAAGAGGAGGACAGGCCCCGGGAAGATGCGGACTACGGGGCGGCGCGGCAAGCGGATTCAACGATGTGGCAATTTTTTAGCATCTCCGCTACCTTGGCCGTTGCCGGCGGATGGCGCGGAGCCGGCCGCGTCGCGTGGACGCGGCCCCGCGGGAGCACCGTCCGTCAGGCAGCGACAGCGATCCGCCACGAGGGACGTCCGCATCCGCGGCATCGTGCATACGATTTCCGGACGTGCCGCGCGCGCCGGAACCTTGTCCGCCGCACGGGTACAACGGCGCCTGCCGATGCCAAGATTTTAGCAGGTTCCCGTTCCGCCCCTATTTCGGGAACACCCGCGGGGCAGTACACTCCCTGCATCTGACCACCCTTACCTTGAAAGAGGCAGCTACGATGAAACGCCTCGTCCTGCTGCTGAACCTGCTCGCGGCACCGGTCGCCGCGCAGCAGGTCAGCATCCCGCACACCACCTTTACGCTCCCCAACGGGCTGCGGGTGATCGTGGCGGAAGACCATTCGGCGCCCGTGGCGGCGGTGAACGTGTGGTACCACGTGGGCTCGGGGTACGAGCGCCCCGGCCGCACCGGGTTCGCGCACCTCTTCGAGCACATCATGTTCGAGGGAAGCAAGAACGTCCCCGAGGGCGACTTCGACAACTGGCTGGAAGCGGCGGGCGCCTGGAACAACGGCAGCACCAACAACGACCGCACCAACTACTTCGAGGTCATGCCCTCCAACGCGGTTGAGCTGGCCCTGTGGCTGGAGGCCGACCGCATGGGCGGGCTGCTGGACGCCATGAGCCCCGGCAAGCTCGAGGGGCAGCGCGGCGTGGTGAAGAACGAGCGCAGGCAGAGCTACGAGAACCAGCCGTACGGGCTGCTGTGGGAGGCCGCGCCGCCCCTGCTGTACCCCGAGGGCCACCCGTACTCGTGGACGACGATCGGCTCGATGGCCGACCTGGACGCGGCGCAGCTGGACGACGTGAGCCAGTTCTTTCGCACCTACTACGCGCCCAACAACGCCTCCATCGCCATCGTGGGCGACGTGAACCCGCAGCAGGTGCGGCAGTGGGTGGAGCGCTACTTCGGCTGGATTCCCCGCGGCGCCGACGTGCAGCGGCCCACCATCGCGCAGCCGGCGCTGGCGGCCACCACCTACACCACCCGCGAGGACCGCGTCACCCTGCCGGAGCTGACCATGTTCTGGCGCACGGGCCCGCGCTTTTCGCAGGACGAGGCGGCCATCAACGCGCTGGCGGCCATCCTGACCGACGGCAAGAGCGCGCGGCTGTACAAGCGCCTGGTGTACGACGAGCAGGTGGCGACCTTCACCCAGTCGCTCAACGAGGCCCAGCTGCTCTCCGGCGACCTGATGCTGCGCATCCGCGCCCGCCCCGACGTGGACCTGGACCGCATCGAGGCGGCGATGGACGAAGAGATCGCGAAGCTGGCCGCGGCGCCGCCCTCGCGGGAGGAGCTGGACCGCGTGGTCAACGGCATGGTGACGGGCTTCGTGGGCGGGCTGGAGACGGTGCAGGGCAAGGCCGACCGGCTGAACGACTACCTGTACTACGCGGGCAACCCGGGATACTCGGAGCAGGACCTGGCCCGCTACCGCGCCCTGACCCCGGCGCACATCCAGCGCGCGGCGCAGCAGTACCTGGCCGGCAAGAACCACGTGATCATCAGCATCGTCCCGCAGGGCAAGACGGAGCTCGCCGCCCAGGAGAACCAGTAATGAAGCGCACCCTTCTTTCCATCGCGGCCGGCGCCGCCCTGCTGGGCGGCCCCGCGGCCGCGCAGGACTTTCCCACCACGCCGCCGCGCGCCACCGGCGCGCCGCGGGTGGACCTGCCGGAGCCGGTGCGCATGCGCCTGCCCAACGGCCTGACCGTGATGTACGTGCAGCAGCGCGAGCTTCCCGTCGTCAGCGCCGTGCTGGTGACGCGCGGCGCGGGGAGCGCCGACGAGCCGGCCCAGGTGCCGGGGCTGGCGTCGTTCACCGCCAGCATGCTGGACGAGGGCGCCGGCGGCCGCGACGCCCTGGCGCTGGCCAGCGCGCTGGACCTGCTGGGCGCCAGCCTGTCCACCGGCTCGGGGACGGATGCGGCGCAGGCCAACCTGTACGTGCTGCGGCAGAACTTTCCCGCGGCGCTGCGCATCATGGCCGACGTGGTGACGCGGCCGGACTTTCCCGAGCGCGAGGTGAACCGCCTGCGCGACGAGCGGCTGACGGCGCTGGCCCGGGCCCGGGACGAGGCCACCACCATCGCCAACAACGCCTTTGCGTCGCTGGTGTACGGCGCGCAGCACCCGTACGGCCGCGTGCCCACCGCCGAGGGGACGCGCGCGCTGGACCGCGGCCGCGTGCAGGGCTTTCACGCCGCGCGCTACCGGCCCGAGAGCTCCACGCTGATCCTGGTGGGCGACGTGGACCCCGCGGCCATGCAGCCCATGGTGGCCGAGGCCTTTGGCGCCTGGCGCGCGCAGGGCCCCGCCGCCGCCGGGCCGGCCGAGCTGCCGCAGGCGCCCAGCATCGGGCGCACGGTGGTGTACCTGATCGACAAGCCGGGCGCGGCGCAGTCGGAGATCCGCATCGGGCACCCGGGCGTGCCGCGCAGCAGCCCGGACTTCTTTCCGGTGATGGTGATGAACACCATGCTGGGCGGCACCTTCACCAGCCGGCTGAACACCAACCTGCGCGAGACGCACGGCTGGGCGTACGGCGCCAGCAGCAACTTCGCGATGCTGCGCGGGGCCGGGCCGTTCACCGCGCGGGCGGGGGTGCAGACCAACGCCACCGACAGCGCCCTGGTGGAGTTCTTCCGCGAGCTCAACCGCATCCGCACCGAGGCGGTGACCCCCACGGAGCTGGACAAGATCAAGAACTTCGTGGCCCTGCGCCTTCCCGGCCAGCTGGAGACCACCTCCGACATCGCCGGCCAGCTGGCGGCGCTGGAGACCTACGGCCTGGACGCCTCGTACTTCGACGACTACGTGCAGCGGGTGATGGCCGTCACGGCCGACGACCTGCGGCGGGTGGCGAGCGAGTACATACGCCCCGACCGCGCCGTGGTGGTCGTCGTGGGCGACCGGCAGGTGGTGGAGGCCGCGGTCCGCGCGGCGAACGTGGGGCCGGTGGAGATTCGGGAGGTGACGGAGTTCGTGCGGTGAAGGGGTGAAGGGGTGAAGGGGTGAAGGGGTGAAGGGGTGAAGGGGTGAAGGGGTGAAGGGGTGAAGGGGTGAAGGGGTGAAGGGGTGAAGGGGTGAGGTTCCCGGCGGGGCGCAGGGTTGGCGGTGCGCCCCGCGGGAGCGAGTGAACTCGCCGCAACGACTGTGGAAAGCCCCGCAAACTGCGCGGGGCTTCACCGGCACACCGCGGCATGCGTGCGGCACACGACCCGTCGGCGAAGGCCGACATCGCGTTGTCCCAGCCGCGAATTCATTCGCTTGGGGGCCGGGGGGTTCCCGGCGGGCGCGGGGTCGGTGGTGCGCCCCGCGGGAGCGAGTGAACTCGCCGCAACGACTGCGGAAAGCCCCGCAGATTACGTAAGCACGTAGCTGCGGTGCAAGATGCTCAAAAACGGCGAAAAACCTAGATGTGCGCGCGCAGCCGACACCAACCTAACCGCCGATTTGGGCAGATTGCCCCCCTCATCTGACAGACTAACTGACAGCCCCGCCGGGCCTACTCGCCCGGCGGGGCTGTTCCCCGCTCCCCCGGCGCCCACCCCGGCGCCGCCCCCTGCGCACTTCCGCAGAAACCGTGCGGCGTGTGCTCTTTTGTCGCGCCCAAAAACCGAAGGGTCCCAAAAAAATTTGCGGAACGGCGGGCTCGGGGGGGACAAGCCCCCCACTCGCCCGCCGTAGTGGAAACCGCTGGTGAGGCGCAACGCGCCCCACCCCCCTCTGCGGCTAGTCCCCGTTAATCATCATCGTCGCCGTCGCCTTCCCCGGTTTGCTCGTGGAGCTGTCGCCGTGCGGATAATTCGTCTTCCATCGCTCGCAGGTAACTGCCGGGCGGAGCGCCGCTGATCCGCTCCGCCAACGACAACAGCACCGCCACAAAACCCACCGCCAACACCGCGAGAATCCCCGGCGCCTCCCACAGAACCAACAGGACTATCAAGGCGAATACGCCGAGCGCGGTGGTGATGATCTCAACCATCTGGATTCTCTGGTCAGGTGCGATACAACCATTCCGGTTCGCCTACGCCCATACGCCGGTAGCCCTGGGCGAGGGCGGTGGTGATCCGCAGTCGCGCCTCTGTTCGCGCTTCACCGCGCAACTCGCTCAACAGTCGGTCCAGAAGCGAAGGGCCATCCTCCGCCGGGGTGCTAGACAGCCGCTCGACGGGATGCGCCCACTCGGAGGCGGGGTGGGCCAAGTGCTCGCGCAAGTACCACTCGCACAATAGGGTGCGGTTTCTCGCGTAGGGTTCCGATCCCGCAAGGAACTTGTCGAACGAGGTGTGCCGCATACCGATCCGGCGCGCAATCTCCCGGACGGACGAGGCGTTCGCGCGTCTGTTTGCGTATTTCCGGACTACGGCAATGTCCAATTCCGGGTAGGGTACTTCCCGGGTTCCCTCGGCCATGGCTGTTGTCACCCCTTTATCCAAAGCGAACAGTGCCATCAAGCCCGCTGGGAGGAACGAGGGCGGCGGTCACCACCTTCGCTCCAGATTAAGCCACTCGCCCAAGTGTGTGCTCCTGGCCTAGCGGCGGGAGTTTACCCACGGGAGAGATAGTGGACGGCCAAGGATGCAGGGACCCGGAGGAAGTCCTTTCACCCCCTACGGATCAACGCCCGCGTCAAGCGTACCGGTTTCCCAGCGTTCTTGCTCCAGCGGCAGCCCCAGCGGCGTCTTGGTTAGTTGCCGCTTCCGAACATCCGCCCACAGCCCGGCGGATACCCGTACCTGTAGCGCTCGTAATCGGGCGGCTCATTGCCGTACGGCGGAGGCATGGGCGAACCGCCGCCCGTTTCCGTTGGGCGGTGCGTCTGCGCCGCCGCAGCGGTCCTCACCTGCCGACCGCACGGCACTCCGGCGCTGGGCGCGGAACGCGGCGGTGTCGAGGGGGGCGCCTGTTCCTGTGGCGCGGAAGATTGTTCGATTTTCTGCGTTCGCATCCCGAGCGTCCTCCATGTCGAAAGCGGCCAAAAAACTCGCGCTTTGACATTAAACCAGACGCAACTCGGAAGGCAATTTTTCACCAAAACACAGTCTCCGGCCGCACTCCTGTCCCTATCGGATCGGCAATCGTTACTCGGTAGGACACGCGGAAACACAGGATATTGCTGGGGCTCTGCCGTTCTGATCCAGACGATTGCGAGGGAGATACCTACCCCCGGTTGGTGGCGTGTTCGTACCGCTCGAATGTATTTTCCGTCTGCTTAGCCCGGCTTTCGCCGGGGCAATGCACACCCATCAAGCGACGGAGCGCACCCATGTTCAAGCGATTCATTCCCGCAACCTTTGCCGCGCTGCTGGTGTTCACCGCGTGCACGGCGACGCCGACTGCGGCTCCGGGCACGAAGTCGTCCGGTGCTGATGCGCATTTCGACGAGGGGATCGGCGGCTACGGGTCCGGCAACCGCGAGGAGGGCTCCGGCCAAGATATGGGCGGAGTGGCAACCGCGTCGGCGGACAGCGGGGTAAGCCGAGGGGGAGGGGCTATCGGTTCGGGGAACTAATCAGAGCGAGCCCGCCAAACGCCTTACTCGGTCGTGGAGCATTTGCGCGTTGGCCGGGATAGGGCTGTTGGGAGGCAATGGCTTCTCGCGCTCCGGAGGCGCGGCGGACCGAATCTTCGCTAGCAAGTCATTGGCGAAATGTTCGGCAGTGGCATCCTGCCGTCCCCTAGCCATCTCACGGGCGCGGGCGACGAGTGCCCGCGCCCGCTCGATTTCTCCAGCGGTGTGATGTGCCTGTGCTACGTGGACCAGAGCCATAGGGGCGTTCTCAGTCGCGACAGCAGCAAGACCGAGGACCGCTTCCGATGCGGAGCGAACGCGTTCCGTCTGCCCCAGCACGGCGGCGGCCCGTGCGATGCTGGAGAGCGCCAGTACGCGCGCGCTCGGGATTGTGAGGAAGGGGAGAGCGGCTTCCATCACGGGCAGTGCGTGCGAGAAGTAGCCACGATTAAGCCAGATCAGCGCCCAATCGTGCGCCAGAGCGAAGATGTTCCGGGCACGCGGACCGTACAGGTTCGCGGCTGCTTCGGCGTGTATCTCCGCCCCTTCCCAATCTTCAACGTCGATGGACAGCGCCAGCAAGTCGTGCCGCGCTTCAGCGCCTAGATGCCGCAGGTTGTGCCTCTTGGCGTAGCGCCACGCGCGCTGGAGAAGCGCGCGCCCCCGCGCGCGATTGCCCCTGCCGATCTCTTGATTCGCCCAGGACAGCAGGGCGACTGTGTAGGCCGAGAGCTTACCGCCCAACCGCGCGACCGAGATTGCACGTTGGAACCACAGCGTTCCCAAGTCATACGCGGCGCGGGCGCGTTCCGCCCGGCCCGCATAGATGGCGAACATGGGATCGGCAGGCTGTGCATGTGCCGCAGCGGAGGCAAACTCTGCTGCTGTCGCGTAGAACACGCGATCCAGCGCCCAGTGATAGATACCGGCACACGCGGTGGCGAGACCTTCCGCAGTAGCGGTTGCGGGTGAGCCCACGAGATCGGCGAGTGCTTGAAGCTCCGCAGCGATCTCGTTCGCTCCCGCTGGCACACGGGGCGGGTGCCGATCTTGGAAAAGGCCACTCCTTCGTTCTGGCGCTACCTCTGCCCACAGGATTACGTCACGCACGCGTTGAAAGAGGAATGCGCCGAGCTCGCCGCCCACCTCATCTAGGACTTGGACGCCATCAAATGACCGATGGCGTCCTCTCGGTGGCGGCAACAGACGCCACTTTCGCGGTTGCTTTGCTTCCGGATCAGCCCGCTTGATGCCTACCATTCCCCCGGCCTTTCTGATCCTCTTTGATGAAGCGCGCGCGCCCATCTTTATACGGTCTAGACAACAACATGGCCGACCGCGATTGTGCACGCAAGGACGTAAAGAGTGTGTCAGTTTCGCCGGATCGTGTCCCCTGAACCGGACGGAGTAAACTAGGACGCTGCCCCCCCACGCCCGACCACCCCGCGACCCGGCTACCCTGCTACCCCGCCACCCGGCCACCCGGCCACCCGGCTACCCGGCCACCCCGGCCACCCCGGCCACCCGGCCACCAGCTACCCAGCTACCCAGCTACCCAGCTGCCCAGCTACCCGCAGCCCCGGTTGCGCGTGCCGCGAAACCGGGCCGCGTGCAGCGCGGGAGGGCGCGGAGCCCCGGAAGGCCCGGGAGCAGGGCAGCGAAGGACTGAGGTGTTATCTTTCGTCGGTGCAACGCGCCCCTATGCGGGCTGGACCGATGAACCGAGGAAATTTTGAATGCCGACGCTCAAACAAGATCCGATGCTGGGCCTGAAGCTTCTGCAGAAAGCTCTCAGCGGCGGCGAAGTGCGGATGGACCGTTGCGAACTTCACCCGGACCTGCAGATCCACGAAGACAGGCCGATTGGCCTCCGTCGCATCACGTACGCCGTAGTCAACCATGGCCGTGTCCGGGCTACTGTCGTCTTCTCACCGGACGGGACAGAGGAGGGAATTCCCGTTTTCGGCATCGGCTACGCCGTCGCCGAAAAGTTCCGGGGCCAAGGGCTTGCGAGCACCACAGTGCGTAAGGCGATCGAAGAACTGCGTCATCTGCTGGGACGCGAGTTCACCGGACCGTTCTACGTTGAGGCGATGGTTGCGACTTCAAACGATGCGTCAAACCGTCTGGCCCGGCGGATCATTTCCGACTCACCTGTAGCGGTGACCGACGAGGTTTCGGGGGAGCCGAGCTTCAAATACCGTCAACTCGTGGAGTAACGAAGTCGCACGCCGATGATCTCCTGCGGCCTGCGAGCAGCCCCCGCTGCCTCTCCGGAGGTGGCGGGGGCTGTTCGTTTCGCGTGCCGGGATTTCCCGAGATTGCGTGCCCGCGAAATTGCCGATTCTGCGTGCCGCGCAACTTCGCCGTTTCTCGTGCCACGAAAACACTGTCCGGCGAGGGCCCTCCGTCGCGTTCGGCGGTTCGGCTGAGGTGGCGGTATCAGCATAGGACAACCAAGAGCGAGCTATGGGAAAGAGGGGACCTTTTTCGCTCGCTGCGCTCGCAGGTCCCCCTTTCCCATGCTCGCCTTTTCGCTGCGCTCAAAGGAACGGCCGACCGGCCACGCGGCCGGTGCGCGGGGTATAAAGAGGCACCTCCGAGCGCGCCAGAACACAACCCGGCCACCCGGCCCGCAACACGCCACACGTCGCCATGCGCCGCCGCCCCAAGCGCACGATCCGCAAACCGACCCGCTGGTCCCCCGACGAGTGGCGCGCCGTCGAGGCCGCCGCCCGCGCCCGGCACATCCCCGCGCTCCGCTTCGTCCGCGAGGCCACCTTAGCGACCGCGCAGAGCGGCGACCCCACAGCCGCGCCGCCCCGACGGCGCCTTGTGCGGGACGAGCTGGTGCACCAGCTCGCGCGCGTCCTCAACAACCTGCGGCAGCTAGAGCGCGTGGCCGACGAGGACGGCGCCGCCGCCGTGGCCGCGCTCGCCGCCGCGTCCGCACACCTGACGGAGCAGGCGATCAAGGCCGCACCTGGGCGCGCCCGCGAAGCCGCCGCCGTCATAACCCCGATCATCACCGCCGGGCGCGTGCTCAACGAGCTTGTGCACGCCGGTCACGCGGACGAGGCCCTGCCGTCCACGCGTGAAATCGTCGCGGCCCTTGCCGCCGTGGACGAGGCCGTGCAGCGCGTGTTTGCCCTGTGATCGGGATTGCGAAGCGGGGCACCGGGTTCAAGGCGCTGGCCGCGTACTTGGTCTACGGCCACACGTACGAGGCCACGCCCCCGGAGCACCGCGTTTCGTGGATCGAAGCGCGCAACCTGCCGACCGCCGACCCGCAGGCCGCCGCGCGCATCATGCACGTAACCGCGCGCGACTCGGAGCGCGTCGAAAACCCCGTTTATCACCTGATCGTCAGCTTCGACGCAGGTGACCCCGTAACGCGCGACGTGATGCGCAGGGTGGCGGACCGCACCCTGCGCGACCTTGGCTTGCAGGACTATCAAGCGCTCATCGTCGCCCACGGCGACCGGGCGCACGCGCACCTGCACATCATGGTCAACCGGGTGCACCCGGAGAGGTGCACCGCGTGGCCGGGCCGAAACGACTACCGCGAGATACAGAAGACGATGCGGGCGCAGGAGGCCGAGCTAGGCTTCCGCATCGTTCCCGGCACGCTGGCCCCCGTCCCCGAGGAGGCGCTAGGGCGCGTGGAGCGCGCGCCCGCGCCCGCACCGCTCCTGCCCGGCGATGCCGCGTTTCTGGAACGGTGCAAGGCGCAGGCGGCGCCGCACCTGACGGGGGCGTGCTCCTGGGCGGAGTTGGAGCGCGCCCTAGCCGCGCACGGCCTGCGGGTCCAGATGAAGGGGCGCGGGATGGTCGTTACGGACGGTGTGCAGGAGGTCAAGGCGTCGGACGTGGCGCCGGGCACCGGCTCCCGTCACGCAGTGGAGCGGCGGCTAGGCTCGCACGGCGAGTACCGGAAGCGTCTCGCCGAGGCGGAGCGCGCCCCCGCCCCGAAACCCGCCCGCACCCCCACGGCCCCGACCCCGCAGCCCGCGCGGCCGGCGGGGCGCGCACCCGCCGTCCCCGCCGCCCCGCAGCCGCCCCGCCGGCGGCGCTCCTATCTGGAGGCCGGGCGCGACTTCGCCCGCGAGGTCCGCGCGCTCTACGCAGATCCCCGCGCCGCCCGCCGCGCCTTTCTGGACGCGGCGGCGCGCGGCGGCGCTGACCGCGCCGCCGCCGCGCTCCGCCAGCGGCCGGAGCGCTTCGGCGCGCTCCGCCCCGGCGCCGATCCCGCGCGCGCGGCGCACGCCGCGCTTGCCGGGTTCGAGTACGCCCGCCACCGCTCCGCGCGCCTGCGGCCCGCGCTCCAGCACGCCGCGCGGCTGCTCCGCGACGCCGCCAACGCTGATCCCCGCAACCGCTACTCCGATCTTCGCGAGGCCGCCGCCGTCCTGAACTCGGCACAGATCGGCCGCGCCGTCACCCCGGACCAGCTTGCGCGGCGGCTCGCACCCATGCTGCCGCGCTCCGCCGCCGGGCTCGCGCAGCAGGCGCTACGGATCGCGCACGACCTGGTGCGCGAGCACGAGCGCGAACACGGCCGCGAACGCGGCCTGAGTCTCTGACCGTTCCACACCGCCACACACCCCAGCCCGAGGAAGGCCCCGTATGATCCAGCGTGCAAACACCCCCCTCCACCCCACGCGCGAGCGCCGCCTGTACGGCGCCGCGGCCCGCGGCTACGTCGCCGCGATGCGTGACCTGTTCCTGTTCCCGATGGTCGCTCGCCGGGAGTTGCGCTTGATCGTCGGCTTGGACGAGGACGCGATTTCGCGCATGACGGTCTTGCCGGACATTTACGGCCCGCTCAAGTCGGAGCACGCGGACGGCGCCGTGGCCGCTGATGCCGCCCTCCTCTACTGGACCATGTACGAGCGCCGCCCGCGTGCGCTGCTCTGGACCATCGCAACCACCCTCCGCACCGAATGGGAGTGGCGCGAGGCCGAGGCCCGGCGCACCGAGGCGGACAGCTTCGCGAGCATCGCCGCCAACGACTACGAGTGGTTGCGCCAGCCGCGCCACGAGGCGCGCCAGCAGGTTGCCGCGATGGTCAACCGCGCGGCCTACGTCTACGCGGTGCCGGGGCCCGCCTGCCGCAACATCTGGCGGTCCGTCCGGCGGCGGGGCGCCGAGGCCACGCGGCGCGTGCTGGAGGAGAAGCCGCAGACGTTCGGGCGGCTCTACTCCGTCCGCCTGACCCGCTTCGGCGTGTTCCCCTACAACGATACGACGATGGCCCGCGAGATTGGGCTACCCTCCCTGCTGCGCTGCTTCGACGCCGTGATTGAGGCGCGCGTCAAGCGCAAGGTGGCGAAGGCGGGGCCCACGTTCCGCGCCCGCGCCCGCATGGTCAAGATGCGGGCGGCGGCCGAGGCCGTTGCGCGTCCTCAGCGCTACGGCAAGCCGGTGGACGAGGCGGGGCGCCTCATCGCCGTGCTGATGCGGCGACGCGACGTGGACGAGCCGCGCGACGAGCGCAACCCGCTCCCCAAGGTCAGGGACCAGCTTGCCGCCATGCTCCCGGCGGAGGCCGCCGGGCTCATCGAGGAGGCTTTCCGCGCCAGCCGCAAGCACTCTGGCGAAGACCCGGTATGGATTCGCGGACAGGGCGTGGAGGTGGAGCTAGAGCTAGACCGGAGCAGGCGCCCGGCCGTGTCCCGCGAGCGGCGCGGGCTCGACATTTGAGGAACCCGAAAAGCGTGCGCGGCGCCGCTGTCCTGCGGCGCCGCGCTGGCGTTTGGTGGGGGCATCATCCGTTGCCGTAGGTCGCTCCGTGCGTCGCGCACGATAGGCCATCATTGCTGGGCAAGCCAGCCCTTCGGGAGGCTAAGGCGCATATCTTTCGGGATAGCCAGCCACGAGGTGCCGTTATTGCTTTGCTTGACGTGATAGATGGTCTTGCACCATCCATCCTCGCCACCGAATAAACACGGTGCAACGAAAATGCACCCAATTTCACCGTCTCCCTCCCAGCCTGCGTCAGTAAAGAACGCTGCAAGCTCGGAGCGAAGCTGCTGCTCCTCCTCACGGCTTGCTGGAGACTCTTGCTCATCGTAGTGCGGATCGCGCACCGCCTCGCTCAGAGGACGTATGCAACGGAAGTCATCTATGAAGTGGAAATCCACGACGTAGTGATTGTCTTTGATCGCCATACCCTTTTGCCTTTCGTGGTCGTTAAGTGAGCCCCCGCTCGTTTACATCGCTAGTTCGCGATGGCACTTCTTCACCTTCTTGCCGCTCCCACAAGGACACGGATCATTGCGGCCGGCTTTCACAGCATCCAGCACGTTCCGTGGCGGCGGAAGGAGGTCTGAATGTCCGGTGATCTGCATGTAAGCTAGCAGCTTTTGGCGCTGAATGGTTTCGTACTCGCTGACTTCCGCACCTGAGAGTATGATTTCTCCGTGCTGCTCCGCACGGTCTCCCCGGTTCATCAACTCGAACTCGGCATCGCAAGCGTCGATGAATGATTCGATTGCTGGTGAAGGGGACAGTACATGCAGAACACTTTTTACCGGCCTGCCATTGTAGACTCGCGTCGCGTCCGGCAGAAAGAGGACGCGTTCCACCAATGAGAGCTTTGGCGTTAGGTCATGCAGCTTACCGTCACGATCCTCCCACACCGCGTGAAATTCGGCTTCCAGCATGACGTTCGGCCACTCCCATATCTGCCATCCATAGCAGATTCTGCCGCCGTTATTTCGGACGTGCTGCGCAACAACTTCGAAACAGTCCTGCGGCTCGGCTCCGGTAACCGGCGTGACAGGGAGATAACGTGGCGGGATATTTGGAACAAGTTGATTGCAAAGCTGCCGGATCGTGTCCGTGATCGCGCCGGGTGTCGTTCCCCCTTCGAACATCGAATCTCCCCTCTCGACCGTGGGTCAGTAGTTCAGCGATCGTTCCGTATGGAATCTACGTGAAGCGTTCGCTACATCCAACCGGGTTTGGGGGCGGGCGTGTCCCTCCGCTGCGCTCCGGGCCGGGCTTCGCGCGCAGTAGGGCGACAAACAACGTCGCCCAACTGCGCCGGGCCAGCACCGCCACAAACAGCCGTGGCGGTGCCGTCCCGGCCCTCCGGGCGCGAATCCCTCACGCGGCTTGTGCGGGGGCATACGGGGTATCACAGGGCGAGTGCAGCCCGAGCGTAACCCTAGCCCCCGCCGTCCCTTGCCACACCCCCTGTATCTCCCGAGACCCCAACGGCGCGCCCGCTGCGCGGGCGGGTGGGGCGCCGGGCTACGGGATAGATCGAAGGTCCCTTCGCCCGTCGCCCCACAACCCCGGCACCCTGCCGCCGGTTCTGGTTTCTCCCGTTCCGCTGACTTGACGGGCTGCGCCCGTCACAACGGTTTCCGGCAACGACCCGCACGCGGAGCCCGTGCCGCTGCCGCGTGCATCGGCGCGCACGCTGGGCCCAGCGGTTACGCTCGCTTAGGCTCGCTATCGCCTGCGCTCGCAAGCTCGCTACGGCGGGTAGGTCGCCTGCGGCGCGCTTTTGTGGGGGGCAGGGCCCCCCACACCCCCACCTTTTCGCGCGGCGTGTGTGATCGGTGCGGGGGCGCGGCTCCGGTCCGCTCCGGCGGCCTGCCGTGCGGGGGCGGGGCGCGGTCCACCGGCCCGCTCCGGCGGAGGGAGGCGCGCGCATGATCCAGATACCCCCCGCACTCCCCGCCACCGAGCGCGCCGCCCTCTGGCGCGCGCACGCCGAGATCCTGCGCAGCTATGGCGCCGAGCACATTGCCGCCGTGCTGGAGGCGTGCGCCGCGCAGCTCGACGCCGACGAGCGCGCGCGCCCGCACTCCGTTGTCACGCTGGACCGCGCCGTAGAGCTCACCGGATTCACGCGCGGCCACCTGCGGCGCCTGTGCCGCTCCGGCAAGCTGCCCAACGTGGGCACCAAGGCCGCGCCCGCGTTCCGCCTGGCCGACCTGCCGCGCAAGCCGGGCGCCGCCGCCCCAGCGGACGACGAGGTGCCGCAATACCGCAATACGGATGCGCCGGTATCGCGCATGGACATTGTCCGTAAAGTGATCTACGGGGGCAGCAATGGCGCGGAATAACTCGCGTTCTATGCAATACGAAGGTATTGCGCAACCTGCAATAACTCGCTATATTAAAGGGGTCGGTAGCGCGCGCCATCGCTCTACAGGAGCTAGGACGATGGCGAAGAACCAGACGAAGCCCCAGCCGCAGACGTGGAGCTACACCACCGGTAAGAAGGGTGCAAACCGCATCCGCGTCTATGAGGACGGTGTAGGGGGCCCGCTCAAGTTGGAATACTTTGAGCCGGTGTTTGACAATCAGGGTTTGCCAGTCATTGACCCCAAGACGGGCACGCAGCAGAGGAAGCGGGAGCGTATCAACCTCACGCGTGCGGGGATCAAGACCCGTCTACAGGCGATGAACAAGGCCGAGGAGGTTGCCAAGCAGTTTGGAGAGGCGCCGAGCGGCCCCGTTACAGGCCTGTCTAAGGGGACCGGGCCCCTTACGCTTGGCAAGCTGTTCGACCTGTACTTTGCCGAGGCCGTGCCGCACAAGAAGCCCGACACGCAGCGGCAGAACGACACCGACCGGCGCATGTTCCTTGCTCACTTCGGCCGCAACGCCATCGTTGAGCGGATCGGACCAGACGGACGCCCGGTTACGGAAATGGGACGCGTGCGGTATAACGAGTTTATCCGCGCGCGGAAGGAGGGAACGATCCCCGGTTTCCCCCTGAAAGCCAAGGGCCAGACGCTACGCAACGACATTCGCTTCTTGCGGGCTGTCTTCACCTGGGCGAAAGTAGAGCGCGACGACGGTAGCGTGCTCTTGCTCCGGAACCCTTGGGAGGGCTTCCCCTTGCCCCCGGCGGATACGCCGGTGCGGCAGGAAATGACCAAGGAGCTACACGCGCGGCTTACCAAGCACGCGGGAAACTGGCGCATGGCCGCCGTTCTGGACCTGTGCCGGGAGACGCGCCGCCGCATGAACAGCGTGCGTCAACTCGCAATCTCTGACATTGACCTTGCCGCCGGGCTGGTGCAGTGGCAGGGCGAGAAGGACAAGGTAGGAAAAACGCGCGTAACGCCCCTTACAAGGCGCGCGGTGGAGGTGATAGAGCTTGCCCTAGCCAACCGCCGCGAAGAGGGCTTAGACGGCTCTCCGTGGCTGATTCCGGAGGAGGGCGACCCCACCCGGCCGGTGCGCCGCAGCCGCTTGGACAACTGGATGCGGGCCACCAAGAAGGCGCAAGGACTCAACATCCCGCGCCTTGGCTACCACGGCGAGAAGCGCGCAGGCATCCGGGACCCCAAGTTTCGCAAGCTGGACCCGGCCGTGCAGGAGGAGCTTGCGGGCACTACGTGGGAGACGATGCGCCGCGTCTACGATTACGTAGACGTTCCCACTCTGCGCGAGGCCGTGGCCGCGCTGGAGGGAGGGAAGCCGGGCCGCAAGCGGTGCACTCGCGAGAGCGTTGCGGCCTAAAAGGAGCGAATTTCGCTCAACTGACAGGATCAACTGACAGATTGCAGGGAGCGTGAGGCTAAGTGCCTGCAAACACTAGACTTGCGCAGACGTTACGGAATACCCCGCAAACTGCGCGGGGCTTCACCGGCACACCACGGCATGCGTGCGGCATACGACCCGTCGGCGAAGGCCGACATCGCGTTGTCCCAGCCGCGAATTCATTCGCCTGGGGGCCGGGGGGTTCACGGCGGGGCGCAGGGTTGGCGGTGCGCCCCGCGGGAGCTGGGAAACCCGGGCGCCCACCACACGCTCCCTGAACACCGGGGCCGCCTGTCCGCGAAGGCGGACGTCGTGTGGTTGTTGCAGCGAATTCATTCGCCCTTGCCCCGGCACGGCACCTCGCTCCTCCCGATCACTCCGCACCTGGTTCCATCGTACGGAATCACCGCGCTCCATCGTTCGAAAACACCTCGATCCATCGACCGGAGGCACGGCAGGGGCGCTCGTCGAAAGACGCGGCGCCCCTGCGGCGCATCTCCCCCTCCCCATTGACGGTCCCCGGCGGGGCGTCCTATTCTAACCGTCTCGTTTCCGAAACCTCGAACCTGACGCCGCGCACATGCCGGATCCGTTCGCGAGCGGTGGACCCATGCTGCTGGCCGGCACGGCCAACCGTCCGCTCGCCCAGGAGATCGCCCGCTATCTGGACTATCCGCTGGGCGAAGTGACCATCAAGAAGTTCTCCGACGGCGAGATCTTCGTCCGCATCGACGAGAACGTCCGCGGACGCGACCTGTTCATCATCCAGAGCACCACCGCGCCCGGCGACAACATCATCGAGCTGCTGCTGCTGATCGATGCCGCCCGCCGCGCCTCGGCCGCCCGCATCCACGCGGTGGTCCCCTACTTCGGCTACGCGCGGCAGGACCGCAAGGACCAGCCCCGCGTGGCCATCGGCGCCAAGCTGATGGCCAACATGATCCACTCGGCCGGCGCCGACCGGCTGCTGTCGGTGGACTTTCACCAGCACCAGATCCAGGGCTTCTTCGACATCCCCGTCGACCACCTGTACGCGTCGCCCGTCTTTACGCGCTACTTCCGCGAAAAGCGGCTCACCAACCTGGTGGTGATCTCGCCGGACGTGGGATCGGCCAAGATGGCGCGCGGGTTCGCCAAGCGGCTCGACGCGACGATGGGGATCATCGACAAGCGCCGCCCGCAGGCCAACGTGGCCGAGGTGATGAACGTGATCGGCGAGGTGGAGGGCAAGGACTGCCTGCTCAGCGACGACATGATCGACACGGCGGGGACCATGGCCGAGGCGGCGCACGCGCTCAAGGCGCTGGGCGCTCAGGACATCTACGCCTGCGCCACCCACGCCCTGCTTTCGGGCCCCGCGGTGGAGCGGCTGTCGAAGGCGCCGTTCAAGGAGATCGTGGTTACCGACACGGTGCCGGTGCCGCAGGAAAAGCGCTTTCCCGGGCTGACGGTGATCTCCGTCGGCGAGCTGCTTGGGCGCGCGATTCGCTACACGCACAGCAACGAGTCGGTAAGCTCGCTGTTCGAGTAGGTTCGATGTGATTTGACGCGGAGCGGGACTGCCGGTGGCCGGATGGCCAGCGGGGCCGCTCCCGCAGACTGGAGGTACATGATGGCTTCATCCGCAACGCTCAAGGCCACGCTTCGCCAGAATTCGGGCAAGGGCGTCGCGCGCAAGCTGCGCGCGACCGGCCAGGTGCCCGGTGTCCTGTATGGCCACGGCGAGACGGCCCGCCCGCTCGCGGTGAACGCGCACGAGCTGGGGCTGCTGATCGCCTCGGTGAACGTGGAGAACACCCTGGTGCGCCTGGACATCGAGGGCGAGGGGCTGCAGGACGTGCTGCTGCGCGACGTGCAGATGCACCCGTACAAGCCCGAGGCGCTGCACGTGGACTTCTTTCACGTGAACGCGCGCGAGACGCTGCACGTAAAGATCCCGGTGCGGCTGACGGGCACGCCCGTGGGCGTGCACACCGACGGCGGCATCCTGGACCACGTGCTGTACGACCTGGACGTGGAGTGCCTGCCGGGCAACATCCCCGACGGGGTGGAGATCGACGTGAGCAACCTGGGGCTGGGCGAGTCGGTGCGCGTGGGTGACGTGCCGGCGGTCGAGGGCGTGCGCTTCCTGCAGGACGCCGAGCTGCCCATCGCGTCGGTCGTGGCGTCGGCCGCCGCGGAGTCGGCGCTGGACGCCGAGGAGACCCCCGCGGAGCCCGAGGTGCTGAAGGCCCGCAAGGGCGACGAGGACTGATCGGCGGGGTGCTGGAGCGCCTTCGGGCGCTCCTCTCCGCATCGCGAGAGGACGACGTGGCCGGGGCCAAAGTCATCGTGGGGCTGGGAAACCCCGGCCGCGAGTACGAAAACACGCGGCACAACGCCGGGTGGTGGTTCCTGGACGCCCTGGCGCAAAGCTGGGGCATCCCCAGGTTCCGGGCGGAAAAAGCCCAGGCCAACGCCACCACCCGCGTGGAGCCGTTCCAGGTGCGGCTCATCAAGCCGCTGACGTACATGAACCGCAGCGGCGGCGTGCTGGTGCCGCTGAAGCGGATGAACGCGCTGGACCTTACGAAGGACCTGCTGGTGGTGGTGGACGACGTCGCGCTGGAGCCGGGCCGGGTGCGCTTTCGCCCCAGCGGCAGTGCCGGCGGCCACAACGGCCTCAAGTCCATCGAGCAGACGCTGGGCACCAAGGACTACCCGCGGCTGCGCCTGGGCGTGGGCGCAAAGCCCCCGGCCATGGACCTGGCCGACTGGGTGCTGGGCGCCATGCCCCGGTCCGACCGCAAGCTGCTGGAAGAACGCTTTCCCGACCTGATCCGCGGCGTGGAGGTCTGGATGCGCGACGGCATCGAGGCCGCGATGGATGCCTGCAACAACTGAAAAGTGCGTGAGTGCGGAAGTGCGTGAGTGCGTGAGTTTGCCCATCGCGCACGCCTGCTCCGCGGATATCCGGAAAGGATTGCGCCTTCGCGAACTACCGCACTGACGCACTCCCGCACTCACGCACTTTCTTTTCGTCTTCCGCCGCCGGACCCTCCCTTCCGGCGCGGTCATCCGGCCCACTCCCTGCCGTGGACGCCGCCGTGGACCTGACCATCCTTACCGACTGGCTGTGGACCCTGGGCCTGCTGGGGCTCGGCGTCACCTTCTTCATCTGGGACCGGCTGCGCAAGCTGCCGCCCGGCAACGAGGTGATGCGCGGGCTTGCCGCCCAGATCCAGTCCGGCGCGCTGGCCTTTGCCCGGCGCGTCGGCATCGTGCTGGGCGTGTTCGTCGTGGCGGCGGCCGCGCTGCTGTTCGTGGCGGCGGGGGCCCGGACGGCGGCGGCGTTCGCCGGCGGCGCGCTGTGCGCCATGGCGGCGGCGTTCAGCGGGCTGTTCGCGGCGGTGCGCGCCAACGTGCGCACGGCCGAGGCGGCGCGCTACCCCGGCCTCCCCGCGGCGCTGCGGACGGGCTTCTCGGGCGGCGCGGTGGCGGGGCTGGCGGTGGCGTCGCTGGCCGTGCTGGGCGCGGGGCTCCTGTTCCTGCTGGGCATCCGCCAGCCGGGCGTGTACGAGGAGATCCGCTTTCGCGAGTTCGCCGAGATCGTCAGCGGCTTTGCCATGGGGGCCAGCAGCATCGCCCTCTTTGCCCGCGTGGGCGGCGGCATCTTCAGCAAGGCCGCGGACATGGGCGCGGACCTGGTGGGCAAGGTGGAGAGCGGCATCCCCGAGGACGATGCGCGCAACCCGGCCACCATCGCCGACCTGGTGGGCGACTGCGCGGGCGACAGCGCGGGGATGGGCGCCGACCTCTTCGAAAGCTGCATCGCCGCCGTCATCGCCACCATCGCGGTGGGGATGACGGAGGCCACGCTGGGCGGATACGAGAACCGCATCGCCGCCGTCTCGCTGCCCCTGTTCGCCATCACGGTGGGGCTGATCGCCTCCATCGCGGGCGTATTCCTGCTCAACTACCTGAAGCCGGAGAAGCCCGCGCAGGCGCTGCGGACGGTGCAGCTGGCCGCCGCGGCGATCTTCCTGCTGGGGATGCTGGGGATCGTCTTTGCGCTGGGCTTCGACATGGCGGACGAGACCACGGGGCGCGTGTACGGCTACCTGGGGCCCTTCTGGGCGCTGCTGGCCGGCTCGCTGGCGGGCGTGGCGGTGGGCGCGCTGACGGCGGCGTTCACCGGCCCGGCGGCGGCGCGGCGCATCGCCGACGCGTCGGCGGCGGGGCCGGCGGCCAACGTGCTGGCGGGGATCTCGGCCGGGCTGCAGTCCTCCGTGCCGGCGGTGCTGGTGGTGTGCGGGGCCGTGGGCGTGGCGTATGCCACCTCCGGCCTGTACGGCATCGCGCTTTCGGCCGTGGGGATGCTGGCGACGGTGGGGATCACCATGGCGGTGCACGCCTTTGGCCCCATCGCCGACAACGCGGGCGGCATCGTGCAGCTGGGGCACCTGGGGCCCGACGCGCGCCGCATCACCGACGAGCTGCACACGGCGGGCAAGGAGTCCGGCTCGGTCATCACCGCCTTTTCCATCTGCTCGGCGGCGCTCACGGCCATCGCGCTGTACGCGGCCTACGCGTCGTGGGTGGGGCTCGAGGGGATCAACCTGGTGGATCCCGTGGTGGTGATCGGGTTCCTGATCGGCGGCGCCATTCCGTTCGCCGTGGCCGCGCTCACCATCACCTCGGTGACCAAGGCGGCGGGGGCGGTGATCGCGGAGGTGCGGCGGCAGTTCTCGGCCAACCCCGGCATCATGGAGGGCACGGTGGCGCCCGACTCCGCCGCCACGGTGGACGTGGCCACGCGCCACGCGCTGCGCGAGATGATTGCCCCGGGCGTGCTGGCGGTGGCGGCGCCGGTGGTGGTGGGCGCGGGGCTGGGGGTCGAGGCGCTGGGCGGCATGCTGGCGGGCGCCACGGTGACGGGCGTGCTGCTGGCGCTGTTCATGGCCAACGCGGGCAGCGCGTGGGACATGGCCCGGCAGCAGATCGAGACGGGCCTGGTCGGCAGCGGCCGAGGCCGCGGCTCCGAAGCGCACGCCGCGGCGGTGGTGGGCGACAGCATCGGCGACCCGTTCAAGGACACGGCCGGGCCGTCGATGAACATCCTGATCAAGCTGATGAGCCTGGTTTCGCTGGCCCTGGTCCCCTGGCTGCTGAGCCTGCCCATCAACCGCGGCGCCGGCACCCGCGACGCGCTGGAGCCGGAGAGCATGGAGGCGCTGCTCCAGGTAGTCACAGCGCTCTTTGGCTGACGGGCGTATCGCAACGAGACGAACGGAGGCTCCCATGCATCGCGGGAGCCTTTTCGTTGCTGCCTGGCTTGGTAAAACAGAAGTTGGGGTACAGAGGAACAGAGTCAGACAGAGGAACTCGCTTTCTCTGTCTGACTCTGTTCCTCTGTACGATCATTCTTTTTCAGGATCTGGCAAGGGCGGGTTGACTGCATCCGCCTGCAGATGTACGTTTTCCGCACGGCCGGGCCCCGGATGGGTGCCCGGCCCGTTCGTTTGTGGATGATACTGGAATCCGGTCGATCGATATGCTGAAGCTTGGGATCGTGGGACTGCCCAACGTGGGCAAGTCCACGCTGTTCAACGCGCTGACCGCGGCGGGCGCGGACGCGGCCAACTACCCGTTCTGCACCGTGGAGCCCAACGTGGGCATGGTCGAGGTGCCGGACCCGCGCGTGGACCTGCTCGCCGAAAAGGTGCAGCCGCAGCGGGTGCTGCGCGCCACCGTGCAGTTCGTCGACATCGCCGGGCTGGTGAAGGGCGCCTCGGAGGGCGAGGGGCTGGGCAACCAGTTCCTCGCCAACATCCGCGAGACCGACGCCGTGGTGCACGTGGTGCGCTGCTTCGACGACCCCGACGTGGTGCACGTGATGGGCGACGTTGACCCGGTGCGTGATCGCGAGGTCATCAACCTGGAGCTGGCGCTGGCGGACCTGGCCGTGGTCGAGAAGCGGCTGGAGAAGGCCCGCAAGGCGGCGCGCGGCAACGACCGCGAGGCGCTGGCGGAGCTGGGGCTGCTGGAGCGGCTGGTGGCCACACTGGACCAGGGGCAGCCCGCCCGCGTGGTGGAGGCCAGTGACGACGAGTCGCGCATCATGCGCTCGTACAACCTGCTGACCTCCAAGCCGGTGGTCTACCTGGCCAACGTGGCCGAGGACGACCTTCCCGAGGGCGACAACGCGCACGTTCGCGCGCTGCGCCAGGCGGTGCAGGAAAGCGGCGAGCACGCCGAGGTCATCCCCATCAGCAGCAAGATCGAAAGCGAGCTGGCGGAGCTTCCGGATGAAGAGCGGCAGGAGTTCCTGTCGTCGCTGGGACTGGCGGAGCCCGGCCTGCACACGCTGATCCGCGGCGGCTACCGGCTGCTGGGGCTGCAGGTGTACTTTACCGCCGGCGAAAAGGAAGTTCGCGCCTGGGAGATCCCCATCGGCGCCAAGGCGCCCGAGGCGGCGGGCGTCATCCACAGCGACTTCGAGCGCGGCTTCATCCGCGCCGAGACGGTGGCCTTCGCCGACTTCGAGAAGCTGGGCTCCGTCAAGGCCGCCCGCGAGCAGGGGCTGATGCGCTCCGAGGGCAAGGAGTACGTCGTCAAGGACGGCGACATCCTGCTCTTCCGCTTCAACGTCTGAACGCGGCCCGCAACCACGACGGAAAGGCGCGCCCCGCACCTGGGGCGCGCCTTTTCCCGTTCCGGCAAAGACCTGTCTCATCCCAGGTCCTGAAAAAAGAATGGTCGTACAGAGGAACAGAGTCAGACAGAGAAAGCGAGCTGAAATATCATCTTGGCTTACTCTGTCTGACTCTGTTCCTCTGTACCCCTGAAGGTGTTGTTTTCCCGGATTCGGTACGCGCCCGCGGCCCGGGGTCACGTCACGGCATCTCCACGAGCGCCCAGTACTTGTTGAGCGACGCCATGGTCTCGCAGAAGTTCGCGAAGGTGACGGGCTTGAGCATGTAGCCCGCCACGTGGAGGTTGTACGCCTCGACCTTGTCGCGCTCGGCGTCGGAGGTGGTGAGCACCACCACCACCGTGGGGCTCAGCTCGGGGTCGGCGCGCAGCTCCCGCAGGAACTCGATTCCGTTCATCCGCGGCATGTTCAGGTCCAGCAGCACCAGCCGCCGCGACCGGGGCATCTCGTCGCCCCGCAGCATCTCCAGCGCCTCGAGGCCGTTGCCCGCCACGTACAGCGGGTTGGTGATGTTCCCCTTCTTGAACGCGCGCCGGATGTTCTTCACGTCCAGCTCGTCGTCCTCCACCAGCAGGATGTTGAAAAGCCTGTCATTCATGCCCGGAGCCCTCCTCGGTTGACCGGGGCCACAGGAAGCGGAACGTGCTTCCCGCCCCCACTTCCGATTCCACCCACACGCGCCCGCCGCGGCTCTCCACCAGCTTTCGGACGATGGAAAGGCCGATGCCGGTGCCCTCGACCTTGTCGCGCGCCTCCAGCGTCTGGAAGATCCCGAAGATGCGCTCGTGGTACTCGGGCGCGATCCCGGGGCCGTTGTCGCGCACGGCGAACTCCCACTGGTCGCCCGCCTCGCGCGCGGAAACCTGCACCAGCGGGGCGCCGCCGCCGGCGTACTTGACCGCGTTGCCGATCAGGTTCATGAACACCTGCTGCAGGGGAAGCCGCTCCGTCCACAGCGCGGGCATCCCTTCGTCCACCTGTACCCGGACGCTCTCCGGGGGCGCGATCAGGTCCACCACCTCGTGCACCAGCTCGCCCGCGTCCACCCGCACGGGCCGCTGCCGCACCCGCCCCGCGCGCGAGTACTGCAGCACGCCGTCGATCAGCCCCTCCATGCGGTGCACCCGCCCCTGCAGCAGCTCCAGGTGCTCCTGCACCTCGCCGCTGGCCGCGTCGCCCAGGTCCTCGGTGATCCAGGTGGCCAGGTTGGCGATGCCGCGCAGCGGGGCCTTGAGGTCGTGGCTGGCCACGTACGCGAACTGGTCCAGCTCCTGGTTGCTGGCCTCCAGCGCGCGCGCCGCCCGCGCCAGCTGCTCGGCCTTTTCTTCCACCTCGCGCCGCGCGCGCACCTGGGCCGTCACGTCGACGGCATGCACCAGCACGTCGCGCCCCTGCGGCCCCTCGCCCGCCAGCGGCCGCCAGACCAGGTTCCAGTAGCTGTCCTCCAGCACCCCGCTGCCGAAGCGCTCCAGGGGCACGTTGACCTCGGGGTCCACGAACGGCTCGCCGGTCTCGTACACCCGGTCCAGCAGCTCGAAGAGCCCCGTCCCGGCGAACTCCGGAAAGACCTCGCGAAAGGGCCGGCCCACCGCGCCGGGCTTGCCCACCGTCTGCTCCCAGGTGGGGTTCACCATGGTGATGACGTGCTCCGGGCCGGTGTACAGCGCCATCACGGCCGGCGCCTCGGTAAAGATCTGCTGCAGCCGCGCCCGCCCGGTCTCCATCTCCCGCAGCAGCCGCTCGCGCTCGGCCTCGGCCTGCTGGCGCCCGGTCACGTCCTGCACCGTCCCCAGAAAGCGCACGCCGCGGCGCTGCTCTCCCTGGCCCTCGAAGTACACCCGCCCCGCGGCGCGCACCCAGCGCAGCTCCTGCCCCGGAAGCGCCACGCGGTACACGCTGGCGAAGTCGCCGGTGCCGGCCGGGTCCAGCGCCACCTCCACCTCGCGGTTCACCCGCTCCAGGTCGCCGGGGTGCACCCGCTCGCGAAAGGCGTCCATGGTGATGGCGCCCTCGCCGGGCATTCCGAAGATCCGCCGCGTGCGGACGTCCCAGCTGAGCTCGTCGCCGGCCAGGTCCCAGTCGAAGATCCCCAGCTCGGCGGCGTCGAGCGCCAGGCGAAGCCGCTCTTCCAGCTGCTCCACGCTGCGCCGCGCGCGCACCTGCCCGGTCACGTCGATGGTGTGGCTGAGCAGGGCTTCCACGTTTCCGTCGGCGTCGCGCAGCGGCTGCAGGACCAGGTTGTAGTAGCCCTCCTCCATCACCCCCGTGCCGTCGCGGTCCACGGCGGCCGGCACCTCTTCCAGCGACAGCGGCTCGCCGCCGTGGTACGCCGTGTCCAGCATCTCCCGGAACCCCTGGCTGGCCAGCTCGGGAAACACCTGCAGCGCGGGCCTCCCCAGCACCTCGCGCCCCCCCGCGCTGGCCAGGTAGCGCGGGTTGGCGAACTCGAAGACGTACTCCGGCCCCCGCACCACCGCGATCTGCGCCGGGGCCTCGGTCAGGATGGTGCGCAGGCGCGCGCGCTCGGCCTCCAGCTCGCGGATCAGCCGCTCGCGCTCTTCCCGGCCCCGCCGCTCGGCGTCGATGTCGTCGATGACGGCCAGGCCGCCGGTAAGCGCCCCCGCGGCGTCGCGGATGGGGACGCCGGTGATCTGCACCCAGGCGCGGGTGCCGTCGCCCCGCTGGTACAGGTACTCGTCGGGTCCGGCGGCGCGGCCCGTGGCCAGCACCCGGGCCAGCGGGTACTCGTGCGCCTGCACCTGCCGCCCGTCGGGGTGAAAGCCCACCCAGGCGGCGTACTCCTCCACGCGTTCCGAACGAAGGGCCGGATGGCGGAAGATCTCTTCCACGCGCCGGTTGCCCAGCACGATGCGCCCCGAGGGCGCCTCGGCGATGACGATGCCCACCGGCGCGTGCTCGATGATGGCCGCCAGGTGCGCCCGCTCGCGGGCAAGGCTCTCGTTGGTCTCCTGCAGCTCCTCGTTGGAAAGCTCCAGCTCCACCTGCACCTCTTCCATCCGCCCGGCCTGCAGCTGCAGCTCTTCCTTCTGCGCCTCGATCTCGACCGCCTGCTCTTCGAGCCGGCGCTGCGACTCCACCTGCTCGGTGACGTCGACGCCGTGGGCCAGGATCCCCGAAACCGAGCCGTCCGCCTCGACCAGCGGCTGGTAGACGAAGTTCAGGAAGCGCTCTTCGGGGGCCGCGCCGGGGGTGCGCTCCAGCAGGATGCGCATTCCGTTGCCCACGAAGGGCTCGCCGCTGCGGTACACCTGGTCCAGCAGCGCCACGAACCCCTGCTCCGCGGCTTCGGGAAGCGCCTCGCGCACGGGGCGGCCCAGGATGTCGCGGTGGCCCACGAGCTGGGCGTAGACGGGGTTGGCCATCTCGAACACGTGGTCCGGCCCGCGCACCGTGGCGATGAACGCCGGCGCCTGCTGAAAGACGGTGGCGAGCCGGGCCCGCTCCATCCGCAGCTCATCGAGCAGCCGCTCGCGCTCGGCCTGCTCGTGCCGCTCGCGCGTGATGTCGCGCGCCTCGATGATGGTGCCCACCGTGCGGCCGCCGTCGCGGATGGGGCTGGCGGTAAAGGCCACGGGGTAGAAGTGGCCGTCCTTGTGCACGAACACCTCTTCGCCCTGCTCGCGCATGTTCTGCGGGAACGCGCGGTCGATGGGGCACTCCTCCAGCGGATACGGGCGGCCGTCGGGGTAGGTGTGGTGCACGTAGTAGTGCAGCGCGCGCCCCTGCAGCTCGGCCAGGCTGAAGCCGGTCATCTGTTCGGCCGCGCGGTTCATGTACGTGCACCGCTGGTGCTCGTCCATGATGAACAGGGCCAGGGTGGCGTTCTGCGCCACCGTCTCCAGCTGCCGCCGGTAGTGCGCCGCGTCGTCCAGGGGGCCGCCCACGCCGGCCGGTGCGCTGGAGCTGTCGGTCACGTCGTCCTCAAAAGTCACGGGTTGGGGCGCGGTGCGGCGTCCGGGCCGCCCTCGCCGGCGGGAATCGCGCGCCGCAGCGCCTGCAGCAGCCGGGCGGGGGTAAGGTCCGACTTGTCGATGTAGTCCGCCGCGCCCGACTCGGCGAGCTGCGCGGCGATCTGGTCGTCCTGCTGGCCGGTAAGCATGACCACGGGCACGGAGATGCCGGCCGCCCGCACCCCCCGCAGGAACGTCAGGCCGTCGCCGTCCGGGAGGTTGTAGTCCAGGAACACGCAGTCGAAGCGCTCGGCGGTCAGCAGGTCGATGGCCGCGAGCACCGCGTCGGCCTCGCGGAACTCGTGCACCCCCGCGGCCTCGGCCAGCGCGCGCCGCAGCGCCAGCCGGTCCACCCGGTCGTCGTCCACCACCAGCACGCGGATCGTGCGCGCGGCCGGCTCGCGCCGCGCGCTCCCCTCCGCCGCCTTCCGCCGTCCGCGCGCACCGCCGCCCTGCCCCGCGCCGTACACCTTTTCCATCTCTGCCTGATCACGAGAACCGCCCGGCACCGCCTGCCGTGTAGCACGTACACCCATGTTCCCCTCGCATCCTGCTCCGCCCGGATTCTCCGCCGGCCCCGCCACGCCGCCCGCTGGCGATGCCGCCCCCAGGCAAGCTCCGTGCACCCGCAGGGCACGACCCGGGCCGCGCGCCTCCCGCTGCTCCAAGGTTTGCACAATTTTCACCCGGAGTCGGCATCACCGCGCCCGGCCGACTGCGCTACGGGGCGGTGCAGGGGCCGCCGGAACCCATCCACGTCACCCGCCGGCCATGAATGCGGGGAGTGCGTCGTCGAGGACGGCGACGCCCCGCGCTTCCGCTTCAACGTCCGGGCGCGGCGTCCAACCGGCGGAAAGACACGCCCCGCAGCCCGTGGCGCGCCCTTTTCACTTTCCGTGAAAACACGCGTGGTGCTCACAGCACCGTTCCGGTGCGCCGCGCGGACGCTTTGCACCGGTTCACACCGGCGTTCCCATGGGCCAAAAATCGCAAATCTTTCCAACCCAACGGGTTGGCCGAAAAGTACCGGCTGGCCCTGGTTGTGCCTCCCCTGCTCCGCACATCGCGACGTTTTGTGCCACGGCCCGGCGAACGCCGCGGTTCGCCCCACGCCTGTGGCGGCGCGCTTTCCCACCCCCCTGGAGGACGCACATGAAGCTCCGCAACACCCCCCTGCTCCTGGGCGCGTTTGCGCTCGCCGCCTGCTCGGACCAGACCGCCCCCACGGCCTCGGTGCAGGGCGAAGGCGCGCCGGTGCACTACGCCGCGAGCGGACGCGCCATCGAGGGCGCGTACATCGTGGTGCTGAACGAAGGGGCCGATCCCCGCTCGGTGGCCGCGGTGGCCGGCGTGCAGCCGGGCCACGTGTACACGGCCGCGCTCAACGGCTTTTCCGCCTCGCTGAACGCGGGCCAGCTGAACGCGCTTCGCCACAACCCGGCCGTGGCGTACGTCGAGCAGGACCAGGTGGCCGAAGTCGCCGCCACCCAGTCGGGCGCCACTTGGGGCATCGACCGCATCGACCAGCGCGCGCGGCCGCTCTCGGGCACCTACACCTACACGGCGACGGCAAGCAACATCTACGCGTACGTTATCGACACGGGCGTGCGCGCCACGCACAGCGAGTTCCGCAACCCCGACAACACCACCCGCGCGCAGAACGTCTACAACGCCACCGGCGACGGCCAGGCGGCGGACTGCAACGGGCACGGCACGCACGTGGCCGGCACGGTGGGCGGCAAGACCTACGGCGTCGCCAAGGCGGTGCGCATCCGCGCGGTCAAGGTGTTCACCTGCAGCGGCGGCAGCGCCAACAGCACCATCATCGCGGGCGTGGACTGGGTGACCGCCAACCACGTCAAGCCGGCCGTGGCCAACCTGTCGCTGGGCGGCGGCGCCAGCCAGGCGACGGACGACGCGGTGAACCGCCTGTCGAACGCGGGCGTGTTCGTGGCCGTGGCCGCCGGCAACGAGAACGTGGATGCCTGCACCCGCTCGCCGGCCCGCGCCAGCACGGTGACCACCGTGGCGTCGTCCACCAGCACCGACGCCAAGTCGTCGTTCAGCAACTGGGGAAGCTGCGTGGAACTGTACGCCCCGGGCAGCAGCATCACCAGCGCGTGGTACCAGACCGACACCCAGACCAGCACCATCAGCGGCACCTCGATGGCATCGCCGCACGTGGCGGGCGTAGGCGCGCTGTACAAGGCCACCTACGGCGACCAGTCGTACTCCACCGTGCGCAACTGGATCGTCACCAACGCCACGGCCAACGTGATCACCGGCAACCCGACCGGCACGCCCAACCGCCTGCTGTTCAAGTCGACGCTGTAATCCGGCCCGGCGGAGGTTCGCCGGAAGTACGCCGGTACGAGAGAAAGATGAAGACGGGGCCGTCCGCGCGAATGCGGACGGCCCCGTCTGCCATCTGAGGAAGTGTTTCCCTCCCCGCCGTCACGGACCCGCGGGTGCTGCCGCACGCGGCGCCGGGGCGGCCGCGGCGCCGCTCCGCGCGCCGAAGAACTTGCCGGCCGTCGCCACGACCAGGTCCAGGGCGGTCTTCACGCCGAAGCCCCACAGGATGGCGCCCACATAGTCCGCCGGCGTGCCGAAGAACTGCTTATCGAAGTAGAACTGCTTGAGCCCGCTCAGGACGGCCAGGCCCGTCGCGAGAGCGAGAAAGGTCCAGTCCCACGCCTTGATCCGCTCCCGCCACCGGCGCGGCTTCCGGAACCGGTCGAGCTCCGCGTCCGCTTCCGGTTCCAGGGCCTTCGCCTCGGCTTCCCGGGCTTTTGCCTCGGCTTCGCGGGCCGCCCTTCGCGATTTCTCCGCCTGCCGGTCCACCGCGTCGAATCCCGCGCCCTGGAGCTCATCCCGGCCCTCCAGCCCGGTCACCAGATGGTGGCCGAGCCGGGCCAGCTGCCGCTGCACGTCACCCATCTCGGCTTCGGTCTGGCGGGCCTGAAGCGCCGCGGGGCTCTCGGACCGCCACACCTCCCACCACGCCTCGCCCAGCTTTTCCTCGATGGGCCGCAGCGTTTCGGTCCCCAGCGGTTCGGGCATCCTGCCGCGCAGCACCGCGATCTCGTCGAGCGCCTCCCCCGCGGTGCGGTTGAGCGCGACGACCTGCTCCAGCGCGCCCGGTGCTTCGTCCAGGCGGGCCGACAGCTCGGCGGCCTTGTCCAGCGGCAGCCTGCGGGCAGCGATCAGCGAGCGCGCCCACGGCAGCATCGCGGGCGCATCGAGGCGCACGCCGTCGTAGGTGGGGGGCTGGCGCGCACCCGCCAGCGCGCCCTCGGCGTCCAGCAGCGCCTGGCGCACGCGCGAGAGCTTCGCCGACAGCCCCGACCACGCGGCCAGCGACGCTTCGGCGGCCCGCAACTGGCCGACCGCCTCCACGTACCCGGGCTGCTGCTCGACTTCCTTGAACGCGGCGGAGCCCAGGGCGTTCACGGACCGCAGCGCGTCGGCCAAGCGCAGGCGCACGCCGCTGGTCTCCGGCGTCAGTCCGTCGGCCACGGCGAGCGCGTGCAGCCGCTCGTCCAGCTCGCCCCAGCGTGCGCGGAACTCCCAGATCGCCCGCCGTGCGCTGGTGTAGTGCGACAGCCACATGCCCGTGAGCACCCCCGCGATCAGCGTCACCACCAGCCATCCCACCCAGTGCCGCGCGTGCAGGGTAAGATCAACGGAGGCGGCCCCAACCCGCAGGGGGCCACGGTAGGTGCCCGGCCCGTCAAGTCCATCCACCCGCAGCGCACGCGCGCCCCCCGCACCGTCACGCGCGGCGACCCGGACGCTGGCTATGCCGTTGTAGCTGTCGTCCGCCTTGCGCAGAAGCTCGCCGGGCTCGCCCGAATCCCCGTCGAGCGGCAGCGACGGCTGGTGGCAGCCCGGCATCACCTTCACGCATCCCAGCGTGGTGGTAGTCGTCCAGCTGGCCAGGGGCGCCTTTGCCGCCGGCCGCGCGATCTGCACCACACGCGTGATCACGCCCGAGTCCGTGGCCACCGTCACGTACCCGGTGCCCTCGATGCCCTGGCGCCCCGGGTCCGTCAGCACCAGCTGCAGCGTGGCGACCGCACCGGGATCCATCCTCGTGGCCCCTAGCGTCGCCCGCACCGCCGGCGCCACGGCGCCCACGAAGTAGAACCGCGCATCGCCAACGCCTACCCCCGTGCGGAGCGGGTTCTGGACGCCGAGCGTGATCGTGGCCTTCCCGCCGGGGGGCAGCGCGACGGCCACCGGTGTCGTGTCGGTGAACTGCACCCCGCGCGTCTGTGCGCCGGACGCGGGGTGGACCAGGAGGCTGGCGGCCAGGACGGCGGCGCTCAGATGGTGGGACAGGCGGAAGTCCATGATGGAAAGCGTTGCAAGGAATAAAGGTCTACTGGGCCGGGAATTCGCCTCACCGTCGTTCGGATCAGATGGTCGCGCCTGCCGGATTTCTCTCCGGCCGGACTCCATCTGCTCATCCATCATGGCCGGCGCTGACACGGCATCCGGGGTAGGTCAGCCGCCCTGTGGCCGGACGACCGCGACGGATGTCGCGCGTTGAGCATGGCTGCGGCGTGGGGCGGACTGCCACGAAGCGCCGGCAGTCAGCGGGATGGCCGTGAACTGCCAAGCTCAACGTGCGTTGACAGATGCGCAAAGTGCGGAAATGCTCGTCCGCCGCGCACGGATCAGCAGATCATGAAAGAAACGGAAGGGGACAGGTTGCAGGGACAGGGCGCAGCCTGCCCGGACCCGCGGAAACGCCTGCATCCACGCGAACGGGCCGGGCTTTCTCGCATCCGCGAGGGAAGGAGCGAGGGGATCGGGCGTGTCTTTTGCGCCGTGGAAACTGCAAATCGCGGAACGCGTGAGCCGGTGGGCCGCCATTCGGCGTTGCTGGTTCTCCCCACCCACCCCAGCCCCGGAGAAGTCCATGCGGAAGCTTGCTCTTCACCTCGATGCGCTGCTCGTCGAATCGTTCGAGCTCGGCGGCTTGGCCGGCACGCACGGCACCGTGCACGGCCACGACTCGCGCATCACCGAATGGTGCAACTCGCGCAGCTGCCCGTACGGGTGCACGATCCTGGAAGCCGACGTCCCGGCGCCGCTCGCCGCCGCCGAGCCGCGGCATTCGGCGGAGTAGCGCCCGCGACAGGATCGGCTCCACGTGCAGAGGCCCGCGTCGCGGCGAACGGACGCGGGCCTCCGCGTTCGCGGCGAAATCTACCCGGCGCGCGGGCGGCGGCTTATCTTCGCGGACCCACCCCACTCCCCGATCCAGGAACGCCGATGATGCGCAGGCTTCTCCTTCTGATTCCGCTGATCCTCATCGCCGCGCCCACGCGGGCCCAGTCCGCGCGCCCGGTGGACTGGAATGCGCTGCGGGACGAGGCGGTGCAGGTGCTGTCGGACTACATCCGCGTCAACACCACCAACCCGCCGGGGAACGAAAAGGCGGGCGCGGAGTTCCTGGCGGCCATCCTGCGCCGCGAGGGAATCGAGGCGCAGGTCCTGGACGAGGAGGTGCTGGGCGCCGGGCGCGCCAACCTGTACGCCCGGCTGCGGGGGGACGGGTCCAAGCGGGCGATCGCCCTCGTCCACCACATGGACGTGGTGCCGGCGTCGGCGCAGCACTGGACGGTGGACCCGCTGAGCGGGCTGGTGCGCGACGGGTACGTGTGGGGGCGCGGCGCCATCGACATGAAGGGCGACGGCGTGGCGCACCTGCTGGCGATGATCGCCCTCAAGCGCAGCGGCGTGCGGCTTACGCGCGACATCGTCTACATCGCCAACGCGGACGAGGAGCTGGGCTCCACGGGCGCGGTGGCGTTCGTGGACCGGCACCCGGAGCTGCTGCGCGACGTGGAGTACCTGATCACCGAGGGCGGCGACATCCCCATCCAGGACGGCCGGCTGCAGTTCTACGGCGTGGGCGTGGCGGAAAAGCGCACCTTCTGGCAGCGGCTGCGCGTCACCGGCACGCCCAGCCACGCGTCCCGGCCCACGCGCGAGAACCCGGTGCCGCGGCTGGTGGCCGCGCTCGCCCGCATCGCCGAGTACCAGACGCCGCTGGAGGTTACGCCGGGGGTGGACAAGTACTTCCGCGACATCTCGCGCAACTACGAGGGGCAGCAGCGCGCCTGGCTGGCGGACGTGCGCGGCGCCCTGGCGAACCCGGCCGCGCGGGAATGGATCCTGTCGGACGTGTACTGGAACGCCATCCTGCGCAACACCATCTCGCTCACCGTGGTCAACGGCAGCAGCAAGACCAACGTGATCCCCGCCGAGGCGGTGGCCGAGATCGACATCCGGCTGCTCCCCAGCGCCGATCCCGACACCGTGCTGGCGCGGCTCAAGACCATCGCGGCGGACAGCGGGATCACCTGGACCACGATCATGGCGCCCAAGACGCCGCTGGAGAACCCGGTGGACACGGACCTGTTCCGCGCCATCGAGCGCGCCGCGCGGGAGCGCGATCCCGGCGCGCTGGTTACCACGCCCATGTTCACCGCCGCCAGCGACCGCCCCACCTACCGCAGGCTGGGCATCGTCACCTACGGCCTGGACCCGTTCCGCGTAGAGAACGCCGAGCACCAGAAGATGATGCACGGCAACGACGAGCGAATCAGCATCGAGAACCTGGGCTGGGGCACCCGCTTCATCTACGACATCCTGCTGTACGCGCAGTAAGCGGGCAGACGAAGGTACGAAGGTACGGAACAGCAGACGGGGCCGTCCGCAGTGCGCGGACGGCCCCGTTTGGCGTTTCGTGTTTTTTCTGCAGTCAGAATACGGGCTGCCGGAGCCGTTCGGAGACGGACGGACGAACAGCGATGATCTCGGCGCGGCAGGCTGGGATGCCCACTCGAAGGGCATCCAGTGCGCGCGCGAGCAGAGTCTCCATCTCGGCTTCATCATGCTCCGGTTCGTAGACCGCCTGATGCCTCGTCAAACGAAGTGCGTCGAACCGCTGGCCGCACTGGCGCAGGGTGGAATTCAGCTTCTGGAGGGCGTGAAAGGTCATGTAGTGATTGCTGGTGCCACGGACCCTCAGGTCATGGGCAGCAAGCACCGCCAGCGCCGCCTGAAGCGCAGCCGTGTACGCCATCACGTACCTGCCGTCCACAGACAGCCCGGCCGCCCGAGCGTCGGCGAGGGACGCCATCGCCTTGGCCCAGTATCCAGCAACCTGTTCGTCATCGAACGATTCCCGGATCAGACTGCGGTCATGCACCAGTCGTTCAATATCCGCGTTGCTCACACCGCACCTCCCGTCACAGGCTCCAGCACGGCAACGTCGCCGATCAGCCAATCCTTTGGGCCAGCGAGCACGGAACGCAGAAACCCGCCACCACGCCGTTGCTGGAGCTTCTGGCGCGTGTAGCGGGTGACGTTGACCTCGTGCCCGAGCAGCACCGCTGCTTCCGATGTTCCCGCGACCAGCGCGAGTTCCGGCTCCAGTTCGTTCAGCCGTTCACCCAGAGCGAACACGTCGATGTCGCTCTTTTCGTCCATCTCGCCACGCGCGCACGAGCCGTAGATGAAGGCGGCCTCCAGTCCCGGGACCTCCGACAGCGCCACCCGCAGAAGCTCCGCGGGCCCGGCGAACTGGCGCACCATCTCGCGCAGCACGGACCAGCGCGGATGGTCCGCCACCGCCCGGTAGCGGACCAGGCGCCCGTCCCGCTCGCGCCGCACCAGCCCCAGCGCTTCCAGCCGCGCCATCTCGTGCTGCAGCGACTGGCTCGACACCCCGGTCACCCGCTGCAGCGCGCGAAAGTGGAGCGCCGCGTCGGGATGCAGCACAAAGTAGATCACCACGGCCGCAAGCGCCCGCGACGCAAGGACGGTCGCCAGCGTATCCTCCTGCCGGCGCGGCGAAGTCGGTTGGATGATGCTCATGCACTAAAATGTAGTGCACAGACGCCCGACGGGCAACGACGATCATCGGTTGAGATTGCGGCTCGCGACCGCGAGATTGCCGTCCGCGGGCGGGAATTCCAACGGTGACGACGGAGCACGATGAGCGACGAGAACGGCGCGGGGCAGCCGCTGGACCTGCTGCTGCGCCTGCTGGACCTGGAGCGGCTGGAGCTGAACCTGTTTCGCGGGCAGAACCGCGACATCGGCTCGGGGCGGGTGTTCGGGGGGCAGGTGCTGGCGCAGGCGCTGGTGGCGGCGGGGCGCACGGTAGAGGGGCGGCAGGCGCACTCGCTGCACGGCTACTTCATGCTGCCCGGCGACGTGCGGACGCCCATCGTCTACCAGGTGGACCGCATTCGCGACGGGCGCAGCTTTACCACGCGGCGGGTGCTGGCCATCCAGGAGGGGCGCGAGATCTTTTCGATGCTCTGCTCCTTTCACCTGGAGGAGCCCGGCATCGAGCACGGCGCGCCGCTGCCGGACGTGCCGCGGCCCGAGGCGCTGCCGCGCGAGCTGGACCTGGTGCGCGCGATGGCCGAGCGCATCCCCGAGCGGCTGCGCGAGGTGTACACGCAGGACCGTCCCATCGACTTTCGTCCCGTGGCGCCGGTGGACCCGTTTGCCCCCGAGGCGCGGGAGCCGGCCAAGCACGTCTGGTTTCGCGCCGAGGGGGCCATGCCCGACGAGCCCATCGCCCACCAAGCCGTGCTGGCCTACGCGTCGGACTACGGGCTGCTGGGCACGGCGCTGCTGCCGCACGGCCTGTCGTTCCTCATGCGCCGCGTGCAGGCCGCCAGCCTGGACCACGCCGTGTGGTTTCACCGCGGCTTTCGCGTGGACGACTGGCTTCTCTACTCCACCGACGCCCCCGCCGCGTCCGGCGCGCGCGGCTTTACCCGCGGCTCCATCTTTACCCGCGACGGCGCCCTGGTCGCCAGCACCGCGCAGGAGGGCCTGCTGCGGCTGACCGCCAAGCCCTGAAAGATCGCCTCGCGCAGAGGCGGGAGATCAGGGGAGAGAAACGGGAAGATCGGTTCTCTCCGCGCCCCCGCGTCTCTGGGTAATGCTCTTCCCGGGTTGCAGGATGGACGCCGTTCCGCTATTATCCTTAGCTCCCCCGGAAACGGGGGAGTGTTGTTTTCATCCTGCTCCGTGCGCACCGGCGCGGGGCCTCATGTCCAAAGGACAAGGTGACCTTGAGGGACTACGAGATCGTGTACATCTTCGCCCCTTCGCTCGAAGAGGCGCAGGTGACCGAGAAGCTGGACCGCTACCACGGGCTGCTTACGGGCACCAACGGCGGTGAGATCACGGCGACGGACCACTGGGGCCGCCGCCAGCTTGCGTACGCGGTGGAGCGCCAGAGCAGCGGCTACTACGTGGTCGAGCACTTCCGCGCACCGGGCGAGGCGCTGCCGGAGTTCGAGCGCGCGCTCAAGCTGGACGACGACGTTCTGCGCTACCTGGTGGTGGTCAACGAGGGCGACCTGCCCACGACGCCCGTTCCGCCGGTGGAGAAGCGCGAAGACGAGTCCGACGAAGAGGGGGATAGCTGATTATGCGCGGAGGACGCAAGACCTGCCCGATGTGCGAGGGCGCGGTACGGAACGTGGACTACAAGGACGAGAAGACGCTCGGCCGCTTCATCACCGAGCGTGGCAAGATCCTGCCCCGGCGCATCAGCGGCATGTGCGCCCGGCACCAGCGGCAGGTGGGCACCGCCATCAAGCGCGGCCGCTACCTGGCCCTGCTGCCGTACGTGGCCGGCCAAGAGACCTGATCCCAAGCGAGGAGAAACCATCATGCACGTCATCCTCAGGGACCGTCTCGAAAACCTGGGCAACGCAGGCGACGTGGTCGACGTCAAGGACGGGTACGCCCGCAACTACCTCATCCCCAAGGGGCTGGCGTACGAGGCGACCCAGAGCAACGTTCGCCGCATCGAGGCCGAGCGTGCCGCCCAGGGCCGCCGCGACGCCGAGACCGTGAGCCAGGCGCGCCAGCAGGCCGGCGCGCTGGAGAACGTGTCGCTTACCTTCCACGCCCGCGCGGGCCAGGAAGGCAAGCTGTTCGGCTCCATCACCAGCGGCGACATCGCCGACAAGCTGGCGGAGCAGGGCATCACCATCGAGCGCCGCCAGATCGAGCTCGAAGAGCCCATCAAGGCGCTGGGCGTCACCAGCGTGCCCATTCGCCTGCACCCGCAGGTGCGCCCCGAGATCAAGGTGTGGGTCATCGCCGAGGAGTAGCTCTCCGGCGGGCTCCATTCCTGGTTTGATTGAGCGAGGGGCGGCCTTCCGGTGTGAAGGCCGCCCCTTCGCGTTCTTTGCTGGGTGCCGGGGCTTCGGCACCCGACTTGCCGCCGTGTGCGGTGCGCCGCAAGTTGCGGCGGCCGCATCTTTTTCGTCTGGACGGACTTTGGGACAGGACCGGATGACCGATACTTCCGCTACTTCCGCCGCACCCGCGGTCAAGAGCCTGCCGCAGGACGTGGCCCGCGCCGTGGAGCTGATGCACGACCGCAAGGCCAAGGACGTGGTGCTGATGGACCTGCGCAACATCAGCAGCGCCACGGACTTCTTTCTCATCGCCAGCGGCACCAGCGACACGCACGTGTCCTCCATCGCCGACAACGTGGTGGACGGGCTCAAGCAGGAGGGCCACCGGCCGCTGAACGTGGAGGGCGAGCGTGGGGGGCGGTGGATCCTGGTGGACTACTTCACCTTCGTCGTCCACGTATTCCACCCCGCCGCGCGCGAGTTCTACCAGCTGGAGCGGCTGTGGGGCGACGCGCCCATCCACAAGATGGAGCCCGAGGGGGCGTGATTTCCGTTCCGCTTTTTCCGCTTGGCAGGGGAACGGCGCAACGGCTTTTGCCTCACACAGAGTCAGCAGAGTCAACAGAGTAGAATTTTCCCTCTGCTGACTCTGTTGACTCTGTGTGAGGCCATTCTTTTTCAGGACCTGCGACAACGTCGGATGGGGCTGGAACGCGCCGGGCGGGGGTGGTAGAATCCCCTGCCCTTCCGTGCTGATCCATCCCGCTCACCGCCCGGTGCCCATGATCCGCCCAATCGCCCGCGCCCTCGGCTTCGCGTCCGCCGTTTTGGCCCTGTGCTGGACCGCGGCCGCGCAGGCGCAGCAGACCGCCAAGCCCGTGCTGCACGGCCGGCACTGGATGGCGATCACCGGCAAGCCGCTGGCGGCCACGGCGGGCGCCATCACCTTTCACAAGGGCGGCAACGCGGTCGACGCCGCCTGCGCCATGCTGGCCGCCACCAGCACCATGTGGGACGTGCTGAGCTGGGGCGGCGAGACGCAGGCGCTCATCTTCAATCCCAACACGGGGCGGGTGATCGGCATCAACGCCCTGGGCGCGGCGCCCACGGGGGCCACGCCGGAGTTCTACCGCGCGCGGGGGATGCCGTATCCGCCGGAGTACGGGCCACTGGCCGCCGTCACCCCGGGCACGCCGGGCGGGCTGATGGTGATGCTGGCGGAGTACGGAACGATGTCACTGGCGGAGGTGCTGGCGCCCGCCATCCAGATGGCGGACGGCTACCCCATCGAGGCGCAGACCGCCAACAGCATCGAGCGCAACCGCGACCGGCTGCGCGAGTGGCCATACTCCAGTAGCGTGATGCTTCCCCACCGCGGAGAGGCGCGCGAGGCGCCCGCCGCGGGCGAGATCTTCCGGCAGCCGGACCTGGCCCGCACGCTGCGCATGCTGGTGGAGGCCGAGGCGCAGGCACTGGCGGCCGGCCGCTCGCGCCGCGACGCCATCCTGGCCGCCTACGACCGCTTCTACCGCGGCGACATCGCCCGCGAGTTCGTGCGCGGCGTGCGGGAGCAGGGCGGGCTGATCACCCTGGAGGACCTGGCCAGCTGGCAGGTGCGCATCGAGGAGCCGGTCTCCACGGACTACAAGGGGGTCCAGGTCTACAAGCTCACCCACTGGACGCAGGGGCCGGCGCTGCTGCAGTCGCTGAACATCCTGGAGAACTTCGACCTCAAGGCGATGGGCTACAACAGCGCGCGGTACGTCCACACGCTGTACCAGACCATGAGCCTGGCCTTCGCCGACCGCGACTTCTACTACGGCGACCCGTACTTTCCGCCCGAGGAGCCCATCCGCGGCCTGCTGTCCAAGGACTACGCGCGGGAACGGGCCCGGCTGATCGATCCGGAGCGCAACGATCCCGGCATCCTTCCGGGCGACCCGTACCCGTTCCAGGGCGGCACCAACCCGTTCACCGCCTACCTGCGCGACTGGAACCGGCGCGGCGCGTCCGACAGCGTCTCGGCCCCGCCGCGCGCGTCGCTGCCGTTCGAGGAGAGCTTTTACCTGGGCACCACCTCGGTGCAGGCGGCGGACGCGGAGGGGTGGGTGGTCAGCATTACCCCCAGCGGCGGATGGGTCCCGGCGGTGATCGCGGGGCGCACCGGCGTGGGCCTGAGCCAGCGGCTGCAGAGCTTCGTCACCGACCCGGCGGAGGGGCCGTTCAACGTGCTGCGCCCCGGCCAGCGCCCGCGCGTTACGCTCACCCCGACGATGGCGCTGAAGGACGGCAAGCCGTTTCTCTCCTTTGCCGTGCAGGGCGGCGACTCGCAGGACCAGAACCTGTTGCAGTTCTTTCTGAACGTGGTGGAGTTCGGGATGAACGTGCAGCAGGCGACCGAGGCGCCCAACGTCAACAGCTTCCAGATGCGCTCCAGCTTTGGCGGGCACGAGATCCGCCCCGGCCGCATCCTGCTGGCGGAGTCGATGCCCGACTGGACACGCGCGGAGCTGCGGCGGATGGGCTACGAGCTGACCTTCGAGGAGCGCACCTCCGGCCCCATCAACGCCATCTTCTTCGACCGCGAGCACGGCACCTTCTGGGGCGGCAGCAGCCACCACGGCGAGGACTACGGGATCGCGTGGTAGACTGGGAGAGCGCGACGAAAAGGCCGCGGGAAGCATCCCCCGCTCGATCTGTTCCAACCTGTTGCGGCACGGTGGGTTGGACGCGAAACACCGGCGCGGATCTGGTGTAGGAGCGCGCATTCCGCGACCCCTTTTCCGAGTTCTGGAGCTCTCCCGTGAAGAAGGTTCTCCTGGCCGCCGTCCTCGCTGTGCTTCCGCTGCCGCTCGCGGCACAGTCCCGCATTGCCCTGGGCGTGGGTGGCGGCGTTACGCAGACGGACGATCTTTCGGGCGGCGCCCGCCATGCGCAGGTCAGCGCCCACCTGGTGACGCTGATGGACGGCGTCTCGCTGCGCGGCGAGGCGCTGTACCAGCGGGGCACCGTCAGCGGCTCTCCGTTCAGCTGCCGGCTGGCACGCCAGCAGTACTGCACCGGCCGCTCGGACCAGAACCGGCTGGTGGGCGCCGGGGTGTACACGCGCCTGGACCTTGCCTCCCGCGGGCGCATGACCGCGTACCTCACGCCGGCGGGGCTGGGCCTGTACCACCGCACCACGCGCAGCAGCGAGTGGGAAGGCCCCACCAACCTCTGCATCGACACCGGCACGGCGGGCCTGTGCGCCGACAACCCGGAGTGGACCCAGTTCACCTCGACCACCTCGCGGCTGGCGCCCGGCTGGAGCACCGGCGGCGGCGTGGAACTGGCGGTGGGCCGCGGCCGCGCGTTCGCCGAGGTGCGTGCGCACGGGCTGCTGGAAGGCGAGGGGATGGCCGGCGCCCTGCCGTTCACACTGGGCTTCAGCTTCTGACCGAACGAGGCATGGGCGAGCTTGCGGCGATCTGGATCAAGCGGGCCAAGCGGGGCAAGATGGACCCCGCGCAGTCCGCCACGCTGGTGGCGGGGCGCGGGCTGGTGGGCAACGCCGACCAGGGGCGCCGCCGCCAGGTGACGCTCATCGAGGAAGAGGTGTGGCGGGCGCTGATGGACCGCCTGGACGCCGACGCCCCGCCCACGGCCCGGCGGGCGAACCTGATGGTGCGCGGGATCTCGCTGCGGAGCTCGCGCGGGCGCGTGCTGCGCATTGGCGGGTGCCGCGTGCGGGTGCGCGGCGAGACCATGCCCTGCGAGCGGATGGACGAAGCGGTCCCCGGGCTGCAGGCCGCCATGCGCGAGGATCCCTGGTCCGGCGGCGCCTTTGCCGAGGTGCTGGACGACGGCGAGATCCGCGTCGGCGACCCTGTCGCGTGGCTGGACGACGATCCGGACACGCTCCCTGGCCAGACTCGCACCTCGAAAGCAAGGAGCCTGGCGCCCTGATCCGAACTCCGGCAACAGAATCGTCTCATACCAAATCCGCGGAAACACCTGTCATTCTGAGGGAGCGCCTGCCCCGAACTGTCGGAAGAACAGCGGAGCCAGTTGGCGCGACCGAAGAATCTCCCGCCCCTCGCGCGGAACCTTCTCCCGGGCATAGCCCGGGAAGACCGCGTGACGGAGAGACCTTCCGCTTCGGGATAAAGATTCTTCGGTCGGCGCCACAATCCCGAGCGTGAAGAGAGGACGGGGCGGCGCCTCCCTCAGGATGACAGTTTTGCCGGACCTGGCATGAAACGGATGATCGGCGGATGCGGAGTGCTCGCGTCCGCCGATTCCGTTTACTTTCCGGAGATCTCGCCGCGTGTGCGCCTGATGCGCAACATCTTGTCGCGCGTCCATTTACGTGCAGCGAAAGAGGCACGGGGATTGCCTCGGTTGACGGCCCAACTTTCACCCAAGGAGGACGAGGATGCAGAAGCCGATCAACGGACGCATGCACGGCATGATGGACTACGCGACCGTGGCGACCACCGCCGCCGCGCCGCGCGCGCTGGGCTTTCCGAAGCAGGCCGAGAACCTGGCCTACGGGCTGGCGGCCGCGTACCTGGGGCTGTCGCTGCTGACGGACTACCCGCTCTCGGCCAAGAAGGCGGTGCCGTTCAAGGGCCACGGCGCCACCGAGGTCATGCTGGGAATGGCGCTGCCGTTCCTGCCCAAACTGCTGGGCTTCGAGAACGACCGCCGCGCCCGCAACTTCTTCCTGGGCCTTACGGCGCTCACCGCCGTCACCGCGCTGCTCACCGACTGGAACGCGCCCGACGCCGACCAGGAGCACGGCGACTTCAACGTGCGGCTGAACAAGTCGCGCAGCGAGTCGCGCGACATGGCGATGGCCTGACGCCAGGCGGCACCGCCAACGCCGCAAGGGGCTCTCCGCGAGGAGAGCCCCTTCGCGTTGATGCCCACCACGCGCACGGACGGCATCGGGAGCGGACGCGCGGGCGCGTGGAACGCCGCACACGGCCGGGCCGCCGAGTCCGCGCAGGCGGACTTTGCGACTTTCCAGCGGCGAATTCATTCGCTCCAGCGGGGGACGGCACGTTATCGGATTAGAACCGCAACGAGCATCACTCGCTCCTGCAGCGACGGCAGGTGATCCGATGATCCGATGATCCGATGATCCGGCATCCGGGCGATCGCCATCGAAACGCAATCGGGGCTCCTCGTTGACCGAGGAGCCCCGATCCGCGTTCATCCGGCCAGGTTGGGCTACTGGTACTGGATGTACAGCGGCTCCGGCCACAGCTGCAGCAGGTCCTGCGGCGTGGTGAGCGGGTCGCCCTTCTTGGTGTCGTTGTGGTAGAAGTTCTTCCACCCCGTGTACTGCGCCGGGTGCCGCACGATGTAGTCGCGGTACGAGTCGTACTTCAGCCACGGCGCGCCCCAGCCGTCCATGTGCATCACCAGCTGCACTTCCGGGCGCAGCCGCACGTTCTCCACGTCGGGCACCATGCCCCGCGTGAAGCGGTGGATGATGAGCACCTTGGGCGGCAGGTTGTTCTCCCGCACGATCTGCGTCAGCCGGTCCATCACCCAGTTGATGTCGGCCGCGTACATGGTCCCGATCTTCCGGCCCGGCACCACCCCGCCCCGCATGTAGAACTCGGGGTCCACGGCGAAGTGCACGTCGGGGCGCTTCAGGAACTCGTCGAAGCGCGGCATGATGCTGCGGATGTCGTCGGTGCCCACCTGCACGTCGATGAACAGGATGCCGTTGATGGACTTGGCCATCTGGTGGATGGAGTCCACCACCGCGTCCCGGATCTGCGTGCGGTACTTGCCCGACGGGCCGGGGTCGCCCTGCGCCACCACCGCGATCAGGTGCAGGCCGGGGATCACCGGCGTGCCCGGGTCGGCCTGCGACCACTGGTCCGCCTGGCGGCGCAGGCGCGAGAGCATCTCGTCACGCGGAAACTCGCCCAGCGCGCCCATGCGCTTGGAGGCGGGGTTGCCGTAGTACACGATGATGCGGTTGCACGGCAGGATGGACCCGTCGCGGAACTCCGGCGGCTGCGGATACCACTTCTGCTCCTTGGCGAAGATCGGGTTCTTTCCCGCCCCCGGCCGCTTGGCCGCCGAGTCCGCCTGCAGCGCGCTGGCCGCCGAGTCCAGCCGCGCCTGGCGCCGCTGGTGGCACTGCGTGGCCTCGGCCGCGGCGTTGCCGAAGGCGAACTTGGGCGCCGGGGCCGCCGGGGCCGCGCCCTTCTGGGCGCCCGCGCCGGTGTCGGCGGCCGTGGCGGCCTTGCCCTTCTCGCCGCCCTTTTCGGAGCCGGCGTCGCCGCCGCAGGCGGCCAGCGGCAGCGCCAGCAGCGCGGCCGACAGGACCAGTGTCCTTACTTCATGAAGGATTCCGTGCTTCACTACCCTCTCCTCCGGTCAGGGGCGGGACGGCGTGCGCCGCATCCGCCGCCAGGGTGACAGCGATCTTGTGCGCACGCCCACGGCAAGGGCCGCGCCGTGCGCTCGCGGCTACGGTCGCACCGGGTGTCCGCGGGCGGCCAGGTAGCGGCGCGCCTCGGCCAGCGTGAACTCGCCGAAATGGAAGATCGATGCCGCCAGCACCGCGTGCGCCCCCGCCGCCAGCGCCGCGTCCAGGTGCTCCAGCGCCCCCGCGCCCCCCGACGCGATCACCGGAATGCGCACCTGGGCCGCGGCCGCGTTCAGCAGCGGCAGGTCGTAGCCGTCGCGCGTGCCGTCCCGGTCCATCGACGTCAGCAGGATCTCGCCCGCGCCCAGCTCCTGCGCGCGGCGGCACCAGGCCACCGCGTCGATCCCCGTGGGCGTGCGGCCGCCGTGGGTGTACACCTCCCATCCCGACTCCAGCCCCTCCGCCTCCGTCCGCCGCGCGTCCACCGCCACCACCACGCACTGCGAGCCGAAGTGGTCGGCCGCGCGCCGGATGAGGTCCGGGTCCGCGAGCGCGGCGGTGTTCACCGCCACCTTGTCGGCCCCGGCACCCAGGATGGCGTTGAAGTCGTCGACCGTGCGGATCCCCCCGCCGACGGTAAAGGGGATGAAGATGCTGTCGGCCGTGCGCCGGATCACGTCCAGCATGGACGCGCGGCCCTCGTGGCTGGCGGTGATGTCCAGGAAGCAGAGCTCGTCCGCGCGTTCGGCGTCGTAGCGCACCGCCTGCTCCACGGGGTCGCCCGCGTCGCGCAGTCCCACGAACTGGATCCCCTTGACGACGCGCCCGTCCTTGACGTCCAGGCAGGGGATGATGCGCTTGGCCAGGCTCATCCCAGCATCTCCAGCCGCCGGCGCATTCCGTCCGTCAGCGTGCCGCGGCAGACGGACTCCACCGGGCCGCGCAGGACCAGGCTCCAGTCGTCGCGCACGTGCACGTGCAGCGCGCCGCCGGGCATGCGCACCGTCACCTGCCGCTCGCTCACCATCCCCCGGCGCACGGCGGCCGCGGCCACGGCGCAGGCGCTGCTACCGGAGGCGCGCGTCTCGCCCGCGCCGCGCTCCCACACCCACGCCTCGATGCCGTCCGGCTCCACCGGCACGGCAAACTGCACGTTCACCCCGCGCGCGAACCGCGGGTGCGTGCTGATCTGCGGCGCACGGCGGCGCAGCGTCTCCACGTCCAGCTCGTCCTGAAAGACCACGCAGTGCGGGTTGCCGATGGACACGGTGTTGACGTGCACCACGTCGCCGGACTCCAGCTCCAGCGGCTCGCCGTCCGTCTCGCGGTCCGGCCCGCCCAGTCCCACGTCGGCGCTGCGAAAGATGGCGGTTCCCATCTCCACCTCCACCTCCAGCACGCCGTCCAGGGACTGGCCCAGGATCTCCATGCGCACGGTGCCGCCGGGCGTCTGCACGGTGAACGGCGCGTGCTCGGCCACATGGCCGCCCTCCAGCAGGTACGCGGCAAAGATGCGCAGCCCGTTGCCGCTCTTCTCCGCCTCGCTGCCGTCGGGGTTGAAGATGCGCACGCCGAAGTCGGCCGCGTCGCTGGGCACCCGCGCCAGGAGGCCGTCCGATCCGATGCCGTTGTGCCGGTCGCACATCAGCCGCACCACCAGCGGCGTAAGCTCGAACCCGAGCCCCTCCATCTGCAGCGCGATGTAGTCGTTGCCGAGCCCGTGGCCCTTGAAGAAATCAGTCACTTGTTTCGCCCGTCCACGGGTGGTGTGAGGTGCTGAGCCGGATTCCCGTCATTCTGCACTCGGTGGATCGCCGTCGAGTTCAGCCCACTCGTCACCGTCGAAGCGGATTCCGCGGTCAAAGAAGCGCCTGTGGAGATCAGCACTGATGATGTACACATCTCCACCCGGCCCCGCCACACGCTGCGGCCACCGATCGGCCTCAACAACCAGTTCGCTCCAGTAGCGCTGCACATCTTCCAGCTGCCATACTTTCTTCTGCCATTCCTGCTGCATCTAGCACCCTCCTTTACCCGTGACCCTTGAAATCCTCGTTGCCAAGGCGCAGGTCAGTCCCTCGTCTCCCCGGACCAAGGATTGATCGTCGGCGCACCCCATCCGGCACAATGCCGCACGTTGCGCGTCACAATGGTAAGCCTCAGAACCAGCGCCGTTGCCACCAGCAGCAAATCCACCAGATCGGTCGGACGTCCCTTTGCCTTGGCCTCTGCCATGAGTCGCCCCCACTCGGAGGAAATGGCGACATCGACGGGCAGAACACGGTCTGCAAACTGGTCCGGCAGGCTGTCGACCCAGCGCATCAGATGCGCTCTCCGTCGGCCCTGGCCAAGCGGCACGATGCCCTTCCAGATCTCAGCGAATGAGGCGACGCTGATCGCGAACTCCTCCGCCGGATGATTCTTCATCCACGCACTGACCCTGGCGTCGGGCCACACGCTGCCAGGCTCGGAGAGCACGTTGGTATCAAGAAGAAAGCGCATGGTCCTCCGGGATGATCCACTCGCGCTTCTCCCAATCCCAATCCCAGGGCCAGTACACGTCCTCACCGTTCGCCGCTGCCTCCTCGAACGGACGACGGAGCGCGTCGAACAAGTTCAGCCCGGGCCGCGGCTCCGAATCCGCAGTCCGTTCAGGTAGAGGCTCACCGCTCAGCCGCGCGTACTCCTCAGGGCTGAGGACGACGATGTCGACCTTTCCGTTTACTGTTACGCGCTGGGGTCCACACCCATGCGCATGTGCCGCGATCTCGCCCAGCTCTTTGTTGAAATTGACAAGTTTCCAGTTCTTCATCACGCCTCCCCGTCACGCCGTGTGCCCTGCGTTCAGCAGAGGCGAACGCTAATCACGCGCAACGCATTGCGCAACGGGATGTTATCCGCCACAGGCGAACAAACCGAACAGCACATCTGACGCCTCCGGAGCGGCGGGCGCTCACATCAATCCACCCGCGGATCCGTTGTCAGAGCCGCGCGAAGTTGCCCAGGATGCGCAGGCCGTCTTCCTGGCTCTTTTCGGGGTGAAACTGGATGCCCCACACGTTGTCTCGGCCCACGATGCTGGCGAAGGCGGCATCGTAGCGGCTGCGGCCCAGCACGCTGTCGTTGTCGTCGTCCAGCACGGCGTACGAGTGCACGTGGTAGAACCAGCGCGGCTCCGGGCCCGCCACCCCCGCCAGCACCGGATCGGCCTCCGCGCGGCGGATGAACTCCACGGCGTTCCAGCCCACGTGCGGCAGCGGCAGGTCCGTGGGAAAGCGGTGCACGGTGCCGGGAAGCAGCCCCAGGCCGGCCACCCCCGGCGCCTCCTCGCTTCCCTCGTACAGCAGCTGCATCCCCACGCAGATGCCGATGAACGGGCGCCCGGCGGCCACGTGGGCGCGCACCGCGTCCGCCAGCCCCGTCTGCTCCAGCCGCGTCATGCACTGGCCAAAGTGGCCCTGCCCGGGAAGCACCAGCCGGTCCGCCGCGCGCGCGACCGCCAGATCATCCGTCAGCACCACCTCGGCGCCCTCGTGCTCGAACGCCTTGGCCACGGAGCGCAGGTTGCCGGCGCCGTAGTCCAGCAGCACCACCCTGGGCGTCACAGCGCACCCTTGGTCGATGGAACCACGCCCGCGCGGCGCGGGTCCATGGCGGTCGCGGCGTCCAGCGCGCGCGCGGCGGCCTTGAACGTCGCCTCGACCACGTGGTGCGCGTTTTCGCCGCGAAGGCCGTCCAGGTGCAGCGTGACGCGCGCCTCCATGGCGAACGCGCGCCAGAACTCCGCCGAGAGCGCCGCGTCGAACTGGCCGATGGTCGGCTGGCCGGGGGGGAGGGGCACGTCGAAGTGGATGAACGGCCGGCCGCTGACGTCCACCACCGCGCGGGTCAGCGCCTCGTCCAGCGGCACGGTGGCGTCGGCGTAGCGCACGATGCCGCGCTTGTCGCCCAGCGCGTCCAGAAAGGCGCCGCCCAGCACGATCCCCACGTCCTCCACCGTGTGGTGCGCGTCGATGTGCAGGTCGCCCCGGCACTCCACCTCCAGGTCGAACATCCCGTGCCGCGCCAGCGCGTCCAGCATGTGGTCGAAAAAGCCGATCCCCGTCTGCACCCTGGCCTCGCCGGTGCCGTCCAGGTCGATGCGGACGCGGATCTCCGTCTCTCGGGTGCTACGGCGGCGCTCGCCGGTGCGGCTCATCCTTCCCCCTGTGTCATGATGCTGCGCAGGCCGTCCAGGAATGCGTCGTTCTCCGCCGGCGTTCCCGCGTTCACGCGCAGGCACCGGTCCAGCATGGGGTACTTCGACACGTCGCGCACCAGCACGCCGTGGTCCTCCAGCAGCCGGTCGAACACCTCCGTGTGCGCGACGCCCGGCGCTTCCACGCGAAAGAGGATGAAGTTGGCGTCGCTGGGATACACGCGCAGGCCGGGGATCATCCGCATCTCCGCATGGATCCGGTCGCGCTCGGCGCTGATGGAGGCGACGAGCGGGGCCAGCTCGGACCGGCAGCGCAGCACCTCGGCGGCGGCGCACTCGGTAAAGAAGTTGATGTTGTACGGCAGCTTGGCCTTGTTCACCTCCGCCGTCAGCGCGGGGGCGGCCAGCATGTAGCCGGCGCGCAGCCCCGCCATCGCCATCGCCTTGCTGAAGGTGCGCAGCACGACCAGCCGCGGGCGCCCCTGCAGCAGCGGGATGGCGTCGTATCCCCCGAACTCCACGTACGCCTGGTCCAGCAGGATCAGCGCGTCGGTGGCGTCGTGGATGCGCAGGATCTCGTCGCGCGTGAGCGAGGAGCCCGTGGGGTTGTTGGGGGAGCAGAGAACGACCACGGCGGCGTCCGTGTCGACCGCGGCGCGGATGATGGCGTCCACGTCGAAGCGCAGGTCGTCGGCCAGCGCCACGGAAACCGCGGTGCCGCCGTTGACCGCCGTCATCAGCCGGTACAGCGTGAACGTGGGCTCGGGGATGACGACGGAGACGCCCGGGCCCACGGTGACGGCCAGGACGGACTGGATGAGCTCGTTGCTGCCGTTGGCCACCAGGATGCCGTCGCCCGGCCAGCGGGTGGCCTCGGAGACGGCCTGGATGAAGTTGCTGGCCACGAACGGTGGATAGCGGTTCCACGGGCGCTCGGCGAGCATCGCGTGGATGCGCTCCTTGAGGGCCCGCGGAACGTCGTACGGGCTCTCGTTCTGGTTGAGCTTGATGTGCGGCTCGTACGGCTTGAGCGTGTACGCGCCCAGCGCCCGCACCGCCGGCTTCACGTGCCGCAACGCGGTCTCGGCGGATTCCATCGTCTGCTGATCGGGTCTGTCGGTCAAAAGATCCAGCCTCTCTCTGCGTCCGCGGGGGCCCCTCCCCCCGGCCCCCTCCCCGCTCGTTCCTCGCGGAGAGAGGGGAGAATTCGATTGCGCTCCGGCCGGACGTGGTTGCGAGCGTCAGGCGCCCCCCTCTCCCCCACAAACTGCATGGGGGAGAGGAGACGCGCATAGATAGATCCACACGCCGAACCCGTCCGCGAAGGCGGACATCGCGTTTTCCCAGCCGCGAATTCATTCGCCCAAGGCTCATTCGCCCGACGCGGAATACGCCCTGCGCCGTATCCGCAGCCATCCCCCCGCAAACGACGGCGGGCGCAGCCGAAGCGCGCCCGTCCGTGGTCCTGCAGGTCCGGAACGCGCGGCTTACCGCTCCACGTGGATGATCTGGTCGCGGCGCGTGCCCACGGACACGTACCACACCGGCGTCTCCGTCAGCTCCTCCAGCCGCTCCAGGTAGCGGCGCGCGTTCTCGGGCAGCTGGTCCCAGGTGCGCGCCTCGGAGGTGGACGTCTTCCACCCGGGCAGCGTCTCGTACACGGGCTCCGCCGCCTCCAGCAGCCCCAGGTCGCCGGGAAAGTCGTCCAGCTCCTGCCCTTCCGCCCGGTAGCGGACGGCGATCCGCAGCTCGTCCAGCGTGTCGAGCACGTCCATCTTGGTCACCGCCAGCCCGGTCAGCCCGTTCACCCGCGCGGCGTAGCGGACGACGACCGCGTCGAACCAGCCGCAGCGGCGCGGCCGCCCCGTGGTGGCGCCGTACTCGCCGCCCAGCGTGCGCACGCGCTCCTGCAGCTCGTCCATGAACTCGGTGGGGAGCGGCCCCTCGCCCACGCGGGTGGTGTACGCCTTTACCACGCCGATCACGTCGTCCACGCGCGTGGGCCCAATGCCCACGCCCAGCGCCGCGCCGCCCGCGGTGGTGTTGGACGAGGTGACGTACGGATACGTGCCGTGGTCCACGTCCAGCAGCGCCCCCTGCGCGCCCTCCAGCAGCACGCGCTGCCCGGCGCGCAGCGCGTCGTGGATCACGCGTCCCGTATCCACCGAAAACGAGAGCAGGCGGTCCCGGATCCCCATCACCTCGCCCACCAGCGCGTCGGCGTCCACCGTCTCGCCGCTGTCCAGCAGCGTCAGGCGCTGGTTCACGCGGGCGGCGGCGCGTCGAAGCTGCTCCTCGGCGCGAACGCGGTCGCGCAGGTCCGCCAGGCGAATGCCCTGCCGCGCCACCTTGTCCTCGTACGCCGGCCCGATCCCCCGCCCCGTGGTGCCGATCTTTCCGGCCCCGCGGCTGGCCTCGGCGGCGCGGTCCCACGTCTTGTGGTACGACAGCAGCAGGTGCGCGCGGCCGCTCACGCCCACACGGCCTTCGGCGTCGATGCCGCGCGCGGTCAGGGCGTCCAGCTCCTGGAAGAACTGGAAGGGGTCGAACACCACGCCGTTGCCCAGCAGGCAGCGGCGGCGCGGGTGCAGGATGCCGGAGGGGATCTGGTGCAGGATGAACTCCTCCTGCCCCACGTGCACCGTGTGGCCCGCGTTGGCGCCGCCCTGGTAGCGCGCGACGACGTCCACCTCTTCGGCGAGCACGTCGACGATCTTGCCCTTTCCCTCGTCGCCCCACTGCGAGCCGACGATCACCACGCACTGGCTTTTCCGATCCCTCATCGCTCCCGTTGGTCCCGGCGTCCGTCCTGCGGCATCCCCACAGAGAAAAGGCGCGGCCCCGACCCGCAAGGGTGGGACCGCGCCTGACGTATCCTGTGCGCAATCTGCGCCGCGCCGGGGCGGATTGTCAACCAGTCCGGCGCGTCCTGGTTTCGGCGCCCGCGCCAGCGCACCCTCGTGCCCGCCGGATCGAATTCGGCGGCGGCCGTGCGCCACACACGCCGGAATCGCGCAAGAACGAACTCTACGCGTGCCCCATCGACCTGCATCGCTTATCTTTGCGGCGCATCCACTCCGAAATCCCGCAGAGAACACCTCACATGATCCATCGTCGCGTTCTTCTCACGCTCGGGTTCCTCGCCGCATCGGCGTGCTCCCTTCCGCTCGCCGCGCAGCACCACGGCGGTCCGGCCGCGGAGGCGGAAGGCGGCCAGGTGCCGCTCTACGGCGAGGCGCTGGGCGGCTTCTCGTGGCGCGTATCGACTCGCTCGGCGGAAGCGCAGGCGTACTTCGACCAGGGCGTAAAGCTGATGTACGCCTTTGCGGTGCCCGAGGCGCGGCAGTCGTTCGCGGAGGCGCGCCGGCGGGATCCACGCTGCGCCATGTGCTGGTGGGGCGAGGCGTGGGCGATGGGGCCGTACCTGAACGGCGCCATGCGCCCGGACGACGCGCCCGACGCGTACGCCGCCGCCCGGCGCGCGCTGCGGCTGGCGAGGCGCGGCCCGGCGGTGGAGCGCGCGCTTACCCGGGCGATGGCGGAGCGCTACACGCGGGCGCAGCCGGAGGGCGGGCGGCGGGGGCTGGACTCGGCGTTCGCGCGGGCGATGGAGGGCGTGTACGCGCGGTTCCCGGACGACCTGCAGGTGGCGGGGCTGTACGCGGACGCGCTGATGGTGCTGGAGCCGCGCCGCGGCGTCTGGCCGGTGGACAAGCCGTCCGTCGCGCGCATTCACCAGGTGCTGGAGCGCGCGCTGGCGGCCGACGTGGCGCACCCCGGCGTGTGCCACTCGTACATCCACGCCACCGAGACGTCGGCCAGGGCCGGCGAAGCGCAGCGGTGCGCCGACATCCTGGTGAACGCCATGCCCGGCGCCAGCCACCTGAACCACATGCCCTCGCACATCTACAACCGCATGGGCCGCTGGAACGACGCGGTGCACTCCAACACGGTGGCGTGGGCGTCGGACCGGCGGGCGGCGGAGGGGCGGGCGGTCTCGGTGTATCCCGGGCACAACCTGCACATGCTGCTGTTCGCCGCATCGGTGGATGGTCAGGCGGCGCGTGCGGCGGAGGCGGCGGACGCGTACGCCGCGATCACGCCCAGCGGCGACGGCGCGGCCATGCAGGCGCTGGTCGGCGTCCGCTTTGGCCGCTGGGACGGCGTGCTGGCGCTGGCCGCCGCGCCGCCGCACCCCATCCACCGCGGCCTGTGGGCGTTCGCGCGGGGCTACGCGCACCTGCGGCAGGGCCGGTCCGACAGCGCGGCGGCGTACCTGGCGCGCGTGGACTCGCTGGCGGCGAACACGCCCGAGTCCGTGAACTTCCGCGGGCACTCGGCCGCGTCGCTGCTGGGCATCGCCGGCGGCATCCTGCGCGCGGAGACCCTGCGCGGCCAGGGGCGCGCGGACGAGGCGGTCGCGGCGCTGGAGCAGGCGGTGGTGCGGGAAGATGCGCTGGTGTACGACGAGCCCGAGCCGCTGCCCTTTGCCGTGCGCGACTGGCTGGGCGCGGCGCTGCTGGATGCGGGGCGCGCGGCGGATGCGGAGCGCGTCTACCGCGCCGGGCTGGACGACCGTCCGCACAACGGGTGGAGCCTGTTCGGGCTGCAGCAGGCCCTGCGCGCACAGGGGAGAACGGGGGATGCGGACGAGGCGCGCGCGCGCTTCGACGCCGCGTGGACCCGCTCGGACGTGCGGCTGGAGTCATCGCGGTTCTGATCCTGACACCAGCTCCTGAAAAAGAAATAATCGTACAGAGGAACAGAGTCAGACAGAGGAAGCGAGCTGAAATATCAGCTTGGTCCTCTGTCTGACTCTGTTCCTCTGTACCCCAACCTTTTGTGAGCCTGACTCTCGCGCCGGCTTACGGAACGCGGACGGCACCTCTCATCGCACCTCGTCCCGCTCCACGAAGTCGCGCAGCCCTTCCAGCCGCCTGCGCACCTCGCGCCCGAAGACGCGCACCAGCACCGGGTTCAGCAGCGGGCCCAGCCAGCGCGGCCGCGCACGTACCGAGTAGCGAAAGACCACCCGCGTGCGCCCGTCGCTCTGCGGCTGAAAGCGCCACGAGCCGGCGAACGCGCCGATGAACCACGGGCCGCGCGTCATCTTCACGGCCGCGACGTTGGGTGGAGAGAACGAGACGTACTCCGTCTCCATCCCCAGCCGGTTGTGCGCCACGCAGTACGCGCGCACGCCCGGGCCCGCCGCCTTTGCACCGCCCACCAGCTCGGCCGAGCGCAGGAAAGGATCCCACCGCAGCCGCCGCCCGTAGTCCTGCGTAAGGGCAAACAGGGCGTCGGGCGTGTCGCGGATCAGGATGGCGTCTTCGAAAGTCATCGCGGTCGGGTGGGCGGGTCACGCGCCCGGGGCCACCTGCAGCAGCCGGGTGACCGAGTCCAGCAGCAGGGTGGGCTCTACCGGCTTTTGCAGAAAGACGTCCGCGCCGGCGCGCCGCGCGCGGACCTGGTCGTGCTCGAACACGTGCACCGTGCAGACGATGAGGGGAATGTGCTCGGTGGACGGGTCGTCGCTCAGCTCGTCCAGCACGCCGAACCCCGGCGCGTCGGGAAGGCCGATGTCCACCACCACCACGTCGGGCAGCATGGCCCGCGCGGTCTGCACGCCGTCCGCGGCGCTCTGCGCGGTAAGCACTTCGTAGCCGCCGTGGCGCAGGATGGTTTCGAAGATGTCCAGGCTCGCCGGGTCGTCCTCGACGATCAGCACGGTCTTTGCCTTCACGCAACTCCAATCGGGATTAAACGTTGCACCATCGTCGGCCGGCGCCCCGGAGGGCGCGCGCACCGGTCCGGGATTCCTGCAAACCCCTGACCGCCAATCAGGGCGCCGGGTCGCAGCCGGTGGTCCGGCGGGTAAAGCTGACCGCGATCAGCCGCCAGGCGCCGCCCTCGCGCACGTACTGAAAGGCGTCCGTGCCGCAGTGGCTGAAGCGCTCGCCCAGGTAAAAGTCGTACGGCGCCCACAGCGTCGCCAGGTTTTCGTCGATCTCGACGTGCGCATCCCACATCCGCTCGCGCAGCACGTCCGTGGTGCGCGACAGGCCGCGGATCCACTCCTCCACCGTCCGGCCCCCCACGCCGCCGTCCGCGACCGAGACGATCTGCGCCCGCGGATGCAGCAGCGTGCGCAGCGCCACCGTGTCGCGCTCCTGCATCGCCTGGAACAGCGCGTCGGTGGCCTGCAGGATGGCGAACCGCGCCTCCTCGTGGGCTGCAGCCGGCCCCGGCATCAGCCGCCGCAGGTACGCGGTGCGCGCGCGGGTCTGCCGCGACAGGCACATGCCGTAGAGCATGGGATGAATGCTGCCGCCGCGCGACGACGCCGTCTCCAGCTCGCACTCCGCGTCGCGCAGCCCGATCCACGCGCGCTGCGCCTCGCGAAGCGTTCGCACCTCCGCCGAATCGAGCCCGGCGATCACCTGGCCGTACACCGCGTTCAGCACCGAATCCGCCCGCTCCAGCTCAGTGCCGGCGCACCGGTTCAGCTCCGTCTGCGTCCGCGCCCCGTCCCGGCACCAGCCGCTGTCCTGTGCGTGGAGCGCCGCGGGTGCGAGAAGAAGCAGAAGCGTGGCAAGGCCCAGGATGCGGATCATCGCGGCAGGCAGGTGAAAGGGTGTGCGGGGACGGGCGGGAGGATTGGTTCGATGGTGTCCCGTGGATTCGAAGTACCGGCCCGATCGTGTCACATCGCGCGACAGGGATGTCCCAGCGTTACACGTTCAGCCCCCACATCCGTCCTCTCCCGGCGACACTCCGCCGAGCTTCCGCGGCGACCGCCCCAACGCACCATCTTCTTTATTTGCAAGCATTTAGCTGGGTGCAGACCCGTCACTGGACACGCGATTCGCGGCTCGGCACATCCGTTGCCTTTGGAGTGTACGAATTTCCGACCGCAGGACCCATCCCGCGCCGGACCCACGACACGCAGTCACCTCGAAGGCCCCCTGCCATGATGAATCGCTCCTCCGCCCGCACGCCCGCGCCCATGAGCCACGACGCCTACGCCGGCTTCCTGAAGCTCTGGCTGACGCCCACGGACAAGCTTCCGTCACTGACCACCGAGGTGGACGCCTACCTGCGCCACGTCAGTGCTCGCGAGCGGCAGGCGCAGCCGGCCCGCCAGCCCACCCGCAAGGCCGCCTGATCCACCCGACGCATTCGCCCGACTCTCGCGCCCGGCGCTGACCACCAGCATCGGGCGCGAAATCATATCATACAGAACCCGGGGAAACGCCTGTCATTCTGAGGGAAGCGCCCTCCCCGAACTCTCGGGAAAACCGAGGAGCCGGTTGGCGCGACCGAAGAATCTCCCTCCCCTCGCGCGGAACCCCTTCCCGGGCATCGCCCGGGAACACATCGTGACGGAAAGATCCTGCCGTTCCCGACAAAGATTCTTCGGTCGGCGCCACGCTCCGGAGCGGAAGGAAAGCACTGTGCGGCGCCTCCCCTCAGAATGACAGGTTCTGCGAGGTCTGGTTTAAACAGAATCCTGAAAAACACCTGTCATTCTGAGGGAGCGCCCGCCCCGGGCTTCCGGAAAAACCGCGGAGCCGGTCGGCGCGACCGAAGAATCTCCCTCCCCTCGCGCGGAACCCCTTCCCGGGCATCGCCCGGGAACACATCGTGACGGAAAGATCCTGCCGTTCCCGACAAAGATTCTTCGGTCGGCGCCACGCTCCTGAGCGGAAGGAAAGCACTGTGCGGCGCCTCCCTCAGAATGACAGGTTTTGTCAAGCCTGGTTTAAACAGAATCCTGAAAAGCACCTGTCATTCTGAGGAAGCGCCCGCCCAAGGCTCCCGGAAAAACCGCGGAGCCGGTTGGCGCGACCGAAGAATCTCCCTCCCCTCGCGCAGGACCCCTTCCCGGGCATCGCCCGGGGACCCCGCGTGACGGAAAGATCCTGCCGCCCAGATAGAGATTCTTCGGTCGGCGCCACGCTCCTGAGCGGAAGGAAAGCACCGTGCGGCGCCTCCCTCAGAATGACAGTTTTGTCCAGGTCTGGTATTACACGCCGCGCATGGGCTCGGCGGGGGGGAGGGGGCGCTCGTGGCCGTCGCGGACGATGGTGGCCTGGCCGCGCATGGCCCGGCGGATGGCCTCGTCGCCCTCCATCACGTCGTGGCTGCGCAGCGGCAGGGTCACGGTAAAGGTGGTCCCCACGCCCGGCGCCGACTCGGCGCGGATGGAGCCGCCCAGCAGCCCCAGCAGCTTGCGCACGATGGACAGCCCCAGCCCGGTTCCCCCGAACTCGCGCGTGGACGACTGGTCCACCTGGCGAAAGTCGTCGAAGATCCCCGGCAGCGACTCGGGGGCGATCCCGATCCCCGTATCGGCCACCACCAGCTCCACCTCTTCGTCCCCCGGCAGCGCCCGCGCCGCCACCGTGACCGAGCCCTCGCGCGTGAACTTTACCGCGTTGCTCAGCAGGTTCAGCACGATCTGCTTGACCCGCGTGCGGTCGGTGATGAGCGCCGGCAGCTCCGCCGGCACCTCCACCCGCAGCCGCAGCCCCTTGGCCTGGGCCATGGGCTCCACCGAGTTCAGCACGCTTCCCACCAGCGCCGCCAGCGACACCGGCTCCAGGTGCACCGGCATGCGCCCCGCCTCGATGCGCGCCAGGTCCAGGATGTCGTTCACCAGCTCCAGCAGGTGCTCGCTGGCCGACTGCATGCGGTGCAGGGCGTCGTCCTGCCGCTCCGAAAGCTCGCCGTAGATGCGCTCGCGCAGCAGCGCCGTGTAGCCCAGCAGCGCGTTGATGGGCGTGCGCAGCTCGTGGCTCATGCTGGCCAGGAACTCGCTCTTGTGCCGGTACGCGCGCTCCAGCTCCTGCCGCTGCCACGCCAGCTGGTGGTTCTGCTCCTGCAGCTCGGCCGTGGCGTCGCGGATGGACTGCTCCAGCCCCTCGTTGACCCGCGCCAGCTCCGCCGCCAGCCGCGCGTTCTCGACCTCCTGCGTAAGGTCGTGCAGAATGGAGACGACGGCGACCGTGGCCCCCTCGCCGTCGCGGATGACCCCGCTGGTGAGCTCCGCCGGAAAAGGCGCGCCGCTCCGCGGATCGCGCAGCGCCACGCGCTGCACCCGCTCGGCCTCGCCCGCGGCCGCGAAGTCTTCGAGCCCCGCGAAAAAGCGGTCGGCGTTGGCCGCTGCGATGGCGCCCGCGGGGCCCTCCGCCGGCTCGCCGGAGCGAAACAGGCGCTGCGCCTCGCGGTTCATCAGCATCACCGCGCCGCGCTCGTCCGTCACCACGATCGGTGCGCCCACGTGCGCCAGCACCAGGTTCAGCTGGTCGCGCTCGGACCGCGCACGCGACTCGGCCAGCTCCACCCGCCGCACCTGGTGGCCCAGCTGGTGGCTGGCGCGGCGCAGGTCCGTCACGTCGCGCAGCAGCGACACCGTGGCGCCCTCCGGCAGCACCCCGCCCCCGGCCAGCGGCGCCGGCACCGCCTCGAACAGCAGTTCCGCGCCCGTCTCGGGGTCCACCAGCGTCAGCTCGCGCGCCTCCGTCTCGGACGGGCGCGGGCGGGCCAGGAACGAGGTGAACAGGTAGTTGTTCACCTCGACCCGGTGCCGCCGCTCGTGCCCGTCGTCAGGGGCCACCCGAAAGAGCGCGCGGCCGCGGCGGTTCTCCAGCAGGATCCGGTTGCGGGCGTCCGTCACCAGCACCGGGTCGGCCAGCGCGTCGCTGATGCCGCCGTACAGGTCGCGCCGCCGCTCCGACGCCTCCAGCGCCTCGCGCGCCGCGTGGGCGTCCCAGCGGGCGAACAGCGCCGGCTCCAGCGACCGCAGCCGCGCCAGGGCGTCGTCCTGCGCGGCCGGGCTCCCGTTCCCCTCGTCCACCAGCAGCGCGCCGAACACCCCGGCGTGCCCGTGCAGCGGGACCACCGCCGCCGGCAGCTCGCCGCCGTCCGGCAGGGCAAAGACGAAGCGAAAGCGGTCGATGGACGACGCCAGCGCACGGGCAACGGGATCGTCCGCGTCGGCGAGGGCAACGCAGAGGGGCGCGCTGGACGGCCGCAGGCCCGGCAGCTCGCGCAGCTCCGGGCCGAGGAGGAAGAGCGCCGTCCGCAGCTGCATGCCGGCGGGGGCCAGCGCGGCACCCGCCGCCTCGCGCACGGCGTCCGCCAGCGAGGGCGCGCCCAGCACGCGCGACAGCGCCTCCGCGCGGTCGTCCGGCTGCATCGAAGGGGAGATGTGCGTCACCCCGCCGCCGAGAGCAGCGCCACCGCGGCGATGGCCACGCCGATGGCGGACTTGGCGGCCGTGGCCACCATCCGCCCCACGAACGCGCCCCAGCCCACCCGCAGCGCGCCGCGCAGCTCCGACTTGCGCGTAAGCTCCATGGCCGCCGCGCCCACGAAGGCCCCCACGAACGCCCCGATCACGCTGCCGATGAGGAAGACCGGGACGCCGACGAAGGCGCCGACCAGCCCGCCCAGGATGGCGCCCCACGCCGCGCGGCGGCTGCCGCCGTACTTGCGCGCGTAGCGGCCGCCCAGCGCGAACTCCATCGCCTCGCCCGCCGCGGCCAGCACCAGCAGCAGGGCGAACGTCCCCCAGCCGAGGGTCGAAAAGCCGGTGGCGAAGCCGTACGCCGCCACGGCCCCCACCTGCACCCAGGTGCCGGGAAGGCCAAAGGGGATCAGCAGCAGGCCGGCCACCTGCGCCAGCACCAGCAGGGCGTATCCCACTAGAAGTAGTCCTGCGACATCCCCGCCATGGCCGGCGGCGCGCCGCCGGAGGAGCCGGAGCGGCCGGAAAGCATGTTCATCTTGAGCTCGAAGTCGCCGGGGTTGGTGGCGGCGGCCTTGGCGACCGCGTAGTCCACCTGTCCGCTCATCACCAGGTCCATCAGCGCCTGGTCGAAGGTCTGCATCCCGTACGTGGTCTTTCCCTCGGCGATGTGCTCGGGGATCTCGGACGCGCGGTTCTCGTCGGCGATGCAGTCGCGGATGGTGCCGCTCACCACCATCACCTCCGCCGCCAGCACCCGCCCCTTGCCGTCCTTGCTGGGAAGCAGGCGCTGGCTGACCACCGCCTGCAGCTGCTCGGCGAGGCGCAGGCGCACCACCTTCTGCTCTTCCGGCGGAAAGGTGGCCACCAGGCGGCTGATGGTGGCCGCCGCGTCGCGCGTGTGCACGGTGCTGATGACCAGGTGGCCCGTCTCGGCGCTCTTGAGGGCGATGTCGATGGACTCGGGGTCGCGCATCTCGCCGATCAAAATGACGTCCGGGTCCTGCCGCAGCGCCGCGCGCAGCCCCACGCGAAAGTCGTCCGTATCGATCCCCACCTCGCGCTGGGTGATGGAGCAGTTGACGTCGCGGTGCAGGAACTCGATGGGATTCTCGAGCGTGACCACGTGGCGGCGCATGTTCTGGTTCATGAACCCGATCATCGCCGCCTGCGTGCTGCTCTTTCCCGAGCCGGTGACGCCGGTGACCAGGATGAGGCCGCGCTCCAGCGCCGCGATGTCCTGCACCACGGGGGGGAGCCCCAGCTGCTCGATGGTGGGGATCTCGAAGGGGATCACCCGCATGACGATCATGAAGCTGCCGCGCTGCCGCAGGATGTTCACGCGAAAGCGGCCCACGCCGGCGAGCCCCCACGAGCAGTCGTAGTCCTGGATGTCGTCCAGCCGGGCCCGGTCGCGCTCGTGCGGGATGAGCTTCAGGGCGATGGCGCGCGTCTGCTCGGGGGTGAGCCGCTGCTTGGTGAGCGGCTTGAGGTCGCCGTTGATGCGGGCCCGGAACACGTCGCCCGCCTTGATGTGAAGGTCGCTGGCGCCCCGCTGCACGGCGGCCTGGATGATGTTTTCCACCTTAGTAGCCCGCTTGCTTGTCCACGGTGTTCAGCAGGGGTTCGCCCGCCGCGTACCGCCGGAGGTTCCCGATGACGAGGTCCGTCTGGCGCCGCCAGAAGTGGTGGGAGGCACCCGAAACATGGGGGAGCACCAGCACGTTGGGAAGGCCCCAGAAGGCCGAACTCTCCGGCAGCGGCTCGCGCGAGAACACGTCCAGCCCCGCTCCCCGCAGCCGGCCGCCGCGCAGCGCGTCCACCAGCGCCGCCTCGTCCACCACCCCGCCCCGCGCCACGTTCACCAGCACCGCGCCGTCCGGCAGCATCGCCAGCTCGCGCGCGCCGATCATCGCCCGTGTCTGGTCCGTCTGCGGCACGGCCAGCACCAGGAAGTCGCTGCGGGGAAGAATGCGGTCCAGCGCATCCGCCCCGCTCACCACCTCCACCCCCTCGGGCCCCTCCGTCCCCCGCCGCCGCGTGGCGACCACAGTCATCCCCAGCGCCACGCCCCGCCGCGCCACCGCCCGCCCGATGCCGCCCAGTCCCACGATCCCCACCGTGCACTGCGCCAGCTCGCGCACGGGCGCGTCGGCCGCGTCGAACGGCGCCTCGTCCCACCGGCTCTGCGCCTGCGCCCGCACCGCGAAGTCGATCCCCCGGCTGAAGTGCAGCATCATCGCCAGCACCGTGTCGGCCATGGGCTCGGCGTAAATCCCCGCGGAGTTGGTGAGGACCACGTCGGAGCCGCGCATGGCGTCGTACAGCGCCGCGCCCACGCCCGCCGAGCCGGTGTGGGCCCAGCGCAGCCGCGCGTCCGGCCCCTCCGTGCCCGCGCGAAACACAGGCTCCGGCACGCCGAAGCCCACGTACGCCTCGGCCCCGCGCACCGCGGCGATGGCGGCGCTGGCGTCCGGCGCCTCGCCGCCGTCGCCGCGCCCGCTCCCCGGCTCCGTAACCACGGTGAGCTCCCACCCGTCCGGCAGCGCGGCGCGGATCTCCTCGACCGCCCACTCCGGGACGGAGTACAGCGGCCGGGCCTCGTGCATGTTGAGCACCAGCCGCCGCGTCGCGTTCTGAATCACGTCGAAGACCGTGCCGGGGAGATGTGCTGAATGCGGATAGTATACAAGGTTCCGGCCCGATCCGCGAAGCAGGGGGGTGTGCCGGAAAGGCGCAGGAGCTCCGCGGGTGCGCGGTCCCGGGGCCGTCCGTGAGGCCGGGTGATCAGGGGAGCGTGGGCACTGGACGTAATCACCCGATCCGGCGAGCTTGGATGGCCTCGGCGCGTGCAGAAGCCCAAATTCGCCGCGGCGCCCGGGCTCCCCGCAGGCCTCTGCGCCTCGATCTCTCCGCGCAGCCACCTCACCCCTTCGTTTTCCTGGAATGATGAAAAGAACCATCCTGAGCACCGCGTGGAGCCGCGCGGTGCTGTCGCTGGCGGCGCTGTGCCTTGCCGCCGCCTGCGAGCAGCCGGCGCAGCCCATCCACCCAGGCGAAGCCGGCCCGGTCGCCACCACCGGCCCGTGGCCGCGGAACGATGCGTACGGCTTCGTGGTGGGAGGCGCCGCCACGCAGGCCGAGGCGAACGCGATGATGAACCGCGCGTACAACGCGGGGGTGGGGTGGGTGAAGGTGACCTTGTACTGGCATCACCTGCAGCAGGCCCCCGGCGGCGCGTTCGATTCCGCGCAGATCGCCAGCGTTCGCCACCAGGTCCGCGCCGCGCGCGAGCGCGGGTTGAAGGTTGTGGCCATGCTGGAAGGGTTTCCCGGGTTTTCGCGGGGATGCGGAAAGCCCGGGACGCTGTACTACGGCCGCTTTGATCCCACCAGCTTTTCCGCTGATGTGGCGACCTGCGACAGCTCCTGGAGGTACCCGCCGGACGACGGGCTGTACAACACTCTCCAGATGTACCTGGCCGCGGTGATGGACCAGTGGTTCGCCAGCTATCCGTACGACGTGCAGGTGTACAGCGTGGGCAACGAGTTCAACAACGGCGACTTCTTCAGGGTGCTCTCCAGCAAGTACCTGCCTTCCTACTCCGGCCCTGACCGCGATGAGGTGGCCGAGTACTGCAAGGTGGTCAACTATGTAGGAGGAGAGGCGCGCGCGCGCGGAAAGCACGTGATCGCCGGAGAGCTGGCCATCGCCCACAACCCGGACGGTGTTCCCGCCGGCTCACCCTACCAGTGGCTGCGGCGGGTGCTGCAGACCTGTGGCAGCTCCTTCGACATCGTGGGCGTCCACAGCTATCACGGAGGCAGCGTCCTGGACCTGCAGATGTCTCTCTTCCAGCAGGAGATCAATACCTACGGTCCCGGAAAGCCGCTCTGGCTCACCGAGGTGGGAAGCACCAATGATGAACTGGGACACCCCCAGAGCAACACGGCCGCCGACTCCGCGCTGGCCGTGCACATCGCCACCATCTTTCATGAACAGTCCGGCGGCCGGCCGGCCACGTGGGCCAAGTCGTTCTACTTCCGCCTGGACGGACCCATCGCCCCGGACCTGGCGCATTCGTACCTGACCACGCGCACGGCGACCGGCGATTCCATCGTACGCCCCCGGGCGTACAACTGCGTGTGGTGGTACGCCCTGGGGAACACGCCACAATACTTTCCTACGCCCCGGCCGCAGAACTGTGTTCCCAAATAGCCCGCGCAACGACAGCCGCCTCAGGAACCATCGGGGCGGCTGCCTTCCCCTGGTTCCTGATCGGTCGACCCGCGCGGCATGGCGCACCCGGTAGCCTGGCGCGAGAGCATGAAGGTTGACTACGCTTCACGCCGGTTTTATCTACAGGGTGGTGAACCGCTGCGCCCCCGTGTTCGCTCGCGATCGAACGGATGAGCGGATCGCGTGGCGGATCGACGGCCGCGCAATCCGCTCCCAACGCGTCCTCGCGAACACTGCACCCGCGCAGTGGACCGCTCCGCGGCCGGATGGCCGCGGGACCTTCCCTCCATCCCGGAGAATTCCGATGAAAAAGCTCACGCTGAACCCGGAGCTGCTGCGCGTTGAAAGCTTCTCCACCGCCCGCGACGCGGACGCGCGCGGCACCGTGCGCGGCCACGACACGATGGAGAGCGAGTGGTGCACCACCCCCGAGGGGTGCAGCTGTCCGCCGTGCGACACCAGGGAGTGGACCTGCTCCACCTGCTGAGCGGGCGCTGATCCGCAACGGAGCGGCGGGGGCCGGGCCATCCAGGCCCGGCCCCCGCCGTGCATCCGTCCCGGTGCGCGCGCTACAGCCCCAGCACGTCCTTCATGGTGTACGTGCCGGGCTCCTTGCCGGCGATCCAGCGCGCCGCCCGCAGCGCGCCCTCGGCGAAGAGCGCGCGGTCCTGCGCCACGTGCCCCAGCGTGATCCGCTCGCGCTCGCCGATCAGCATCACCTGGTGCTCGCCGACCACGTCGCCGCCGCGCAGGGCGTGGAATCCCACCTCGCCACGCGGGCGCTCACCCGAACTTCCGCTGCGGCCGTCCACGCGCACGTCCGCCAGCTTGACCTTTCGCCCGCGCGCCACCGCCTCGCCCAGCGCCAGCGCCGTCCCGCTGGGCGCGTCGGCCTTGCGCCGGTGGTGCGCCTCGACGATCTCCACATCGTAATCGTCGCCCAGGACGGACGACGCCTGCTCGGCCAGCGCCAGCAGCAGGTTGACGCCCACGCTGAAGTTGGCCGCCTGCAGGATGGCCGACCGCCGGGACTGCACGTGGATCAGCTCCTGCTCGTCGGGCGTGAGCCCCGTGGTGCCCACCACCAGCGCGCGGCCTTCCAGTGCGTCGCCGTGCATCTGCAGCAGCCGCCGCAGCAGCTCGGGCGACGAAAAGTCGATGACGACGTCGGCTTCGCGCATCCACGCGCCCGCCGTCTCCGGCGTCTGCACCACGGGGCAGCCGATGTCGCACCCGCGCTCCGGCATCCGCCCGATCCCGCCCACCAGCCGCAGCCCGTCGTCCTCGGCCATCAGCGCGGCCAGCGTGGTCCCCATGCGGCCGGTGGCGCCGCTCAGCACGATGCGGACGCCGGCCGCTTCCTCCATCGCAAACTCGTCGTGGTCCGTCACCGTCAGCTCCCCACCAGCCCCAGGGCGCGCATCTCCCGCTCCAGCTCCTGCCGCACCGCGTCCGACACCGGCACCAGCGGCAGGCGCGGCTCGCCCACCCGGAATCCCAGCATGCCCACCGCGGCCTTGATGGGGATGGGGTTGGACTCGCGGAAGATGGCCGCGATCAGGGGCAGGTAGCGCAGCTGCAGCGCGCACGCCTCGGCGGTGCTCCCCGCCAGGAACGCGTGCGCCATCCGTGACGTGTCGCGCGGCGCCACGTTGGCCAGCACGCTGATCACGCCCTGGCCGCCCAGCGCCATCAGCGCGACGACCTGGTCGTCGTTGCCGCTGTACAGCGCCACGCGGCCGCCCACCCGGCGCGCCACCTCGGCCACCTGGCTGATGTCGCCGCTGGCTTCCTTGACGCCCGCCACGCGCTCGTCCCGGGCCAGCAGCTCCAGCGTCTCGGGAAGGATGTTGCACGCCGTGCGTCCGGGGACGTTGTAGACCACCGTGGGCAGGTCGGCCGCGTCCATCACCTTCTGGTAGTGGGCCACGATGCCGCGCTGGGGCGGCTTGTTGTACGGCGGCGGCGCCACCAGCAGCGCGTCGGCCCCCGCCGCGCGCGCCGCGGCCGCCAGGCGCGCCACGGCGGCCGTGTCGCTGCCGCCGCACCCGGCGATCACCGGCACGCGCCGCTCGCCCTGGCGCACCGCGTCGGCGACCACCTCCACCGCGCGCCGCTGTTCGTCCGGCGACATCGCCGACGCTTCGCCGGTGCTGCCGTTCACCACCAGCGCGTCCGTGCCCTCGCGCAGGTGAAAGCGCACCAGCTCACGCAGGGCGTCCTCGTCCAGGCCCCCGTCCGCCACGAAGGGCATGACCAGCGCCACGCCCGAGCCGGTAAAGAGCGTCCTGCCGTTGGGTTCCGTCATCGTCCGGGCGGTCAGATGTTGTTCAGGTCCATCACGTCGCCCGGCATCACGTCGCCCTCGGCGTCGTCGGGGTCCAGGTCGCGCTCGGTGCTGTCGCGGAAGTCGTCCGCCGCCTCGTCGCCCACGCTGTCGTGGAACGAGCGAAAGACGGTGCCGCCGCACTTTTCGCACGCCATGCCGGGCTCCGGCTGCTCGTCCTCGAAGAAGTAGTCCTTGCCGCAGGTCTCGCAGACCAGCGTGAGCACCTGCCCGCGCGGCTCGCTGCCGCCCGGCGGGTCGCCGGCGGGGTTGTCGCGCGGCTCGTCGGTGGCGCCGGCGTACTGCGCGGGGCCGGCGTCGGTGCCGGAATCGTAGCGTCCCTGCTCGTTGGTCGGGCTAGCGTCGGACATTCGTGTCTCCTCGGTAAGATTCGGGTCCGCGGCGAGGGTGCACAACGTGTACCGGGGGCTGCGAGGGGACAAGGTTACAGGGGACAGGTTACGGTGGGCAACGGCATCCAGCGGCTCGCGTCCCGATCGCACCGTAGTTCCACCAGTGGAACTTCCACTGATGGAACCTGGATCGGGAGGCCGATCAGGAGGCGGCGACCAGATCCTCGGCCGTGAAGAGCAGAACGGTGCCTTCGCGCGCCGCCTGCAGCACTCCGTCATCCGCCTCGCCGCGCGCCGTGAACAGTGCCACGTGCACGGCCTGCACGCGCCCGAGCTCCGCCGCGACCTTCTGAGCACGGTCGTGCAGCGTGGCCAGGTGGGCCGTGGTGACCCGCCCCCACTTGCACTCGCCCACCAGAAGCTCTCCGCGCGCACCCAGCACCACCACGTCCACCTGGTCCTGGGACGCGGCGTCCCACCACTCTCCCACGCGCACCGGCCTGAACGGAAGCCGGTCCGTGCGACGCACGAAGTCGCGGCAGATCTCTTCGAAAACGGGTCCCATGTAATCATCGAGGTCGGGCACGACGACCTCGTCCCACAGGCGCTCCGGCGGCACGAGGCCGAGGCTTCCGGCGTTCACCAGGCGGGCGATGGTCCGGTGCCAGAAGGCCACGTACGGATCCACCACCCGGTACAGGGCCCGCCTGGATTTCTGCGGGTTCTTCTCGGTGGCCGGCACCACCCGCCCAATCACCTGCATCTCCTCCAGCCACTGCAGCGGGCGCAGCAGGGAGCCTCCCGCACGCCCCACGCGCCTGGTGATGCCGCTCCAGGTGTGCTCGCCGGACGCAATCGCCTCGATGATCGAGTAATGCACGTGCGCGTCGCCGGTAAACGCGTCGAGCATGTGCTGCGCCTCGTCCACCAGCCGCCCCGTGGGACTCAGCAGCGCCTCGGCCACGTTCTCTCCCAGCGGGCGGTCCGGCTCCAGGAGCGCCAGGTGCCCGGGCAGGTGCCCGAACATCCCATACGCCAGCAGCTGATCGCGCAGCGGATACCCGGGCATGAAGCGCGCGGCGTCCGGGAACGCGAAGGGGCCAAAGACCAGCTTGCCGGTACGCCGGCCGTACAGCGGCTGGTCTACCTGCTCCAGCCGGTTCATGGCCGTCACGTACGATCCGCTGAGCACCACTTTGATCCGGGTGCCCGGCCAGTGGTGGTCCCACAGGTTCTGGATGATGGAGGGAAGCGCCGGCGCGGCTGCCGCCAGATAGGGAAACTCGTCGAGCACGAACAGGAACGGCTCCCCGTCCGCCCGCCGCGTCACGTACGCGAACAAATCCTCCCACGACGGAAACGCGACACCCTGCCGCAGAGCGGGATCATCGAAGTGCTCGCCGATCACGCGCGAAAGGCTCCCCAGCTGCTCGGCCTCCGTCCGCCGTGTGGCCTGGTAGTAGATGCCTCTCACCGACTTCGCGAACCTCGAGAGCATGAAGCTCTTTCCCACGCGGCGCCTCCCTACCGCGAAGATCAGGTCCGGGCGGGGCTTTCTCCAGAGCGTGGCCAGCGTTCGCCACTCCGCATCGCGATCGAAAATGTCTGCCGGTTTGTCTATCTTCATCAAAGAAGCCCTTCGGCTTGTCCACCGGATGGCAACCGCTCCAGAAGCTAGTTCCACCAGTGGAAGTTCCACTGATGGAACTTCCACTGGTGGAACCAAGGTGACGTGTGTCGACCGGCAAGTCAAGCGACTGCGTCAGGGATCCTTCTTCGCCACGCGCGCCCTGCCCTGCTCGGTGGCGGCGCGGCTGGCGTCGCGCTTCATGGTCTTGATGTGCTCCACGCGGCGAAAGCGGAGCGCGGACCAGTCTTCGTCGATGGCCACCTGGCGCACGCCTTCGAACCCCGCCGCGCCCAGGGGCATCCAGCCGCTGTCGCGGTTGAACTCGCACCTGTAGCGCTTCGACGTGCCCTTGGGATACGCAAACCACACCACCGCGTCGCCCTGCGCCTTCGGAAGCACGGCGTCCGCCGCCGCGGCGAGCTCCGCGGTGGTGATGACGAACGCAAGCGCGAACTCCACCCGCTCCACTGCGGAGGCATCGCGGTGCACCGTCACGCCGTCGAGCGCATCCAGTTCCCGCTCGAAGCTCTCGGGCGCGTTCAGCACGACGATCTCCGTCTGCCCCTTCAGGTTCAGCTTGTTGAACAGTGGCGTCATGGTCGATGGCTTACGGGATGAGATCGTGTTCGTCGGACAAAATACACGCCCTGAGAGATGGAGGACAACGCGCCGGCCGACCTACCAAAACAGACACCGGCCGACGGTCTGCGGCTTCTTTTCTGGCCACGAGCACCAGACGGTAGATTCCTCAGTCGGCGCCAGAGCATGCGATGGCAGAAAGTTTCTTGCGGCGCCTCCTTCGGAATGACAGATCGGGGGTATGTGCGTGGCTTCTCTCGCGAGAGGGACCGTCGGCGCGCCGGTTGCGGACGCGCAGGAGCCTGGGACGCCGCACACGGCCGGGCCGCCGAGTCCGCGCAGGCGGACTTTGCGATTTTCCAGCGGCGAATTCATTCGCTCCGCGGGCGGAGCGGCACGTGACCGGCCAGAATCGCCGATCGCCATCATCCCGTCTCTCATCCCCCACCCCATCGCCACACAACGCAAAACGGCGCGGAGCCGAAGCCCCGCGCCGCCGTCCGTCATCCCCCGCCGCGTCAGATGAAGCGGTACAGCTCGACTCGCCCGTTGCCGGTGACCGTGCCCTCCAGGCGCACGCTGTCGCCGGTGCGCAGGCGGTGGAAGTAGTCCGTCGTGGCGTTACCGGGGTTGTACGGCAGCGTCACCGTGTACGTGCCCTGCTGCGTCTGCACCTGAAACGTGCCGCGGTTGTGGTCGATCTGCCCCACGCGGCCGGACAGCTGCGACATCTGCCCGCCGCCGTTCATCCCGCCGTTCATGCCGCCGGTGTTGCCCGTCTGGCCCGTGCGCTCCTGCACGCTCTGCTGCACGTCGATGCGGCTGACGTACGTCTGCCCCTGCTGCCCCTGCTGCACCTGCATGGCCACCACGTCGCCGCGCTCAAGCGCCGTTACCGGGTACTGCTGGTTCTGGTAGGTGACCACGGTGTTCTGGTCGAAGAACACGTTGCCCTGCTGGCCCTGCTGCGTGCGCACCGCGATCACCTGCTGGCGCGTGTCCACGTTCTGCACCTCGACCACCAGCTGTCCCTGTCCCTGCTGGCCCTGCTGTCCGGCGCCGCCCATGGCCCCGCCCAGGATGTCGCCCAGCGCACCCAGGTTGCTGCCGGCGCACCCGGTAAGCCCCACCACCGTGAACACCGCCGCCGCCAGGTGGCGTATTGCGTGCCTTTTCATCGTCATCCCCTGCCTTCAAGGGTTTCGCCTGCTCGTATGCCCGTTGGAGCGGCGGTGTGGAGGCAAGAGGAGTGCCGCAGGCACCGCAAGCCATTGTCCGACACTCACATAAACGCAGGCTCTGCTCAGCGGAATCCGTTCCCGGGCACACGATCCGCGGGCAGGTCGAAACCTCGGACCATTGCGTCCAGGATGGCGGGGTTTCGATCCGAGTTATTGTGCGCTCCGCCCGGGTTCTTGAGGCCCAGCAGGCGCCATGTGGGGTTCTGCACCGTAACGTTCACCAGCGTACCCGCCAGTCCGGTGCTCGCGATGTAGGGCGGCAGCTCGAAGCCCAGCAGATCATTGACGTCGTTGAACGCAACGTACTGCGTGAACATCCCGAACACATCTGGCGCACGGAACATCTCGTCCACGCCGGGCAGTGCTTCCGTGGGACACCGCCCCCGCTCTGAGCGAGGAACGCACACGGCGCCCAGCCTTGCCAGGTTCAGCAGCGCAAACTGGTTGGCACGCATGAAAACGGTCGCGTCATCCATCAGAAAGAACTCGGCTACGTCCCTTGTTGCAGCCGCCTCGTCCAGCCCCCGACCGCGTCGGCTCTCCGTTGTGTCAGCCGCCGTCCACAGAGCGTCCATCAGCAGAAAGCTGCCCAGGCTATGGGTCATGGCAAAGAACTCCGCGGCGCGCAACGCCTCGTTTGCACGGGGGCGGTCCGCAGGCTGTACCGAGCTCGCCAGGTCGCACCGGTCTTCGGGGCTCTGCCGCACGGCGAAGCCACCGTCCCGCAGCACGTCCGTAGCCACCATGCAAAGCGCCAGGCTCACGTCGTCGCGCAGCACGTCACCAACCGGCCCCAAAACGATGGTCGCGTCGCTGAAGCCGTCCACCAGAATCTGGTCCTTGATCCGACGATTGAAGAAGGCGCGGCGATCCACGTTCTGTTCCGCCTCCGGAGGAGGACAGCCGGGATCAGGGGTGGGAAGCACTTCGAAGCAGGCAAAAAAGCGTCGCTTGACGTCATCCCTGAGCGGCGCCCAGAGCAGTTCGTAGAACACCACGCGAACACGCCCGTCGCGGGGATCCACCCACGCACGGCGGCGGACCTCCGACTCGCGCAGCGCGACCCTGCCCAGCGGCTGCGGCCCCACCGCGACCTCCACCTCGTATTCACGGTTTACCGGCAGCAAGGTGACGGTGTCCGGCATTTCCGCCTGCGGCTGCGCGGGAACCAGGTTCAGGCGTTCTGCCAGCCCATGCTGCTGGACGGCGCTGTACCCGGGCTCGAAGGTTCGCATTCCATGCACCAGCAGCACACGGACGGGTGCCCCGGGTGATTCAGCCAGCGCGGAGTCCAGACCCCGCACACGAATATACGCGCCCTCCGGGCCGTTGCCCCTCCACGCCGGATTCGGCAGCGGACGAATGTCCGTGGGCTTCAACTCGTGCTGCGAGACTCCGCAGCCGGTCCCGGCGAGCACCAATGCAACCGCCAGCAGGGCACGAGGACTGGAGATGTGCGGCATGTGGACTCCTGAGATGCGCAGAAACAATCGTCAGCCGAAAACCACGGCTGGGTACATTGATGGGATGAAGGTCAGAAATTCCTAGCGGCCCTAATCGGGCGAGCGCCTGCGGCGGTGAGGTGAGGCTACAGCTCCGTTCCGCAGTGCTTGCAGAAGGTGGCGTCGGCGTCGTGGCGGTCCACGCCGCAGCCGCGGCACACGCGGCGCGTGACCGACGCGCGCGAGGCCCGGTCCAGCTCCAGCGTGACGATGCCCGTGGGAACGGCGATGATGCCGTACCCCATGATCATCAGCGTGGCGGCGAGCGTCTTTCCCAGCGGGCTGGCCGGCGCCACGTCGCCGTACCCCACCGTGGTCAGCGTGACGATGGCCCAGTAGACGCTCTGCGGAATGCTGGTGAACCCCGACGTGGGACCCTCGATCAGGTACATCAGCGAGCCCACCACCACCGTGACGGTGAGCACGGTGCAGACGAACACCGTGATCTTGTAGCGGCTGGCCCGCAGCGCGGCCGAGAGCACCGCGCCCTGCTGTACGTACTCCGCCAGCTTGAGGATGCGGAACACCCGCAGCACGCGAAGCACGCGCAGCACCGCCAGAAAGCGTCCCGGCGGAAACAGGATGCTCAGCCAGGTGGGAAGCACCGAGAGCAGGTCCACCACGCCGTAGAAGCTGCGCGCGTAGGCCAGCCGGTCGCGGGCCGTCCACAGCCGCAGCAGGTACTCCAGGGTGAACAGCCCCGTAAAGAACCACTCCGCCGCGTACAGGTACTTGCCGTACGCGGCGGCGATGGAGGCCACGCTGTCCAGCATCACCACCAGCACGCTAAGCAGGATGGCGCACATCACCACGATGTCGAACGCCCGCTCGGCGGGGTCGTCGTGCTGAAAGATGATGTCGTGCAGCCGCTCGCGAAGAGTCCGCATTCCTGGTGTGTGGTGCGTCGGGTGCGTCAGGCCTGCCGGCCGGTGGTCAGAAGATCGGCCGTTCGTCGTACAGCGCCAGCGCGCCGCGCACCAGGCGGTAGATGAACCACAGGGTGACGGCGAGCCCCGCCCCGTACAACAGGATGAGGGGCAGGCCGGCAAATTCCGTCACCACCACGACCAGGACGCCCAGCACCACCAGGCCCAGGCCCCACCACAGGCTTTTCCAGAACGTCTCGATCTGCCAGTCGAAGTGCGACTCCACCCAGGTGCCGCGGGCGTCGCCGCGCTTGAGGTACGCCACGATCAGCCCCACGATGCCGGGGATGAAGTACAGGAACGAAAGCATGAACAGCACGTACACCACCATCGCGATCGGCTTCGCGGACGCGGCCCGCGCCTCCTTCGCGTCCACGCGCCGCGCCATCGGGTCCGCGGCGGCGTACGCGGCGGACGAGGGCGGCGCGTACGCCGGCGCGGCGTACGGAGCCGTGGGCCGCGCGGGCACCAGCGGCCGGCCGCAGTGAATGCAGGCGGGCGCGGCGTCGGAGACGGAGCCGCCGCAGTCGGGGCAGGTGATGAGGGCCAATTCGCGCTCGTGTGCAGAAGGGTGGAGCGGGTCGTCGCGTGTGCGGCGGGGGAATACGAGCGCGGGGCGAAAAAATCTTCAGCCGGGCAGATACTGTGGAGGGATGGGGTTTTCCGCGCGCTCCGAGTCCCAGAACACCGTCACCACCCACCAGCGCGCGCCGTCGTGGTACAGCTGAATGCTGTTGATGCCGCGCGCGAACGGCTCGCCGCCGGGCGAGGGGCGCGAGTCGTAGGTGCTCCACGCGTGCGCCACGCACCCGAAGCGCTCCACGCGCATCGCGATCTGCCGCTCGAAAAAATCCATCCGCTCCACCACGGGCGCGGTGGTGCGGATGAAGGTTTCCAGGTCCATCACGTCCGGCGGGTGACCGCCCTGGCCGTGGTGGATGGCGCGGTTGGTGGGGATCATCCGCGCCCCGCCGATGAACAGCGCGCGCAGCCCATCCCAGTCCCGCGCCTCCCCCGCCGCCCCCGAGATCGCCGCGTACATCCGCGTGATGATCCCCTCGACCGAGTCCACCCCCTCCACCACGGTGACCGCACTCTCTGCCGACACGAGCCTCTCCGGTAATCGAATCGTACGAACGAACGCAGGTGCCGTTGCAGGCTATTCCCTATTCCCTGTTCCCTATTCCCTGCAGTTCCCCTATCCCCTCAACCCCACCGCCCGCCACACCCGCTCCAGCGTCACGTCCGCCACCGCGCGCGCCCGCCGGGCGCCCTCGTCCAGCACCTCGTCCACGTAGCCGGGCCGGGACAGGATCTCCTCGCGCCGGGTGCGCATCGCCGCGAAGTGCTCCCAGATGGCCTCGAACAGCTGCTGCTTGAAGTGGCCGTACCCCAGCCCGCCCGCGCGGAACTCGTCCTTCATCCGCTGCACCTGCCCGGGCGTGGCGAACAGGCGGTACAGGTCCACGACCGTCGACGTGTCGGGATCCTTGGGCGCCTCCTGCGGCGTGCTGTCGGTGACGATCTTCATCACCCGCTTCCGCAGCGCCTTTTCGTCCATGAAGATGTCGATGGTGTTGCCGTAGCTCTTGCTCATCTTGCGCCCGTCCAGCCCGGGCACCACCGCCACGTCCTCGCTGATCTTGGCGTCGGGCAGCTTGAGCGTGCCCTCGCCGTACGCCTCGTTGATCTTGATGGCGATGTCGCGCGTGACCTCCAGGTGCTGCTTCTGGTCCTTGCCCACCGGCACCAGGTCCGCGTCGTACGCCAGGATGTCCGCCGCCTGCAGGATGGGATAGGTGAACAGGCCCACGTTGGCCGCGATCCCGTTCTGCACCTTTTCCTTGTACGCCACCATGCGCTCCATCAGCCCCATGGGGGTGACGGTGGTCAGCGTCCACATGAGCTCGGAGTGCACCGGCACGTGCGACTGGCGCCAGAAGGTGGTCTGCTCCGGATCCAGCCCGCACGCCAGCAGGTCGATGGCGGCCGTGCGGATGTTCTCGCGCATCCCCGCCCCGCTGCTGCTGGAGGTGAGCGCGTGCAGGTCCGCCAGGAAGACGAACACCTCGCCCTGCCCCTGCAGGTCCAGGATGGGCTTGATGGCGCCGAAGTAGTTGCCGATGTGCAGGATGCCCGAAGGCTGAATTCCCGTCAGGATGCGCATGTCGGTGGAGCCTTGAAAGATCAGCGGACGGTTGGATGCGATGCCGGGGCGCGCCGATGCTGGCCCGCTGCGCCCCGGTCCGTGTAAGTTAGCGAGCCCATGCAAGCCCGGACAAGCCGGAAATTCCAGGCTTTGCCCCGGAGATGGTCCAGGCAGGTGCCCAAACGTCCCGCAGGCGCTGGCGGCGGCCTCGCCCGCACAGAAGGGTCGCCCGGGACAAGGAAATCTGCCTGCCAGGCCTGGTCCCGGTACTCTGCGCGACCCTGGGCGGCCTGCCTGGACGTTGATCCCCTCTCCCGTTCGTGGAAGAGGGTGCGAGCCCGGGCGAGCGGGTAAGGGCCCCCGCCGTGCCGGAGAGCCAGACCACCGCGTGACGGAGCCGCCCCATGCCCATCTCGTCCCGGGAAGACTACCTGCTGCGCGTGATCCGGCAGATGGGCGCGGTGCTGGCCCGCATGCTGGGGCTCAAGAACGGCGGCCAGGTGCACGAGGCCGCGCAGGCCCTGGACGACGCAGAAGGCGAGCTGCTGGGCCCCCTGGCCGAAGTGGTGCCGCGGGTGGATTCCGCCACCGCCGCCCACATCATCTCCGACCCGCAGCGCATCGCCGCCTGGGCGCGGCTGCTGCACGAGCGCGCCGACCTGCTGCGCCTGGCCGGCGACACGCCGGGCGCCGAGCTCGCCGCCGCCCGCGCAGGCGAGCTCGCGGCTGAAGCATGGGCGCGCGCGCACGGATACGAGTCCGCCGTCCGCGAGCTGCTGGGCCCGCTGGCGGACGCGCCCGGCTAGCCATTCGCCGAATCCCTCCACCCCGCTCCACGCCCCACCGGCGGAACACCCGTGCCCCGCGGGCCCGCGGTGTTCCGCACGATCGGCCTGCGGAGACTGCGTACGGCTTGCGCTACAAGGCTTGTCTAATGACATTAGTGGGTTCCCTGGATCCGCGGCCGGCGGCGGCGCTTTTTGAAAAGTATCAGAAGGCGCAAAGCGAGCCCCTCCTCGGTGCGGGTACGGCGGTTGCTGCAGAACCGCCGCCCGGCGGACCATCCAGAGGATCCGGAGCACCCCGGGATTGCGCCCATACGTTCATACGACACACCCTAACGGGACGGATCTCTGAAGCAGCCATGAGCTACCGCATCAAGCGCGTCGCCCACCTTACCGGGATCAACCCGGCCACGCTCCGCGCCTGGGAGCGCCGCTACGGCCTGGTGGCGCCGGACCGTACCGGCTCCGGCTACCGGCTGTACACCGACGAGGACGTGGCGATGCTCTCGCGCATCAAGGTCCTGGTCGACGAAGGCCTGACCATCGGCGAGGCCATCAGCCGCGTGCGCCGGGGCACCGAGCCGCTGCCGGCCGACGCCGGGGGCCCCTCCGTGCGCGACGTGCGCTTTCGCATGCTGGAGGCGCTGCTGGCGTTCGACCGGCGCGGCGCGCTGGAAGCGTACCAGGAGGTGCTGCGCCTGCCGCCCGACCGCCGCGTCGAAGAGGTGCTGCTTCCCGTGCTTCGCCACGTGGGCGACCTGTGGGAGGCCAACGAGTGCGGAATCAGCGAAGAGCACTTCGCCACCGCGTTCGTCCGCGAAAAGCTGGCGGGGATCATCGAGGACCTGGACACCGGCGCCGCCCGCGGCCCCGAGGCCGTGTGCGCCGGCATTCCCGGCGACATGCACGAGTGCGGTCTGATGGCCGCCACCATCCACCTGGCCACGCGCGGCTGGCGGGTGGTGTTCCTGGGTGCCAACGTGCCGGTCGAGGACCTGCGCCGCATCCTGCAGCAGCGGCGCCCGGCGCTCTTCTGCACCTCGGTGGTCAACACCATGGGCGTGGCCGACTTCCGGATGCTGGCGCGCGCCCTGCGCGAGGCGGCTCCGCCGGAGACCGAAGTGGTGATCGGCGGACCCGGCGTGCCGCCCCCGTTCGCCAGCGCCGACGGCGTGCGCCTGACCGACGACCTGAGCGAGCTGGTAAAGGCCGCCGCTGCGTGAGTGCGTGAGTGCGTGAGTGCGTGAGTGCGTGAGTGCGTGAGTGCGTGAGTGCGTGAGTGCGTGAGTGCGTGAGTGCGTGAGTGCGTGAGTGCGTGAGTGCGTGA
>NZ_DASWNM010000135.1:0-69621 GCF_036399255.1 Longimicrobium sp.
GCCGAGGATACGAGCTGCGTAGCGGTCGATGAGCATGGCAGTTTTCGCGAGCAGGTGAACAGGGTAAACACCATGCAACGAAACTCCGCCATGTCAAGCCCAACTCGTGTTTGGTTCCGGCTACGCCGGGTTAGGGAATAGCCGGCAACGGCGGGCCGGATGCCGCTACTGCTGGCCCAGGTTCCGTGAGCAAGGGTCTTCGCAGCAGGTGGGGAACTCACACAGAGTCGACGGAGCCGGCAGAGGGCTCGATCCTCTGTTGACTCTGCTGACTCTGTGTGAGCCATCTTCACTTCAGGATATGCATCACTCCGGCGGCACCAGGATGCAGTCTTCCATCCGCACGCAGCCGCACTCCATGCCGGCCAGAATGGCCTGCTTCATCTGCCCGGCGCGGGCGATCAGCGCGTCCAGCTCGCGCAGCTTGGCGTTGGCCAGCGACCTCCACCGCTCGCCCAGCGGCGTCTGCGCGCCAAAGCCGTGGAACAGCGTGCGGATCTCGGCCAGCGTGAACCCCGCCTGCTGCGCGCACCGCAGCACCTGCACCCGCCGCAGCACCTCAGCGTCGTACCGCCTGCGCCCGCTCACCCGCCGCGGCGCGGGAAGCAGCCCCGCATCCTCGTAGTACCGCAGCGCCGAGGCCGGCACCCCGGTGCGCCGCGCCACCTCCCCGATCGACAGCTCCTCCATCCCGTGCTCCTTGACTTCGAGTCCACTTGAAGTTGTAGCCTGCTCCGCGGATGAGGGCAATCGACCCAACTGGAGAGGAGCGTGGATGATGGACACGGAAGCAGCCGTGCCGCTGGCGTGCGCCCCCGGCGCAATCCCCGCGGACGAGCGGCCGGCGCACTTCGCGCTGGCCGCGGAGCTGTTCGGCACCGGCGTGCGGGAGCGGCGGGCGCTGGAGGATGGATACGCGTTCGCCTTCGATGCGGCGTGGCTGGAGCGCGTGATGCGCTTCGTCCACAATGAACGGCGGTGCTGCCCGTTCCTGGAATTCGGCATCACCGTCTCGGCGGCGGAGGGGCCGGTGTGGCTGCGGCTTGCCGGGCCGCGGGGGACGCGCGCGTTCCTGGACGCGGAGCTGGGGCGCTGACGGGCCGGCGGATGGCTTGCGCGGGCGGCCGCGGATGCGCACCATCATCATGACGAGTGTGCACTCTGCTCATTCATCCGCCGGACTCCCATGCCGCGCATCCGCATCGACATCGACGAGCTCGCCATCGCCCTGAGCGACCACGACTCCGAATGGGTGCTCGACCTGCAGACGGGAACGACCCTAATGAAGGAATGGCTCCGCGACCCGAAGCTGCGTGGAGACCTGGACCTGGATCTGGACGAAGACGACGATCTGGATGACGAGTTCGGCGATCTGGACCCGCTGGAGAGCGGCCGATTCCTTTCGATCGAGCCCCTTCCCTCGCACCAGCGCTTTCGGTGGATGGAAGAGTTCGCCCGCGAACAGGAAGAGGAACGTGTGCGCCGGCGGCTGCTGAACGCGCTGGATCGTCCCCGGCCGTTCCGGAGCTTCAAGGATGCGCTCCACGAGCTTGGACCCGTCCGCGACGCGTGGTTCGCGTACGAAGAAGAGAAGCTGCGGGCGTGCGCACGCGCCTGGGTAGAGGAGCGCGAGCTGGACGCCGAGCTGTTTCAGGTACCGCGCCCGCCGGCCGCGTAGCCGCGGCCGCACGGCATTCGTGCCCATCAGCACACCAATCAACCAATCTCCGATCGGATCCATGTCCCAGGTTACCGTAGGCGCATCCGCCCTGGTCCATGCGCCGCCCGCGACGGTGTACGGCATCCTTGCCGACTACCACGACGGGCATCCCCACATCCTCCCCCGTCCGCCGTTTGGCGAACTCGTCGTGGAAAGCGGCGGCACCGGCGCGGGAACGGTGTTCCGCGTGCAGACGCGGCAGGGGATGAAGATGCGCACCTTTCGCATGGCCGTCACCGAGCCGGAGCCCGGGCGCCTGCTGAAGGAGCAGGACCTGGAGTCGGACCTGTTCAGCACCTTCAGGGTGGACCCGGCGGAGGGTGGGCACTGCCGCGTGACCATCACCACCCAGTGGATGCGCGGCGGCGTGCAGGGATGGCTGGAGAGCCTGCTGCTTCCGGTGCTCGCGGCGCCCGTCTACAAGAAGGAGATCGCGAACCTGGAGCGGCTGGCGCGCGAGTGGTCCGGCGGCTGAGGGTGGCGGCGCTCCCGCTGGCGCTGAGCCTGCTGGCCGCCGCCTGCGCCGCGCTCGCCGTGTGTGCGGATCGGCGTGCGGACCGCCGCGCGTTCTACCTGCTCAAGCCGCTCACCACGGTGCTCATCCTGGCGCTGGCGGCGACGGCGGCGCAGTCGGTGGGCGGCGGATATCGGGCGCTGGTGGTTGCCGGCCTGCTGTTTTCGCTGGCCGGCGACGTGTTCCTGATGCTGCCGCGCGACCGCTTCGTGGCGGGGCTCGCCAGCTTTCTGGTGGCGCACCTGTTCTACGTGGCCGCCTTTGCGCCGCGTTCGCCCAGGCTGGCCGCGCCGCTGGTCCTCGCGGCGCTGCTGGCGTACGGGGCCGTGCTGCTGCGGGCGCTGTGGCCGCGGCTGGGCGGCCTGCGCGCGCCGGTGGCGGCTTACGCGGCGGTGCTGCTGGCCATGGCGTGGCAGGCCGCCGCGCGGTGGGGGGTGGAGGATACGACGCCGGCGCTGCTGGCGGCGCTGGGGGCGGGATGGTTCGTGGTCTCGGACTCGGTGCTGGCGTGGGAGCGCTTTCGCGGGCGCCACGCGTACGGCCAGCCCGTGGTGCTGGGGACGTACTACGCCGCGCAGTGGCTGATCGCCACGTCGGTGTACGCCGCGCCCTTCGGGTAGGGGACGCGCGGACGCGGACGCGGCGGGATGGCCCCGGCGCGTCCGCGATCCGGCGGATGCGGTGGCTAGTTGGAGCCGCCGGAGCCCTTTACCTCCACGTCGGGCGCCTCCACCTGCGGCACGTTGACGTTGATGTCGGCGTCCTCACCGCCGCCGCGCATCACCAGCCAGATCACCAGCGCCAGCACCGCCAGAACCAGCAGCCCCAGGATCATCGTGCTGCCGCCGGTCCCGCGACCCGTCCCGGTTCCGCCGTCGGGTCCGCGGCCCGTGCCGCGCGTGTTCACGTACGCCATGCGCTTCTCCGTGGATCGCGTCCGCCCCTCCGCCGGCCCGGAGTGGGCCGGCGGCACCGTACGGTGCGTGCTCCGTGCCATGGGCTCGATCCTCATCCCCCATCCCCTTGTCCCCTACGATTCCGGGGCACGGACCGTGGACTCCAGACGGCGCCGGCCGGATCAGGGCGCCTTGGGCCAGTCGCGGCATCCGGCCCGCCCTTGCCGGCTATTCCCTATTCCCTATTCCCTATTCCCTGTCAGCCCGATCCGCTCTTGTGGAGCAGGCCGCCGCGCGGGATGTTGATGCGCCGACGGACGTCCGCCCGCCGCCGCCCGTCTATCCATCCACGGGAATCGATCGATGCGCATGGTTCCACGACTCGCCCTGCTGCTTCTTGCGCTCGCCACGATGGCGCAGGTGGACGCCGCCGCGCAGGATGCCGTGCACACGCTGGCGCCGGGCGACACGGTGCGGGTGCTGGCGCCGGCGTGGGGGCCGCGGATGGTGGAGGGCGAGGTGCTGGTGTACCACACGGACTCGCTTGCCGTGCGCGAGTCGGCGACGGGAAGGCGCTACGCGGTGGCGCTGGGCGGTGTTCAGGAGCTGATGAAGAACGAGGGGCCCAACCGGCGCCGCTCGGTGCGGCGCTCGGCGCTGGGCGGGCTGTTCGTGGGCTTTGCGCTGGGCGTGGTCGCCGGCCCGCTGCTTGCCATGGGGCGCAAGGACGACGACTTCCTCGGCACCACCGTGCTCACCAGCCTGGGCGGCGGCGCGATGGGGCTTGGCGTGGGCGCGGCGGCGGGCTCCGTCTTTGCCCGCGACCACTGGCAGCCCTTCCGCACCCCCATCCTCCCCGCCGACGTCTCCGCGCCGATCAGCTCCGTTCCCTGATCGGTTGTGTAGCTTCGGGGCTCGCTCGTGAAAGTCACTGGTCGCACACCCCGGACTGTCATTCCGAGGGAGCGCCTACCCGGTCTCTCCGCTACCTCCACGGCTGGTGCGCGACCGAGGAATCTACCGTCCGGTTCCTCGTGGCCTGCCGCGACGCCCCACACGGGCCCTGTCTGGCCGTTTCGCCGCCGCGGCGATGGCGCGGGCTGCCGCGTCCGGCCACGAGGAGGCCGAGAGTAGATTCCTCGGCCCCGCAATCCATGGCGCGAGCGGCTGGCGACAGTGCGGACGGGCCTCGGAATGACAGGCTGTCGCATCCGGCAGGGTGGGCCGGGCACCGCCGTATCCAAGATGACGACCTGTCTCGCCATCCGAGAGTGGCGGACCCTCTCACCAGCCGCTTCGCGTCCAGTAGTTGATCATCCCGCAGTGCGGTTGGGCGTACTGCCGCAGGTCCGGCGGAACGTCGCCGGGGACGTGGTATACCTCCACGCCCACGATGTCGCGCGGACGGAGCCAGAAGTCGATCTCGTTGTGGCCGTATTCGGGGTTGGAGGCGCCCAGCCGCGGCGGCACGCCGTTGAGCAGGGTGGTCATGCATCCCCAGCCGCGCGTGCTCACCGGCTTGCGCGGCGCCAGGCGTCCCGCGCAGCCGCTCCACGGCGACCTGCTTCCGCGGCGGGGCACGCACACCGGCGCCACCACCGCAAGGTCCGGAACGCCCTGCAGCAGGTCGCCCAGGTAGGTGGAGTGGTAGCGCCCGGCCAGGTACGCCGGGTCCAGGAACACTCCGTCCTCCGTAAGGCTCCGCCGCAGAAACGCGTCCCGCCCGCGCTCCGGGCCCCCGCCGGGCGCCACCACCCGCACCGTGTCCAGCGCCAGCGGCCGGGGCCGCAGCCGCACGTCCAGCGACACGCCGGCGCCTTCCACGCGCAACGCCGTACTCCCCTCCTGGTACCCGGCGCGGCGGACGATCACCTGGTACGCGCCGGCGGGAATCCGCAGCCGCACCGTCCCGTCCGGACGCGTGAACCCCGCGCGCACCACCCCGCCGGCCCCGTCTTCCACCCGCACCATCGCGGCGGCGACGGGGGCGCCGCTCTGCGCGTCGTGCACCGACACGCGCGCGGTCTGCGCGGCGGCCGCGCCCGCGCCCAGCTGCAGGAGCAGCGCGAGCGCGAAAAACCATGTGTTTCGGGAGAGGACCGGCAGGCGCGGGCGGGTGGGTTTGCGGGGCATGGGATGCGACGGGGCAGGGGACGAGTTCGCAAACCAGCGGAGCGCGCTGTCTACCGCGCCCCTTCGAGCGGAGTTCCCGGTGTGATTCCGCCAACTGCAACCGTTGCAGTTATGCGTCCTGTCCGCCTATCTTTCCGCCGTGAGCGCGTGCGACTCATCCTCGCATGCCGAACAGGATGCGGAGCGATGCCGACGCCGCTTCCGCACTCCCGATCCGACTCGCCACCGTTCCGGAGCGTCCGCCCGTGCCGATGCCGCGCATCATCCTCCCGATCCTTGCCGCCGCGCTGGCCGCGTGCGACGGCGGCAGCCCCACGCGCCCGCCGGTGGATGGCGGCGCGGACACCACGGGGCTGGGCCCCGGCGCCAGCCTGAACGGCCGCCGCCCCTTTCCCGCGGACAACGCGTGGAACACGGACGTCTCGGGCGAGCCGGTGGACCCCAACTCGGCGGCGCTGATCGCCGCATGCGGGGCCAACCGCGGGCTGCACGCGGACTTCGGCACGGTGTGGAATGGCGCGCCCAACGGCATTCCCTACGTGGTGGTCTCGGGCACGCAGGCAAAGGTGCCCGTCACCTTTGACTACGCCGACGAGAGCGATCCCGGGCCGTACCCCGTCCCCGCCGGCGCGCCCATCGAGGGCGGGCCTGGCGGCACCGGCGACCGGCACGTGCTGGTGATCGACCGCGACGCCTGGAAGCTGTACGAACTGTACGATGCGCGGCCGGTGAACGGCGGGCAGAGCTGGACGGCGGGCTCGGGCGCCGTGTTCGACCTGAACAGCAACGCGCTGCGGCCGGCGGGGTGGACGTCGGCGGACGCGGCGGGGCTCCCCATCTTTCCCGGCCTGGTGCGCTACGACGAGGTGGTGGAGCTAAAGGAGATCCGCCACGCGCTGCGCTTCACCTGCCCGACCACGCGGCGGGCGTACGTACACCCCGCGCGCCACTTCGCCAGCAGCCGCACGGACCCCAACCTGCCGCCCATGGGCATGCGCGTGCGGCTGCGGGCGGGCTTCGACGTGTCGGGCTTTTCGCCCAACGTCCGGGTGATCCTGGGGGCGATGAAGAGGTATGGGATGCTGCTGGCCGACAACGGGAGCGGCTGGTACGTGAGCGGCGCCCCCGACCCGCGCTGGAGTGACGACGAGCTCGCCACCCTCAGCCAGGTGCGCAGCAGCGACTTCGAGGTGGTGCGGATGGGGACGATCGTGACGCAGTGAGCGCGCAGCCGTTCCACCCTTTGATGATCCGTGTCATTCTGAGGAAGGCGCCGCCCCGAACCGTCCGGAACGCCCGGCAGCCCTGTGCGCCGACCGAAGAATCTCCGTCGGGAACGGGCGCCGGTCTCTCGCGCGGAACCCCATCGCAGCCGACGGGGATCGTGCGCCCCTCCGGCAGATTCTTCGGTCGGCGCGACAGGCGATGGTGCATCTAGAGGGACCGGGTGCGCGCCTTCCCCAGAATGACACAGGTCCGCCGGATTTCGTATCCCGCGCTTCTCCGCATCCGACATTCTCCCCGTCGCGGACGCGGAGACCGCCGCGTTCCGATGCGCAGCTCGCCACGCCGCCCTCGAGCCTCTCAGCTGCCGGGCGCCCAGACGGTCACGTCGTCACCTTTGCTGGGGAGCGCGATCCCTCCCCGTTCCGCGAAGTTCGGGATCGGGATGCGGCATCCGTGAATCGGTGCCGGCCTGGGGATGAATCGGGATACTTGCATCGACGCGCGTATTGGGACATTATATTTAGGAAGAACAGGAATTGATGAACACGGGTGGACGACGATGCACGAAGCAAGAATCAGATTGGCAGGGGCAGTCGCCGCACTGCTGGTTGTGGCGGCATGCGGCGACGGGGGATCGGGTCCCGGGCCTCGGCCGCAGCCGCCCCAGCCCGCCGCCGTAGCGCCGGTTTCCCCCACGCAGTCCACCTCGCCGGTCGCCAGCACCGTGCAGGCGCGCGTCAAGGTCACGGACGCCAGCGGGGCGCCGCTCTCCGGTGTGACGGTCGCATTCTCCGTGGTGTCGGGCGGCGGCTCGGCCGGCGCCGCCGCGCCTACGAATGCCACCGGCGAGACGGCGGCCACGTGGACGCTCGGCACACGCGCGGGGGAAAACAGGCTACGGGCGAGCGTGGGAAGCCTGGCGCCCGTCGAGTTCACCGCGACGGGCACACCCGGCCCCGCGGCGGCGCTCTCCGTCCGGGTGCAGCCGGAGGGTGCGCGCGTGGGCGCTCCGCTGGCCACGCAGCCAGTGGTGGAGGTGCAGGACGCGCACGGCAACCTGGTCGCGGCGTCGGTCCAGGTGACGGCCTCCGTATCCGTCGGGACCTTGGCGGGGACGGCTTCCGGCACCACAACCGGGGGCGTGGCCGCGTTCACGGACCTGGTACTCACGGGAGCGGTCGGGACCCGGCAGCTGACGTTCGCCTCGCCCGGGCTCACCTCCGCGTTCGCGACGGTGCTGCTGCTGCCGCCCCCCCGCTCGGGTACCGACCGGGCCGACGAGATCGTCGGGGCGCAGGTGCGCGTGCTGTACGTGATTCCCAGCGACGGTGAAGACCGCGGCTTCGACACGACCACGCACATTGCCTACACCGTGGCGTCGTTCCAGCGCTGGCTGGCGGGGCAGACGGGTGGGCGCGCGTTCCGCATGGACACGTACGCGGGTGTGCTGGACGTGGGCTTCTTTCGCCTCTCCCGCACCAATGCCGAGGTGAAGAGCCAGGGCGCGTTCGTGCGCAACGAGATCGAGCGGCAGCTGAGCGTGGCGGGGCTGATCTCGACGGGCAAGGTCTACCTGGTCTACTACGACGGGGGAAGCACCTACTCCTGCGGCGGCGCCAGCTGGCCGCCCAGCGTGCCGGGACGGGTGGCCGCCATGTACCTGCACGGCACACCGCCGGGTGCCTCGTGCGGGGAGAACACGTTCGTCACCGCGCCGGACGCGTTTCCCCGCTACTGGGAGTTCGCGGCGGTCCACGACCTCATCCATACGCTGGGGATCGTCTCGCGCGCAGCCCCGCACCACACGGCCGCCTACCCCGCGCACGTGCCGGAGCCGGAGGACCTGATGTACGCCGGTACCGCGCCGTGGGTGATCGGCCCTTCGACGGTCGTGGACGTCGGCCGCGACGACTACTTCGGGCCCGCGCTGCCCGCCACCCTCCCCACCCTGGACAAGAGCCCCTACCTGGCCTCGGTCCCTGCCAGCTTCTGGAGCGCGAGCCTGCAGAGCGCTGTGGCGCAGCAGGGCGCACCGGTGCAGGCCGCCGGGCTGCCGCCGCACCCGCCGTTCCCGGGCGCTCCGTGATGCGCCGGGCCGGGGGGCGGACGGGGTTCCTCTGTGCGCTGGTGCTCCTGGCGACGGCCGCGCGCTGCACCCCGGCGGCCTCCGCGCCGGGGCCCGGTGCGGGGGCCGCGGCCGGCGCGCTTTCCGCACTGGTGGAGCTGATGGCGGCGCGCGCAGGGGCGGACTCGGTGGCGGTGGCGCCTGCCCCGGGGTATTCGCGAGACCGGGTTCCGCTCGCGGTCTGGGGGCTGATCGCCAGCCTACCCGGGCTGGATCCCACCACCCTGACCGACTTCGAGCGCAGGAACGCGGCTCCCGCGCCCTTCCCCCGCCTGGCGTCCGCGAGCGTCGTCATCCGCCAGGACGCCTCCACGCCCGGTACGCTGGCGCTGCGGCTCTCGCCGGCCGGCATCTCCGCGTCGGGCGCGCAGGCGCTGGTGGTCGCGGAAACCGTCTGCGGCGCCGGCTGTATGCAGGGCGAGGCGTTCCTCCTCCGGCGCGAGGGGGGCGCCTGGCACGTGGCCACCTCGGCGACGCTGTTCATCTCCTGATTGCGCGGATGCTTGCGGGCTGCTGCCGTTGCAGAGACTGCGAGAGTGCCACCGATCTGCATTCCGCGGCTTCGACGTGTCGGGCTTTTCGCCCAACGTGCGGGTGATCCTGGAGGCGATGAAGAAGTACGGGATGCTGCTGGCCGACAACGGCAGCGGCTGGTACGTGAGCGGCGCCCCCGACCCGCGCTGGAGCGACGACGAACTCGCCACCCTCAGCCGTGTGCGCAGCAGCGACTTCGAGGTGGTGCGGATGGGGACGATCGTGACGCAGTGAGCGCGCAGCCGTTCCACCCTTTGATGATCCGTGTCATTCTGAGGAAGGCGCCGCCCGACCTGTCCGGAGCGCGCGGCAACCCGTGGCGCCGACCGAAGAATCTCCGTCGGGAACGGGCGCCGGTCTCTCGCGCGGAACTCCATCGCAGCCGACGGGATCGTGCGCCCATCCGGCAGATTCTTCGGTCGGCGCGACAGGCGATGGTGCATCTGGAGGGACCGGGTGCGCGCCTTCCTCAGAGTGTGCTGCCAAACCTCCCAGCGTGATTGATATGACTTCCTGAGGGAGGCGCCGCCCCGTAACTCGCTTGTACACTGCACCCTGGCGCCGACCGAAGGACCTCGCCAGCAGAACGGCGGGGCGGGTCCCGTGCCCTGATCTGGCCCCTGCGCCACCGAGACGAGGTCCTTCGGTCGCGCGCAATCTGTTGTGTGGCTTCTGATTACACGTGGTGCGCTCCCTCAGGAAGTCACCGCTTCGTTATGAATCTGAGGTTAGCAACAACACCCTCTCAATAACACCGATCCGCCGGGTGTCGTATCCCGCTTTCCCGGATTCGACAGTCTCCTCGTCGCGGACGCCTGCGCGGATATGGAAACCGCTGCTTCCGGATGCGCGGCTCGCCACGCCGGCCGCGAGTCTTCAACCGGCATCGGGGTCGGCGCCGCGCGAGGTGGAGTTCCAGCCGTCTTCGGTCCAGTAGACGATGAGGCCGCAGTAGCCGCGCTCCGCCGCGTACCGCCGCAGTTCCATGGGAACGCGGTCATAGATGGGGTACACCTCCACGGCCACCACGTCGCTGCGGCGCAGCGTCTCTTCCAGCGCCACCCAGCGCGGCCAGCCGCCGTAGAAGGGAAGCCCGTTCACCAGGTATGACAGGCAGCGCCCGCCCAGCCGCGTCGCCGGGCGGCGGATGCCGCGGGGCCCCGGCACGCCCCGCACCTCGATTCCCGGTACGGAGTACAGCAGGTCGCCCGGCCAGGTGGCGCTGCGCCGCGCCACGTACGCCGAGTCCAGGTAGATGCCGTCCGCCGCCGCGCGCCGCCGCTCGAAGCTCTGCCGGCCCACCTCCCGCTCGCCGGTTTCGGTGCGCACCACTTTCACGGTGTCCAGCGTCAACGGGCGCACGGCAAGGCGCAGCACGGCGTCGGTGCGGCCGGCGGAGGCCACGTCCACCGGCTGCGCACCTGGCGCGTACCCCGCGCGCGTGGCGCCGACCGTGTAGAGGCCGCCCTCCGGCAGCCGCAGCTGAACGGTGCCGCGGGCGTCGGAGAAGCCGGCGGCCGCCAGCGCCCCGGAGTCGGATTCCACGCGCACCATCGCACCCGCCACCGGCGCACCGGACGCCGCGTCGGCCACCGTCACGCGCACGGTCTGCGCGGCGGCCGGCGCCGCCAGCAGAAGCCCCAGGAAAAGAAATCCCGCACGCATCATCGTTCCCCTGCCAGCCGCTGGGTCGTGGAGTGCGGGAAGACTACCAACCGCGCTCCGCCTGGTCGGCCTGGTTCTCCTGGTCGGCGTCGTAAGCGTCGCTGGTGGGATTGCTCGCGTCGCTACGATCATCGTTCGGCGATCGGTCCGGCGAGCTCCCGCCCCTGTCTTCACCCGAACCGCCGCTCTGTCCGCCGCCTCCGTTGCGTGCCATCACAACCTCCCGCATCCAGGTGTCCGCAAGGCATTCCGGCCCGAGAGTCGGAAGGGAAGCCCGCGACGTGGATCATCAAGTTCAATGCCTTGATTTCGCCGGATATTGACGCCAGTTTGGCGGCCGTCCGTCTGCAGTTCTTCTCACCGGGCGATCACGTCCTGCTCGCCCGTCCGATCTCCATCCCTTCCCTCTCATCCCCACACGACCCATGCGGAAGATCATCACGGCGGGTGCGCTGGCACTGGCGCTTCCCGCATCCATCGCCGCGCAGGAGGCGGATACCACGCCGCGGCTTACGTTCGGCGCGTTCGTGGACGGCTACTACGCGTACGACTTCGGGCGGCCGGCGTCGCACGACCGGGCGTGGACCACGCAGGCCGCGCGGCACGACGAGTTCAACATCAACCTGGCGCACGTGGCGGTGCAGTACACGGCGCCGACGACGCGCGCGCGGCTGGCGCTGCAGGCCGGCACCAGCGTGCAGGTGAACTACGCATTCGAGCCGGACGAGATCGCCGGGCAGACCAACTACCTGCCGCTCATCCAGGAGGCCACGCTGGGGGTGGCGGTGGCGCCCACGCTGTGGATCGACGGGGGCATTTTCTTTTCGCACATCGGCAGCGAAAGCTGGATCAGCATCGACAACCCCACCTACACGCGCTCGCTCCCCACCGAGTTCGCGCCGTACTACCAGGCCGGCGTGCGCGCCACCTGGAACGCCACGCCCGCGCTGACCGCGCAGCTGAACGTGATCAACGGCTGGCAGGTGATCGCCGAGAACAACGAGGACAAGGCGGTGGGCGTGCGGCTGGACTGGGCCGCGTCGCCGGCGCTGACGGTGTCGTACAGCAACTTCGTGGGCCGCGAGCCGCACGCTGATACGGGCGAGCAGGGGATCCGCTTCTTCAACGACGTCAGCGCCCGCTTCGCCCCCACGGAGCGAACCACGCTGGTGGGCACCGTGGACGTGGGGACGCAGGAGGGCGACACCTGGTTCGCCGGCTCGCTGCTGGGGCGCCACTGGGTCACACCGGGCGTGGGGATCACCGCGCGCGTCGAGCGCTTCGACGACGAGGACGGCGTGGTTGCGCCGGGGCTGCGCACCTGGGGCGCGTCGGCGGGCGTGGACGTGGCGCGCGGATCGGCGCTGTGGCGCACCGAGGCGCGCTTCTTCAGCGCGGACGACGAGATCTTTCCCGGCCGCGACGCCGAGGGTGGTTTGTCGAAGGCCAGCACCACGCTGGTGACGTCGCTGTCCATCCGGATCTGAACCGCGGGCGGGAAAAGCATCACGCAGAGGCGCGGAGACGCGGAGAGAAGAACGAGGCGACGCTCTCTCCGCGTCTCAGCGTAATGCGAGTCTGCTGGTCATCGCAAAGAAGCCCCGTCCGGCCAGGGACAGGGCTTCTTTGCATCCGGCCGGCAGGGGTCCGCCGCTAGAGCTCGAGCTCGCGCGCGATGGCCACCTGGTCGGCCAGCACGCAGTCGATGTCGGACTCCTGCGTAAGCGGGTTGGCCAGCACCACGCGCAGCGCCACCATGGGCTCCGCGTCGCCCTTGTCCAGCGTGGTGCGCGAAACGAAGGTGCGCCCCAGGTCCCACTGCTGCTTCTGCAGGCGCGCGTTGAACTCGTTGAGCGCGTGCAGCTCCGCCGGCGTCAGCGTGCCGGCGTGCGCCCGCTCGCGCAGCGGCTCGGGAAGGTAGCGGTACAGCAGGATGTTCAGCTGCGGCTCGGCCACCAGCTGGAACTCGGGGCGCTGGCGCAGGCGGCCGGCCATGTACGCCGCCTTGCGCACACCCTCGTCCACCAGGTACTCGTAGCCGCGCCGCCCCAGCAGGTGCAGCCCCGCGTGCAGGTGCACCGCCGCCGCCGGGCGGGAGCCCTCCAGCGAGCGCCGCCCCAGGTCGCCCGAGCCGCGGCGCAGCACGTAGCTGGCCGTCTTTTCCACCGAGCGCGCCAGGTCCGGGTCGCGGAACAGGATGAGCCCCGTGCCCAGCGGCGTGTACATCTGCTTGTGGCCGTCGATGGTCACCGAGTCCGCGCGCTCGATCCCCGCCAGCACCGTGCGGTGGCGGCGCGAGAACAGCGTGGCGCCGCCCCAGGCCGCGTCCACGTGGTAGTGCGCGCCCGCCCCGGCGGCCACGTCGGCCAGCTCGTCCAGCGGGTCCACGCTTCCCGCCTCGGTGGTGCCGGCCACGCCCACCACCGCCAGCACCAGGTCGCCCTCGGCGCGGCAGCGCTCCACCGCCGCCCGAACGGCCTCGGGGTTGGCGCGCAGCCGCGCATCCACCGGCACCTTTACCACGCCGCGCACGCCCAGCCCCATCAGGTCCGCGGCCTTGTCGAAGCTGAAGTGCATGAGCGACGAGCCCACGATCACCGCGCGGCGGTGGCCGTAGTGCGCCAGCGCCGCCGCCAGCCCCTCCTGCTCCACCCCCGCAAAGCCGCCGTCGGCGCGCAGCGCCGTGTTGCGCGCGCACCACATGGCCGTCAGGTTGGCCACCGTGCCGCCCGAGGTCAGGATTCCCAGCGTGCTCTCGGGGGCCTGCACGTGCGCGTCGTAGAACGCGTCGCCGTACCCGTACGCCAGGCGGTGCATGATGCCCAGCGCCTGCCGCTCGTACGGGGTGAGCGACGCGGCCGTCTCGAGCTTGACCACGTTCTGGTTGAGCGCGGCCACCAGCCGGGCCAGCGGCTGCACGAAGTACGGCAGCGCCGACGTCATGTGGCCGATGTAGCGCGGCGACGCCACGCGGCTGGCGTGCGACACCACCTCGCGGTCCAGGTACGCCAGGTACGTGTCCAGGTCCACCGTGCCCTGCGGCACCTCGCTGGCGCCAAAGCGCGGGGTCAGCGTCTCGGCCGGGATTCCGTCACCTGCATCAGCGGCGTCCAGAAAGGCGCGCACCAGCTCGTCCACGCGCTCCTCGCCGCCGTCGTCCAGCGGGGGGGCGAACAGGTGGAGCGGGTTGTCCGCCAGCCGCACCTGCGGCAGTGGGCGGGTCGCCGGCGAGAGAGTGGGGGGCATGCGAGAATCTGCTGTAGGCGCGAGGCGCGGTTCATGTCGAGCGGTGGCCGTTCGGGCGCGGTTCCCCCGCGCATGCGCCGCGGGAAATGCCAAAGCATTCCGCCGCCGCGCGAACGGATAAGAGTAACTAGATTTGATTAATGTCGCAAATCGTTATCTAAAAAAGCCGTTATGGGCCCTTCCACGTGACCGCGAGAATGCCGGTGTGGACGCTCCAGGCCAGTCCGGACCTGCCCTGGAACGCGGCTGCGGCTCAATCCGCACCCCGCGCCGGCGGCAGTCCGTGACGTCGTTCGGTGTCGAGAATAGTATCAGCGGAAAACGGATGCGCCGTCCATGGCTTCCGGGATGCTGCCGATTCACAAGAAAGGTTGGGTACAGAGGAGCAGAGGTCAAAAGAGAGGAACAGAGGCCCAAGACGACGGTTTCCTCTGCTCCTCTCTTTCCTTCTCTGTTCCTCTGTACCCGACCCGTTCCTTGGTCAGCCGCCGGAGCCCTGCCCCAGCGCGTCCAGCAGCTTGCCGTGGATGCCGCCGAAGCCGCCGTTGCTCATCACCAGCACCACCTCGCCGCCCCTGAGCTCCGGCACCAGCCGCGCCACGATCTCGTCCGGGTCGGGGATGAAGTCGGCGGGCTTGCCGGCGGCGCGCCAGGCGTCCACCAGCTCCAGCGGGTTCATCGCCGTCTCCGCCGTGTAGCGCTCGGGGTGAAAGAGCCCCGCCAGCACCACGCGCTCGGCGCCGGCAAAGGCGTCGCGGTAGGCGTCCTGGAATTCGCGGCGCTGGGCCGTGTAGCTGCGCGGCTCGAAGACGGCCACCACCGGCCGGCCGGGGTAGCGCTGCCGCACCGCGTCGATGGTCTCGCGCACGGCCGTGGGATGGTGGGCAAAGTCGTCCATCACCGTTACGCCGCGCACCTCGCCGCGCACCTCCATCCGCCGCTTGACGCTGGCGAAGGTCCGCAGCCCCTCGCGCACCCCGTCACGGTCCGCGCCGATGGACTCGGCCGCGGCGATCACCGCCAGGCAGTTGCGCACGTTGAAGGCGCCGGTCAGCGGCGTCTGCACGTCGCCCCACACCTCGTCGCCGTGCAGCACCGTAAAGCGCGTTCCCTGCTCGCCGAACGACACGTCGCGGGCCGTCCAGCGCGGGTGCCCGCCCTCCGCCACGGAATCGTCCCCGTAGGCGAACGATTCGATCGGCGCGAAGGCCTTGGGCCCCAGCTCGCGCATGATCGGCGAATCCCATCCCGCCACCAGCGTGCCGTTGCGGGGCACCAGGTTGATGAAGCGCGCAAAGGCGAAGCGGTACGCCTCTTCGTCCCGGTAGATGTCGGCGTGGTCGAACTCGATGTTGTTGACGATGGCCGTAACGGGCAGGTAGTGCCACATCTTGGGCCCCTTGTCGAAGTACGCCGTGTCGTACTCGTCGGCCTCGATGACGAAGTAGTCGCTGTCCGTGAGCCGGAAGCTGCTGCCGAAGTTCTCGGCGATGCCGCCGATGAGGAACGACGGGTTGAGCCCCGCGCTCTCCAGGATCCACGCCAGCAGCGAGGTCGTCGTCGTCTTGCCGTGCGTGCCGGCGACGGCCAGCACGTGGCGGCCGCGCAGCAGCTCTTCCTTGATGACCACGGCGGCGGCGGTGTAGTGCATCCGCCGGTCGAGCACCGCCTCCAGCTCCTCGTTGCCGCGCGAGATGGCGTTGCCGACGACGACGATGTCGGGGTTCACGTCCAGGTTGGCGGGCGCGTACCCCTCGGCGTAGTGGATTCCCAGGTCCGCAAGCTGCGTGGACATGGGCGGATACACGGCCTCGTCGCTGCCGGTGACGCGGTGGCCGGCCGCGCGCAGCAGCCCGGCGAGCGACGCCATCGCCGTTCCCCCGATGCCGATCAGGTGGTAGTGGCGCGGGTTCGCGGCGTGGATCGCGTGGGGACGGGCGTTGGACGCGGACTGGGGCATGCCTGCATTCTCCTTGCGCAGTGGGATCAGGAGCGCGGCGGATTGCCAGAGGCGTGCCGCGCCCGGCGAACGAGCCCCGCGGCGTGTAGATTGTAGAGGCGAAAGCCCGGCGGCAACGGGCCGTTGCATCAACCAGACAAAGGCGGCGAAGAGGGATGGCGGAAGATACGGTCCTGCAGATCAACGACTCGCTGTGGATTCCGCGCGCGGAGCTCACCTACCGCGCCACACGGTCCGGCGGGCCGGGCGGACAGCACGTCAACACCTCGTCCAGCCGCGTGGAGCTGGCGTGGGACGTGGGCGCGTCGCCCAGCCTGACGGACGACCAGCGCGCGCGGATCCAGGAAAAGCTGGCCAACCGCATCAACTCCGAGGGCGTGCTGCTGATGTCGTCCAGCGAGCAGCGCAGCCAGCACCAGAACCGCGAGTCCGTCACCGCGCGCTTCGCGGAGCTGGTGGCCCAGGCGCTGGTCATCCCCAAGAAGCGCATCAAGACCAGGCCGTCCCGCGCCTCCAAGGAGGCGCGCCTGGACGAAAAGAAGAAGCGCTCCGCCGTAAAGAAGATGCGCGGCGACGTCCGCCACGACGAGTAAGCACGCGACCGGGTGCCCGCGGTGTCCGAAAACGAGAAATCGCCAACGTTTGCGTTGCTGGTGGCGTATTCGACCGGCTTGCTTCTCGGCCTGTTTCTCGTTGATATTGTTGCGCATCGGATCGCCGCCCACCCGCGCAAGGGGAACAGGATGAGCACCGCGGGAGTCGAAGTGCCGCCATTGCCCACGGGGCGGATGGAAACTGAAGAGGAGTACGCTGAACGCATCCGCAACGCCATTCGGCGTGGCGACGAGGCGTACCGGCAGGGACGTGTTTGGACGCATGAGGCAGCCATGCGTCGTCTGGCGCGGTGGCTCGGGGACTGATCTGGACCGATCCCGTCCTCGAGGACATCGAAGAACTCGCATCCACGCTGGAGCGGTACTCAAGCGCCTACTCGGTTACGGTTGTTCGTGCGTTGAGAAAGCAGGCTGAACGGCTTCCCCTGTTTCCATTCTCCGGCCGCATCGTACCGGAGTGGGGGAACCCCGCATACCGGGAAGTGATTGTCTTTCGACGCTATCGACTGATCTACCGGCTGGAGCCGGAGGTTGTGATCATTGAAACGGTGCAGGACACCCGGATTCCACTACCGGGATGGCATTGACAGCCATCGATGCTGGCTGGCAGGCGCGACGATCAGGGGAAAGAAGCCGGGGCGGCTCCGCGGTGGAGCCGCCCCGGCTTTTCTTTAATCGCACACCCCACCTCCGCCCTCCGCTCCTTGCGGGCGGCCGCCGCACACGCGCAGGATGGTGATGGTCATCTTACTGTAACCAAGATGCGCGGCGATGTCCGCCACGACAAATCCATGCGAGAGGGTGGCCGCAGTGTCCGGAGACGACGGGTTACCTACTTTCGCGTCGCTGGTGGCGTATTCGACCGGCTTGATCCTGGGCCTGTTTCTCGTTGATATTGTTGCGGATCGAATCGGCGCCCACCCGCGGAAAGGGAACAGGATGAGCACCGCGAAAGCAGACGTGCTGAGGCTGCTGGAGGACGTTCCCAGGAACGGCCAGCGCGCTCGCACCACCTTCATGAGGGATTATCCCCACCCCGAGAGCGTCGCGGCCGAAGGCAGGACCGATTTGTGGGAAGCACTGCGGGAGATCGCCGCGCCCACCGCAAAGCACGAAGTCCTGGCTGCGCTCGACGCGCTGCCGGACGGCTGCTCCGTGAACGACCTCCTTGAAGAGTTGGATGAGCGGGAGGATCTGCGGCGGGGCCTGGCATCCGCGATCTACGAGCCGCTCGTGAGCCAGGAAGAGATGGAAGCCCGGTTCGCACAGTGGGCGCACGAAGCATCTTCCAGCCATCCCGCCGAACTCCGTGAACCGCGCGAGGAGCTTCCGGCCCATTCCCCGCCGGAGGAGATCGAAGCACCGCTCTCCGCCAGCTACGAGGTGAGCCTCACGAGGGCCGAGGTTCTTGAAACCCTGGATGATCTTCCGGATGGCTGCGCCATGGAAGCCATCCTGCACACCCTGTATGTGCGAGAGCAGATCAAGCAGGGGATCTGGTCGCTGGAAAACGAGCCGACCTTCACGCAGGAAGAGGTCGAGCAAAGTCTTTCCCGGTGGCTCACCCGCTGATCTGGTCGATCAGGGCGAAGGCCGACATCCTCAAACTCGCGAAATACATCGAGCAGGACTCAAAGGCCAACGCGGACACGATGGTTGGCAGTATCATCGAAGCCGTTCGCCGTCTGCCCGAACTCCCGCTCTCCGGCAGAGTCGTCCCCGAGTGGAATCGGGCGGCATTCCGGGAGTTGATCGTTTACCCGTACCGCGTTGTGTACACGGTTTCCTCCGGACACGTGGGGATCGCCATGATCCGTCACTCCCGGCAGCCCCTTCCCAAGCGACCGCCGCGGGTCAGGTTCTGATATGACGGTGTCGCGATTGGCCATGCGCCGTCTGGCCCCGTGGCTTGGCGACTGACCTGGAGTGATCCCGTCCTCGAGGACGACGAAGAGTTCATCAAGACCCTGAACCGCTGTTTGCGCGCTGAGACAGCAGGCTGAAATGCGTCTCTGTCTCCGGCGTTCGATGCTGACAGACAGGCGTGACGCCGAGGGAAAGAAGCAGGGGCGGCTCCGAGGGAGAGCCGCCCCTGCTTCTCTTTATCATCCGGGGAAACAACACCTTTATGAGTACAGAGGAACAGAGTCAGACAGAGGAATCAAGATGATATCTCAGGTCACTTTCTCTGTCTGACCCTGTTCCTCTGTACGATTAATCTTTTTCAGGATCTGGTATCAGTTGATCGGCCTCGGCCGCGCGCAGGCGGATGCCGGTGCTGGCTTCGCCGCAGGTGCCGTCGGCGAGCAGGGCGTCGAGGGCGGCACCGATGGCCTCCTCCAGCTTTGCGTTCAGCCGGCTGAAGCCCAGCATCCCCCGCACCTCCGCCATCAGCTCCCTGCGCGGCAGGCCACCGCGCGCGCGGAGGACGGTGAGCGCAGCCTCGCGGTACTCCTCGGGAGGGATGCGCTCGGTGGGGATCTTGGTATCGCGGCGTGAGCGGACGGCGACGGTGCCGTCGGGGGCGTGGATGAAGGCGCCGCGGCGGACGAGGATGCCCTGCGCGGCGGCCGCGTCCACCGCCTGCGCGATCCGCGCGGCGATGCGCACGCCGGTGCGCGCGAGGCCCCACATGGCGGCGACGCGCGCCTCCACGTCGTCCACGTGCACGGGGGCCTCGGCATCCACCACCTCGCGCAGGGCGGCCAGCAGCAGCGACTGGGGGCTGGCCAGGATGTCCGTCCCCGCCCAGCGCGGCGTGACGTCAGCCATCACGTACGGCGCCACGGGGATCTCGGCGGGCGCGTCCGGCGGCGGATCGGCCGGGGGCGCGGCGTCCGCATCCGGGACGATCTTCTCCACCCGCACCTGCTCGCGCTGCTCGGCCTCGACGCGGCGGGCCTCCGCCTCGGCGTCGCGGGCGGCGGCGGACTGGTGCGTGTGGACGCGCGAGACTTCGATCAGCTTCATCAGCCGCTCGATCTGGCCCTCGCGGTCCTTGAACCAGTCGGTGGACCACACGCGGTGGATCTGCCAGCCGCGCGCCTCCAGCACCTGCTGCCGCAGCCGGTCGCGGTCGCGCGCGGTCTCGCTGGCGTGGTAGGCCACGCCGTCGCACTCGATGCCGCAGACGTAGCGGCCGGGCATCTCGTCATCCACCACGGCCATGTCGATGCGGTACCCCGCCGCGCCCACCTGCGCCTGCAGGTTGATTCCGCGCCGGGTGAGCTCCTCCATCACCTGCTGCTCGAAGACGGATTCCGCGTCCGCCGACAGCGAGACGGAGGCGCCCTGCAGCGTGCCCCGCTCCGCGAAGGTCAGGAAGTCGCGGAGCAGCGCGGGGCCGCGCGACGCCGACGACGAAGGATTGATCTCGTCGCCGCGCATGGAGGAGAAGACGACCATCCGCTGGCGGGCGCGGGTGGTGAGCACGTTCAGCCGCCGCCAGCCGTTTTCGCCGTTGATGGGGCCGAAGTTGTTGCGCAGCCGCCCGTCGCGCCCCTTCGCGTACGTCACGCTGAGCAGGATGACGTCGCGCTCGTCGCCCTGGATGTTCTCCAGGTTCTTGACGAAGAACGGCTCGGCGCGGTCGCGGGCGAAGAACGGCTCCAGCGAGGGATCCTGCCGGCGGCGCAGCTCCAGCTCGTCCTGAATGGCCAGCTGCTGGCGCAGGTTGAAGGTGCCGACGCCCAAGCTGACCTCCGGGCTCGCCTTTGCATGCCGCACCACCTCGTCCACCACGCGGCGCGCCTCCACCAGGTTCAGCCCCTTGCCCTCGTACACGCCGTCGGGCACGTGCACGAACGAGAGGCCGGATGCGCCGCTGGCCGCGTCCACGCTGGGAAAGGTGAACAGGTCCGCCTCGTAGAAGCTGACGTTGCTGAAGGTGATGAGCGACTCGTGCGCGCTGCGGTAGTGCCAGCGCAGCCGCGTCCTGGGCACACCGGCACCCAGGAACTCCTCCAGCACGCTCTCGGTGTCCTCGAACAGCGGCGTGCCGTCCTCCCCCAGCTCGGCCGTGGCCTGCCCGCTCATCACCGAAAAGAAGTTGGTGGGCGGCAGCTGGCGCGGATCGCCCACGACGATGAGCCGCGAGCCGCGGACGATGGAGCCCACCGCGTCCTCGGACGGAAGCTGGCTGGCCTCGTCGAAGATCACCAGGTCGAACGAGGGCGCGCCGCCGTCCAGCAGCTGCGCCACCGTCAGCGGGCTCATCATGAAGCAGGGCTTGATGGCGCGGATGGCCGATCCGGACTGCTGCAGCGTGCGCCGCAGCGGCGCGTGCCGGCGCTCCTTGGCCATCTGCGCCTGCAGAAAGGGCATGGCCTCCCTGGCGGCCGGCTCGCGCAACCGCGCCTGCACGGCGTCGCGCAACCGGCCGACGAGGGCGTCGCGGTTCTCGCGCAGCACCGCCTGGTCCAGCTGGCGGAACTCGGCCACACGCTGCTCGTGCGACAGGGTGGCGAACTGCCGCAGCGGCTCGCGCTCCTGCACGGCGGCCGTCACCCACTTCTGGTGGAAGGCGCGGCGAAAGGCGGCGGACAGGTCGCCGAACGCAATCTCCCCGCTGAAGGCGGGCGCCAGCAGCTCGCCCGCGATGCCGCCCGCCACCCGGGCCCGCACCAGCTCGAACGCCGCCCAGCGCGGCGCCAGGCCCAGCCCGGCCTCCAGCGCGGCGGCGCGCTCCGCGATCTCCGCCAGCGGCGCCTCCCCCAGGTAGTCCGCGGGCCACTCCGCCAGCGCGCGCAGCCCTTCCAGCGCCTTCGACGCGGCGTCCGCGGGGGCGCGCAAGGCGTCCGCCAGCGAGACGTCGGGCGTCGGCTGCGTGGCCAGCTCGGCGGTGGCATCGGCCAGCCGGTGCCGCACGGCGACGGCGCGGAACTCCACCACCCAGCGCACGTAGCCGTCCAGCGCATCCCAATCCGACCCCTCCCCCCGCCACAGCCCGCCGAACAGCTCGCGCCCGACGGAATCCAGCGCCTGCATGGAGGTCCGCTCGCGCCGCAGCTCGTCCACGCGGCGCATCTCCGCCGCCTGCTCGGCCAGCGAGCCGGTGTAGGAGGGCTGGCGATACGCCATCCACCGGTGCTTCGTGGCGCGGTGCTTTCCGCTCAGGAAGTTGAGGAAGCGGAGGGGGCTGGCCTCCTTTTCCTCCATGAACTGCGCGTCCGCCGCGTGGTCCTGCTGCAGCACGTCGGGGGTGAACCAGTGCGTCAGGCGGCGGTCCAGCTCGCTCACCCGCCGGCCGCGGGCGATCAGCTCCACCGCCTGCGACGGCGGCGCGTTCCACTCCGCGCTGGTCAGCACGCCCAGCGGCGCGCCCGGCGAGCGCGCCAGCACGGCGGCCACGCGCACGGCGGTGTCCACGTCCGCCAGGGTGCGCAGCGGCGGCAGGCCGAACGCCGCCTCCACCGCCGGCGCCTGCGCCGCGATCTGCGACAGGGCGGACCGAAGCTCCGCGATTCGCGTCCGCGCGTCGTCCAGCGCATCCTCCGGCCACAGCGTGCGCCGCGAGTCGCGCCAGGGATGGCCGCGCACGTCACCCGTATCCGCCGCCGCCTTGGCCAGGTCCTCCAGCGCGCGCACCGCCTCGTCGAACTGCTCGCGGGTGACGGCGGTGACCGGCTTTTCCAGCTTGACGCGCGGGGCGTCGCGCAGCGCCATCAGCTCGCCGAAGCCGCGGTAGGGGGCAAAGGCGATGGCCCCGTACGGCGCGTGGACGGCCTGCGCGTACTCCGTCAGCGTGTGGCGCACGCCGCCCAGGCGCCCCGCGACCGGCTCGCCGGCCTTGGGGCGCTGCAGGGACGCGTCCAGCGAGCGGCCGATCTCCTTGACCACGGCGCGCTTGTTGGCCTTGGTGCTGTGCATCTCCAGGCAGAAGTCGCCCAGGCCGGCGCGCACCAGCCGCTCGTGAACGACGGAGAGCGCCGCCATCTTTTCGGCGACGAAGAGCACGGACTGCCCCGCGTGCAGCGCCTGCGCGATCAGGTTGGTGATGGTCTGCGACTTTCCCGTCCCCGGCGGCCCTTCGAGCACAAGGTCGTGCCCGCGCGACACGGCGGCGATGGCGCGCAGCTGGCTGCTGTCGGCATCCACCACCTGCGCCGTGGACTCGGGGGGGAACTGCGCGTCCAGGTCCATCTGCCGCACGTCGTCCGGCAGCGCGGCGAAGGCGTCGCCCCGGCGCGTGACCAGCTGGCGGACCAGGCGATGGCCGGCAAAGGCGCCGCCGTTGGCCTCGAGGTCCTTGTACATCACGAACTTCTGGAACGCGAACAGCCCCAGGTAGATTTCCGTGGTCACCCGCCAGCCGGACTGCGTCCTGACGGCCTCGGTGACGCCGGCCATGAACTGCTGCAGGTCGTAGTCGTCGGGGATGGACGCCGGGTCGGGAAGCTCCGGCAGGGCGATGCCGAAGTCGCGGCGCAGGTACTCCGCCAGCGCGGGGTTGACGATGTAGTCGTCGTCCGTGACGGCCACCGTGTACCCCGCCCCCGCTGCGGTGCGCGCCAGCGCGACGGGAAGAAGGACGAGCGGCGCGCGGAACGCCTGCCCGGAATCCTTTGATTCGGTGTAGTGCAGCATTCCCAGCGCCAGGAAGAGCGCGTTCACGCCCTGCTCCTCCTGCGTCTCGCGCGCCTGCTCCTCGATGCGGCGCAGCGACATGTCCAGCCGCTCCGCGGGCGAGGTGGTCTGCAGCACGTCGTCGCGGTGCTTCGCCGGGATGGCGTCCGCCGCGTACGGCGCGAACTCCGCCGCCGTCGCCAGCGCGTCGTCATCCTCCCCCAGGTCGTCGAACCCGCCCGCCGTCGCGGCTTCGGGTGCCTCAGGCGCGGCGGCGGCCTCGGGCTCGTTGGTGCGATCTGCCTGATCCGCCTCGTCCATCCCCACCGTCGGATGTCCATCCGTTCCCTCGGCACCCGCGGTGTCCGCCCCGGGAGCGAACGAATTCGCCGCGGGAACGTCGCGAAGTCCGCCTTCAGGAGCGAATGAATTCGCCGCGGGAACGTCGCGAAGTCCACCTTCGTGGACTGCGTCGGCTGGGTTTTCGGGCGTGGCGGCGGGATGGGGGGCGGCGGAAGGCGCGGCATCCGGCGGCGTGGCATCCGCCCCGGCTTCTGCGGCGGGATGCGGTGCGGCGGTGGCCGACGTATCCGCCGACACCGTTTCGCTCCCCTGCCCGGGCGCCGTCACCGGGGATGCGGCAGGCGCGTCGCCCTCCGCGGGTTTGGGCGCGGGGGGCGGGGCGGCCTGAAAGCGCATCCGTTTTTCCAGCAGGTACAGCCGGCGGAAGACCTCGGCGGGCTGCTCGTCCGCGATGGCGACGGTGGACGCGCGCGTCACGCGGAAGTTGAGCGCCCGGTTGCGCTTGCTCAGGTCCAGCAGCCGGCGCTTCCAGTTGTCCAGCGCCGCCGCGATGCGGGCGTCGTCCGTGGGCGCGGCGGGGGTCTGCGTGTCGCTCATGAGATATGCGGGAGACAGATAGGGGCGCGCTGAGCACGATTGAGAAAGCTCGTTTCCAGGCCGGGATGAGACAAGCGGCGCGTAAGATCGTCGCGCCAGCATAATAATTGCCTCAGGCATAGAGTGAGATAAACACAGAACTGTCTTGCGCAACGGTATGATTTGTGGGTAGCTTTCGGCCATGGGATCTGCCGAGCGACGCCTGTATAAGAACCCGCCCCTGCGCGAGGCTGTCGTAGAATTCCGGTTCGAGGGTGACGAGAACTGGGACTCTGTGTTCTTCGGGCAGCTTCTAGTTGCCCTCCCCGACTTTCCCGAACATGAAACCGTCCATCAAGCATCACTTCTGATCGCGCCGGATGAAATGGGCTTTGGGCCGTCAGTGGAGTTGAAGCGATTTTGGCGTGCTGATCGAGGAATGGTTGTAACCGTCGGGCCGGGGCTCCTCGCGGTGAGTTCCTTACCAATGGCCATGCCTGAGGGACACAGTTGGGAGCGTTTGCGCGATACCGCTTTCGCGGTACTCGTGACGTACCAAGAGATAGTTAAACCTGGTCCTGTTCGGCTGTCTGGACTACGATACATCAACGCTGTACCGATATCTCCCTCGGCTTTTCGGCTGCGAGATTATATCGCGAATGAAGCGGGGCTCTTTCCACCTGTTCTCCTGAAGGAGGCGAACCCGTTTTCTGCTCGATTTGAACGGTTCTCATTGGCTACGACTGAGGTAAGGCGTCGTGAAACGGTCACATTGGCAGCCCAATCTGCACCGGATGGTACGGGCGAGTTGATCTTCGACATCGATCAAGTGATCCAGTGGGTCCAACTACCGGGATCGTCGGAGTTGGAAAAGGGGTATGAGAAGATGCACGCGAGAGTGCACAAGATGTTCAATCAGGTATTCCTTCCCGAGGTGCTGGCCAGCTTTGGCCCGCTCGAATCCGAAAAGGGGAGTTGACGATGTTTAACGCTTGGCCAGCAGAATTCGAGAACGTCACTGACGCGCGTAGCGGCCGCAACGCGTCCTTTGCTGTACGGCCTGTGACATCTCACGTCCAGGAGCGTGGGAGAACTACATCGATCACCCTCAATGAACGCAGTTGGAGGGCAGATTCGCTTCACCGCAGATCACATCAGTTCATTGATGCCCTCGGTGGAGAGATTCGTCCTGATGCCGAAGCCGAAGCGGCTTTTGCTGCTGTACGAGCAAACCACGTGCGGCCGGCTACAGCCGCTCGCCAGCGCGTTGGTGCCCCCCGGCCCATATCGGAGGGGCGTTAGCGCCCTTCGCTAGGGCCTGCGGAGACATGGACCCTATCCGGGACATCCTGCAGTTTCACCGTCCTTTGGACGATGAAACATTCAAGCGTGAGGCGAAGCGGCTAAGTACAGCGGCTCAGAGTGAGCGCTGGCTGTACATGGAAACCGAAGAGAGCAAGCGCGAGCCGTGGCAGGGGGACGTGTGCCCCGGCCTGCGGCTCGCGTTCGTCGCAGAGGACGGCCAAATCGAGGAGTACGTGGGCACTGTTATGCTGTTGTCCACTACGTGCGATGCTGTTCCCGGCCAAGATCCGTATGCGGTGTTTGCTCCGGTTTTCGCCGTAGCGGAGTTCCTAGAGGGGCTTACGGCCGCGCAACAAACGAGTAAGCTGAACGCTCTGAAGGGGGGGCATTATGCAAGGTACTTGTATCTTCCTGCTGCCAACGGATATCCGGATTCGTATGTAGACTTCTCCCAAGCAGCATCTGTGTCGACTCGGTACGCTGAGCGTATTTTCGAGGATGCTCCACTCGGCGCTCGCCTTAGATTGAGTCGACTGGGGTGGTACTTTTTCAATTATAAGCTTGGATACTACTACGCACGCGCGGAGGATGAAGGAGAGATACCCCGCCGGACTACAATCCAGAATACATGGGCTGTGGTCGATGGGGCCGACCACTGAGAGTAGCCATAAGAACAAAGTCAAGAAACGGGCTGGCCCACATCGGGACAGCCCGTTTTCCTACTCGTTTGCTGCTGTAGATATGCCACTTACTCGACTTGGGCACACAACGATCTCAGGACTTGTTACAACCCCAGTGGGCCGGCTCGCAACACGCTGTCTCGCAATGAGACAGTGTTGAAACCAAGCGTTCCCTAGACGCGTGTTCCTGTAAACACCCCATCCACAATGGCTAAGCCCCGCCCGGCACCCTCGCGCCGGGCGGGGTCCCCGTGTTGCCAAAGGAGTGTGCACGACACCGGGCCGTACCGTCCGCACACCGCGGGCGATCACGTGTCGGCAGCAGAAGGAGCAGGGATGCAGACGAAGTGGATGATTGCCTTGGCGCTGGCCGCGGCGGCGGCCGGGTGCGGCGGCGGCGGCGCGGCGCCGGTCACCGGCGGTCCGGGCACCCCCGCCCCGCTGGGCTCGGTGACGCTCTCGCACCCGAAAGGCGCGGTGCCGGTGGGCGACACCATCGTCATCACCATCGAGGCGCGCGACGGCGCCGGCCAGCCGGTCAGTGGCATCCAGCCGCAATTCAGCTCCAGCGACGCCACGGTGGCCACGGTGGACCCGGCCGGCGTGGTCCGCGGCCTCAAGGCCGGCGCGGCCACCATCACCGCGTCCGTGACGGTGGAAGGAATCACCAAGACGGGCACCTATGGCATCGCCGTGCTCGAGGCCGCCGCCCCGCCGCCTCCCCCGCCCGGCAACGGCATCGCCGCGTTCGCGCTGAGCCCGGCCACCGTCACGCTGGCCCCCGGCGGCAGCGCGCCGCTGGAGCCGGTGGCGACCACCGCGTCCGGCGCCCGCGTCCCCATCCTGCCGCAGGTCGCCTGGTCGGTGCAGGACGCCAGCCGCATCCGCGTCGCCGGAGGCGTGGTCACCGCGCTGGCGGCGGGGGCCACCACCGTCACCGCGTCGTTCACGGCGGAGGGGCGGACGTGGACGGCCACCGCAAACGTCATCGTCACCGCGCCGCCGGCCAACTCCACGGCCACGGTGCAGGGGGTGGAGGATGCGTTCACCCCCTCCACCGTCACCATCGCCCCCGGCGGCACGGTGACGTGGACCATGGAGGACGAGGAGCACGACGTCACCTGGACCGGCGCGGCGCCTCCGGGCGGCAACACGGGCCGCATCGACGACGACGAGGCCGTCAGCCGCACCTTTCCCGCGGCGGGCACCTACGCCTACACCTGCGCCCGCCACGACGGGGACCACGGCGGCACGGTGGTCGTGGAGGGCTCCACCGCGGCACCCGTGCTCACCGCCGTCGTCATCTCCCCCGCGAGCCCCTCCGTGGCGGTGAGCGCCACGGCGCAGCTGTCGGCCACCGGGCTGGACCAGGCGGGCCGGACGATGGCGGGCCTCCCCGCCGCGCAGTGGTCCACCGCAGACGCGGCGAAGGCCACCGTCAGCGCGACCGGGCTGGTGACGGGCGTGGCCGCGGGCACCGTGGCCGTCACCGCGCGCATCACCCACGGCGGCGCCACCCGCGAGGCCACGGTGACCGTCACCGTCGGCGGCACCACCACGCCCCCGCCGCCCACCAACCCGCCGCCGCCGCTGGCCGCGACCGTCACCACGCCGGGCGAAAGCTTCAGCCCCGCCAGCGTCACCCTCCGCGCGGGCGGCACGGTGACCTGGCAGTTCACCGGCGGCACGCGGCACAACGTGACCTTCAACGGCAACGCGCCGGCGGGCGGGAACATCCCCGACACGGACGCCGGCGGCAGCGCCCAGCGCCAGTTCGCCACCGCGGGGACGTATGCGTACACGTGCACCCGGCATTCCGGGATGAACGGGACGGTGGTGGTGGTGCCGTGACGGTGAAGGGGTGAGCGGGTGAAGGGGTGAAGGGGTGAAGGGGTGAACGAGAGCGGGAGTCGGAGTTGTGAGTCGTGAATGCGGATGGATCACCAGGCACTGGGCACCAGGCACTGCCTTCCATCCATCAACCCCCAACGCAGCACCAGGAGCACAGAACCATGAAGAAGTCCCTGACCTTGCTGATGCTGGCGGCGCTGGCCGCCCCGGCCGCCGTGCTGGCCACCCGCGCGGAGGCGGACGCCGCGACGACGCCCACGCAGCACGAGGTGCGCATGGTGCTGGCGGGCACCACCTACCGGTTCGAGCCGGCCAGCCTCACCATCCGCTCGGGCGACCGGGTGCGCTTTACCACCGCCAGCGGCGGGCCGCACAACGTGGCGTTCGACCCGGCGAAGATCCCCGACGCCGCCGAGGCGCGCATCGCGGCGGGAATGCCGCAGCAGATGTCGCCGCTCTCCGGGCCCTTCGTGCTGAACGCGGGCGACAGCTACACGGTCAGCTTCGCGGGCGTGCCGGCGGGGAGCTACGAGTTCTACTGCATGCCGCACATGGGGGTGAACATGAAGGGCGTCGTCACCGTCCAGTGACCCGCCCCGACCCACGTACGGGGACGGGCCGCGCGGCCCGCCCCGCCACCCGACCGGAGGCACCGTTGACCCGCATCATCCCCCTTGCCGCGCTCGCGGCCGCGCTGGCCCTTCCCGCGGCGGCCGGCGCCCAGTCGCTGCTGGACCGCCCGCCCAACCTGTCCGGCGGCTGGGTGGGCAACTCCGGCACGCTGTACTTCAACTTCCTGCACCGCTTCAGCGCCAGTGACGCGCCGGTGCGCAAGGTGGGCAACGTGCCCACCTTTACCGTGGCGGCGGGGCTCCCCCTGCGCACGATGGTGGGCTTTCATTACGCCACCAACTCGGCGCTGGCCCCGGGCTACCCCAACGAGTGGGAGTTCTGGGCGCGCCACCAGCTCTTTCAGCAGGACGCGGGCGCCCCGCTGGACGTGGGCGGGCAGGTGGGATACAACCTGGCCGCCGACGGGGTGGACGGCGAGGTCTCGCTGGCGCGGCGCGTGGGCCCCGTGCGCATCGTCAGCGCGGCGCGGGTGCTCAGCGACCCGCTGGCGGCGGGGGAGACGCGATTCGCGGTGGCGGGCGGGGGCACGCTGCGCATCAGCCGCTACTTCGCCTTGGCCGGCGACGTGGCCACGCTGATGGACCGGCGGGAGGGCGAACGGATGGCGTGGAGCGCCGGGCTGCACCTGGCCATCCCCCTTACGCCGCACACGCTGTCGCTGCAGGCGTCCAACACCAACGCCTACACGCTGCAGGGAATGTCGCGCGGCGAGGAAAGCGTGCGATACGGGTTCGAGTTCACCATTCCGCTCACCCTGTCGCGCTGGTTCGGCTCCGGTGCCGCGGCCGGTGGCGGGCACGGCGCGGTGCCGCCGCCCCCGGCCGGGCCCGCCACCGCCGCCGCGGACGCCTCCGCCGCGGACGCCGCGGGAACGCTGCAGCGGGCGGGGATGCGCAACATGGCGTACGCGCCGGCGCGCATCGAGGTGGCGGTGGGGACCACGGTGGAGTGGACCAACAACGACCCGCTGGCGCACACGGTGACGGCGGCGGACGGCAGCTTCGACAGCGGCCTCATCCAGCCCGGGGGAAAGTGGGCCCACACCTTTTCCGCGCCCGGCACCTACGACTTCAGCTGCACCCCGCACCCGTTCATGAAGGGAGTGGTGATCGTCCAATGAACCTGCGCGCCACCTGCAGCTTTGCGTGCGCCGCCTTTGCCGCGCTGGTCGCGGCGGGGTCGCTGGCCGGGTGCTTTTCGGAGCGCGTGGCCGGCACCACGCCGCCCGGCGGCGACCTGTGCGAGGGCACGCCCGCCAACACCATCCAGATCCGCAACTACGCGTTCGTGCAGACGTCCATCACGGTGCCGCGCGGCACGCAGGTCACCTGGGCCAACTGCGACCCCGACGTGCACACCTCCACGTCCGACAACAACGTCTGGGACTCGGGCGCCATCAACCCCGACGGCACTTTTCAGCGCACCTTCGACGCGGCGGGCTCGTTCCCCTTCCACTGCACCCCCCACCCGGGGATGAAGGCTACCATCATCGTCACGTAGCGCCCACAACCCGTCTCATTCACCCCCCGAAAAGCGGGGGTACAGAGGAACAGACAAAAGCCAGAGGAACAGAGGAAGATCGATCGTCCTCTGCTCCTCTGGCTGTTCTCTGTCCCTCTGTACCCCCCCGCTTTTGTTTTTCCCGCGTTCTTCAGGACTCCGCGGCGGCGGGAGCCAGCATCCGCTCGGCGTCCGCGGCTTCCATCGGCTTGCCCCACAGGTAGCCCTGCCCGTAGGTGCAGCCCATCCACCGCAGCGCATCCGCCTGGGCCGGGTCGTCCACGCCCTCGGCGGTGGTCTCCAATCCCAGCGCGGCCGCCAGGGCGATGATGGCGCGCACGATGGCCAGGTGCTTTTCGCCGCCGGCCATGGCCACGATGAACGAGCGGTCGATCTTCAGCACGTCCAGCGGAATGCGGTGCAGGTACGAAAGCGCGCTGTACCCCGTGCCGAAGTCGTCCACCTGCAGCTGCACCCCCAGCGCCTTGAGCGCGTGCAGCGCGTCGATGGCCGTGTCCGCGTTGCCCATCACGATGCTCTCCGTCACCTCCAGCTTGAGCGTGTCCGGCCCCACGCCGGTGCGCCGCAGCACCGCTTGGACGTGCTCCACCAGCCCCGGCTGCGCGAACTGGCGCAGCGACAGGTTGATGCCCATCGCCAGCGGCGGATCCGCGGGAAAGCGGGCGTGCCAGTCGCGCAGCTGCTCCGCCGCCCGCTCCAGCACCCACTCGCCGATCGGGACGATGAGCCCCGTGTCCTCGGCCACGGGGATGAACTCCACGGGCGAGACCAGGCCGCGCTCGGGGTGCATCCACCGCACCAGCGCCTCGAACGCGCGCACCCGCTGGTCGTCGAGCCCCACGATGGGCTGGTAGAACACGCGCAGCTCGCCGCGGGCCAGCGCATGGTGCAGGTCGCCGTGCAGGCGCAGCGCGGCCACGGAGCGGGCGTGCATCTCGTCCGTGAACAGCTGCACCTCCCCCGTCTGCCGCCCGCGCGCCATGGCGCCCTCGGCGCTGCGCAGCACCTGCTCGGCGTCCGCGTACCCGGCACCGCCCAGCACCACCCCCACGTCCGCGTCGCAGAACACCTCGTGCCCGCCCAGGTGGTAGCCGCCCGCCAGCGCCCGCCCCATCCGCCGCGCCACGTTCAGCGCCTCGTCCTCGCTGCGGATGGCGTTCAGCAGCACCAGGAAGTCGTCGCCGGCCGCGCGCGAGACCACGTCGCCGGGGCGCACGCAGGCGCCCAGGCGCTGCGCGGCCAGGGCCAGCAACTCGTCGCCGCGCTGGTGCCCCAGCGTCTCGTTGATGCGCTGAAAGCGGTTCAGGTCCAGGTGAATGACGGCAAAGCGGTGCTCCGGCCGCTCCGCGCTCTCGGCCAGGGCGCGCGCCACGTGGTCCAGGAACGCCGTGCGGTTGGGCACCCCCGTCTCCGCGTCGAACAGCGCGTCCATCGCCTCCGCCGCCGGGTTGTGCGCGGGCGCGTGGACGATGGCCTGGATCTGCAGCGCGCCTTCCGTGCCGTGCATCCCCACGCACGTCATCTGCGCGTGCTCCGGCTCGCCGTCCGCCCCGCGCAGGCGTACGGTGCGCCGGGCCACCTCCCCGCCCTCCACCTCCGCCCGCATCCCGTCCCACTCGTCCGCGTCGGTCAGCAGGTCGCGCAGGTGCCGCGGCGGCCCGCCGTCCTCCCCCGGCCCAAAGCGCGCTACGGCGGCGGGGTTCGCCTGCACGATGCGCCCCTCCGCGTCGGCCATGCAGACCGCGTCCTGCGTATGATGGAAAAGCGATTGAAAGCGCTGCGGCATGTCGGAAAGATGGAGTGCGGAGGATCAGAAACGAAGATGGCCCCACCCGGAAGCGCCGGAGCCGGCGGAGAGCGTTCCTCCGTTGACTCCGTCGACTCCGTGTGAGGCCGATCTGTTCAGCGGACCGGGACTTACGCCGGCGTTCCCGCCCCGTTGGTCCGCGTGCGGGCCACGAACACGTGCGCCGGCGGAACGTTCAGCGGCTCGAAGCTGGTGTCCATGCTGGCGAACACCCGCTCCAGGTCCGCGCGCACCTTGCTGGAGAACTGGTAGACCAGGAAGGCCCCGCCCGGCCGCAGCGCATCGTGCGTGCTTTGCACGATGGACTCGCGGAGGTCGGCCGGCATGGTGCTGAACGGAATGCCGCTGATGGCGTAGTCGGCCTTGCCCAGCCCCCGCTCTTCCAGCACCCGCTCCACGTCCGCCGCCGAGCCGTGCACCACGTGCAGCCGCGGGTCGGGGATGGCGCCGCGCAGGTACTCCACGAAGTCGCCGTTGGTCTCGAGCACCAGCACCTGCGCGTCGCGGTGCATGCGCTTCAGCACGTGGCGGGTAATGGTGCCCACGCCGGGCCCGTATTCCACGAACACGCGCGCGCGCTCCCAGTCCACCTGCTTGAGCACCTGCCCGATGAGAAAGCGGGAGCTCGGGATCACCGACCCCAGCATCCTGGGATGCTTGATGAAGTTGCGCGAAAAAAGCAGGATGGGGTGCTGGCGATGCACGGGCTGCTTGCTGCGAGTGGGCACGGCTTCCTCTCGGTACGCTCGGTTTAATTGGGCTCGGTGCGCGGCCCCGCGGGTGCACGTGCAGCAACCGGGCCGGTCGGTTCTACCCCGCGGGACCCGGAAAGCTGCGTCCGGACCGCCGCGGCGCGCGGAAGGGTACGTTGCGCCGGGCCACTGCGCCACACGTATATTCCGTGCCGCCATTCGATGCACGCCGTTATCTCCAGTCCACGCCCCGCCTTCAAGCCGCGCCCATGCCCCTGACGACGTGCCCCGACTGCGGGCGTGAAGTGTCCACCCTGGCCCCCGCCTGCATCCACTGCGGCCGGCCGCTGACGGACTCCGCGGCGCCGTCCCCGGCTGTTTCGCCGTCCGCTTCGCCTGCACCCGCCGCTCCCCCGGTGGCCCAGGCGGACAAGCCGATGGCGGGGATCGTCACCGCGCTGGTGCTGGGGGTGCTGACGATCGTCTGGGTGCTGCAGCGCGACGAGCCGACCACGCCGCAGGCGGAGGAGGTCGGCTCGCTGTTCGACGCGGTACACATGCTGGGCAACGTGGTGCTGGTCATCGCCGCGCTGCTGGCCCTTGCGGGGCGCCGGGCGGCCCACGGGTGGATCCGCGGCCTGTCGGCGGTGATGATCCTGGCGATCTGCGGGTCGATGGTGGTGGTCTGGAGCGTCGCCGAGACGATGATCGCCGAGTCGCCCCCCCTCCCCGAGGGCGGCCGCGGCATGCTGGGCGCCATCTTCATCCTGGGCACGGTGTTCCAGCTGGTGCCCTGGATGCTGTACCTGTACCTGTTCCGCTCGTCCCGCTATCCATGAGCGGGCCGTGACCGTCATCCACCCTTTTGCCTGACGTGAATCCGTGAAGCTGCCCCGGCACGCCGCCATCCTGGAGCTGGTCCGCACGCACCGCATCCCCTCGCAGGAGGCGCTGCGCGAGCTGCTGCTGGAGCGCGGCATCGACGTGGCGCAGGCCACCCTTTCGCGCGACATCCGCAACCTGGGGCTGGTCAAGGCGCCCGACGGGCAGGGCGGCAGCGCGTACGTGATCCCCGTGGGCGGCGGCGAAACGGGGCCCACGCTCACGCGGCTGCTGCCGGCGCTGTACGTGGGCGCGGACGGCGTGGGCAACCTGCTGGTGCTCAAGACGCTGGTGGGCGGCGCGCAGCCCATCGCGGTGGCCATCGACGCGGCGGGGTGGCCGGAGATCGTGGGAACCATCGGGGGCGATGACACCATTCTCATCGTGCTGCGCAGCCCCGACCACCGCGAAACCATCGTCTCGCGCATCGAGTCCATCGCGGACCGGCGAGGCGAGTGAAAAGTGCGTGAGTGCGGAAGTGCGGAAGTGCGGAAGTGCGGAAGTGCGTGAGCAGGGATCCACGGAAGAGGGCCTCACACGGAGTCAACGGAGTTAACGGAGTTAACGGAGTTTTCTCGTGCCGGCTCCGCTGAGCTTCATGGAAGGCCCTGGGTCAAAAGGGGGATGGATGATGACGATCGGGAGTGAGCGGAGGGAGCTGAGCAGGGCCGAGGTCGCCGGGCAGCTGCGGGCGCTGGGGGTGGAGGAGGGCGGGGTGCTGCTGGTGCATACGTCCTTTCGCGCCGTGCGGCCGGTGGAGGGCGGGCCGGGCGGGCTGATCCAGGCGCTGCGCGACGCGCTGGGCCCCGGCGGCACGCTGGTGATGCCGGCGTGGACGGGGGATGACGAGGCGCCGTTCGACCCGCGCGTCACGCCGGCGTCGGAGGACCTGGGGGTGGTGGCGGATACGTTCTGGCGGATCGACGGCGTACTGCGCAGCGATCACCTGCAGGCGTTCGCGGCGGCCGGGCCGCGGGCCGCGTACATCCACCGCGACCCGCTCCCGCTGCCGCCGCACCTTCCCGAAAGCCCGGTGGGCCGTGTGCACGACCTGGACGGCCAAGTGCTCCTGCTGGGCGTGGGCCACGACGCGGACACCACGCTGCACCTGGCGGAGCTCATCGCCGGGGTACCGTACGGCCTGCCGAAGCACTGCACGGTGCTGCGGGACGGCCGCCCCGTCCGCGTCGACTACCGGGAGAACGACCACTGCTGCCAGCGGTTCGCCCTGGCGGACGAGTGGCTGCGTGCGCGGGGGCTGCAGCGCGAAGGCCTGGTGGGCCACGCGCACGCCCGCCTCGCGCGCAGCCGCGACATCGTCGCCGCGGCGCTGGAGCACCTCGAGCGCGACCCTCTCGTCTTTCTGCACCCGGCGAATGCGGGGTGCGAGGAGTGCAACGAGGCGCGGGCGAGCGTGCCCGCCTGATGCGCCGCGGGTCGGCTTGCCCGTCAATGCAGCGCGCCGGAGAAGCATCTGCCTCTCCGGCGCGTTTTCTTTGCCAGGGCACCCTCAGGAAGTCAGCCGCGAGGGCGAGGTCTGGCGGCACCGTCTTGGAGGGTGTTGCTAAACTCACCCCGCGATTGACTTCCTGAGGGAGGCGCCGCGCCTGACCCGCTGCTACGAAAAGGCTTGGCGCCGACCGAAGGATCTAGCCGGCAGTACGAATGGGCTGGATCTCAGCGCTGGATCTGGCCCCGTCGTGCCCGAGAGTAGATCCTTCGGTCGCACGCAGGTGGTTGTGTAGCTTCTGGTTACTCGTGGTGCGCTCCCTCATGAAGTCACGCTCCGTTGTGAGTTTGAGGGTTTAGCAACACCGTCTCAGGCTCAGGGAACGCGGCACTCGCAGTACCCGTTCCCGATCAAGCAGCGCGCGCGCCCGCTGTAGCCCAGGTCATAGCACGCCTCGCCGCACATCTGCGTGGAATTGATGTCATAGGGATCGCACGCCTGGGAAATCCCGACCCACGTAACCTCCGCGAAGGCCTGGGTGACTCCAAACCCCATGCACCCCGCGAACGTGAGCCCAAAGACGATCCGCCGCAGGTTTGGAAGGGACAGTGTCATCATATCCTCGCAGTTTCAGGTGAACCACGCATCACGAGCGCGGCTAACACACCTTACCAGACGAATTGCGAAACGTCAACGCCCATCCCAGGTCACCGCGCCAGGGCCGGACGCGCCCCGCGAGGAGCATGGCTCGATATCGTGCGCCAGGTCCAGGCATCCCGGGACTGTCCCCTTCACCCGTTCACCCGCTCACCCGCTCACCCCTTCACCCCTTCACTCCATATCCACCTGCCGCACCTCCAGAATCTCCGGCTTCCCCGCCAGCAGTTCGATCACGTCCTGCGGAATGCGGCTGTCGACGGTCACGGCGGCCAGGGCCTCGCCGCCTACCTGCAGGCGCGCCTGGTGGTACTCGGCGATGTTCACCCCCGCCTCGCCCAGCAGCGTCCCCACGCGGCCGATGACGCCGGGGACGTCGCGGTTGCGCAGCACCAGCATGACCCCCCGCGGCGCCACGTCCACGCGAAACGGGCCGATGCGGACGATGCGCCCGTGCGTCTCGCCCAGCACCGCGCCGCCCACGCGAATGCTGCGCTCGCCGCCCTCCAGCCGCAGCTCGATCTCTTCGCCCAGCTCGCCGCGCCCGTCCACGTGCGTGGAGGCGGTTTCGATTCCCCGCTCGGCCGCCACGTGCTGCGCGTTCACCAGGTTGATGGCGCGCCGCTCCACCACGTCGCGCATGGCGCCCTGCAGCGCCGCCAGCAGCAGCGGCCGCGGCGCCTCGGCCCGGGCGCCGGTATAGCGCACCTCCAGCGAGGTCAGCGCACCCGGCACCAGCGCGCGCCCCAGCCGGCCCAGCCGGTCCGCCAGCGCCAGCAGCGGACGCAGCTCGCGCATTCCCGCGCCGCCCACGCTGGTCGCGTTCATCGCCGCGCTCAGGTCGCCGGTGACCAGCGCGTCGCGCACCGCCTCGCACGCCTCGATGGCCACGTTGCGCTGCGCGTCGCGCGTGCTGGCGCCCAGGTGCGGCGTCAGCACCAGGTTGGGCACCGAGCGCAGCGGGTGGTCCGCGGCCAGCGGCTCGCTGTCGAACACGTCCAGCGCCGCCCCGCCGATGCGCCCCGCCCGCAGCGCCTCCGTCAGCGCGTCCTCCACCACCACGCCCCCGCGGGCCAGGTTCAGCACGAAGGCGTTGCGCGGCAGCCGCGCCAGCTCCGGCGCGCCGATCATCCCCCGCGTCTCGTTGTTCAGCGGCACGTGCACCGTAAGCACCTCGGCCCGGTCCAGCGCCTCCGCCAGCCGCGCCACCGGCTCGATGCCCAGCTCCTCGAACCTGCCGGGGCCCACGTACGGGTCGTAGCCGATGACGTGCATCCCGAACGCCCGGGCCCGCCGCGCCATCTCGCTGCCGATGCGGCCCACGCCCACGATCGCCATCGTCTTTCCGCGCAGCTCCACGCCGCCCAGCTTCGATCGATCCCAGCGCCCCGCGTGCATGGATGCCCACGCCTGCGGCAGGTTGCGCGCAAGGCCGATCAGCACCCCGAACGCCAGCTCCGCCACCGAGACCGTGTTGCCGCCGGGGGCGTTGATGACGGCGATGCCCAGCTCCGTGGCGGTGGCCAGGTCCACGTTGTCCACGCCCACCCCGGCGCGGCCGACGACACGCAGCCGATCACCGCCCTGCAGCAGCTCGCGGCTGATGCGGGTGGCGCTGCGGCCGATGATGGCGTCGAACTCGCCGATCTCCGCCAGCACCTCCGCCGCGGGGCGGGTGGGCTTTTCGGAGACTTCGATCAGGGGATGCGCGCGCAGCAGGGCCACCCCCTCGGGGTCGATGTCGTCCGTCACCAGGACGCGAAAGCGCTCCGTCATCCCAGCACCTCTTCCAGCGCCGCCAGCAGCGCGTCCAGCTCATCCACCGTGTGGTCTCCCATGTGCCCGATGCGGAACGTCGAATCCTTCAGCTTTCCGTAGCCTGTGCCCAGCGTCCACCCGCGCGCCGTCATCCCCGCGCAGATCTCCGTCCCCGACGTCCCCCCGTTGACGCCGATCGTCGTCACCGTGGGCGAGCGGCGGCCGGGGGGGGCAAAGAGGGAAAGGCCCCAGCGCGGGCCTCGCTCCTCCACCCACCCCCACGTGCGCTCGGCCATGGTCCAGTGCCGCAGCGCCCGCGCCTCCACCCCCTCCGCGTGAATGCGCTGCGCCTGCGCGGCCAGGGCGTAGATCAGCGAAAGGGCGGGCGTGGTGGGCGTCTGGTGCCTGCGCCAGTAGGCGTCGAACTCGATCAGGTCGAAGTACTGCCCACGCCCGGAGAGCGTCCTGGCGCGGTTCATCATCCGCTCCGACGCCGCGCCGAACGCCAGCCCCGGCGGCAGCGCCATGGCCTTCTGCGAGCCGGTGAGCAGAAAGTCGAGCCCCCACGTCTCGGCCTCCACCAGCATGCCGCCCACGCTGGTGACGCCGTCCACCAGCAGCAGGATCTCCTCCCCCGTCTCCATCTCCGCGCGGCGCACCGCCTCGGCGATCTCCGTGAGCGGGTCCAGCACGCCGGTGGAGGTCTCTGAGTGCACCACCGTCACCGCGTCGTACTCGCCGCCGCGCAGCCGCCGGAACACCTCGTCGGGCGCGTGGGCCTGGCCCATGGGCACCTCGTACGTCTCCACCTCGCGCCCGCAGTCGGCCACCAGGTCGCGAAAGCGCTCGCTGAACGCGCCGTTCACCAGCGCCAGCGCGCGTGTGCGCACGCCGTTGCGCACCGCGCCCTCCATGAGCCCCGTGGCCGACGAGCTGGCCACGTACACCGGCCGCGAGGTGCGGAACAGCGCGCGCAGCACCGGGTCCACGCCGCGCAGGATGTCCGACATCTCCGCGCCGCGGTGCCCGATGACGGGGCGCGTCATGGCCGCGAGCACGTCCGGGTGCACCTCGGTGGGCCCGGGAAGAAAAAAGCGGCCGAACTCCGTCTGCGGCGGCAGGTCCAGCATGGGATCGGTCACGGGTGGTCTGGTATTTCGGTCGGTGATGGAGCACGGCGGCGGGCGAGGTGCCCCTCCCCCGGCCCCTCCCCGTTCGTTCCTCACGGAGAGGGGAGAATTCGATCCCGCTACGACACGCTTTCGAGCGCGTCCGCCGGCCGCCCCCTCCGGCTCGCCTAGGCTCGCCACCTCCCCCAAAACTGCTGGGGGAGGTTGGGGTTGCCGATGGGACTGGGCGGAACGAATTACAACGAACTGCGTCCGCGGGGTGCCCCACCCCCGGCCCCTCCCCGTTCGTTCCTCACGGAGAGGGGAGAATTCGATCCCGCTTCGACAAGCCCGTGGAGCGCGTCACCCTCCCCTGCGCTGTTTGCGGGGGAGGGCCGGGGTGGGGGGCGGCCCACCATTTCGCACCGACTCTTCCGAGGCAACCCGGCCGCCAGCCCCACCCCCCACCTCCCCCAGCAGTTTTGGGGGAGGTGGGCGAGTGGTGCGAGCCCGGAGGGGCGCCCGCCCCTGGCGAGGGAGCTATCCCGCCGCGTCCAGCAGCCCCGCCCAGGGGCTGTCCGCCAGCCGCGCGCGGTCGTCCGGCGAGCAGGCGAGGGCGAGCACGGCGGCCAGGGTGGGCTCGCGCAGCACGAAGTCCGCGCCCTCCATGGCCGCGGGGCGGGCGACGACGGCGGTGTAGGCGGCAAAGGCGTCCACCGCCGGGCGCGCCTCGCGGTCCGTTACCCCATCGCCCACCAGCAGCGCGGGGCGCGGCAGGTTCCAGGCGCGGATCACCGGCGTCTTGCCGTTGTTGCGCGTCAGCGGCGACGTGTCGTCGAAGCCCGCGTACTCGCCGTCCGCGTCGAAGCGGATGCCGACCGCGGCCACGTCGCCGTCCTCCATCCCCAGCTCACGCGCCACGGCCTGCACCGCCGGCAGCAGCCCGCCGGAGACGATGCGCACCGTCTTGCCCAGCCAGCGCAGCGCCGCCACCGTCTCGCGCGCGTGGGGCATCAGCGCACGGACGTACGTGCGCCCCACCTCGTCCAGCTGCGCGCGGGTGGGGCGGATGATCTCCAGGCGCCGGCCGTACACCGCCTCCAGCGGCACCGAGCCGTCCATGGCCGCGTCGGTCAGCGCCGCAATCCGGTCGCGAAACGGTCCGGAAAGCTCGTCGATGCCCTCCACCGCCACAAGGGTGGAGTCGCAGTCGAAGACGACGGACGCAAAGCCGTTCATGCCGCGCGGAGGAGGTCGCAGGGTGTTGCCGGCATGCGACGCACGCGGCCTGACGCACGGTGGGGAAATGAGCCGCGCTTGGCAAGGTAGGTTACAGGTTACAGGGGACAGGTTACAGCGGGCAGGGCATCCCCTCGTTCCCACTGTCACCTGTCCCCTGTAACCTGTCCCCTCGACAAAACGCGGCGCCCTTCGAAGCGCCCGAAACCCTCAGGCTACCGGAAGCGTCACCTGGTACGTCGTCGTTTCGCCGCCGCGCGACTTGGCGGGCTCGGTCGCCACCGTGTCGACCATGGGACGCACGCGCAGCAGGTGCTGAAAGAAGCCGGCGATCACCCCGCGGTCGAAGTCGTCCGGGTACGGCGTGCCCGTGGTGATGGTGGCGGTGCGCGGGTTCTTGAGCGAGAAGGTGATGGTCCCCGCCGAAATGCCGCGGTGGTTCATGTCGAACGCCATCCCGAACGACGCCAGCACCTTTTCGAACGTGTCCAGCCCCGGCGGCAGCGGTACGTGGTTGGGGATCTGGCGGCCGATCTGGAACAGCGTGTTGGGCCCCATCTTTTCGCCGATCGCCCGCAGGCTGCGCACGTACGCCTCCAGCGAGTACCACCCCTCGGCCGTGACCGAGTACACGCCGTGCTCCTCCAGGATCTGCTCGCCGCGCTTGCGGAACGGGCCCATGGCGGCCAGCATCGAAAGGATGTTGCCGCCGCTTACCGTGGCGTCGCGCGCAAAACGGGGCGAAAGGACGGGTGTGTCCGCGGGCAAGGTGGGCATGGCTGAGGTCTTCCTGCGTGGAGTGGAGGGAGGCTGATGGGGTCGTGCAGCTGCAACCGTCGCCTGCTACAATACGGTGTCGCAGAGTGAGCGGATAGATAACGTTCGCCGCGTCCCTCTGTCAAGGCGGTGTTTGCTTCTATATGCTCCAGCTTCATCGGTTTACGAAAACGGGCCCGGGGGATGCGTTGCGCCGCGTGGACGGCAGGCACAGACGTAAACGGAGTGGCCGGAACCCGTGTTTGCGGGCTCCGGCCACTCCTGTTTTGCGTGCCGCGAGCGGATCAGGCCACCTGCTCCAGGAGCAGCGGCGAGATGCGTCCGGCGCGCGCCGGCACCCCCGACGTGGCGCAGACGATGGCGACCAGCGTCTCGTCGCCGTAGTCCAGCCCCAGGTAACCGTCGCACACCGCCACCCGCACCGGCCCCGCCGTGGGCCCGGCCACCATCCCGAAGTCCGTGCAGGGGGTGAACCCCGCCTCGCGCAGCCGCCGCACCCAGGCGTCCACGGGCTCGTGCCGCTCGCAGCGGCTTTCCTCGGCGTTGGCCAGGATGTCCTCGATCTCGCGGGCAAAGAACATCTTCATGGCGCTCTTTTCGCCGCCGCCAATCTGCAGCCCGTCGATGATGCGGAAGGTGAGGCCGAAGTGGTGCCACGACGCCTCGAACCGCTCGCGCAGGCTGGGCGAGTCGTGGTTGCTGCTGGGCTCGCACAGCACCACCGCGTCCGGCTGCAGCGCGCGCAGCCGGCGGAACAGCGTGTCGCGCGCGCTGGTCCCCCCGGTGGAGCGCACGTGGTGCACCGCGAACGCGCCCAGCACCACCAGCGGCGCGCCAAACGAGCCGAAAAGGCGCCAGTCCGTCTCGTCCAATTCTTCGACCACCTTGTGCACGGCGTGGAACTCCAGCTCCACGCCCAGCGTCTGCGCCGCCTCGGCCAGCGACTCGCCCGCCTCGAGCAGGCTGCCCGCGTCGGGCTCGATGGCGATCACGTTGAGCTTGCGGGGCAGGCGGCGCTGCGTGGCCAGCAGGTACAGAAGCCCCACCTCCTGCCGCCCGGAGCCGATGCCCACGTCCAGCAGCGTCACTTCGTCGTGCCCGCCGATGTACCCGGCCAGCACCTCGTTGGCCATGGGACCGGCCATCTGCACGGTGGGCAGGTGCTGGGCGAGCAGGTTGAACAGAGAGATCTGCGTCCGCTCGAACTGGCGCAGGTACAGGTTGATCTCGGCCGCCTGGTCCGACTCGAGCCGCTTGGAAAGCGCCGAGGCGAAGATGTAGTACTGAAGGTCATCGGTTCCGGTGGCGTCCAGCGTCTTCACCAGCTCCGAAAGAAGCCTGCGCGCATCCCCGGTGCGCCCGGCCAGCGTCTCGTCTACCACCGAAGCCAGCGTCGCATACTTTTTTGCATCCATGCAGGGAGTCTCCGCGGAAAAGGGGTGGGGTTGGCCAGCGTAGCCGATTGATTGTGTCCGCTTAGGACAGCGGGGTGGAGAGTGCCGCAGTCCGCTCACGAGAGCACCCGCGACGCTGCGGCCGGGGCGCGATGGAGCGGAAGAGAAAGAGGGAACCGCACTGTTGGTGACGTCGCGTCGCCACCAACATAACCACTCCGTTTACGTCTGTAAAGGTCTTCGCGCGAATTCCTCCAGACAGGGCGGGGTAAAACGTAGCAGAACGCGTGGTGGTGCACACCGGTGCCACCGATGGAATTCGCGGATCCTGGCCAACTCCTTCGCCGGTGCTGCGTTTGTCCACGCTGCCGCTGTTTTCGCCGTTGGAGGTGGCGGCAGAGATTGACCCCTGCCGCCCGCGCCCTTCAGGCGCTGCCCTTTCGCCCGTCTTCAGTGGAACGCACAGGATACCGTTTTCTGACGCATGCGGGACGTCCGTGCCTGAAACGAAGAATCCGGTGCACTCCGGAAAGGCGGATCGCCCCACCGTTCGGGGCGCCGCGGAGCCCCCTTGTTCAAAAAAGAGCCGCGTATGCGTTTACCTGGAACCGCGGCGGGGAATGTCGCCGCGTCAAAAAGTTTTCACCTGATCGACTGAACGGACCGATGGAAATCGAGATCGATACGGACGTCGCCATCGTGGGCTGCGGGCCCGTGGGCGCCGTGGCGGCCAACCTGCTGGGGCTGCAGGGGCTGCGGGTGATGGTCCTGGAGCGCGAGCGCGTGGGGCACGCCCAGCCGCGCGCCTTCAGCTGCGACGACGAGGCGCTGCGCGTGTACCAGGCCGCCGGGCTGGCGGACGAGGTGCGCGCGCACATGGCCCGCGCCAGCATGGTGCACTACACCGGCGTGGACGGCCGGCAGTTCGCGGAGATCGACATTGCCGGGCTGGACTTCGGCAACGGCTTTCCGCCGCTCAACTTCTTCTATCAGCCCACCCTGGAGGCGGAGCTGCGCCGCGGATTGGAGCGCTTCGAGCACGTGGAAATGCACCTGGGGCGAGAGGTCACGGCGATCGCGCAGGACGCGGGCGGCGCGACGCTGCAGGTGCGGGAGGTGGAGGGCGGCGAGCGGTGGCGGGTGCGCGCCAGGTACGTGCTGGGGTGCGACGGCGCGCGCAGCACCGTGCGGCGGCTGGCGGGGATTGGATTGACGGGCGACAGCTATCCCGATCGCTGGCTGGCCGTTTCCGGACAGCCAGAGGACGAGCGCGCCATGCGCATCCGCGACGCGACCTTCGTCTGCGATCCCCATCGCCCCACCTTCGTGGCCGAGGGCGCGGAGAACGATTTCCGGGTGGAGATGATGGTGAACCCCGGCGAGACGGACGCGCAGCTGGAGGATCCGGAGAACGTCGCGCGCCTCATCTCGCGCTACGTGGACCCGGCACGCTTCCGCATCACCCGCTCCGTTGTGTACGCCTTCCACAACATGGTGGCGGAGCGGTGGCGGGACGGCCGCATCTTTCTGCTGGGCGACGCCGCGCACCAGATGCCGCCGATGATGGGCCAGGGATTGGTCAGCGGCCTGCGCGACGCGGCGAATTTGACGTGGAAGCTGGCGCTGGTGCTGCGCGGCGCCGCGGCGGATTCACTGCTGGACAGCTACGAGACGGAGCGCCGCCCGCACGTAAAGGCGATGGCGGACGCGAGCGTGGGGATGTCGAAGGTGTTCCTGGCGCGGAGGCGGTGGACGGCGGTGCTGCGGGACCGGTTCTTCGTGGCGATCCAGAAGGTGCCGCGCATCCGCCGCGCCATCCGCAACATGGAGTTCAAGCCCGGCGCCGTGTACCCGGCGGGCGCCTTCATCCACGGCGGCCGCAGGGGAAAGAAGGACGTGCAGGGGACGATGTTCCCGCAGTACCCGGTCGCCACGACGTCCGGCACCGTCCTCTCCGACGCGGTGCTGGGCGACGGCTTCGCGCTGGTCGTGTCCGGCGCCGAAGCCGTGGATCGCGATGCGTGGGACCGTCTCGGCGCGCGCGTCGTCATCCTGCTCCCCGCCGGCTCCGCGCCGCGCGACGGTGCGATGGTGGACGAGACGGGCAGGATCGGCGCGTGGCTCGCCGCGCGCGGGGTGCAGTGCGTGCTGGTGCGCCCCGACCGCTTCGTCTTTGCCGCCGGCGCGCTCGTCGAACTCCCCGCGATCGCCCGCGCCGCCGAGCGGACCTTCCTGGGCGCCGCCCCGCACGGGGCGACTCCCAGGCGCTCTGCCGCGGCGGCCTGATTCAGCAGGCTGGAGTACAGAGGAACAGAAAAAAGCCAGAGGAACAGAGGAAAACCGGGAGCGGCTTCCTCTGTTCCTCTGGCTTTTTTCTGTTCCTCTGTACCCTTACGCCCTTTGCCGTTCGGGGATCACGCCTCGTCGTCGTGGTCGCCCCACTTGATGTACTCGAAGGCGGTGCGGCAGCGGCGGCACCAGTACTGGGCCACCGAAAGCTGCCCGCCGAACGGGTTCACCAGGTCCGTGTCCATTCCATCGCAGAACGGACAGGGCGCGGACTTGGGGACCAGCTCCTCGTCCGCCGGATGGGCCGCGGGGCGGTCCGCCATCAGTCCAGCAGAAGGGCGCGGTTCTTGTCGCCGCGGGCGCGGGCGGCCGTCACCTCGTCCAGGCTGCCGCCCGACCGGCGCGTCGACTCGTCCCATCCATCGAACGAAAGCGGCTGCGCGATGGTCCACTCGCCACCGTCGCGCCGCTCCAGCCCCAGCCCGTCGGCCAGCCCCGCATCCGCCAGCACGGGGACGACGCGCGAGAGGAAGCGGGCGCGCAGCGTGGACGGCCCGGCGCTCACCAGTCCCTCGCCCACCAGCCGCCCCGCCGTGTCGCCCGAATCATCCCCCAGCCACTGCAGCGCCTGCGGAAGGTAGCGCGCCAGCGACGCGGCCAGCTCCTCGCGCACCTCCGGCACGGCGGCCATGCGGCGCACCCAGCCGGCGGCGTACTGAAAGTGAAAGCGCTCCTCGTCCAGCATCTTCTGCACGCGGTTGTGCGCGGGCGTGTAGCGGCTTTCCACCAGCGCGCCGTACTGCACGACGAGGGACGTATCCACCAGCAGAATGCACGCGATGAAGTCCGCCCACGAGCCGAGCTCCGCGTCCAGCGCCGGGTGGCTGCGGTACTCGGCGGCCGGGCGCTCGTGCTCCAGCGCCTTGGGGTCGTCGCCAAAGTCGCCCAGCAGGGCGTAGGTCAGGCGCGCGTGGCCCCACTCGTCCTGCGCCATCGACGATGCGGCGATCCCCGCCTCCAGCGTGGGCGCGCCCAGCATGCGGTCGCTGTAGCGCAGCCCCAGCACGCGCTTGCTGTCCGCCAGCGTAAGGATCAGCGAGCGCAGCGCGGCGCGGGCGTCGTCGTCCAGTTCGGCGGCGCTCTCCACGCGCGCCGACAGGCTGTTCAGGCCTTCCAGGCTCATCGCGTGCCCCCCGCCACCTCGGCGCCGCCGTACGAGCCGGTGCCCTTGCTGTGGACGAGCGCCTGCTCGCCGTCGCGGCCCATCATGGTCACGAACTGGCTTTCTTCGGGATTCACGGGGATGATGGCGGTGCGCGGAATCACGCACATCTCTCCCCAGTTCTGCTCGTCGTACATCTTCCACGCGTACACCTTCGCGAGGTCGCCATCCACGGCGTTCACGAAGCCGATGTGGCGCAGCGGCTCGCCCCGCGACTTGCGGGCAAAGACTTCGAATACGGGCTCGATCACGGGAACTCAGTGCGTGAGTGCGTTAGTGCGTGAGTGCGGAAGTACGCCGTGCCCGTGCAGTTCACTCCCGCACTGACGCACTCACGCACTAACGCACTTCTTCTCTACATCGACACGCCGAACTTCCGGAGCGCCTCTCTGCCTTCGGGCGTGATCCGCGACTTGGTCCACGCCGGCGTCCACGTCTCGATCACCTTCACCTCTTCGACGCCGGGCTCGCGCTGCAGGCGGTCCGCGATGTCGTAGTGGATGAAGGCCATGCACGGGCACGCGGTCGCCGTGAAGGTCAGGTCCACTTCCACCTGTCCGCCGTCCTGGCGGATGTCGTAGATGAGGCCAAGGTCCACGAGGGAGATGGGGATCTCGGGATCCATCACCTCACGCAGCGCGTCCCACAGCGGACCGGTGCGCTCCTCGGGCGGACACGGATAGGCGGACGGCGCGTCCAGCACCGCCGTGCCGCCCTCCTCCAATCCGCCGAAGCGCGATTCCGTCGTGCTGCACGACATCAGGCGGCCGCCTCGAGCTGCTTGCGGAAGCCGCGGCCGTCCTGGATGGCCTCGACGAACGCCTTGTTGCTGGGGCCGCGGCGCTTCCACCGCTCGAACACCTGCTCCCAGCTGATCTGGCCCTCGCCAAACAGCCAGCGCTTCTCGTCTTCGTCGTACTCGCAGGGGAACGAGTACTCCAGCACGAACTTCTGCTGCTCCTCGTCCCAGTGCGCCGGCACGTCGATGCCGATGCTCTCGCACAGCGGCACGGTAGACTTCATCCACGTCTGCCGCAGCTCGTCGTTGGTCATCCCCTTGAGGCGGTACTCCAGCTGGCCGCTGTGGCGCTTCATGTCGTCCGGCAGGCCGAACCACTCCACCGCCATGGGGAACATCCAGTCCACCGCGCGCTGGATCTGCGCCTTGGCCTCGCCGCCGGCGTTGCTCAGGCGCTTCATCCACATCTCGCCGTGGCGCAGGTGAAAGGTCTCTTCCTGGTCCACCTTGACCAGCGCGCGCTTCAGTGGCCCGTACGACGTGTTCTTGAAGACGTCGCCCAGCAGCGTGATCCCCGCGCGGTCGTACAGGCCGTTGGCCACCACCAGCTCCGCCCAGTTCTCCAGCGGATGGTCGAAGCCGTACGGGTGCTTGAACTCGTGCGGCTGGCGTCCGTAGACCAGCTGCTCCTTGTCCAGCCCCAGGTCTTCCAGCAGGCGGTACGCGATGTTGGCGTGCGCAAGCTCGTCCTGGATGATGGCCGTGGCGCTCACCATGGTGTTGGTGCTCGGCGCGTCCTTGGCCGCGCCGAAGTACGCCGGCGCGCTGACCAGCTCCGTGTCGGCCTGCACCAGCAGCTGTACGATCAGGGCCTTGCGGTACCCCTCCGTCATGTCGTCCGGGTACTCGACGATGAAGCCGTTCTGTACCTTTTCCTTGAGCTCTTCGTCGGTAAAGCGGGCCATTCGTGCGTCTCCGTACCTGGTGCGAAGGGCTTGATCTCCCTCGATGCTCTCGCGGCGGCATCGGCTGCCGGCGCAAATGCCGGTTCCGTGCCGCCCCACCCTCTATCGAACGATCGTTCGAACGAACGTTCGGTGAGCGTGAACCTAACCCGCGGGCGGAGGGGGTGTCAAGGCAAACGCGGTTCCTTTGTTACCGCCCCTCCTAAGAGTCTTGCAGATCCGAGCCTTTGGAGTTTCGGTTCATTTCAAAAGCAAGCTGCTCAATCGGCTCTATGATCAGACTGAGTAATTTGTACGAGAGTTGATCAGGGATCGTGTCGAGAAAAAGGAATAGATCGAAGTCCACGCGTCCATCGGCCTGTAGACGACGGAGGCTGTCAGCCACGTTCCCAATTATACGAGAATCTCTCCGCAGCACAGCTCGGTATACCTCGACGATGACCTCGTAAATCCCAGGAGCACTGTCGCGGAAATGTGCGGCTGCGATAAGCCAGAGCGTAGTCCGTTCTGTGGGCGGTAATGTTTTGGACAGAGATAGAATATCGTTGAAAGATACAAGTCCCGAGTCATCCTGAAGGTTGGGGGGCACTCGCCTTACAGTAGCTCTGAGACTGCGATCCAGACGCTCTGGAAGTTCCCGAAACATGACTTTAACTTCCTCGAATAGCTTCGTAACGTCTTCCGTATCCTTCAACTCGGCGTGACCGGTAATAGTGACCTCCTGCCGAGCCGCTAGCAACTCGGAGACTATTTCTCGGAACGCGATCACTTGGCGGCGAACAGCTTCCTCGCGGGGCGCAGCATCTGGGTTGCGACGGATGAGTTGGAGCACAAGCTTCGTTAATGAGTCTTCATCATCCCCCGAGTTTTGGAATTGCGCAAATGGACCGACATTTGTGTCCGTGAGTGGAATTCCAATCGCAAGCCCAAATACAATTCTATTCAGCTTCCCCTTGGCTACGCCTGCTTCATAGAGAATCCAAGGGCGGTTTATGCTGAATGTAGTCAACAGCGCGACCACATCCGTGGCACTGTCAATTCTTTCCATGATTGTACGATACCACTCAGCCCCAAACTCAATCCCTGCGACACCTTTGCGATCGGACGACCTGAATGACAGAAGAATACCTCCGCTTGCGTCGGTGAGAAGATTGCTGAAAGCCTCAGCGATGTCAGCATCCCGCGTGTCGTGACTGATAAATACCAAAGGCTTTTTTGACTCGGAAAGGACCTCTTCGCCTGCTTGACTCGATACTTCTAGCGTGGGTTGTTTGCGTGCCATACGTTCTCGGTGCTCCTATCTGGTTGCCTGTTTTTCTTTCGTTAGCCCGCTCGTACAGATTCGCTCCGAAGCTCGTGAGCGAGTCGCTCCGCTGCTTCCGCTCGCTCGCGATTGGCCGTCGCGCCACGCATAGCCATCTGCGCCAATGCCGCCTCCCATCCTGGGCGTGGCTTGTGGCGACCAGTTTCCGAGCGCCAGCGCTGCGCCATGTTCAGCGTCACGCCGAACTCCTGCGCGACCTCGTCCATCGAGTAGCCGCAGGACTGCCGGAGCCGGTCAACCGCATCGCGGAATCGTGCGCGTTCGCTCGCCGCATCCATGCTGGTGTGTGGTCTGCATGACTATAGACAAACGGCCTCTGGTCTGCTACATTAGTGACCAGCAGGGACAAAGAAAAGGCTGACCGTTACTCCCGCGAAGAAGACCGGCCAGCCTCACCCGCGAACAGACCCGAAGGCGCCCGCTACCGCAAGTGTAGCCCTGCCGGGCGCCAGGGGTCAAGCCCACCGGAGGCCACGATGCCCACCGAGCAGAACCGCAAGGCGCCCGCCCCGCAGCCGCAGCACGGCTACACCATCCGCAAGAAGGATCGCAACTGGGCGGTCATCGATCCGCAGGGCCAGCTGGTGTGCCTGACCGTCTACAAGCGCGGCGCGGTCGAACTGGTGCGGCGGCTGACGAACTGAGCCATCGACGAAAAAGGCAGCCGCGGGACGAGACGCCCGCGGCTGCCGGACAAAGGGCTCTGTATCTCTCGTCGATGCGCTCACAGCGGGGCGGCGCCATCCTCCCCGCCGGTTCCGTGCCGCCACCCTATCGAACGATCGACAGATCGCGCAGGGAGCGCGAGCCTACTCCGCAGGCACCGGGGGTTGTCAAGGCGGGACGGGCGCTGGGGCAGGTGGGAATGTCGAATGGCGTCAAGTAGCACACCCAGCTTGTTCAGGCGATTTCTTGCACCGGCATGCCGTTGGGGGGCATACATGCGATTCTCAGTTGTAAGCCCAGGTCAGTTACCGTGTGTCCATCGAGCACAGGAAATACGTCTTCCCTCACGGTGATGATCGTTCGGGATACGTTTCGCTGAGTGAGGCCAAGCGCAACTAAGGCGTCGCAGGACGCGCGGACTACCTCAGAAGAGAGAGACAAGCCCAATTTTTCATTGATCTGTTCCGCCAACTCCCCCGGCGTAGGGCCAGCGAATCCAGACAGGCCGGGAGAAACATGAGGATGCATCGGCCTCGTCTGTTGAGACTGGACGGGTCGAAAGCTGTGGGGTGGAAGCGTCTGTTTTGGCAGGAGAGAGAGGACATGCGCGTCTAGCGGAGTTAACTGCTCCAGAATGTACGCGAGCTTCGGACGCTCCACGGTTCCCAACGCGGTGTTCGCCAGCAGCGCCGCCCACATCTCAAAGAGCTTGGGATCGTCCTCAAGACTTGCCTTTTCAAGCAATGGCAGCAGAGTGCCCACCGGAACCTCTTTGGGGTTTCCGCCTGATTGCCGAACCATCTCGGCCGCCCGCGCAGCAAGTTTCAGCGACTGACCGTAACGCATCAACCGCACGCGTTCCGCAAACATCTTACCGAACTCGTCAGCAGCGCCTCCAGCGATGCGGGCGAGGAATCCCCGCCCTTCTTCTGCTACGTACCCCACCGCGCTCGCGCCAAGCTGCGTCAGTGCGCCGGAAATCGGATCAGTCATGCTCGTAGAGTAATCTGGTCTGAAGGACGCTCTATGACGTTCCTCGAAGCGAATCCGGCTACGATGACACGCCGCCGCCGGATTCCTGCGTGTGGTGTTCCGGCAGTGAGGTTGATATGTAAATGGCAGCCACTCGGCTGAACGTGTACGTAAATCTATGCGTCCAGATGATCGCGTGGGCAACCCTTCTGCTTCGCCGCAGTCTGTAGGGCGACTGCCCCCGGCGACGGAGCATGCCGCCGTTGGCCGGAGTTCTCAGCGCACGAGATTGGGGCTAAGCAGATTAGCTCGAGACACGCAGCTTCACCCGCCCCCGCTCAAGAGGACGCAATTCACTATCCCCTCCTAGGGGTTGGTATTGTGTAAGCTGCTCGAGGCCTGTTCAGACGTGCTCCCGAAGTTCTCTAGCCAGCTGCTCCGCCGTTCCCGCCCGCTCACGGTTCGCCCCGGCGCCGCGCTCAGCCATCCCCGCCAGCACCGCCTCCCACCCCGCGCGCGGCTTGTGGCAGCCAGTCTCGGAGCGCCAGCGCTGCGCCATGTTCAGCGTGACGGCCGAACTCGGCCGCGACCTCCTCCATCGAATAGCCGCAGGACTGCCGAAGCCGGTCAACCGCATCGCGGAACCGTGCGCGTTCGCTTGCCGCATCCATGCTGGTCTGTGGTCTGCGTGACTATAGACAAACGGCCTGTGGTCTGCTATATTAGTGACCAGCAGGGACAAAGAAAAGGCTGACCGTTACTCCCGCGAAGAAGACTGGCCAGCCTCACCAGCGAACAGACCCGAAGGCCGCCCGCTACCGCAAGTGTAGCCCTGCCGGGCGCCAGGGGTCAAGCCCACCGGAGGCCACGATGCCCAGGAAGCAGAACCGCCAGGCGCCCGTCCCGCAGCCGCAGCACGGCTACACCATCCGCAAGAAGGATCGCAACTGGGCGGTGATCGATCCGCAGGGCCAGCTGGTGTGCCTGACCGTCCACAAGCGCGGCGCGGTTGAGGTGGTGCGGCGGCTGGCGGCGTAACAAAAGACGGTAGCCGCGGGAAGGGATTCCCGCGGCTGCCGTTCTTCGTGCGATCATGTGCCGAACCGGGCCTTACCGATGCGCCATCGGCCTGTCGCTCACCGCTTCAAGCAGTTCCGAGAGTTCCTCGCGCGCCCAGGGGAGGAGCGCCTCCGATTCCAGGAGGCTCGTGATGGTCTGCTCCGCCTCGGAGAACGCCTGGCCTTTGTACAGCAGTGACGCGAGGCTCACCGCGAGCACGCTCCACGTTCGCACCTGGTCGCGCCGCACGAACGCGAGGGCCTGCCGTTCGGCTGAGGCCGCCCGGCGGTACAGTTCCGCTGCCTCTCGGACATCTCCGCGCCGGGACAGCAGGCTCGCCTCCGCCGCGTACGCTTCGGCCTGTCGATGTTCATCCGTCATCGTACGTCTCCCCAAGGACGACCGCGATCAGGATCAGTTGGTGCAAAAACGCCACCACGCTCGCCAGGGCGGGCCGGTTGGATTGTCCCGCCCGTGCCTGGTCGACTTTCGCTCCAAGCCGGCGATAGACAGCGGCGGCGCTCTGCGCATCTACACCGGAAACCTCCAAACGATACGCGGATTCCAGATCCGTCGATCCGGGCGGTCCCACGTAGTAGTCGGCGCCGGTACGCGTTTCGGCACGGGCCACCGCCACGAGCCCGAGTTCCGCCTCGACCGCCGCCAGCGCAAGGATGTACGCGGCGTCTCGCGTGGCATCATCATGATTGTTGAACGCGCGCTGCGCGGCAAGCGAGGGCTGTCGCCAAGCGACGTACCCGGCACGGCGGGTATGCTGCCGCCGGACAGAAAAGCGCGTGAGAGGCGGCCGATGATGCCGGGCCAGGCAAACCTCGGCCGCTTCCGCGTAGGCGGCCGCGACGGCGGGTGTGAGGCCAGGGTGGCGGGGAAAGCAGATGGAGCGCAGCTTCGGCAGCAGGTAGATCATCGGCGAACATCCCAAAAGTGGATGGAGATTGCGCCGAATTGATACGAAAAGGGAGCGCACCGGGCAAGTACATGCTGCAGATGCCGGTCTGAGACCGCCGCCCGATGGATCAGGAGCCGAGTTCCAGGCATCCGCCGCGAACATGCCGCACCGGTTGGGATCGATCCACGGGGCGAACCGGTGTGCCTGACCGTCTACAAGCGCGGCGCGGTGGAGGTGGTGCGGCGGCTGGCGGCGTGACTCGAAAGCAGAACGGCAGCCGCGGGTGACTGAGCCGCGGCTGCCGTATCCAACCTCCTAATCGCCTGCAGCTATGCCGGCTCCGGCACCTGCTCCTGGCGATCTGTTCAGGGCGTTAGCGGGGCGGCTTCCAATCCGCCCTGCACTTTCTGGACGCGCTAGCTCTTCAAAGGAAATTGCTCAGGACGGGCCGAGGGAGCCCAGGATCTGCCGCGCCTCTGCCAGGTGCGCCTCGACGACGGGGAGCACCTTCTGCTGAATGGTCGCGCGGAGCTGCGGGTTCTGTGCCGACGGGATGAGATCTGTGGTCACGGCTTGGAGCGCACCCTCATGTGACGCCACCATGTACTGCATGAACGCGCGGTCCAGCTGGGCACCGGAGAGGCCCTGGAACTGCTGCACCGTTGCGCTGCTCGTGGAATCGAGCTGCGCGCTCACTGCGTTGGGGGCCGGCGTGATGTTGTTCTGCCGGGCGACCGTGCTGACCGTATCGTTCAGCGCGGTGTGCTGCGTGATCATGTGCTGGGCGAACTGCTTCACCTGCGCGTTCTCCACGCGGTCCAGGACGGCCTGGCTGGGCACGATCTCCGCGTTTCCCGAGGCCGCCAGGATGGCGACGATGTTGCCGTCGGTGAGCGCGCTCGCGGAGGCGGGCGGGGGAGGCGGCGGCGCTTGCGTGGTGGCCGGTGTCGTGTCCGCGGTGGCGTCTCCGCCGACTTGGTCTTGGTCGTCGGCGCCCGAGCAGGCGGTTATCAGGACCAGCAGGGGAGCCGTGAGAACCCAGCGGTGGCCGCGTAGGGGGAACTTCATCTTTTCCTCCAAGTCGCATTGTATTCGGGCGAATGCTCGCCCTGCGGAAGCGCGCCGCGGTTCGGTGCGCTTGATCGCCATCCGTCAAAATTATCGAATTCGGGAGATTGTCTCGCACACGGCGTAGGGAGGCGCGATTCATCGCGCCCGCTGGATGTTTGGAGAGTGGAAGGTGGGGAAGCCCTGGATGGTGAACGTGGAAACCGTCGGTCCGGTCAAAGTGACCCGCACGGTATCCGCCGATGCGTGCAGAAGTCTACAACTGGCGTGGCAGAACTGCAACGATCCTGTTTTTGGCATTACTACGTCCAGCGCTGGATGAGCGGCCCTCGGCTGTTTTGAAGGCTACATGGTTTCAGGCCACGATGCCCACCAGGCAGAACCGCGCAGGCGCCCGCCCCGCAACCGCAGCCCGGCTACACCATCCGCAAGAAGGATCGCAACTGGGCGGTGATCGATCCGCGGGGCCAGCTGGTGTGCCTGACCGTCTACAAGCGCGACGCGGTGGAGGTGGTGCGGCGGCTGGCGGCTTGACTCACGAATCAACGCAGCAGCCGCGGGCGAGGGAGCCTGCGGTTGCTGGGTTCGATCGATCTTCCGCAAAACTCACTTGCGCGCCGTTCTGCGCAGCCTACAGTTAATTCGCGCGTCTCGCAGGCAGCGCGCGACTGATTGTCAATTCCGCTGTCTCCGGCAAACCCCGCAAGCAGGAGGACGTATGCGCCCCACATTCCCACGGATGCGCTACATCACCGCCTTGGTCGTTGTGCCTTGCCTGAGCTTTGGCGCTGTCCAGGCAGTGGCCGCGCCGACTGCGGCCGCGGCCGTGGACGCGTGCTACAACTACCCCGACGCCGATATGCGCTGCAACAAGTTGTGCAGGGCGCAAGGGGCGAGCTCCGGCTTCTGCGATCAGGAAGACGGCTTCTGCATCTGCACACTTTAAGATGAGCAGGTGATCGATCCGCAGGGCCAGCTGGTGTGCCTGACCGTCTACAAGCGCGGGGCGGTGGAGGTGGTGCGGCGGCTGGCGGGGTAAGGCGGGGAACCCGCGCAGCCGCGGGACGGGGTTCGTGGGGGAGGCAAACGCGGCGGCGGAGCCGAAGCCCCGCCGCCGCGGCGTGCGCGGACGCTGCCCGTCAGCAGGTGTAGCAGGTGATCGTGCGCGTCCCGGCGGTCGTCCACGGGCCCACCCCGAGCGAGATCAGGCTCGAGGCGTAGCCGTCCGGCCCGGTCACCTCCACCGTCAGCTCGATGTCCGCCACGACCTGCTGATCCGGGATCGTCAACGCGTGGAGCCCGTACCCCTCCTGCACCACGGTGAAGCCACGCGTCCAGGTGAAGTAGTAATCGAAGATGTTCCCCGAGGAGTAGTTGTCCATCTCCACCCCGAAGTACCAGTTCTCGCCCGGGTTCACGGGGGCTCCCTGCAACTCGGCCGTGATCCCGAAGGTGCTGGACGTGGAGGCCGAGGCCGCCTCGGGAGCCGCGGCGCGCGCGGGCGCGGTCGGGGCGTCGGCGCACGCGGTGGCGAGGGCGGCGAGGGCCAGGCTGAGCAGGATCTTTTTCATGGTGCCTCAGAAGCAAAGGTGGATCGTCACGGCGCATCCGCGGCCGGCGTGGTCCGCGTGCCCGTGCCACCAAGTTGGATGAGGACACCAGATCGTACCACGCATTGGGAACCAAACGGGCGTCTGCCGGAACGAGGGGGACGCGTGGCGGATCGGAACGGCCCCGCCGGACTCTCCGGGGCCCGTCATCCGCGATTTCGAAGCGTCCCTCCCTCACGCCGTAGACCTCCAGGTCACCGCGGTCGAGGTCGCCGCGCAGCTCCCGCTCGAAGTAGATCGTAAGCCGTCGCCTGACGTCCGGGCGTCACGATGAAAAACAGCCGCGGGCACAGAGCCGCGGCTGTTTTCACGCATCCGATCATCCAACCGCGAGCCATGCGATGGAGGCTACATCACCAGGGCAGCGGGCCGTCCGGACCCGTGAACGTGCCCGTGGGGCCGTCCGTGTCCAGGGCGACGGCCACGGGGGCGCGGGATCCTTCCTCGATCGACTCCACGCCCTGGAAGTTGTTGAGCGCCGTCGCGGTAAAGCCCGGGCTCACGGCGTTGACCTTGATGTTCGTCCCCTCCAGGTCGTTCGCAAAGGCAAGCGTGACCGCGTTCAGCGCGGTCTTGGACGCGGCGTACCCAAGGCCGAACACGCTGCGGTACGGAAAGTTCGGATCGGCGTTCAGGGTGAGCGAGCCGACGTTGCTCGACACGTTGACGATGCGCGCCGCCGGCGCCTCGCGCAGCAGCGGCAGCAGGGCCTGCGTGACGGCGATGACCCCGAACACGTTCGTCTCCCACACGGCGCGCACCTCGTCGAGCGACGCGACGCTTGCACGGCCCTCCTCGATCACCTGCTCGAGCGTCTTGCCCGGCGCTCCGGCGTGCGAGATGGCGGCGTTGTTCACCAGCAGGTCCAGGCGGCCGAACTCCGTCCGCACGCGCTCCGCCGCGGCCGTGATGGAGGCCGGGTCTGTAACGTCGAGCTGGATGGCGTGCGCATCCGCCCCGATTCCTTGGGCGGCGGTTTCCCCGTTTTGCGGATTGCGCGACCCGACGAGCACGGTGTAGCCGTGGGCGGCGAGCTCCTTCGCGATCTGCAGACCGATTCCCTGGTTGGCCCCGGTAACCAGGGCGACGGGCTTGCTTTGCATGATGATCTCCCAGAACGTGTTCGGCAGGTGGTCCGTACCGCCTGAATGCGTTATCATCCAGAAGCGGAACAACGCTCCGTTAATATGTGGAACACCGTTCCGTTTAGTCAAGGGAGGGATGAGGGAACATGATCGACGACGAGAAAACGCCGGGAGATTTCGCGGTGCCGGACGCGCCGGGCGGGGCCACGCGTGCCGTACGGGCGGATGCGAAGCGCAACATCGACACGCTGCTGGAGGCGGCCAAGGAGGTGTTCGCCACCTCGGGGGTGGATGCGCCGGTGCGCGAGATCGCCGCGCGGGCCGGCGTGGGCGTGGGCACCGTCTACCGGCACTTTCCGCAGCGGGCCGACCTGGTGGCGGCGGTGTTTCGCCGCGAGGTCGATGCCTGCGCCGGGGCCGCGCCCGCCCTGGCCGCCGAGCACCCGCCCTGCGAGGCGCTGTCGGCCTGGCTGCGGCGATACAGCCGCTTCATTGCGACCAAGCGCGGGCTCGCCGCGGCCCTGCACTCGGGAGATCCCGCGTTCGAGCCGCTGCCCGCGTATTTCCGGCAGCACCTGGGGCCCGCCCTGGAATCGCTGCTGGATTCCGCGGCGGCGGCCGGTGCCGTCCGCTCCGACGTCGATCCCGACGACCTGCTGCGCGCGGTGGGCAACCTCTGCCTGTCGGGGAGCGACGCCGGGGCCGAGCGCATGGTGGACCTGCTCATCGACGGCCTGCGCTACGGCGCCCGCTTCCCGGCGGCGGATTCGCCGCCCGAGCAGAGCGATGCCGGCGGATGACGTCCGGCGGTGCGCGGGATTACGAGGCTGGATGGGGATCGATCCGCGGGGCGAGCGAGTGTGCCTGACCGTCTACAGGCGCGGCGCGGTGGAGGTGATGCGGGGCGGGCGGCGCACGCAGAAATGTGATCGGCAGCCGCGCAAGGGGAGCGCGGCTGCCGACGGAGGGTGAATCGGTGGAACGTGCGGGCTCAGACGCAGTCGATGTCGGTGGCGACGCAGTAGCAGTTGGTTTCTACCGTGCATCCGAGCGTGCAGTCGAAGTACCGCGTGTCGCCGCAGCGGTCCACGTTGTACGTCTCGATGGGGCCGGGCTTGCCGTGGGCGTCGACGGTGCCGCGCTCGTTGGCGGCCGCGGGCGTGGTCTCGAACGACTCGACCTTTACCGACTCCAGCTTCAGCTTGCGCATCTGCTTACTCTGAAAGAGAATTGGGGGGCACGCCCTCTGCGGACAGGCGATTGATTCAAGTTGTTATCGTGTCGTGAATTGTGCAACTGCACGAATGCGCCGATTCGTGGTGCGGGCGGTGCCGCTTCGACACGATGCGAAAGTCCGGACGCCGGCGGGAAGATGGAATCAGGAAGGATCACACCTGGCTCGCGCTCCATCCGCGGGGCCAGCTTGTGCCTGACGTCTACGAGCGCGGCGCGGAAGAGGGGTGCGGCGGGGTGAGAGGGGCCAGGATGCAGCGAGGGGATGCCGCGGACGGGCATCCCCTCGCTGCATCCTAGCTCCGGGCGGACCTTACTTCTCCACGACGCATTGCGCGGTGTCCTCGATCCAGCAGTACTGGCCGCAGCTGTTGACGTGGGGGTCGCACGTGTTGCGCGTGCAGCCGAAGGTACAGTCGAAGTACATGGTTTCACCGCAGTCGTGCACGTTGTAGGTATCGGGCCCGCAGTGACGGTCATTGGACCACGGCTCGCACACCGCGCACACCGACACGCCCGTGCCGGTGCCCGTACCCGTTGCGTCTGCGTTGCCCTGAATGGTACCGCGCATACGGGGCGCCCCCGACGTCGTCTCGAACGACTCCACCTGCAGTGCTTCCAGCTTCAGCTTGCGCATGATCCAACTCCTGCTGTGCGTGAGGGCTCACCCGCATCCGCGGAACGATGCCGGAGAATGGATTATCGATTCCGGACGCAATCCGCAAGACTTGGCGTGTTTTGTGGCTGGCGGCGGGAGCACGAAACGCCATGGGAACGAGCATTCAATCGATTGCCGGGGAACGTAAAGCGAGCAGGGGAATCCAGCGGAGGCGGGTTGCGGCGGCTGGCGGCGTGAGGCAGCGCGGACAACGAAAACAGCCGCGGGCGAGAGCGCCTGCGGCTGCTTTTCAGATCTCGTATTTCAGGCCTCGTAGCTCCAGGCCGGCTCGGGGAGCGAGCGGGCGGCGGCGCGGAGCGGCTGCCCGGCAAGGTCGGCCAGGCGCCTGAACGCGCGCCCGCCCACGATGCACGACGTGCCCGCGTCGCACAGCGCGACGCGGGCGTACAGGCGCCGGGCGGCGCCGTCGCCCGCGACGGAGCCCTTGAGAAAGCGGCCACCGGCGTCGCGCACCGCCTGCGCCGCCGCGAACAGCAGCGCGGGCGCAATGCCGCGAGCGCGTGCCGCGGGGCGCACGTACAGGTCCAGTACTTCGGCGCCGCGCACGCAGTGGTGCAGGTCGTAGAACGCCGTCCACCCGATGAAGCTCACCAGCCCGCCCGCCGATTCCGCGACGCACATCCGGCACGCCTGTCCGAACGCGTCGGCCCGCAGCGCGTCGGCCGAGCCGTACCACTCCGCGTCGTACGTCTCGCGAAGGTAGTCGCGGAACAGGTGAACGAGCGCATCGGCATCGGCCGGCCGGGCCGCGCGCACCGTCCAGCGGGGTGGTTGCAGGTCGCTCATCCGTCTGTGGATGCAGGTCGTAAAGGATGCGCCACGCGGGCGGCCCCGCGAAATCTACACTGGCGGGCAGCAGGAGGGGGATACCGCTGCCGCGACATCCCCCTCTGCCTGTTGCGGGTCCGTTGCGGACGGCCACGGCTGGCTCAGCCGCAAACCTCGTCGCTCGCGCCGCACACGTGGGCGCAGCCGGTATCCACCGAGCAGCCGTACGTGCAGTCGAAGTAGCGCGTGTCGCCACATTCCTGGATGTCGTACGTCTCGATGGACGGGGAGAACTCCACGTTGCCGTGAACGGTACCGCGGCTCCGCGGCGTCGGGGTAATGGTTTCGAAGGACTCGACGTCCAGCGACTCCAGCTTCAGCTTGCGCATGTGTTTCCGGTTGAGGAGGGGGGGAGAGGTGTCCCGGGTCCGATCCGCGGGAACATTTGAAGTTGTTGTATTGTCGATGATTGCGCAACCTCTGGCGCGATGTGAAAGGCCACGGGTGCGCCGAGGGAGCGCGGGAGCGGGCAGAAGGGTTGGGGCGGCTGACGACGTGAACGGCAGGGATCCGAACGAAGAGGGGATGCCGCGGGCGGCATCCCCCTTTTCGAGCTCACCCGCGGGCGATCACTCCACCGGACAGGGGCGGCGGACTCGTCACCGACGGGGCAGCTGCACGTCCGGGGGTGGTGAACGTCTGGCCGGGGCTACCCGACCTGGCAGTTGACCGTCTGGTCGGGGTCGATCCAGCACACGTCGCCGCAGCTGTTCCGGGGATCCGAGCAGGCGTAGGTGCAGCCGTAGGTGCAGTCGAACTGGGGGTTCGTCTCTCCGCAATTGCGCATGTCGTACGTCTGGGGGTCGCAGCGGTAGTCGGCGCTCCAGGGCTCGCACACCATGCAGTACGACACGGCGGTGCCTCCGGTGTCGCCGCCGGTGCCGGTGCCGACGACCTGGTGGCCCGCGACGGTGCCGCGCGCCGCACGCGCCGGACCCGTGGTCTCGAACGACTCTACCTGCAGCGACTCCAACTTCAGCTTGCGCATGATCCCGCTCCCGTACCGGTGTGGGTGTGCTCGCCTGCGGTCGCAGGCGACGCGGGACGATAACTACCCTAATGTGTCGCAAAAGGCAAATGTCGCGTTGGTCGAGGGTCTCGCCGCGACGGTGGCGGATCGATCATCCGCACCGGCTGCCCGCGGGACTTCGCGGCGTCATACACCCCGGGGGCACCCGCGTCCGCGTCCACGAACGCGTCGCACCCGGAAGGCACGGGAAGACGCAAACCCATCGGGGGGGGACGATGAGGGATGTCGCGACCTGGTTGTTGCCCTCGCGGCCCGTGACCGGTGGAGGGGGATGGAAGGCTCAGGGCGTGGCGCCGTTCTCCCGCATGTACTTCTCCAGCCCGGCGCGCGCGGTGGAGCGCACCTTGTTCTGGATGACGGGCGTCCACCCCAGCAGCAGCCCCGTGGGGCCCAGCGCCTGGCGGGCCCAGGCCCAGAAGTCGAACGTGTCGGTGTGCCGGATGATGAGCCCGTCGCGAAACTCGAACTCCGCGTCGATGCGGTTGAGCACCCTGCGCCCCGTCTGGCCGAAGGTGTAGCGGGCGTCCCAGTGCGCGCGGCCCCGCGCGTCGTCCGCCTGCACGTCGGTGGCGCTGACCTGCAGGTCCTTGGCGCGGCCGGTGAGCATGGCCCACATGGCGCCCGCCTGCGCCCCGCGCAGCTCGCCGAACGCAGGGTCGCTGAAGACGACGTCCGGGTGGTAGCACGCCTGCATCCCCGCCGCGTCCAGCGCCGCGAAGGAGTCGTAGAACCGGTGGATGAGCGCGGCGTTGGGATGCATGTGTCTCCGGTGGGGAAGCAGGCGGAGGTAACTTGTCCAGAAGTCGACAGCAGGCGCGGGGTGACGCCTTTATGGCCGTTTATGGAAGCCGCATGATCAGGTGACGGCGGAATTCCTCTGCTCGAAAGATCCGCTCGCGGTCAACGTCCTCGAGGTGAACATGCATCTGCGCCGGCCGGGCCACCCGAATCCCAACTTGCCGCTCCAGAAGGCCTTCGGCGATCATCTGCTCCTCGCGTTCGCCGATGCGCTGGACGAGCGCACGGCCGCGTGACGTGAGAGGAGCCAGGAACCGCGGCTGCATGAGCCGATCATACCAATCCGTAAGGCAGTCGGAGATGTTGACGTCCGCCAGCCGCTGCTCCACGAGGAACTGCACGAATCCGAAAAGATATTCGTGCTCCTGCACCCGAAGCGTCAGCACGTCTCCTTCCCGCAGGGCTTCGGCGATCTCCATCACCAGATCCATGCCGTAGTAGATCGCACGCGAGCCGTTGGTCAGGCCAAGCGCGAACATCTCCAGGTACGACAGCGTGAACGTGCCCGCGGGCGCCGTCCTCGACACCATCGCGGAGAGGACGTCGTCGACGGGAAGATAGGGCTGACTCGAAGCACCCGCGGATTCGAACAGCTCGTTGGGTGTAGCGTTCCGCAGCCGGTTGCGCTTGGAGATGGTGACCGGCCGGGAAGTGTGTGGATTGCGGAGCGCCTGCCGCACGTCCGCCCAGTAGATCTCCCCGTCCACCGGGGAATGGAGGAAAAGCAGCACGGGGATAGGAAAGCGTTCCCAGTAGAAGCGATGCCTTTGCTGTGGATGGAATCTCCATGCGTCTCCGGCATCGTCCAGATACGACGCTCCGCTCTTGACCTGCACCGCAATCAGCTGGCCCGTGGCCGCGCCGTCCGCACTCACCATCTCGATCTGGCCATCGATCCCCACGTCCGCCATCGGCGTTTCCCGCCAGATCAGACCCAGACGGTTGATCTCCGCCGCGACTGCCAGAATCCCCGCCCGCTCCTGCTGAAAGTTCGGCGGCACGGATGGAAGAGCCATCGGATCGGCGGGTGGGGCAGGCGGATTGCCGCTCGGCGGCCGGGGATCAGGCCGGATCAGACCTTGGCGTGCTGCGTCTCGATGATGTCAACACCATCGGAGCTTGGAACGAAGTACATGTCCCCGAAGATGTTCGGCGCCTCCTGCTGCAGAATGCGCAGCACCACACCGGCAAGGCGGCGGATCTCCAGGTCGGCGGACCCGCTGCCGCGCATTTCGCAAAAGTGCCGCAGCGCCCGTGCGTTGCCGGTGGCCACGATCTTGGTCTCCGCCGAGTTGGGCAGAACGGAACGGGCCGCCTGCCGGGCGCGCTTCTTCCGCATCGTCGCCGGGCCGTCGTTGCCCACCTTGTCGGTCAACTCGTCCAGCAGGCGCTGGTAGGCGTCAAGGGACAGCTCGCATGCCCCCAGCCAGATCTCGTACTCGGGCGTACCCTCCTCGATTTCCGGAGGAAGCACGAAGGCAATGTGCGACTCGTCCACGTAGCGCTGGCTCAGCTGCGAGTATCCCATGCCGGCGCGGTGCCGGATGAGCTCGTGCGTGAGCGAGCGGCTGACGCCTTCGAAGAGAAAGCTCCACACGGCGTGCTCCAGTACGCTGCCGTGCTTGGTGCGCAGGATGTTGCCCAGGTACGCTTCGTTCGACGTACGCCCCGGGATGCTCTTGTGGCCGCCCTCCAGCCCCGCGTCTTCGCCAAAGCTCAGGTAGCACAGGCGGCCGGCGAACTCGGCGACCACCTCGCCGGCCACGTCGCTGTCGCTGTGCCAGTTGATGTGCTCGGGATAGACGAACTGCTGGCGTGCCAGTACGGTAACGCGCGGCTCGCGGATGATCTGCATCAGGGGGCGCCTTCTGAGGGGTGGACGTCGGGCGCGGTAAGCTAGGCCTGCCGATGGGGCCGAAGCAAGCCGTCCCGCAGACCGGAGCGTGCTGTCGCGGTGAGCGGCCCGGCATCGGCAAAAACACTCCCCCGTCGCGGACGCGCAGGTGCGTCGGATGCCGGCGCAGCCAGGCCGCCGGGTCCGCGTGGCGGATTTTGTGACGTCCAGGGGCGAATCATGCCATTGCGGATCTGATTCGGTGACCGCCGGGTTGCGGACGCGCAGGTGCTTCCGGCGCCGCATGGAGCCGGGCCGCCGAGTCCGCGCAGGCGGACTTTGCGAATTTCCCGCGGCGAATTCATTCGCTCCCGCGGGCGGACGGCACGTTGCCGGATTAGAATCGCAACGAGCATCCGCTCCCGCGGGGGACGGCACGCCACCGGGTTCTGATCGCATGGTGATGGTTCGCGCTTCTACGTACATCCGGCGTCTTCCCCTCGTCGCGCTGCTGCTGGCGGCGTGCGCGCCGGCGTGGCGGATGCCCAGCCGCGCGCCTGCGGCGGAGGACTGCAACGGGTGCGTGCCGCGCGGCTCGCGGGCGGGGGTGCGGTTCCAGTTCGACCCGTGGATTCCGGGCGGCGACAGCGCCTCGGTGCTGACGGTGGTGTTCGACGACGGGCGGCGGGTGCGCACCACGCACAGCACCGAGTGGGACGGCCCCACCCGCGGCCGCTGGTCGCCGTACTTCGAGACGGCGGCGGGGCGCGGCGACTCGCTGCGCGTGACTGCCATCCTGCGGTCGCCGGCGGGCGACACGCTGGCCGTGGGCACCGCCGTGCGCGAGATGCGGCGCGGCTGGCAGGTGGGAATGCTGTGGCAGATCACCCGCTGGTCCACGCTCGGCACGCTTCCCGGTATCGACCCGGTGCGCTGGAAGATACATTTTCCCCTTCGCGGCGAAGAGGGAACGCCGGACCCGGCCGTCCTGTGGGTGATGACGGGCACCCGGTCCATCTCGCGCCCCACACCCCACTGAGCGGTTTGATCCAGCGGATGCGCATTGCGTCGATGCTTTCCAGCGCCACGGAGATCGTGTACGCGCTGGGGCTGCAGAACCACCTCGTCGGCATCTCGCACGAGTGCGACTATCCGCCGGAGGCGCTGCGCCTGCCGCGCCTGAGCCGCTCGCGCTTCGACCCCGCGGGGCTCACCAGCGGCGAGATCGACGCCGAGGTGCGGCGCTGCATGCTGGAATACGGCAGCGTGTACCAGGTGGACGTCGATGCGCTGCGCGACGTGCGTCCCGACGTCATCCTGACCCAGGCCGTCTGCGAGGTGTGCGCGGTGCCCACCGGCGCCGTGCACGACGCCGTCGCGCAGCTGCCCCATCCGCCGACGGTGGTCTCGCTGGACGCGCACACGCTGGAGCAGATCCTGGCCACCATGCGCCAGGTCGCCGACGCCGTGGGCGAGTCCGCGCGGGGGGATGACGCGGTCGCGCGGCTGCGGGCGCGGGTGGACCGGGTGCGCGAGGCGGTGGCGGACCGGCCCCGGCCGCGCACGCTGGCGCTGGAGTGGCTGGATCCGCCGTTCGCGCCGGGACACTGGGTGCCGGAGATGGTGGAGATCGCGGGCGGCGACAACCTGGTCGGCACGGCGGGATCGCACTCGCTGGAGATCCCCTGGAGCGAAGCGGAAGGGCTGGAGCCCGACCGGCTGCTGCTCGTCCCTTGCGGCTACGCGATGGACCGCGCGCGCCAGGACGCCGACGAGGCGCGCGGCCGCCTGCGCCAGCTGGCCGCGCCGGCGATTGATGGCGGGCGCGCGGCGGTGGGCGACAGCGCGTACTTCAGCCGCTCGGGTCCGCGGGTGGTGGAGGGGATCGAGGCGCTGGCCGCGTGGCTGCACCCGGACGCCGGCCTCACCCCGCCGCCGGGGCGGATCCTGGAGGGCTGGCGGTAGGCTCTTCCGAAAGGGCCCGAGTGGCGGGTTTCATGGCCTGCCCGGCAAGGGCGAATGAATTCGCTGCAACAACCACACGAAGGCCGCCTTCGCGGACTGGCGGCCTCTCGGTCCCGGAGAGTGCCTGCCACGTGGCGGGATAGAGGTGGCATCGAAGTTCAACCTCCCCCAGGGGTTTTGGGGGAGGTGGGCGAGTAATGCGAGCCCGGAGGGGGCGTGCCTCTCGCGCAGGACCGTCCGAAGCGGGATCGAATTCTCCCTCTCCGTGAGGAACGAACGGGGAGGGGCCCCCCGCCGGGCGCCAATTCGATGTCCTTCGTCGAGCCCCAGATCCCGGCGGTGACCCCGGCAATGGCGAATGAATTCGCTGCAACAACCACACGAAGGCCGCCTTCGCGGACTGGCGGCCTCTCGGTCCCGGAGAGTGCCTGCCGCGTGGCGGGATAGAGGTGGCATCGACGTTCAACCTCCCCCAGGGGTTTTGGGGGAGGTGGGCGAGTAATGCGAGCCCGGAGGGGGCGTGCCTCTCGCGCAGAACCCTCCCCGGCACGGCGATCGGCGGAAACACTGGCCGGAACGCGTGTCTGGACGCACCTTGAACACCATCGCAAGGCGCGGCGCTTGCAAACCCGCGCGGCGACACGCGTTTTTCATCCCGATTTCCAACCTGCCGACGCGCACCTTACGAGAGGGCGAGCGATGCGACTACCCACCCGCGTTCACGGAATGCTGGACTATCTGCTGGGGGCGCTGCTGATCGCGGCACCCTGGCTGTTCGGCTTTGCGGAGGGCGGCGCGGAGCAGTGGGTGCCCGTGGGGCTGGGCGCCGGCGTGCTGCTGTACAGCCTGTTCACCGACTACGAGCTGGGCGTCGTAAAGAAGCTGCAGATGCCCGCGCACCTGCTGCTGGACGCGCTGGGCGGGCTGTTCCTGGCCGTGTCGCCGTGGATGTTCGGCTTCGACGAGCGGGTGTGGATTCCGCACGTGGCGCTGGGGCTGGTGGAAGTGCTCACGGCCGCCATCACCAACACCGTCCCGGGCTATGAGCGTCGCGGCGCACGACGCTGACGACATCGTCGATCCGCTGTGCGAGGACGCGTCCGGGGCCGAGCCCCGGGCGCGCATCTCGGCGTACGCCGAAACGGAGACCGGCGTGCACGCCTATCCCCTGGCGCACGCCGTGGAGGTCATTCGCCGAGGCCGCGCGGGAAAGCTGGACGACGACCCGCCGCTCATCTGGATCGACATCGCCGCCCCCGGCGCGCCCGAGGGCGAGTTCCTGCGCACGCAGCTCAAGTTTCACCCCCTGGCGGTGGAAGACACCGTCCGCGGCCGGCAGCGCCCCAAGATCGACCGCTACCCGGGGTACTTCTTCCTGGTGATGTACGCGGCGCGCATCAACCCCGACCGCGAGCGGATGGCGCTCAACGAGCTGCACGCCTTTATCGGCGACAACTTCGTGGTCACGGTGCACGACCACCGCATCGAGGTGATCACCGAGGTGCTGGCCCGGTGGCGGGGGGTGCCGGAGCGGTTTCGCGCGCCCGGCGTGCTGGCGCACGCGCTGCTGGACCTGGTGGTCGACGGCTACTTTCCCGTGCTGGACCACTTTTCGGAGCGGGTGGCGGAGCTGGAGACCGGGGTGCTGGAGGGGGGGCGGCCGGGAGAGGGGATGCACACCATCCTTACCATGCGGCGCGAGCTGGCGCTGTTCCGGCGGATGGTGGGGCCCGAGCGCGAGCTGGTGGGCTCGCTGCTGCGGCGCGACATCCCGTTCCTGCAGCCGGACATGCTGCCGTACTTTCAGGACGTGCACGACCACGCCATCCGCGTGGCCGAGGAGATCGACACCCTGCGCGACCTGCTGAACGGCGCCATGGAGGGCCAGCTGTCGATGGCCTCGCACACCCTGAACGAAACCATGCGCCTGATGGCCGCGTGGTCCATCATCCTGATGGCCATGGCCTGGATCGCCGGCATCTACGGGATGAACTTCCGCATCATGCCCGAAACGCAGTGGCGCTACGGATATGCGTGGGCGCTGGGGCTGATGCTGGTGGTGGGGACGATCCTGATCGTGTACTTCAAGCGCAAGCACTGGGTGTAGGGCCGCCGCCACGGGACATGAGCGCGGGCTAAAGCCCGCGGCTGGCAGTGCCAGAAGCCCCGCCCAAGGCTCGCAAAGCTCGCCAGGCGGGGCTTCAACTACATGGGCCCGCGTGTTTTCGCTGAAGACGGAGAAAACCGAAGCCCCGTTCGGCGCCGCGTGAGCGGCGTCGAGACGGGGCTTCTGGCAATTGCGGTGGCGGTGTTGAGCGGCAGGGTCAGAACGAGCCGACGTGTTGGACGGTGATGCCGGCGTGGTTTTTCCAGGTGGGACGCGGCCCTACCTGGATGCGGATCTCCATGTCGAGCGCGTTTAGCATCCGCTCCAGGCGCTGGCGGCTGAACCGGCTGAGCTTTCCGCGCACCAGATCCGATACGTCCGGCTGCTGCAGGCCGAGAAGATCAGCCGCTTCGCGCTGAGTCAACGCGCGATCGCGGATGGTGTTGCGGACGAACCGCGCCATCTCCGCCTTGGCGAGACGCTCGTCCGCATCGGCCATCCCCATGTCCTCGAAGACGTTTCCGCTGCTGTCGTGGACGGCAAGGTCATCGCTCATCTCTTCCTCCTGGAACCTGGATAGGTTCGCTCGTAGTGCTCCGCCGCCGCGCGCAGCCGCGTACGGATCAACTCCTTGTCCGGCTGCGGCGTTCCGATGCCGGCTTTCGCCTTTTTCTTGAATACGTGAAGCACGTAGACGGCTTCCGCAAACCAGACCGTGTATGCGGCACGGTACGTGTCGCCGTCGAAGTCCTCCACCAGCTTCATCACCTCGCGAGGCACGCCTTCACCGAACGCGCGGGCACCGTACGGCACATCTCCGTACTGCGCATCCAACAGGGCCGACCCAAATACATCCTGGACATCGTCCGGCATCTCCCGGAGGTCCTTCTTGCTCGACCCAATAAAGTGTATCGGCTTCCGTCTCTGGTCCATCCAGAACGATAGCAATACTACTATGGATCCGCAATCCGCGAGGTCTACGTTCACCTTCGTACCAGAACCGTCGAAGCCCCGTTCGGCGCCGCGTGAGCGGCGTCGAGACGGGGCTTCTGGCCTTTCCAGCCGCGGGCTTTAGCCCGTGGCGTGGCGTGGGCGGCGGACGCGGGCCTCAGTAGATGTACACCACGGTGCCGACGGGCACGTTGCGGTACATCCACAGGATGTCGTCCTTGTACATGCGGATGCAGCCGTGGCTGGCCGCGCTGCCGATGGACGCCGGGTTGTCGGTGCCGTGGAAGTAGTACCCGTCGTACATCTCGAGCTTGGCCACGCCCAGCACGCCCTTGTGCTCGCGCTGCGGGCTCCCCCAGGGCGGAATGATGACGGTGTTGCCGCTCACCGGCACGCGCCCCGGCGCGTACCCGCGCAGCGCGCCGGGCGAGGCATTGCTCATGTCGCGAATGCCCATGCCCCGCTGGCGCGCGTACTCGATGTAGTGCCAGTTGGGCGGAACCCACACCGGGTCCAGCTCCTTGTGGGTAATGGCCATGCGCCCGCGCGGGGTGATGAACCGCTTGGTGGTGCCGCCCATCACCAGCGTCTTGCCGCTGCCCACCGCCACCGGCGCCTTGTACAGCGTGTCGTCGCCGCGCAGGTACAGCATGCGGCGCTCGGCCAGGCTCACCACGATGTAGGGCGTGTTGCGCGGGGCCAGCTCCTCTTCCTTCTCCGCCAGCTGCTTTTCCTTCGCGGCGATCTCGGCCACCCGCTGGGCCTCGCGCTGGCGCACGAACTCCAGCGACCGGGTGTCCTTGAGGTACGTCATCTCGGTGACGCGGCGCGTAAGGCGCTCGTTCACGGCCCACGCGGAGGTGGCCACGAACAGCCCGGCGGCCACCAGCACCGTCAGCATCATCACCAGCGACGTGCCGCGGTAATCGTGGAAGATGCGGCGAATTCGCCCCCCGGGCGTGTAGTTGCGCCGCTCGGGAATGTCTTCGGGCCTGCGCGGCCTGTGCCTCTCGTGCTCGTCCATGGGGTCCTGCTCTCCTTTCGGCCCCGGTCACCCGGAGCCGATTCAAATGATCATCCCGGGCGCGTTCACCCGGTCACCCGTTCACCCACCGCCGGTCAGTAGATGTAGACCGGCGTCTCCTCGCCCACCGCGTCGAAGATGGCGGCCAGGTCGCGGGCGCGCGCCATGAACGCGCCCGGCTTCACCACGTCCTTCAGCGGCCCGGACGACGGCTGGCTGTAGATCTCCGTCCCGTCGTCCAGCCGGATCACGTACGTCCCCAGCCCGCCCCGTATGCGGCGCTCCGACTCGGCGGGGACCGGCTGGCCCTGGCCGACGTACACCCACTCGGGGATGGTGTAGGTGGGCGTGTTCTGCCGCTCGGCGATCTTGCGCTCGCCCACGGGCCGCACCAGCCGCCACGTGCGCCCGTCCGGCGCGCGCACGGTGCTGTCGGCGCCGATGGTGAGCCTGGCCCGGCGCAGGGTGGCGCGCCCCTGGCGCAGCTCCAGCACCGAGTCTTCGAGCACGATGGCCAGGTGCCGCTTGCGCGTCTCGAGCGAGCGGATGCGCATGTCGCGCCGCAGCACGGCCACGGCCAGCTGGGTGCGCTTCTGCTGGGCCTGCAGCAGCGAGTCGCGGGTGGCGCGCTGCGCGGCGGTCAGCTGGCTGTTGAAGTGCGCGGCCTCGGCGCGGTACTTGGGAACGCGCGAGGCAATGACCCCGGCGGCGCCCAGGAACAGCGCGGCGACCGCCAGCGTGCCCCAGAAGAACACCGGGTGCTCTCTGCGCATCCCCCGCCGTGGGGATCGTGGTTCGCTCATCCTGCCGTGGGTCCGGGTGAACGTGGGACAACTGGACCAGCGGCAGGTAGCAAATGACGTTCCACCTGTTCCTTAATCCCGGCTTTGCATAGACTTACACCCCGCCGCCCCGCCCGGTCCGCCGAACCGGTGGCGCGGGGAGACGGTGGGGCCGCATCTTGTAGATGCGAATCGTCGACCGAGCTCAGGCCAGGGAAAACACAGCATGCATCGCACGTTCTGGACGCTGGGGTGCGTCTTCGGGTTCATGGCGGTGGCCGCGGGGGCGTTTGGCGCGCACGCGCTGCGGGCCCGGCTGGGGCCCGAGATGCTGGCCGTGTGGGAGACGGCGGCACGCTACCAGATGTACCACGCGCTGGCCCTGCTGGCCGTGGCGATGGCGGCCGCGCGCGTCCCCGCGGGCGGCTGGACGGCGGCCGGCTGGCTGTTCACCGCGGGGATCGTGGTGTTCTGCGGCAGCCTGTATCTGCTGGCGTTTACCGGCACGCGGTGGCTGGGGGCGGTTACGCCGCTGGGCGGGCTTTGTTTTCTGGCCGGGTGGATCGCGCTGGCGCTGGCGGCGCGGTCGGTGAAGGGGTGAAGGGGTGAAGGGGTGAAGGGGTGAAGGGGTGAAGGGGTGAAGGGGTGA
>NZ_DASWNM010000136.1:0-71716 GCF_036399255.1 Longimicrobium sp.
CAGGAGCGGACAGGTCTTCCGGGCGGGCGGCGCTACGTTCGGCGCTCGCCGGCGATGGCCATCGGGTTGAGCGACCACGTCTGGTCGTGGACCGAATTCCTCACCCTGTCGGTCTATCACTGAACAATGGGGCTGCTACCACCGTTCCCATATAAGCGAGAATCTGCGCGACTGCCTCCGGGGTCGCCATCCCCGCTTTGAGTTCGATTACTACGATCTTACCAGTGCTATCCACTGCCGTAATATCGATCCTACCAGCTTCTGTTACGCGTTCTCTGCCGTCATCAACGATTGTCAGCCCTGGTTCCAACTGACCGATGTTCGCCCGCAGAGCCGATTGGAGATCGCGTTCAAGCCCGAACGTAATCTCTTCCACCTCAACGGCGTCATCGTCATCTGGAGCTTCTGGTAGGACTTCAGAGGTGAAGGTTGTATCTCCCTGGTCGTTTGGCTTAACGACCAGCACCTGATCAGAGCGGATTTCCAACCGCCAACCCTGCTTCTTGAGTGCGGCACGCAGCGCATGCGAAGTATTGGAATCCGGGTGCAATCCTGCGGGCAGGTATTCTGGGTGATCGCGCAGCCACTGCTTCATCGGATACAGTTCAACGCCACCATCAGCTTTCTGGATCACTACGCTATGTGCGGCCATCAGAATCACCCTGATGTGGAGTAGAATTGGGGAGAAGGCTGTGCCCACTCTTGAATGAAGCCCGGCGCGTACGGCGCCACTGATCCCAGGTAGCGCCGCTGCGCCTCGGCGTACAGCGTGCCGAACGCCAGCGACGACTTGCCCGACCCCGACACGCCCGTGAACACCACCAGCGCGTCGCGCGGGATGCCGACGTCCGCGTTCTTGAGGTTGTGCTCCCGCGCCCCCCGCACCCGCACGTACTCATGTGTGCCGCCCGCTACGTCCGCCGGCTTTCCTGCCTTCATCCGCCCCCGCCACCCGTGGTGTAGTGATGATGTAGATGGAGCAGCCCGGGAGATAGCGCTGAATCAGCGCGCCGACCTCTGCTCCGCAGTCCGCCGCGCGGCGCCAGAGTCGTGCCGATGGGAGATGCCGGACGAACGGGACTGAAGTGTGCAGCGCCGGGATCGCGGGCCGTCCGCGTCTCCTCATCATCCCGTATCTGTCCATCCATGCCGCACGTGAAGCGCGGAAAGGTATCGCTCGCCGTCTGCGCCGCCACGATCTTCGCGGCCACCTGCAGCGCTCCCGACCCACCATCGCCGCCGGCAACCGATCGCGCCCCCGCGCGGGCCGAGCTCGCCGCCGCGGCGCCCCCTCCACCCCGGAAACGCACCGATCCTGCGGCCGATCCGCGGCTGCACGCCAGGCAGGGCGGAGCGCTGTGCGAGCGCACGGATGTGCGCGACCAGAGGCCGTTCCGCGACTCCGTTCGTACCTTTGCCAGGGAAGACCTGTCCGTCGATCCCACCTTCCTGTGCCGCCTGCGGGCAGGGCGCCCCCGTATCCGCTTGACGGCGCTGGGCGATTCGGCCGGTTGGCTGGACTCCGTGCTCGTCCATTCACCCGCTTCGTCCCGGGAGCCGCGCCAGGTGCTGCACCTGGAGGACAGCGAGCCGCATCCGCTGGGTTCCGACTTTCTTCAGGGGGTGGACCTGAACCGGGATGGCTGGATGAACGTGAAGGTGACGATGTTCCGGGGCGTCACCGGGAACCTGGTCGTGGACGTGTTCATGTTCGATCCGGCGCGCGACCGCTTCGTGAGAGACACGGTGCTGAGTGGCGAAAGCCACGTAGATCTCCTGGACGGCCGCGCGTGCGTGTACACAGGATGGGTATTCGGCCACGCGGGGATGCTGCACCGCTACGCGGAGTACTGCTGGGTGAAAGGCCGGTGGGTGGTGTCGTGGTCGGAGAGTCAGGTGGATACCGTCCTCATCCCTGGCAACGAGCGCGTGTACTTTCGCACGACTACGCGTCGCCGTGTCGATGGCAGCTACACGTCGCGGCTCGACACCGTGAAGATGGATCCGGGCTTTTGAGCGGTTTGCAGGGCAGTCTGTAGTCGCCTGCCGGGCGCAAACCGTGGAAATTCGCGAGATCGACGCGGCCTACCGACTGCAAACCAGATCGCAAACCGCTCTAGCGCCTGGAGCGGGGTGAGGCATCCTTCGGGTGTTGGACGAGAATGCCTCGGCGTAGATGATGGGCTGGCCGGGCGGATAGTCGCCCGCGCGCGAGTACAGCATCCGCAGCAGGTTGCTGAGCGTGGTGACGCTGCCGACGGACGAGCGCGTGGTGGGCGTGCCCCGCTGCTGCTGCAGGGCGACGGCGGGCGGGATGCCGTCGACCTCGTCGACGTCGGGGATGCCCATCTGGTGGAACAGGCGCCGCGCGTACGGCGCCACCGACTCCAGGTAGCGCCGCTGCGCCTCGGCGTACAGCGTGCCGAACGCGAGCGACGACTTGCCCGACCCCGATACGCCCGTGAACACCACCAGCGCGTCGCGGGGGATGTCGACGTCCACGTTCTTGAGGTTGTGCTCCCGCGCCCCCCGCACCCGCACGAACTCGTGCTGCCGCGGATGATCCGCCCCGTTCCCCGCCCCGCCGCTCTTGCCTGCCTTCATCCGCCCCGCTCGCCCGTGGTGTGTTTGGTATAAGAGATGATTAAGCCTCAACAATCAACTCTGTCGGGGCGTGGTTTCTCGCAGGCTCTTCAGATCAATGATGCGACGGGCTGTGGCTGAGTCCACGTCATCTTTCCAATAGAAAATCGCGCGAACCTCGACCAGCGCCTCACGAGGAAGCACCACGGGTACAGAGTGCCGGAAGCTGCAACCCGGCTCCAATTCCCATCGATCCACGTCCTGCGCACTAGCACGTGAGCGTATGATTTCGGCTTCAAGGATGGGAGGTGCCTTCTGGTCAGCTCGCAGCACACCAGCTCCGGACGGGACTGTCGGCAAATTGCGAATGACCACTTTGCACCCCTTCTGACCTGTATGGATTACGACTTTGCCAATGTTCTCAAAAACAACAATGAGTAGCACTAGCTCGTGGTCTCCAAGCGACCGAAGAGGCATGTGCTCAATCGACAGTCGCAGATTCCAAGTGCCTTCGCGGCCGATAACGTACCTTCGGAGCGCCCATCCGCCGCCGACGAGCACGGCAGTTGATGTTAGCAAGCTTTGGATGATGCTTGCCAGCTTGTCCCAACCATCAAGTGTCGTTGGCCAATTCATTATGTTAAACCTCCGAGGACAGATGTATATCCAATCAGCTTACGAACTCAGTCAGACTGCCCCATCTGCTCCCGTAGGGCCAACAAGCGAACAGCTAAATGCTGCAGTTCGTTCGCGCGGCGCATCAGCCCGTTCGCGAGCTGTTCCACGCTCTCCGACTGCGGGGTGCGCGCGCCCACAACCCAAGCTTCGAGCGCGGCGCGGCTCAACTCCGCATCACGCGCGAGCAACGTGCGCGGAAGCTCACTCTCCTGGATCACTTCTCGGACGATCTTCTGGATTCGATCCGGGCTGACCACACGCGTCTCCTTCTGATGTGTAGAGCAGGATCGTTGACAGCTATCCGCCTACAGATTAGATATACAACGAAAGCCGAAGGGCAGCCGCTCACCCCGCCAAGAGTTCGCGACTGCCCTTAGAATCCACCCGCCGCGAGGCAGCTGGGATGTCTACACGATAGGCATCCTCCGCCGAAGGCGCAAGCAACGAGGAGGATGCGATGAAGATGGAAGGAGCCTCACCCGCGCGCCTGCTGGAGATGCTGTCGGACCGTTTTGGTGCTCTGGAAGCCGTCGCGTACTCCTCAATCAAGCTCTCCCGCTACGTCTCCGAGTGCGAGATGTCGATGGACCTGCTGGTTGCGGAGGCAGTGCTGGAGTTTGGGAGCGACCTGCGCGAGGCCTGCAAAGCGGCGGTGAGTGGGTGAAATGCGCTAGCGCCGAAAAAACATTGACAAGGGCCTGACTGCTGATCATCATGCATTTCTTGGCACCAACTTCATGCATTTATCCATCAACAGCAGCATTCGAGGGGGACACCATGATCCAGCCTAGCCGCAGCCTTACGAAGTATCTCTTCGTTCGCATGGGGTGGGCCTTTACCGTCACATCCGCAATCCTCTGCGGCGTCGGCCGTGCGGCAGCCCAAGAGTGGCCAACTCCCTACAACACCCCCAGCACCCTTGGATATCATCTAGAGGAGGCCTTCAGTAAAGTTCTAACTGATTGTGGTCTACCCGGAGCACTGTATCACAAGAAGGTGAAGGAGAAGAACCGCCGGAGTGGAATCCCCACGGCTGTCCGCAGTTATTTCCGTGAAGCGCTCCTCCAGCCAGTGGATCATCAGACCAATTACGGCGCCGCGCGGCTCCTTGCGTACGTCTTCGACAGCCCAACCGCCGCGTACGCATTTCAGATGACGGACCCGGCGCGCGCGGTTGGCACACCGCCGTCGCAGGACCCCATTACGATGTTCGTACCGGGTGCATCTAGCCTCACACACACGCAGAACTGCTCCTCAATATTGGCCGCAACGACCCAAGCCGAAGCGAAACTGACCGTGCCGGCAGCCCACTTCTCTACAGCGGGAGCCGCGATGGCGCAACGACAGAATAGAACTCTGCTGTCGGTCACCCAGGGGATTCTCCAATCCCCCGTGTACTACGGCTTGCAGGATCCGGCGGCGTCTCCTTCGGACAAGTTGCAGGCGCAGATTTTGGCTTGGCGCTGGTACCAAGCTCACGCTGATGAGGCGACACGCACCAACTACTACGTTGCGAGCTTCCGCGGCGGCACAATCTACAATGCCAGCAATGCCAGCAATGCGTATAGTGGGCAGTTCAACTTGAGGGCTGGTGCCGCAGCGCCTGGCATCGCGTCGGCGGAGGCTTCAATCCGCGCCGAGGCGGCACTTGATGCACAAACGGTTATAAACAATGTGGGTACGTTTCACTATCGAGACGCTATGGGCCGTCCCGACCTGACAATAGTGACGTTCCCCTCGCCTGCAACGATCGTTGGTGGAATCCGGATCGTGCCGCAGTTGACAATGAAATCAACGACGGTTTCGGAACTTGCGCCGCATGTGCATGTGGCCGAAGTCCCCGGTGTACCTGCGACCGCGTGCGACTTCAACCTTTGGACTGCACGGCGCGTAGATGCAGGCCAACTGGGCCTGCTAGAGCTTAAGAAGGCGACGCCAAGTACGACCACACAGGGGCAACCCGCCTGCCAGTTTGAGGTCGCCCTTACGCTAAATGCCCCGCCTCCACCCGCAGCTCAGATTTCGCTGCGCTACGACCTAGTGCTCGGCGACCCGGTCGGCGGCTCCACATTCGCCATTCGGGCAGCGGAGAACGCGATCTTAACTAGTGATGCCGGCCCTCAACTCAGCCATGTCGTGGGGACAACTACGCCGGCGACGGAGGCAGGTTCCTTGGTTTGGACCGTGAGGTATCAGCTTACCGATCCAGCCGGCCTAATCAACGTCGGCGTGCAGCCGCAATTCTTGAGTTGGCAACTCGTCTGCGGCGGTGCGCCGCAGACTCTCAACCGCACCGCCAGATGGACGGCTAACAAGGAGATCGAGATCCGTCTTGAGCAGCCGAACGCGGCCAGTTATGACCCTGCGTTGCCGATGCTTGACTGCACGATGTCCGGTCAGGTCCAGATGAGTCTGGTCAGTGCTCCCGGTACTCTCCGCCGCACTTTAGAACCCGCCCCAATCAAGCACCCGCAGATGCCCGCTGCCCCACCCCCCACTCCGGTAGCGGCAACCACAAACAACGGCATTTAGCGCTGGCGGTCGGCAGCCTATTCCGTCCCCGGCTCCAGGCACCTGCCTGGGGTTGGGCGACGGAGTTCCGTCCCACCCACCGCAGGGAACAAGATTTTTCCGGGTGGGGTTCGCTCCCGGCAAACACCTTTAAGGGGGGTGACGCTTATGTCTGGTAATAATCTGCTCGACGAAGACTTTGTGTCAGGTCTAATCCAGACCGGCTCAACACAGACTATGCAGGTTCTTACGGCAATCCAGAATGCCTCGGGGGCGCCGCTGTTCTCGTCTTCGGAGAAGGACACCTTTCTGATTTGGGACATGCGCCTAGTTCCGGGGCTGTATCGGTTCAGACGCATTCAAGTGGAGAGCCACCTTCTTAATTTTTTTGCTATCGGTACCATTCCCAACGCCCTTCAGCCCGTTCCCATTGCGCCGTCCAGCCGCTTCCGGCGACCCGGGCCAGGGGGAGGCGACCAGGGGATGCTCACTAATTTCAAAAATCACGACCCGAGTCCGTTCGAATTTCGCATCGAGCCCGGGATGATCATCCGCGTAGAGGCATGGTCATACCGTCTACCTGAACAAGCGAATCCGAACCAGCCTCCTCCAGGTGAACGGTGGGTCGTACTCGGTCCGAACGAAAATGCCTTCCCCAAGGACAAGCCGGAAAAGGCGGGCCCCGGAGGGAAACTCATCGCCCAACTCGTGACGAAGGATAAGCCACCAGTCCCGGCATTCCCGAATGCGGAGCGGCACGAGGGCTGGAGCCCCGCGACCTTGGACAACCTTGGTCCCTGGTGGCCCTGCTTCATCCGACGCGCCGTGCATCCGACCGAACCGCGGCTGGATTATGCCATGGAGGATGGAGTGGACGGCGATTTCAACGATCTTGTTGTGGAACTCACGCGCATCGGCGATTGACCACTCCCACCGACCGAGGCTACCGACGATGAGTTCGCCAATTATAGAGCAAGACTTCACGCAGGAGGCGCTTGATGCCCTCGCACGCACCGAACTCCACCTCGTGCAGCCTGGGCCACTCAGCGAGAACTTAAGTGCCTTTTTGGAGGACGGTCGCCTGATGGCGACCCAACTTGCCGCAGCTGGATTGGAGTTGCGGGCTCGGATGGTGTTTCACGATAAGTGGGTGCCTGTAACCCTGGTCTACCCTGCGCTCGCAAACATCAGCGAGGCTGATCTACCGGATAATGTCCGCGTGGTCCTGACGCCTGAGCAGCGGGCCGCGAGCCAGCGCGCGGCGGCGGAGTTCAGCCCCACTCCGGGCTACTCGCAGTACGCCGACACATGGCGCGAGTTCTCGACGCCGCTGCACATGGAGACTTGGAAGTTCGTGGGAGGCCGCCTTGCTTCGTTCGCGAAGGTGGGATTGGACGTGAACAAGCTCGCCAAAGAGGGTCCCATCACCTCCGTGCCTCGGAGCTTTGGGTTCGCCATGGTCTCGGGTGTCCTCGGGCTGACTAACTTGTCCCTGCAAGAGGCAGGTGTGCAGTCCGCGCTGGCCTATGCCGCAGTATCGTGTACAGCCTTGGTCGTGCGCTATGCTCAGGCAACTCCCGCCGCAGGCGGAATCGTGGCTAGCCTCGGTCCATGGGCGCTGATCCCGCTAACTGTCGGGGCGCTCTTCATAGACGGTGTGGTAGCTAAGGAGTGCATCGAGCAGCTGGGTAAGATCCCGAGCGAGATACAGCAGTTGCTTGAACGCGAGTCCCGCATTCGACAGGCGGCGGAGACGTTGGGCCGCCTTGGTGGCGCGTCCCACTACGACCGGCCGGACGACGTGCATCTCCGCTTATACCGAGCCCCACCCAAGGTGGAGGATGGGAAGGCTGCGCCGGACGAGAAGGAGATCGTGGTACTTGATGGTATGGAGATCACGCCCTCGCCGGACGTGGACCATGAAGTGAGGCGGAAGGATGGAGGAAACGGCCATGGTAAGTTCGAGAATCCCGAGCAACGTCCCGATAACGGTTCCGTGTGCCGTTATGCCTTCGACGGTTCCGTCCGTGACCAGAATGGAAATCTCTGTCCCTGCGAAGCAAAATCAGAGCGGCTGACTCAGAGCGAACGTGAGCAGGACGACATTCAGATTGACATAGATCTCAACGTCCCCAAGTAGAATTCGGGGTTCCTCCAATCCCACCGCCCTGCCCGTCCGCGTACGGCTGGAACGAGCGCGGCCACGCGCAACCGACTGGGATGTCGCGCTGGTTCTGCCCGCCCCACGCCTGCGGCCACGCGGCGACGGCGCGCTCGCGGATGGTGAGGGACGGGTCGGGCACCATCGACTGCTCGGTGACCGTGTAGATGCGGCCATGCCCGTGGCACTGGGGGCAGGCGCCCTCGGGAGTGTTGGGACTGAACGCCTCGGCGTAGATGATGGGCTGGCCGGGCGGATAGTCGCCCGCTCGCGAGTACAGCATCCGCAGCAGGTTGCTGAGCGTGGTGACGCTGCCGACGGACGAGCGCGTGGTGGGCGTGCCGCGCTGCTGCTGCAGGGCCACGGCGGGCGGAATGCCGTCGATCTCGTCGACGTCGGGGATCCCCATCTGGTGGAACAGGCGCCGCGCGTACGGCGCCACCGATTCCAGGTAGCGCCGCTGCGCCTCGGCGTACAGCGTGCCGAACGCGAGCGACGACTTCCCCGAGCCCGACACACCGGTGAACACCACCAGCGCGTCGCGGGGGATGTCGACGTCCACGTTCTTCAGGTTGTGCTCCCGCGCCCCCCGCACCCGCACGAACTCGTGCTGCGGCGCGTCCGCCTCATCCGGCGTCTCGCCGCTGTTTCCTGCCGTCATCAACTCGGACAGCGGGTTAACTGCGATTCTTGCGCGCCTTGAAGATGATTTCGTATACGGCGTCCGCCCCCGCGCCTCTGCCATCACGCGCGCCTCAACTCCCTACGAACCGCACGTCCACCCGCAGGCCATGATGCCCCGTCCGGCCTCCCGCGTCCGTCTCGTCAAGTGCGATTGTCGTTGTCAGGGGCGCGCTCCAAATTACGTCGCCAGCCTCTGCGGAAATGCGTTCGCGTTCACCCGCCGCGGCTTCACCCATCATCTGCAGGCCGTCTAGCAGCAATCGAAGCCCGTCGGTGTAGACGGGGAGGCCGCGCGCGGCCGCGCGCAGGAGGTACTCGCGCGCCTCTCTGGCACGATCCGGGTGCGTCTGCAGCAGTTGCCAAGCCCAGAGGACGCAGCCGTCTGGGAGGAACTCGAAACGGTCGGCGATCTCACGGGTCCACTCCCTGAGACGGTCGAAGCGACGCAGGCGCAGGAGGAGGTATGCGCCGACGGTCCCCGAGTAGGGATCGCTGTCATCGGTGAGAACCATGCTCTCGGCCTCATCAATCCACTCCTCCATCGCCTGCGCTGAGTACATGTCCCCACGCTGGATGTAGCACAGGATCGCGTCCGCGGCCGGCGAACTCCCCCTCAGGCGAAGGTCGAGCAGCCCAGGGGCGTTTCGCACAGGTTTGTAGTCAAGCTTCACCTGCAGAAGGGTGCTCGGGAGACGGGCCCGCAACCGGAACGCCCCCGAGCGGTACTCGAGTTGCCCCGGTGGGTCAGCAGGGCGCCCGTGAAGGGTCCACACCTGACCGTGTCGCCCGCGGGATCGCCCGACCACTTGGGTGTCGGAGGGCCCATCGAGCCGCACCGCGCCGTTGTCGCCCAAGGCGAGCGGCTCTCCGCGCTGCACGGGCTCAGGGCGGGGCGCCCGCGCTGGCGCAGCTTCCTTCCGCGAAGACCCAAGCGTGATTTTGACTGTCGGCCGCGGCTTGGCTGACGCGTCGCTCCCAGTGCCTTTGAGCATGGGACCCGGCCTCATTACTCCTTCATTGCCGGGGGTGGAGCCCGTCGCGACGGTGGAGCCATTGCCAGCGGAGGGTATCTCCGGCGCCACCAACTCGCCGCTGGCCGATAGTCGGCGAAGGCTCGCCCGCGAAACCGTGCGTGACATCGAGCCCGGTTCCTTCAGCGTCACGACCTCACCGGTGGGGAGGTGAATCCGCAGGAAGCTCTTTTCGGAGGGCACGTGCACCGTTTTCGACCGCCCGGAGGAGAGCATGGTGCGCGCGACCACCTGCAGGTCTGGGCTCACCACCTCAACCGCGGCTACTGGCATGTCGCGGGCAAAGGTGATCTTCAGAGGTCCGCTCATGGCACCGCCACTCCCTCGAAGATCGGCGGCATTAAGTCCTCCTCCGTCAGGTATGGCGATGAGAACCCGCCGTTCGGGAAGTGGACCTCAATCTTCCACCGCCCTGCCTCCAACTCCTCAAAGATCGGCTTGGGGCTGCCGAACGGCGAGTGTACCCGCGTTGCTCCCTTTTCCAAGACGATCTCAGCGGCGCGATTCGCTGTCTCGGAGGTGCAGCCGACGACCGCATAGACGCGTGGCGTGGCTGTGCGGTGGATATCGGCCATACCGCTAGGAGAAGGGTTGCAGTTGAGCTTGAGCTTGTGGCGACGACCGAGGCGCGCCATCACTTGACCGAGCGCGTTACCGAGCGAGTAGGTGTCGACGAACCACGCCGCACCGCGCCGCATGGCGCCGACGCCGTCCAAGCACGAGATCACCGCTTGCCCGAAATAAGACACGCCGTCGTCGGGCCCGAATGCCTGCTTGCCTTCCGTAGCCGCGTGGTAGACGGCTGAGCATTCGACGTTGTCGGTGATGTCGGAGTCTATCAGCCGGTGGCCGCGCGGCTCCTTCGTGAGCACGCCAAAGGGAATCTCGCGGCACGCGTCAACGAAGAAGAGTTGCGTTTGTGCCTTGCACGACCTCATCCCTACCCGCATCCCATCAAAGTCGATGCAGTTCTCCCAAGCGTCGAGGACGGCCGGGTTGCCGAAATCGGACGGGAGGAGAAACTGATTCACTTTTGACAGTCCGTGGCCGCAGAAGTAGAACAGCGCGATGTTTCCGGGGTTGCTGCCCGCCCGGCCAACCCACCGGTCGAACGCAGCTTTTACGTTCGCCATTGTCGCCCCTTCGGCCGGGGGGATCGGCGGCTTTCCCGGCGCGCCTTGCCGCGAGGATGAGATGAGGAGTTCAACCGATCCGAGCGGCACGTCGGGGTTGTGATAGCAACGCGCTAACCAGTCAGCGACGGCCGCCGCGGTGTACTGCGGCGTCGTTACCTGCGTGAGGGTCAACGGGTCCTTCGCTTGTGCTGCGGAGTCTCCGCCGATCAGGTGCGGGTAGTCCGCCACGCCAATAACCAGCGCGTGGAGGCGCGGCTCCCCTAGTACGAGGTCTAGCTCGGTGGCAGGAGCGTAAAGTGTCATGGCAGTTGGTTGATGCGCTCGCGGAGGCGCTCGTATAGTCGCTTCTGATCGAAGTAGGCGCCGTGTGCCTTTATTGTGTAGGTACGGGTGTCATACGCATAGTCAATGACGTTATCGAACACGGGCCGGCAGGCGTATGAGAAGATATCCACGGGGTCGAAGATATTGAGCCAACGCTTGATATTGGCGGGGCACGGAGCACGCGGCACGGCCGTTGATGGAATTGTCGGGTCGCTTGTCCGAAAACGCTTCATCTCCTCGAAATGCGAGATCTGCGAACCGACGCTCACGAACAGATCGACCTGAACGTCGGGACGGAAGTGGCTGAACAGGTCGAATGTGATCACCCCACCTAGACTGTGGCCGACGATTACTAGCGGCTCACCCGGCGCGGCGGCCCGCGCTGCGTCGAGTGAGGCGAGGATGCGTTGCGGGATGGGACCGGGGCTCTGACGGGTGCCGCGGTGGTCTAGGTACGCAAACACGTCGCCGAAGAAGCGGCCCAACGTGGCATTCAGCGGCCTACGCGCCCACGCCAGTGTCTGGGTTGAGGCGTAGTCCCCAACCCGGTCCACAACGGTGCCGACCGCTTTCTTTACTTCGCCCTTCAGTTTGGCGGCACCGGCGCCTATCCAGTTGCCAATTTTGGCGAAGGGGCTCCCGAGCGCGTCGAGACCGCCGCTTCCGCTCGCCTTCACGGATGCGATGAGCTGCCCAATGAACTGCTGATCGGTGGTTACCGAGGGCAACCAAACGGGGTAAGGGTGGGCCTCGGCGTACGACTGGGCCTCCGCAATGAACGCAGCTGTCACGTCGGCGTCTTGGGCCGCGGTCTCCAGCAGGAGCAGATCGGTGATTAGCGCGACCGCGTCGGGCAGCGACCGCTTCGCGAGGGTGGCGAGGGGCTGATCCTGCCCGGACGCCAAATCGCCCAGCCGGTCGTGGAGCATGGCCACGATAACGCGCATGTCCGGCTGTACGGAGCCGAGCGCTTGGTTCCCGTCCATAGGCGGAATGCCCGCCATATCCCAGGGGAACTGGGTGGCAAGGTCGCCCCAGTACGGGAATGTCGCGGTCGTCGAGCCCAGCGGCTTACCTCCGATCAACACGCCCGCGAGATGCTGGTCGAAGAAACGCTGAGTGAGCCCGATCCGGACATCGTAGCCCGGGTCTTCCTTCCGATTGTTGACGCCATGAACGAAGACCAGAGGCATGTATACCTACTCGGCTATTGTCCACAGGCCGCCCGACCGAGCGGTCTCGTACGGCGCGCCGGAGTCATCTCGTCCGGCGTCTTTCCACATAATAGACCTGTCAGTAGCCCCGTCAACCCTAGAACACGCGGCACCCGCGAGTTCAGGAGCACCCGCCGGAACCCGTCCAAGTCGGTAACCAACGACTCGGGTGAGAGCAGCGGCTGGCCGGGCGGATAGTACAGCATCCGCAGCAGGTTGCTGAGCGTGGTCACGCTGCCGACGGACGAGCGCGTGGTGGGCGTACCGCGCTGCTGCTGCAGGGCCACGGCGCCGTCGATCTCGTCGACGTCGGGGATGCCCATCTGGTGGAACAGCCGCCGCGCGTACGGCGCCACCGACTCCAGGTAGCGCCGTTGCGCCTCCGCGTACAACGTGCCGAACGCGAGCGACGACTTGCCCGACCCCGACACGCCCGTGAACACCACCCGCGCGTCGCGGGGGATGTCGACGTCCACGTTCTTGAGGTTGTGCTCCCGCGCCCCCCGCACCCGCACGAACTCGTGCTGGTGCGCGCCCTCCGCCGCGTCCGGCACCGTCCTGCCGCTCGTCCCCGCTTTCATCCTTCCCGCTCGCTAAGGTGTGTTCCTGAAATTGGGAATGGGATGATGAGGACCGGCGGATGGAGATGCAACCGCGCGTTGTCTCCAATCGGCGATGTGCGGTGTGCCACGGGAGATGCCTGATAGACCCTTGGCCCCCTCCCGGTCCTGGCAGCACCGCGCCGAAGGTAGAGCGGCTGCGGCGCGAGAGTTGGGCACCGATGGCTACAACGAATCGACGCACCGGTAGATCACCGATGCGTCGATGCAGGCTTGACTGGAACCGGTTATACAGTCCAGTCGCAGGCGCCTATGCAGGTATTGCAGTAGCCGGTCCGACCGGTCATCCTCTCCACCGGCCCGAGAACAGCAACCTGCTCCTGCGGCTCGAACGAGCTGACCTCCAGAGTGGTAATATTCAGCTTCTGCTTTTTCATCTTACGTCTCCAGGGCAGCGGTTTGATGGACGGAGCAGCGCCGAAAACAGGCTACTGCATCTCACTAGTTGTGTCTGCATAGGTTAGACACGCCCATAACATGACACCCCCGGCGCGATCACGCAACTTCCCCACACCCGCGACTTTCGTAGCGCCGCTGCGCATCGGCGTACAGCGTGCCGAACGCGAGCGACGACTTGCCCGATCCTGACACGCCGGTGAACACCACCAGCGCGTCGCGCGGGATGTCGAGGTCCACGTTCTTGAGGTTGTGCTCCCGCGCCCCCCGCACCCGCACGAACTCGTGCTGCCGCGCGGCCTCGGCCGCGTCCGCCGTCCTGCCGCTCTTCCCTGCCTTCATCTGCCCCGCCCGCCCGAAGTGCGTTCCCTGAATGGGGAGGATGATGAGGATCGGTGGATGGAGATGCCACCGCGCGCCGATCTCGGTTCCGCGCGCGGGGTGCGGCTGATGGGAAGCCCCGGCCCGTGCCGCGGACGCCGCCCTGCGCCGTGCGCATTGCCCTGCATGGCATTCGCCTGCCTGGTGCCGCATGTTCGGCCCCGCCCGTTTCTGCGACTACATATGGTTGCACGGTGGCTCGGGTTGTGCTCGGCGGGCCGACCCACACAGGGAGCAGGAACCCGGAACAGGAGGTACCCAATGCGCCTTTCTCTCGCTGTCGCCGCGCTCATGGCGGCAACGCTGGCCGGCTGCGACCGCGCCACCCCGCTGGAGCCGGCGGCGCTCACGGCGGCGCCCGCGTTCAACTCCGGATCCAAGCCGGTCATCACCCGCACGAACGTTCGGAGAGAGGTCGCATTCGAGTCGTGGAGCCCGTGCACGCTGGAGCCCATCGAGGTGACTGGCACGTTCCACATGACCGTGACCACCACCGTCACCGATGGCGAGGTCAGCTACAGGGCGCACCAGAACACGCAGGGGATGGGTGGGCGCGGCCTGTACAGCGGACGCCGGTACCGCTTCATCTCCATCAACCAGGAGAATGGAAGGCAGGAAACCTCGCCCGTATGGACGGAGAACGGATACGAGTTCCAGTCCGGCTTCGTTTGGAAGGTGGTGAGCCAGGGGCGCGCGGACAATTTCTACAGCACCCTCAAGTTCACCGTCGTCTACGACCCCGACAACCCCGAGCGCAGCGGGTTCACGTACAACAAGTTCGAGTCGGGATGCCGCGGGTGATGGAGTAACGGGCGACGCGGTTAGGGGAGCAGGGAGAATCCGCCTCTGCTCCCCCCGCGGTGTGCGATGCCCATCTGGTGGAACAGCCGGCCCGCCTACGGCGCCACCGACTCCAGCTAGCGCCTCGGCGTACAGCGTGGCGAACGCGGGCGACGACTTGCCCGACCCCGACACGCCGGTGAACACCACCAGCGCGTCGCGGGGGATGTCGACGTCCACGTCTTGAGGTGTGCTCCCGCACCCACCGCACGAACTCCGCCGACCGCGCGCCGTGTTGCCGCGGTTTGACGTCGTTGCCGCTGGTCAGCACTCGTCCTTGGGCATTCGGCTACGTGCCGCAGAAGGTCTGCAGCACCCGCTCCTGCGGCGCAGGCGGCTCCATGTACCGCGCGAAGTCCGGCTGGGAGTCGTACGGCCTGGCCAGCACCGTCAGCAGCTCCTCGAAGGGAGCGAAGTCGTCCCGGTCGACGGCCGCCCGGATCACTGCCTCTATGCGATGGTTGCGCGGGATGAAGGCGGGGTTCACCGCGAGCATGGCTTCGCGGTGCGCGGCGTCGTCGCCCGGCTCCTCGCGCAGCCGCTGCCGCCACCGCGGCGCCCACGCGTCGTACGCGGCGGGATCCGCGAAGAGGCTCCGCACGTCGGCGTCCCCCGCCTCATCCGCCGCCGCCTCGCTCAGCCCGCGGAAGGTGAGCGTGAAGTCTGCGCCGTTCGCCGCCATTGCCTGCAGCAGCTCTTCCGCGAGCGCGGCGTCGCCTTCGCGTTCGGTGGACAGGCCGAGCTTGCGCCGCAGGCCGCCCTGGTAGGCCCGTTCGAACGCCGGGCCGAATGCCTCCAGCGCCCGGACGGCATCCTCGGCCGCGGCGTCGGCGTCGTCCCCCAGGAGCGGGAGAAGGCACTCCGCCAGCCGCGTCAGGTTCCACTGGGCGATGGCCGGCTGGTTGGCGTAGGCGTAGCGTCCCTGGCGGTCGATGGCGCTGAACACCGCGGAGGCATCGTATTCGTCCAGAAAGGCGCACGGCCCGTAGTCGATGGTTTCGCCGGCGACGGACGTGTTGTCGGTGTTCATCACTCCATGGACGAAGCCGACCAGCAGCCACCGGGCGATGAGCTCGGCCTGCGCGCGGACCACGGCCTCGAGCAGCGCGCGGTGGGGGTGCTCGGCATCGGCCGCGTGCGGGTAGTGTCGGGCGATGACGTGGTCCGCGAGCGTGCGTACGCCCTCCACGTCGCCACGGCTGGCGAAGAACTGGAAGGTGCCCACCCGGATGTGGCTGGATGCGACCCGCGTCAGCACGGCGCCGGGAAGCATCGTCTCCCGGATCACCCGCTCCCCGGTGGTCACCGCGGCCAGTGCGCGGGTGGTGGGGATGCCCAGCGCCTGCATGGCCTCGCTGACCAGGTACTCGCGCAGCACGGGACCCAGCGCCGCCCGTCCGTCGCCGCGGCGCGAGTAGGGTGTGGGGCCGGCGCCCTTGAGCTGCACGTCGCGCCGGGTGCCGCCCCGGTCGATGACCTCGCCCAGCAGGATGGCGCGGCCGTCGCCCAGCTGCGGCACGAAGCTGCCGAACTGGTGCCCGGCGTATGCGGTGGCGATAGGCGTGGCGGTGTCGGGAACGCGGTTCCCCGCCAGGACGGCCACGCCTTCTTCGCTGGCGAGCCAGTCCGGGTCGATGCCCAGCTCTGTCGCGAGCGGCGCGTTCACCCGGATCAGCCGGGGTGCCGCGACCGGCGTGGGCGTGACGCGGGCGAAGAACCGGTCCGGGAGCCGCGCGTAGGCGCTGTCGAAAGCGGGTTGAGCCATGCGGAGAACGCTGCGTTTCGGGTGTCGGGCTCACACCGCTCGACTCCATCGGCGGTGCGAAACGTCCGAGCATCCCTCGCACAAGCCACGCCTAACGTGATGCACGAAGCGCGGTTCCGCTTCCTCGTCGTGAACTATTCCCGATTCCCTATTCCCTGTAGTGCCGAGTAGACCAGCTCCTGGAACGTCGCCTCCAGCGGAACGCGGCTTCCGGGGGAGAGCTGCGTCCAGACCATGGCGATCAGGTCGTTTTCCGGGTCCACCCAGAAGTACGTCCCCAGGTACCCCGACCAGCGGAAGATGCCGACGGGTCCCGGCCGCGTCGCCCCCGCGGTGTCGACCTTGACGGCCACCCCCAGCCCGAATCCGTACGTCGGGTCGCGCAGCGCGCCGCTCGGCACCGGGGTCAGCTCCGGCGGCAGGGTGTTGTGGGTCATGAGCGCGACGGTCTCCGGCCGCAGGATGCGCGTCCTGCCAAACTCGCCGCCGTCCAGGAGCATCTGCGTGAACCGCAGCATGTCGTCGGGCGTGGAAAGCAGGCCGCCGCTCCCCCAGAAGAAGCGCGCCTCCGGCTCGAACATCGCCATGAGCCCGTCGCCGCGGACGGGCTGCAGCGTGCCATCGGCTCCAGGCGTGTACACGGTCGCGAGGCGGTCCCGCATCTCCGGGCGGATGCGGAAGCCGGTGTCGCGCATGCCCAAGGGCCGAAAGAGCTGCTCGTCCAGGAAGCGGTCGAGCGTCTGCCCTGACGCGACCTCGATCACCCGTCCCGCGACGTCCAGCCCGGAGCCGTAGCTCCACTGCGTCCCCGGCGAGAACAGCAGGGGGATGCGTGCGAGGCTGTCGGTGAACTCCTCCAGCGTGCGGCCCGCATCGTACAGCCTCGCCCGGCTGAAGATGGTATCGACGGGCCCGGGCGTCAGCCCGTACGCCAGGCCGGAGGTGTGGTTCAGGAGCTGGCGGACGGTGATCGGCGAGTCGGGCGCCCGCAGGATCGGGGCATCCGCCGTTCCCCCGGCGAACACCTGTACGTTCGCGAACGACGGGATGTACTTCGACACCGGGTCGTCGAGCCCCACCCTGCCCTGGTCTACGAGGCGGAGCACCCCCACGGCGACCACCGGCTTGGTCATGGAGTAGATGCGGAAGATCGCGTCCCGGCGCAGGGGCCTGTCGCGCGCCACATCCATCTGGCCAAAGGTGCGCTCGTACCGGATGCGGCCGTGGCGGGCGATCACGGCGTAGATGCCGCTCACCTGACCCGAGTCGACGAACGCCTGGAGAGCGGGGTCGATGCGGTCGAGCGTCGCCTGCGAGAAACCAAGCGTTTCCGCGGGCGCCATGGGGAGCGCGGGCGTTCTGCTCGCGGCGCAGGAGGCGAGCGCGCCCATGCACGCGATCGCGACAGCCGTCCGCAGAAGCCGGTTAACGATGCCGCGGCGTGGATTGGGTTCTGGTGTCACTCGTCGTCCCCTCACGCGGATACCTTGAGCAACGACTTGCCCCACCCCGACACGCCGGTGAACACCACCAGCGCGTCGCGGGGGATGTCGACGTCCACGTTCTCCTGGTTGTGCTCCCGCGCTCCCGCACCCGCGCGAACAATACTGATGTGTGCCGTCCGTCGCGCCCTTGCCCCGCCGCTCTTCCCTGCCTTCATCCTCCCGCCCGCCCGTGGTGATTGGGATAATTAGACGCAGGCGATGGTGATGCATTGATGTTTATCTCTTCATCGCATCCTGTCACTGTCGCGTTACTGATCTCGCGGCGCAAACTTAGCATTACAGTGATCCGTTGAAATCCGCACGAGTTGCCGGACTGTCTCGATTGCCGCGCGGAAATAGGTCTCCCCTACACCTAAGAACAAATCGGAAGGAACGGAAACACCTACCTCCGAGAGTTTTCTCTCATAAACCACATTGCGCTTCCACGCATTATGAAGCCCCACGTCTCTCCGGGCTTTTAGCTCGACGTATTTAGGCCAGACGTCCTCTAGTTCCGCTCTCGTAAGGGACAGGATCTTTTCAACTGAGGTCCGAACATCCGCCGGACGTGCGTAAAACAAATCATGTATCTCCGCATCTGCGGCTTGGGCTATAATCTCATCGACGTTATCCGAACTAATAATGTCCTTCAGCCGAATGTCTCGGTCCTTGAGCTTGCCAGGAAACGCCAATAGCACAGCACGCAACAGTTGGGACAGAAAGACCTCTGCCTCAGCGACCAATGCGATGAATAGCTGGCTACGTAAGTATGGCTGCAGACGCCGATCAACATCTTTGACCGGGCTCCGAAGATCCAGCGCTTCGAAGTCGTCAGGGATAGATTCGGCGGCTTTTCTCATTCGGCCGAAGAACGAGTAGCTGTCGCCGTAAGCCGCTTCGTCAGTAGCACGCCCGATGAAGGTGTTGCATGCTTCAAGCGCCTCGCACTGACGAAGTGACTCTGCACGGAGACGTTGAATTTCGCCAGCTAGTTCATCGCGGGTCATCGCCGCAGCATACCGTGTTCAATTGTGAGTTGCACCGCTCGTTTGGCCGGAGCCACAGGTGCATCTATTCCCCAGCCGCGCGGCGGAGTTGCTTCGACAGTTCCCGCAGCTTGTCTGATCGGCTCTCCAGCCCCTCGGCCAGTTGGACGAGACTCTCCGTTCGCGGCGAGCGCGCGCCGATGATCCACGCATGCAACGCCGCGTAGCTCAGCCCCGCATCACGCGCGAGCTGAGCCTGCGATATCCCGCTCTCCTCAACTATGCGCCGGATCAGCGCTTGGAAATCCTCTTCTGGGCTGCTCAGGGTCCACTCCTTGATGTAACCAAAAAGTATTGACGAAATCTGTCAAGTAAATTAGGTTACACACAGACGCGAGTAGCGCCGTGCGAGCGCCCAAGTTAGGCGGAGGGGCAGCAGAGGCGCAACGACGCACGCAATGTGATTCACACGCCAACGAGTGGAGGAGAAGCCATGCGAGACACGAATGCTTCACCCGCGCGCCTGCTGGAGATGCTGTCGGACCGCTTCGGTGCGCTGGAAGCCGTCGCGTACTCCTCGATCAAGCTCTCCCGCTACGTCTCCGAATGCGAGATGTCGATGGACCTGCTGGTTGCGGAGGCCGTGCTGGAGTTCGGGAGCGACTTGCGCGAGGCGTGCAAAGCGGCAGTAAGTGGGTAGACCGTACGCGAGGTTTAGCGATCAAAGCGGAATACAAACGGGTTCTTTCCCGGAAGTCCGATAATGGTCGTGCCAACCGCGAGACGGGAGATGTCCCAATCCTCGATAACTTTCGACGGCCGGATCTCTTCAGAGATCTGGCCTTGTGTAACCTGCCCCATCTTTCTTTGTACCAGCTTCTTGAGTGCAAAGCCGTAGCGATTCTGGATGAACTCGCGAGACTTGCTGTCGTCAACGCGAAAGGAGATGAGCGTCGAGAGACCCGATAGCAGGCTCTCAGCCATCGCTTCACCGTAGGCATGGTGCACCTGCGGGATGTTCTGAAGGGCAATCAAAATCTTGAGCCCTTGGCTACGCCCGAAGTTAATGCCGTTGTCGATGTGCTGCAGGTTGGGAATCAGACGGAACTCGTCGATGAACACCCATACATTGCCGCGGGTCTTTTTCGCCATCGCTTCTTTGAGTGCTAGATCGATCAGGAGCCGATAGATGGGTGCAAGCACGCTTCCAAGCGTGACATCGTACTCGATGAAAATCGTGCGCCCGCCCTTTCTGCGGATGAGTTCGCGGATGGACATCCCGCCTTTTCTGCGAAAATCGCCCACAAAGATCTCACCCAGCAGCTGGTGCAGTTCCGCCACCACACCGTCTGCTTGGGCTGAGGCATCGGCGGACAGGTAGCTGCCCACGCGCTTGAGGTTGTGGGCCGCGAACCACTGCTGCAATTCTGGTCGTCCCTTTTCCTCAAAAAACTTGATCAGGGCTTCGTTGTGCAGGTCGTCTACGGACACTTCGAGCGAGCACGTGGTCAGAAAGGTTGCCAATACGTCTTTAGCCGCTTGTGGAAAAAACGGTTGAGATGTGCGTTGTATTTTGTCGGCGAAAAGCGTGTTTGCTATTTCAAGAGCACTCTCGCGCACGCTGCGCTCAGTCCGGTCAAGCGTGATCTCGGAAAAAATATTCCAGAAGTCACCCTCGTAGCCGAACGCCTCGGCATCGTTGCTCACCACGACGTCCCCGGGCCGATAGAACCGCTGGTGGAAGTCGCCCTTCGTATCGAAGACGATCATGATGTCGTCGTCCGTCAACTGCGCCTGCACCTGCCGCATGATCTTGGAGATCGCCTCCGTTTTTCCCGTCCCGACGTTACCCAAGATGAGCAGGTGATGGCTGAAGAGTGATGCGTCCAGCGGGAGGCTCATGGGCTGGGCAGGCGTCTGCCCGTCGCTCCCCGTGAGAACACAGACGGGGGTTCCCGTGGGTAACGGTGCTCGACTCCCATCAAAGGTCAATTCTACGCCTTCGACGTGGCGCAGGTGATCTTGAAAGCTATTCATAGATGATTATCGACTCCGCTCATGTGAGGTCGACTTCTCTTGCGACTCGGAACTCGTGCTAGAAGTCTCCTGTTGCGACGACGATTCCTGCTGTGCGGAGGCAGACGAACTCGTCTCCTGTCCAAGCCGAAGCTTTCCGTCGGAGCCCCGCTGCTGGTCCGCAGATGTGGCGTTCTGCGCTGAATTGCCAGCTTCCGCGGCCTTGGCTGGATCCGGGGCTTGGTCTATTCGAGGCCGACCGTCTGAGCCCGGCTGCTGGTTAGCAGACACGGCGGTCTGCGCTTCGTTTGAAGCGCCTTGCGCGGGCGCGGCTTGTTCCCTGGCCCGTTCGAGGCGAAGCCGACCGTCAGAACCGGCTTCCCGCCCCCCAGAGCGGGCAGGTTCAACCGAACGGCCCGCCGATTCCTGCGGGACAGGGCCATGTGGGGTGGAACCTTCGCGTTCAGGGGGGCGTGAGTCGCTCACCGGCTTTCGCGGAGAGTTGTCTACCGCAGGTTTTGCGGATCTTTGGATTTCCTCCGACCGGCGCTTTTCATTAGCCATACCCTTCAAAGTATCATGCACTGACTTTTTCTCACGATGTTCCAAGTCCTTTTCTGCTTGATCCAACTCTGCCCGCAACTCCTTCATTCTTGGGGATGGACCATTACTGATGATAGTGCGGGTTTCGGTTTGCCCTGCCTCACCTCCACGATCTCTATGACCTCGCTGCCCCTCCTTTTCGCCTATTTCCCCTGCTCTCATCTCACCCCGGATTTCCGCCACCTCCCTGTGCGATTGGATGGTGGTGGCATTGGGATGGAACGCTCTTGTGACTTCTAACGCAAGCTTCGCCCAGTCGCTTAGCTTTCCCATATTTATCTTTCTTCTGTCTGATTTGTGTTTCCTACCTGGCCCGTCCGCGCCCACTTCTCGATTCCAAAATCGCCCATGGATTGGATGTCCGAAATTACAGCCCCCAACTCGTTCATCATCCGTGTAGCGTCTTCGCCCGGTGCAAAGGACGTCATCGTGCGCGTGATCTCCGAGATCCGCGCATCGAAGGCCGAAAACCCGGAGATTGCGACCGGCGACGGCTGCGTGCTCCGTGAGAACAGGTGGAAGTCGATGGTGTTGCGCCGTGCGAGGCGAAAGACCAAGTACAGCTGAAAGCCCATGAGGAGAAGGCCGGCCAGCAATGGCAGGGTACCCTTTCCGCGCCCGTCATAGCTCATGGTCGCGTACTGTGCAATCAGGGTGAACAGTGCAATTGCAAGCGCATTGAACATCAGTCCCCGAAATGGCTTAACGCGGTCTCGATAGGCTTGGTAAGCCGCGCCGATTGCGATTGCCCACAGAACGAACTTCAGCAATCCGCTGGTCGCATGCTCGCGAGTCAATCCGGAAAGAATCTGCGATGCCGCATACACGAGCAACCCCGAAACGATCAAACCGGCGAGGAATGCTACGATGCTAAAACTCAATCCTTTGAAAAGGCTGAGACCGGAAACTTCCGAAATGGGGATTTCGCTATAGAGTGTGTTGCGGTTCTCGTCCGCCGAATCACTGGCTTTGAAGAGAATACGCCGGTTAGTCACCTCCACAACACCATCGGCCTTTGTTCCCAAGAAGAGCGACTTGTACACCCCACACTTATAGGAGCGCACAACCATTTCTCCCTCACACGCTACGATACGATTGTTCAGGATCATTTGAACCGGTCCGATGTTGGAGTTGAATGAAATCTGCACCACTCTACTTACGCCGTTTAGTTTGTGCAACAGTTTTGTTAGAAACTCTGCCGAACGCGACTATCTGGGGCTCAGGATGTGGCTCTGCTTCTACCGGGCCCACATTTACGGACATGCAGCAACGATGGACAGCGTTTTCATCCCTGGTCCACTTCGGCACCATGGAGGGAACGGGGCTCGCCACCCGGCGCCGATACGGCCCGCTCGGGCACGCGGGCGGCCGGTTGGGCGAACGACGCTTGAGTGCGGCGCGGGGACACGCCACCGTTGGCGCACGTGGCTGTTCCGATCCCCGCAACCGTTGCGATCGATGATACATTCTCTCAGCCGTCTTCTGATCCCCCTCCTGCTCACGCCCGCGCTGGCGTCCGCTGCCCCCGCGCAGGGGCGGTCCGAAGTTGCCGGCAACTGGCTGGTGCGCGTGGAAGGCCCGCAGCCGTTCACGGTGGTGCTGTCGGTGGACGAGCGTGCGCCGACGCCATGCTGACGGATGCGGGCGAGCCGCATTCCGTACGAAGCAAAACCGCCAGGCGAGCACGGCTGCTCGCCTGGCGGTTCCCGTCGGGGGCGCGGATGAGTCCCGCGCCGCCTTACCGGGTGACGTGGGCCTGCGCCTGGTAGCTGGCGGCGACGTTCTGCAAAACGGGCGTGGAGCCGGGGGCGCACGTCTCCGCCACGATGCGCGCGGCGGCCCGGCCGTGCGCGGACGGCGCGCGGCTGGACACCGGCTCGTCGTCGTCGCGCTCGCGGTCGCCGTCCATGGCGGTCACGCGCAGCGTTTGCACGCTTGCGCCCGTGGCCTGGAAGATGGCGACCGACAGCGCATCGTGGTACGTCACGCCGCTCCTGACGTATTTCTCCGCCGCGATGAAGCCCGCGTCGCGGTCCGCGTTCGTCACCGTGAAGCCCATCTCGTTGATGGTACGGTAGGCGCACGCGAAGGCGCCCTCGCCCGTGGCCGGCGCGGGGGCGACGTAGGCCACCGGGCCCGACGGCGGGACGCACGCCGCCGCGGTGAGGACGAGGCAGGGGATGAACTTGCGCAACATGGACGGTTCTCCTGATCAGGACGTACGCAACACACGGGCAGGCGGCCCGCTTCCACTCTATAATCGAAAGCTCTTTTCGCGCAAGAACGTTGTTCCAGCCTTCCCACGCAGCCCCTCCACCTTCGGCAGTACCTGAGCCGTGAGCCCGATGCCGCCAATCGATCCACCCCAGTACGGTTCGCGCCGCGGAGATGATGGGTCTGCCATCCGGCGCCCATACGGCCCGCTCGGGCACATGGGCGGCCGATTGGGCGAATGACGCTTGAGCACGGCGCGGAGTCACGCCACCGTTGGCGCGCACGTAGCTGTTCCGATCCCCGCAACCGTTGCGATCGATGAACCATTCTCTCAGCCGTCTCCTGATCCCCCTCCTGCTCACGCCCGCGCTGGCACCCGCCGTCCCCGCGCAGGGGCGGCCCGAGGTCGCCGGCAGCCGGCTGGTGCGCGTGGAAGGGCCGCAGCCGTTCACGGTGGTGCTGTCGGTGGATGAGCACGGCGGCGTGCTCACGCCCCGCGCCCTGTCGCGGCAGCAGACGATCTTCCCCAGTTCCGCCGCGCGGACGGATTCGGGGTTCGTGGCCCAGGCGACGGCGTGGGAACGCGAGAACACGCTGGACGTGGCGGTGCGGCGATGGATTGCGGGGCACCTGGAGCACCGCCGGCCAGGCGCCCCTCCCGGCTTCCGGGGTGCACCTGCCGCGCGAGACGCTGGTGCCGTTGACCGGGACGGCGGTGTTCGACAGTGTTGTGGGGGTGCTGGAGCGGCACTTCTGCGATCCCGGGTACAACGGCGCGGACTGGGCCCGGCTCGTGGCCGAGGGCGCCCCCGCGCCGCCGCCGCCCGCTCCGACGGCACGTCGTAATCGGCGGACCCTGCCCCGTGGTCAGGGAGCGGTGAGGCCGACCACCAGGGGACGGGCCGCCGTGCGCAGGTCGGCCGACTCGTTGGTATCCACCAAACCGTAGACAGAGTAGGTGCCGGGGGGTACCGGGCGCCCCGTGTTGTCGCGTAGATCCCAACGGTCGGTAAAGCGCATCGTCCCGCCGGGCGGCACAATGCGCTCGATAAGCACCAGCGGGATCTCCTCGATGGCGTGCAGCCGGTTCCACACCACGCGGCCGTCGCGGCCGGTGACCACGAGGTCGAACGTCGTGGCGCTATCCCCCGTCCCCAGCGCGGCGGGCGTGCGCCCCACGTTGCGGACCACCAGCTCCAGCGGCACCGGCCGCCCCTGGACCGCCGGCGCCGCGTGGACCTCCACCCGCAACGGCGCGGGCGGCGTCGCGGGCGCCCCGGCAACCGTGGCGATCTCCACCGCGGCCGCGGGCTCGCGGTCCTCCACCGCGCCGCATCCCAGGCAGGCAAGCGCCATCACTCCCCAGCAGCTCGGTGGTATACGCACTGTCATTGCAGCATCAGGTGGAGAGGCGGACCGCTCTGCCGAGGAGCGGCCCTCGAGGGCTCAGTAGGTACGCAGGTCTCCGGCCTGCGCTCCGGTGGCGTTCAGGTACGTGCGGATCTGGCTCATGGGGTTCATCCAGAAGCCCCCATCCGCCTTGGCGTACACCATCCCCACCAGCAACACGCCCTGGTTGGCGCCGTACCAGCGCAGCACGGGTGCGCCGCTGTCGCCGTGATCCGCGCCGGCCTGAACCCAGGTGGCGCAAGAGTAGGTGCTCGTGTCGTAGCACACCTTCTTGGCGTACCCCGCCGTCCAGCCGGTGGTGGCGCCCACCTTTTCGAAGACGTAGTTGTACCGCGGCGCCCCCTCGCCGATGATGCGGAACCAGGGCTCAGTCGTAGAGACCAGCGTATCGCCTTTTACCGCGTAACGGCCACGCGGGTGCGCTACGTACCCGAGGTACACGTTGGTCCCCGACACCGCGCGCCCCAGCGCCAGGTCCGCAATCCGTCGGCTCCACGTGCGGCGGTACAAGTCTACGTACTCGCGCGCCACCTCGGCGTAGGACCAGCTGGGCTGGTAGAACGGCGAGTTGTCGTTGTACTCCTCCGTGAGCGTGCAATGCGAGTTGGTGGCGATGGCGGCCACTCCCTTGTATATGGCGGCAAAGCCCAGCGTGCACGCGGACGGCTTGCCGTAATTGCGAATGCGCATGGCCCCCCCCAGCCCGGGAAACTTGGATCCGAGCGAGTACGTGCCCGTATTCCCCGGCCGCACGATCGAGTAGCTGGGGTTTCCCGGAGTGATGCCGTAGGAGGGGTCGGTGGGCTCCGCGGGGCAGTCGGTGGTGCAGGGTTCCGGGTCCGGCGCCGGGCAGCTGGACGGATCGATCGTGCACGGGTCCGTTTCGCAACTGGCGGGATCGAAGGTGCACGGATCGCAGCTTTCGCTCTGCACCGGGCAGATGGGATCGGTGAGCGCGACCAGGATCGCGTCATCCGGAATACCGAGGGACGCCGCCGTGCGCATTACGTGCGCGCGGACGGATTCGCCGCGGTTCCGGTCTATGCCCACCTCCAGGACGTTGTCCGGCTCGTTGAGCCCGTTGTAGACCACACCCGGCACCTGGAGCACAGGCTGCGTCAGCTGGTTGCGCCAGTCCGCCAGCTGCGCGAACTCGAACTTCGCCGCGTGCACGATGATCTGCGGGTTTGCCGCGCGCCTTTGGGCGGCGGCGCCCCGGGCCTCGCGGCGCGACTCCGCCATGTCCTGCGCCACGGCCGCACGCGCCAGCCCTTCGTTGGCCATGTCGCGCACATAAACATGCAGGTTGCCGCCCTCGTCGAAGTAGAACCCGCCGAACCCGGGCACCTCGCGCGACAGCGCGGCAGATCGCGCCTCACTGGATCGGAAGCGTTCGTCCTGAATCACGCTGGTGGCGGGGTTGGCGCTCTGCAGCAGCGCCGTCGTTCCGGTGGGCACGGCTGCCGTGGGGGTGTCTGCCTGGTCGCGGCAGGCACCGGCCAGGGGCAGGAGCAGCGCGAGCAGGCGCACGCTGCTGCGGCTTGCGATGGAGTGCATGTGCGTGTCTTTCAGAGAGGGTGTAGATGAGGTGGGGACGGAGTGCTCCGAGGACGGTGTGCTGCTCCTTTGCTGCCGAGGTGGGCAGGGATGGGGGGGGGGAACAAATGAGTTCTACGTCTCAGAGCATAAGATTGTTTCAAGCCAATCGATCATCCCCGGTCCGCTCCGCCATCAAGAGATGACCTGCCCGCCATCCGGCGCCGATACGGCCCGCTCGGGCGCGCGGGTGGCCGGTTGGGCGAACGAGGCTTGAGCACGGCGCGGGGACACACCACCGTTGGCGGACGTGGCTGTTCCGATCCCCCGCAACCGTTGCGATCGATGAACCATTCTCTCAGCCGTTTTCTGATCCCCCTCCTGCTCACGCCCGCGCTGGCGTCCGCCGCCCCCGCGCAGGAGCGCCCCGAACTCGCAGGCAACTGGCTGGTGCGCGTGGCCGGCCCGCAGCCGTTGACGACCGTGCTGTCGCTGGACGAGCGCGGCGGCGTGCTCACGCCCCGCGCCTTCTCCTGGCAGCAGACCGTCGTGCCCACCTCCGCCACGCGGACGGACTCGGGGCTCGTGGTCGCCCTGACGGCGAGGGGAGTCGAGTCCGCGCTGGACGTCGCCGTGCGAGGCGATTCCCTGCGCGGCAGCTGGCGCGCCGCTGGCCAGGCGCCCCGCTCCGTGTCCGGCATGCGCCTGCCGCGCGAGACACTGGCGCCGTTGACCGGGACGGCGGTGTTCGACAGTGTTGTGGGGGTGCTGCAACGGCACTTCTTCGATCCCGGGTACAACGGCGCCGACTGGGCCCGGCTGGTGGCCGAGGCGCGCACCCGCGTTGCCGCCGCCGGCTCCGACGGCGAGGCGTACGCGGTCATCAGCGGGCTCCTTCGTGCGCTGGGCACCTCGCACCTGGGCTTCACCCCCGTCGTGCGCCTTGCGGCGCCGCCGTCGGCGAACACGGCGGCCCCGCCCGCGCCGGCCGCGCCCGCCCCGTCCGTGAGCTGGCAGGTGCTGTCGCCGTCGATGGGGTACCTGCGCATCGCGAGCTTCAGCCCGTCGGGCGCGGCGCTGATGCCCGAGGTGATGCGGATGGACAGCGCCTTCGCGGCGATGGCGGGGCTGCCGGCCATCGTCATCGACCTGCGCGAAAACGAGGGCGGCTCGGTAGACCTGGCCTACCGCCTGGGGCAGCACCTGAGCGCCAGGCCCGTGCCCGCCGGCTACTTCGTCGTTCGCCGCGGGTTCGACAGCCGGGGCATGCCGTTCGCGGCCGCGCTGGACCCGGCGACCATCCCCCCGCTGCCCAGCGACGGCTCGGTGAGCGGCGCCATGCTGACGGGCGCGGTGGATGCCGCCGGGGGCGCGGCCATGCTGTACATCGGCGGCGGCATCGCGCGGCCGTACACGGGGCGCATCGCCATCCTCACCGACCAGAATACCGGGAGCGCCGCGGAGGCCGTGGCCGCCATCCTCAAGGAATCGCGTGGAGCCGTGACCATCGGCGAGCGCACGGCGGGCGCAATGCTCTCGGCGGTGGACGTGATGGTGGCGCCCGGATGGCGGCTTCGGTACCCCGCGATGGACTTTCGCACCGCCGCCGGCGTCCGCGTGGAAGGGAATGGCGTGGCGGCAGACGTGCCCGTTCCCCCCGCGGACCGCGCCGCGCTGCTCCGCGCCGCCGCCGAGGCCCTGCGCGTTCCCGCACCCTGATCCGCATGACCGATGCACTGACCGCCGGCTCCGGCCGGCGCCGCTGGGCCCTGTACGCGGCGGCGTGGCTCCCCATGCTCGCCGCGTACTTCGGCGCCATCATGGCCGCTGGCGGCCCCGTGGGCCCCGTCTTCATGCTGGCGGTGAGCAACACCCTTCCGGCCGCACTGGCCGGGATCGGGGTGGTGCACGCGTGCGCGCGCATCCCGTGGGGCAGCCGCGGCCGCGTCGCGTTCTTCGGCATCCACGTTGGGCTGGCCATCGCCTACTCGCTGGCGTGGTGCGGCGGAATGCTGGCCGTGCGCACCCTCGTGGAGTCGCTGTGGGTGGGGCGGCTGCAAGCCGCCACGCTCACCTTCGAGGAGCTTCGCTGGCAGCTGGGCGCGGGCGTGCTGCTGTACGTGACCATCGCGGCCGTGCGCTACGTGGCCGAGGTGGGCGATCGCCTGCGCCAGCAGGAGGCGCGCGCCGCCCGGGCCGAGGCGCTGCGGACGCGCGCGGAGATGCAGGCGCTGCGCGCGCAGATCAACCCGCACTTCCTGTTCAACACACTGCATTCGCTGCTGGAGCTGGTGAGCGCGGGCGATGGCCGGGCCGAGGAGGCCATCGAACGCTTCGGCGCGCTGCTTCACCGCACCTGCGACGTTCGCCTGGACGCGGCCGACGACGTGCCGCTGGACGAGGAGATGCAGCTCGTCCGCGACTACCTGTGGATCGAGCAGCTTCGCCTGGGCACGCGCCTGATTGCGGAACTGGAGGTGGATGACGACGCATTGCGGTGCACCGTGCCGGCGTTCGTGCTGCAGCCGCTGGTGGAGAACGCGGTGAAGCACGCGGCGTCCATGCGCGTGGCGCCGACGTGCATCCGCGTCCGCGCGGAGCGGGACGGCGGCCGGCTGCTGCTGTCAGTGGAGGATGATGGGCCGGGCGCGATCCTGGAGCAGGTAGAGCGGGCGCCGGGCGCCGGGCTGCGGCTGGTGCGCGGGCGATTGGAGGCGCGCTACGGAGATGGGGGGCAGATGCGGATCACCACGGCGCCGGGAGCCGGGTTCCGCGTGGACCTCGCGCTCCCCGCCGGTGCGCCCGCGCTGATGATGGCGGCGCAACGATGAGCGTGATGATCCTGCGGACCGTCGTGGCAGAGGATGAGCCGCTGGCCCGGCAGCGGCTGCGGCGCTTCATCGAGCGCGACCCGCGCCTGGTGCTGGTGGGCGAGGCGGAAAGCGGGACGGCCGCGGTGGAGCTGATCGACCGGCTGGCGCCCGACGTGGTGTTCCTGGACGTGCAGATGCCGGAGTGCACCGGCCTGGAGGTGCTGGACCGCGCAGCGCACCGCCCCGCGCCGGTGTTCACGACGGCGTACCCGGACTATGCCCTGCGCGCGTTCGAGGTAGAGGCGTACGACTACCTGGTGAAGCCGTTCGGATGGACGCGCTTCCAGGCCGCGGTGGATCGCGTCGCGCGCCGCTTGGCCGCCCCGCCCGCCCCTGCCCTGCCCCCCGTGCCGGCCCCCGCACCCGCACCAGCGTCAGCGCCGTACTTGGAGCGGATGTTCGTGCGCCGGGGCGGCGAGATGGTACCCGTGAGCATGCGCGACGTGCACCGCATCGAGGGCGCGGGCGATTACGTGACGCTGTGCACCGGCGCCGATCAGGTGCTGGCCGACATCAGCCTGAACGAGCTGGAGCGCCGGCTGGATCCGGCGTGCTTTCGGCGCATCCACCGGGCGCACATCGTGAACCTGGACCACGTCTCCGCCATCCGCCCGTACGACGAGCGGCGCTTGTCCGTGCGCTTCGCCGACGGCTCCGAGGTGGTGGCCAGCCGCGCCGGCTCCCAGTCCCTGCGCGAGATGGTCCGCTGATCGGCCGATCGGGTCGTGCCGCATCACAGGGGGTGTTGCTAAACCCTCAAATTTACAACGAAGCGGTGACTTCCTGAGGGAGCGCCCACGCGGGATCTCGAAGCTACACCATCACTTGCGCGCGACCGAAGGATCTCGCCTGCCGCACCACGGGCTGAGATTCAGACGTGGAAGCTGGCCCCACGGTTCTGCCAGCGAGGTCCTTCGGTCGGCACCAAAGTACGGTGTACGAGCAAACTCTGGAGCAGCGCCTCCCTCAGAGGGTGTTGCCAAGCCTCCTGGCGTGATTGACTTCCTGAGGGAGGCGCCGCCCTGTAACTCGCTTGTACACTGCAGCTTGGCGCCGACTGAAGGACCTCGCCAGCAGAACGACGGGGCTGGTTCCGTGCTCTGATCTGGCCCCTGCGCCACCGAGACGAGGTCCTTCGGTCGCGCGCAGACTGTTGTGTGACTTCTGGTTACACGTGGTGCGCTCCCTCAGGAAGTCACCGCTTCTTTGTGAGTTCGGGGGTTTGGCAACACCCTCTCAGGAAGTCAATCCTCGCGGGAGGTCTAGCAACACCCTCTCAGGGCCGGAAGAGCGCCGCGTGCCCAAAGGCCTCGCCGGTGTCGCCGTGCGGCCAGCGCTCACGGCGAAAGCTCACGCCCAGGCTGCCGTCCGGCGACCGGAACGACTCGTCCCACGACAGGCGCCCCGTGGCGGGGTCCACCCGCGCCATGAGCATGCGCTCCTCACCACTGGTCTCCGCGCCCACGATCACCCGCTGCGAGCCCGGGTCCTTCGCCAGCCAGTGCGGCCTGAAGAGAGTATCCGCCATCAGCCGCGAAACCTCCACGGGACGCGCGGGGTCCCGCACGTCCAGGGTCACGAGCATGTTCATCCGGCCCACCGGCATCACCCAGTAGGGGCCGACCACGACCGGAATGCCGCAGCCTGCCCTGCGGTCCGCAGGCACGCCGTTGACCTCGAGCGTGTAGACGTTCTGCAGCCGCGGCGCGTCCGTGGCGATGCCCGTCAGGTGATACAGGCCGCACCCGAACGCGTTCAGCAGCACGCTTCCGTCCGGCATCACGCGCGGCTCAAAGGGAAGCTCGTGCCCCTTCTGCAGCACGCTGCCGTCTCGTAGCCCGGCGGGGGGCACGGCCAGCGTGTGGAGCAGCGCCAGGTCCGAGAGCCGCCAGACCTGCACCACGTCCGCGCTGCTGTGCTCCATCATCCCCGCGCTGGTAGTGACCACCCGGTCCGATTCGGGGAGCACCGCAAAGGCGTAGGGTCGGATGGGGATGGTCCAGGCCGGGTCCGCCGCGCTGGCGGTGCGGAGCGGGCGGCCCTCCGGGTCGAGTTCCGCGATGCCGCCGTGCCCGCCCGGCATGGTGGTATCGCCCGGCTCCGGACTGGAACCCTCGCTGCGCAGGTAGCCCACGAGCACGTTGCCGTTGGGCAGCCGGAAGAAGTCGTGTGGGTAGCGCAGCGGCGCCGGCGGCGGCAGCGTGCGGGCCAGCCGCGGCCGCTCCGCCTGCCGGGTGTCGAAGAGCAGGATCTGCTCGTGGTGGTGCGCGTTGGCGAACAGCAGCCGGTCGGACGAAGGAAGCTCGTACTCCAGGTGGTGCGGCATGGAGCCCGTCAGCCCGGTGGGCTCGGTGGCGATCACCTGGGCGTAGGTGGCGCTGCCGGGCTGAACGTCCACCACGGCCAGGAAGTCCTGGTGCTTCTGGTCCGTGTCTCCGGCCCAAACGTACAGGTAGCGGGCGGGCGCGGATTCGGGGGCGGGCTGGCCTGACGGCGCGGCGTGGGCCGTACAGCCGGCCGCGCACAGCAGCAGGGGGAGCAGCTGTTTCATGCGAGTGGTTCCTGCTGCGGGACGAAAGGACCGGCGGCCAGGCAAGTATACGGGTACGTCACTCGCCTCACCAGAACGGCCGTTCTCCGTGCCGTCCGGAAACACGGGTCCAGGCTCTGCGCGACCACACGCGGGGATCATCTCGCGCAGCGACAGCCCGGCACCCCGTCCGAGACGAGCGTGAACCCGTACCGCGGGTTCGAGCAGGGCTGCATCTACTGCTTCGCGCGCTCCCTGCACGCGTTCCCACGGTTCTCCGCCATCTCATGGCGAAGCACGAGGCGCCGGAGCTGTTCGTGCGCCGGCGGGCTACGGTTGCGGGGCGGACACCGTGAACTCGTTCGACGTGCGCTCATCCAGCGGAAGCGGGGTGCCGAGCGGGGGCTCGTTGCGATAGGAATGCACCACGCCGTGCCAGACCAGGCGGTACGTGCCGTCGGGATCAACAACGTTGAACCGCGGATCCATGTCCGGCCTGGCAAGCACGCGAATCGTATCCCTGTATTCTCCATCCGGTGGCACCACCACGGGAAGGCTCATGCACGCGGGCGATGATCCGGTCCAGACCGAGGACCACGTATCGCCCGTCCGCTGCTCGAGCGAGGGGACGATGATCTCGTTGCAGTTGATGAAATAGACCGGGTCACCCGTCGCGTTGCGATAGACGTACGGAATGGAGATCTCGATCCCCTCGGCGACGCGCCTGGCGTCGTAGTGGAGCTGAGAGGTCCGGAAGCCTTTCACGGGTTCGCCGCCGGACTCGGCGAGCGGGGCTTCTTCGCCGCCGGACCGGGCGGGCGGGGCGTCGGAGGAGGAGCAGGCGCCCGCGGCAGCGACGGCCGCGAGAAGCACCCGGCGAAGAGCCCGATTCATCGGTGGCACCTCGTGAGGCAGCGTGATCAGTCGCGGACGATCTCGACGAGCGCGCGCGGGCCGTCCAGGCGCAGTCGGTCGCCCGTGCGCACCTCGCGGAAGATCCCCGCGCAGTTGACGACGGCCGGGCGGCCCGCCTCGCGCAGCAGGATCGACGCGTGGCTCAGCTCGCCCCCGATCTCGGCCACCACGCCCAGGACGCGCGGAAAGACCACGGCCCACGAGGGCTCCAGCGCCGGGACGACGAGGATCGCGTCCGGGCCCAGCAGGGACGTTCCGCCCGCGGATTCCGCCAGGAGCGACGTGAGGTCGTCCGCCTTGACCGCGCGCCCTTCCACGAGCGCCCGGACGAGCGCGATCCCGGGAAAGACCCGGCGGCCCGCGGCCTCCGCCTCGGCCCGCTCCACGTCGGCGCACGCCTGCTCGATCCGCTCGCGTGAGGCGGTCGGCGGCAGGTCCATGCGGCGCGCCCGCTCCATGCGCCCGCGGGCGGCGAGGGCGGCGGCGCGGAGGTCGGCCCCGGGCGCGAGCTCGTCGCCGCGGAGGAGAAAGACGTCCTCCGGCGCGTCGAGCGCGCCCGCCGCGTGCAGGCGGCGCCCTTCCTCCAGCAGGCGCGCCCGCAGCCGCTGCCAGCGGCGCATGAGCTCGTCGCGGAACCACTCGCGCCGCTCGTCCATCCAGTAGAACGGCTGCACGATCGGCCGCCCCGCCGCCTCTGCCCCTGCGCGAACGTCCCCGCCGGCCCCGGCGCTCGCCGCGAGGTCGGCCAGCAGCACCTCGCGCATCTCGCCGAAGCGCGGCCGCGACGGATCGCTTTCCAGCGGCCCGCGGTGCCCGAACTCCGCCAGCCACCCGTCCAGCCCCGCCTCGCGCGCCTCCGCCGGGAGCGCGGCCAGGCCGCCGTACCGCTCCATCATCTCCCGCGTGACTACCCGCGCCGTGCCGCGGACCCCGAGCGCCCGCCGCACGCGCGTCACCCCCGAGAGCACGCTGTTGATGGCGAAGTTGGTCCGGATGGCGAGCGTCATCGCGGCCACGTTGGCGTCGAAGAGCGCCGGGAGCGACGCCGCCCCGTCGATCCGCGCGTCGAGTTCCGCGAGCGCACGGGGGATGTCCCGCACCGTGCGTACGCACGTCCACTGCAGGCGGACGAGCGTGGGCGCGTTGCGGAGGAACCGCGCCGGGATCACGCGCCCGTCCTCCTCGGGCCCGTCTTCGCCGCCGCCAACGCCCTCGGTGACGAAGGCGCGCGGCAGGCCCCAGTGGTCCATCAGCCGAAAGAAGAACGAGAAGTTCATCCACGCCCGCTCGCCGATCTCCACCGCGTACGCGTCCCGCCACGTCGCGACGGCCGGATCGATCTCGCCGAAGAACGACAGGACCTCGCGCCCCGCGGCGCCCAGCACCGATGCGATCCAGGGGCTCGGAGGGTCGCCCAGGATCTCCTTGTGATTGGCCAGGCTCAGCGTCTCGTTCCGCGCGACGGCGAAGAGCGCCGGGCGCACCTGGAGCAGGACGTACCCCGCCTCGTCGCGCGCGAACTCCACGTCGATGGCCCCGGCGCCGCCCCGCGCGCCGCGGCCGAACACTTCGTAGACCCGCGCGAGCCACGCGGACCACGCGTCGCCGCGCGCCTGGTGGCCACGCGTGACCTCCCCGCGCGCCTGGCCGGCGGTAAGCCGCTCGTTCCCCCCGGCGGCGACCGTGCGCTCGTAGTAAAAGCCGTCGAAGAACGCGACGCCGGCCTCGGCGGCGTCCACCAGCGGCTGCGCGAAGACGGCGCCGAGCGGGGCGGCGTCCGCATCCTTTGGCAGCGCGGCGACGACCTCCGCCAGGGAGCGTTCCGAGCGGCCAGGCTCGCGCACGACGAGCGAGAGGAGCTGCCCCGCGTTGGAGGTTTCGTGCGTGTCCTCCGTGGGCGAGCCCGAGCGGAGGATGAAGGGCCCCCGCGTGATCTCGGGCGGCAGGTCCCCGGCCTGCGCGGCGCCGGCCGCGCGGACCCAGAACGTCGCGGGGACGCGAAGGCCGGCGGCCTGCGCGCGGCGGAGGTTATCGAGCTTGGGGACGCTGGGGTCCCGGAAGCGGCGAAGCGGTTTCCACGGCATCGGAAAGGGCCCTCACCCAGCCCGGGGGATCGTCGATCATGGGATAGTGGCCCCACGCCGCGAAGCGCCGCACGGGCCACGCCACGCCCAGCGCGGCTTCCGTCCACGCCAGCTCCCGCGCGGGGACCACCGTGTCGTGCTCGCCCCACCAGACCGCGACGTCCCCCAGCGCCTGCGGCCGGGCCGCGAAGCCGGCCTCCAGGCGCCGCAGCAGCGCCGGCGTGAGCCACGCAAAGAAGTCGGGGAGCGCGGCGCACCGGGCGTAGCCCTCGAAAAAGCGCGCGCGCATGTTTCCATCGAGCGGCCGCCGGAAGTGCTTGCGGGCAAAGCGCGCCTGGAAGCGCGGGGACGCGAACGCGCGGCGAAGGGCGGCCTGCGCGATCCCCATCCGCAGGACGCGCGGCATCAGGCGGCGCTCCAGGCCCCAGAGGACGGGCGCCTGCAGGAGGAGCGGAACCCCGTCGAGCTCGCCGCGCGCGCGGAGGCAGAGCGCGAACAGGCCGCCGATCCCCGTCGCGTAGACGAGCGGCCGGCCGGCGCCCCCGTCCTCCGGGCGCGCGCCGGTCTCCGCGCGGACCGACGCCACGACCGCGGCGAGGAACGCGTTCAGGCTCTCCGCGCGCGGGCGGCCCTCGAAGCCCGGGTAGGGCACGTCGTGCAGCGTGAACGGCGGACGTCCGCGCGGTCCGGCGAGCCCGGCGAGAACCCGGCGCGCGGGATCCAGCCGCGCGCCGGCGTGGCCGTTTCCGCCCAGAAAGACCACGCGGGGCACCGCGCGCGGGGAACGCGGGTCCATCACGCGCGCGCCCCCGGGGCGGGAGGAATCCGCATCTCTCCGGTGCCTGGCATGCGTGCGGGCTCCCGCATCCGGCGCGCGCGGGCCACGGCGTCGTGGCCGCGATCCGGGCCAGAGTGGCTGTCCACGTGCGGCCGGTACGGTCGGAGGATGAGGAAGGCAGGCGGGAGGGCCGTCCGAAGAAGATGCGCGCGGCGGGGTCCCGTGGCAATCCGCGGCGCCGTCTGCGTCCGCCGGGCGTGCGGGGCCGAACATCGGTGAGCGAAGCCTGATGGCCTGGCGCCGCTGCGTCTTGGCGTACAGCGAGCGCGGGCGACGACTTGCCCGATCCCGACAACCACGGGTCGGTCCGTTGGGACCGGTGGAAGCGGATACGCCCTCAGAGGGTGTTGCAAACCTCTCGGCGTGATTGACTTCCTGAGGGAGGCGCCGCCCCGTAACTCGCCTGTACACTGCACCCTGGCGCCGACCGACGGACCCCTCCAGCAGAACGACGGGGCTGGTCCCGTGCCCTGATTTGGCCCCTGCGCCACCGGGACGAGGTCCTTCGGTCGCGCGCAACCTGTAGTGTGACTTCTGGTTACACGTTTATGCGCTCCCTCAGGAAGTCACCGCTTCGTTATGGATTTGAGGGTTAGCAACACCCTCTGAGGCTGAGAGGGTGTTGCCAAACCTCTCGGCGTGATTGACTTCCTGAGGGAGGCGCCGCCCCGTGACCCGCTTGTACACTGCACTTTCGCGCCGACCGAAGGACCTCGCCAGCAGAACGACGGGGCTGGTGCCGTGTCCTGATCTGGCCCCTGCGCCACCGGGACGAGGTCCTTCGGTCGCGCGCAACCTGTAATGTGACTTCTGGCTACACGTTATGCGCTCCCTCAGGAAGTCACCGCTTCGTTATGGATTTGAGGTTTGGCAACACTCTCTCAGGGACGGAACGGCACCGAGTCAGGAGCGCGGTTGTGAGCAGGCGTCGTGCGGACCAGCCGCCGGCTCGCAGTCCCTGCGAGAGGGTGCGCCGACCGGACGATCCGCTGAAAGCGGCTCAGGGTCGATGCGCGAGCACGGCAGCCTGCTGGGCAGCTCGCGGCGGGAGAAATCATTGGAGCGCGTCCATCCAACGGTCTGTCGGCGGCCACAGCAGTTTACGGAAGATTGCCGTCCCGCAGTGCGCGCCCTCCCCACGACAGGACGACCCCCATGCCGACCCCCGACGCGATTCGCTGGTTCAAGACGCAGTTCCACACGCAGATCGAAGCCGCCATCTCAGGCACGCCCTTCACGGTGGACCTGCTGACCGCGATCGCCTGCCAGGAAACCGGGCACATCTGGAACACGCTGCGAAGCAAGATGAGCACGGCGGAGGTGCTCGAGCTCTGCGTGGGCGACACGCTGGACGCCGACAAGGGGCGCAAGGCGTTCCCGCAGACCAAGGCCGACCTGGTCGCGAAGCCGCGGGGGGAGCAGATGTTCGAGATCGCGCACCAGGCGCTGGTCGACATGGCCGAGTTCATCCCCGGCTTCGCCGCGGTGGCCAAGAAGCCGAACAAGTTCTGCCACGGATACGGGATCTTTCAGTACGACCTGCAGTTCTTCCTGGTGGACCCGGATTTCTTCCTGGAGAAGCGCTGGGCGAGCTTCGACGCCTCGCTGGGCAAGGCGATGGATGAGCTGAAGTCGAAGCGGCAGAAGATCGGACTCGGGGCAAAGTCGACGCTCACCGACCTGGAGATGGTGGCCGTCGCCATCGCCTACAACACCGGCGGCTTCAAGCCCGCCAAGGGGTTGAAGCAGGGGCATTTCGACGGGAGCCGCTTCTACGGCGAGGCCGTATTCGATTTTCTCAGGCTGTCCAGGACGGTCTCGCTGGAGGGCGCGACCCCGGCGGTCGCTCTCGCGGCGGTCGGGGGGACCAGCCCGCTCCCGGCACCGACCCCGGTGGCCGCCACGGGCGCCATCTTCGAGGTGGACGTGCGCAATACGCCGCTCAACGTCCGCAGCGAGCCCAGGATCCCGAAGACGAAGCCCGAGTCGAACGTCGTGGCGAAGCTCCCCGACGGCCACCTCGTCCGTGCGGTGGACAAAAAGCTGGAGAACGGCTTCCGGCGGATCGAGACGAGCCTGAGCGGCGCACACGTCGCGGGCTTCGCCTTCGCCGAGTTCCTCAAGCCCGCCCCGGGCGCCGACACGGTGCCCGTCGAGACGCCCTCGGCGACCCCGCCCGCGGCGGGAATCGTCGCGGTCCACGCGCCGCGCAAGCCGGGGCTGGTGACCAGGCGGACCGCCATTGCCACCGCGCACTCGCTCAACGAGCCCGGCCAGCCCGGCCGCAAGGGCCAGACCGCCGCGGAGCTCCGCGCCGAGCTGGCCGCCATCATCGACTGGCTTGCCGTGGACGAGCACAAGCGCTACCTGCCGCGCGACGGCCTTACCTTCTGCAACATCTACACGCACGACTACTGCTTCCTTGCCGGGGTCTTTCTCCCGCGCGTCTGGTGGACGCCGGGATCCATCGAGAAGCTCGCGCAGGGAAAGCAGGTGGAGCCGCGGCTCGGCAGCACCATCGAGGAGATGCGTGCCAACAACATCTTCCGCTGGCTTCGCGATTTCGGGATGCGCTTCGGCTGGCGGCAGACGGGAACGCTGACCAAGCTGCAGACCGAGGTGAACCAGGGCGCGCTCGGCCTGGTCATCGCCCGGCGCGTGATCGACGGGAAATCCGGCCACATGGTGATGGTGGTGCCCGAGACGGCGGAGCACTCGGCCCGCCGCAACGCGGCGGGCGAGGTGATCGCGCCCCTCCAGAGCCAGGCCGGCGCCACCAACTTCCGCTACGGCACCGGCACGCTCAACTGGTGGAAGCACCCGCGCTTCGCGGAGTTCGCCTTCTGGCTGCACGGGTGATAGGACGCCCGCGGGATCGAACAACCCGCGGGTGGGGAGCCTTGCAGAGACGGGACGGTTGATCCCGCTGTTCCTTGCCGGAATGTTGCCAACAAACGGGAGGGGCATCGCACTGATGCCCCTCCCTCTCTTTGCGGGGCGGCCAAGGACGCTGCCAGAGCTGTGACGTTGACGTTCCCGCTACTCCGGAGCCCTCCGATGACCGGCATGCCGTGCTGGTTCTGCCCGCCCCACGCCTGCGGCCACGGCGCGCTCGCGGATGGTCAGCCAGTCGTCCGGCACCATCGAGCGCTCGGTGACCTCGTCGATACGGCTTGAGCCGTGGCACGGGGGGACAGGCGCCCTCGGGGTGTCGGGGGGAGAACGCCTCGGCGTAGATGATGGGCTGGCCGGGCGGATCGTCGCCCGCGCGCGAGTACGGCCATCCGCCGCAGGTTGCCGAGCGTGGTCACGCTCCCGGCGGACGAGCGCGTGGTTGGCGTGCCCCGCTGCTGCTGCAGGGCGACGGCGGGCGGGATGCCGTCGATCTCGTCGACGTCGCGGATGCCCATCTGGTGAAAGAGCCGCCGCGTACGGCGCCACCGACTCCAGTCAGCGCCGCTGCGCCTCCGCGTACAGCGCCGAACGCTAGCGACGACTTGCCCGGTCCCGACACGCCGGTGAACGCCACCAGCGCGTCGCGGGCGATGTCGACGTCCGCGTTCTTCAGGTTGTGCTCCCGCGCTCCCCGCACCCGCACGAATTCATGCTGCCGCGGGCAATCCGCCGCGTCCCCTGCCCCGCCGCTCTTCCCTGCCTTGATGCGCCCCGCTCGCCCGTGATGTTTCTGGTGGATGGAGAAGGTGTACACTCGCGGAATCAACATGCCCTGCGTGATCGACTGGCGCGACGTTAATGTTCCCGCGCCGATACCGGTGCGCGAGCGCAGGACGACCGGCATATTCACGGCCCGGTTGGTCGTCCCGAATCGTCCCGCGAAGATGCTCATGACCAGAAGCCACGAAACCGTCACCCAGTCGCAGTTCGGTCCGCGCGCCGCCCTGTACGTCACCAGCGCCCTGCACGCCTCCGGCCCCGACCTCGACGCGCTGGAGGCGATCGCCGCCGAGACGCGTCCGGCGCGCGCGGTCGACCTGGGGTGCGGGGGCGGCCACGTGGCCTATCGCCTCGCGCCGCACGCCGGCGAGGTGGTGGCGTGCGACCTGTCTGCCGACATGCTCGCCGAGGTCGCGAAGACGGCGAGCGAGCGGGGATTCACGAACATCCGCACCCGCGAGGCCGCCGCGGAGCAGCTTCCATTCGACGACGCCTCGTTCGACCTGGTGGCGACCCGCTTCAGCGCGCACCACTGGCGCACCCTGGATCCCGGGATTGCGGAGGCGCACCGCGTGGCGCGGCCGGGCGCGACCGCGATCTTCATCGACTCGGTTTCGCCGGGACGCGCACTCCACGACACCCACCTCCAGGCGGTCGAGCTTCTCCGTGACACTTCACACGTGCGCGACTACACCGTGGCCGAGTGGATCGCCGCCGTGGAGCGCGCCGGCTTCACCGTGCAGCGCGTGCGCCGCCACCGGATCCGGATCGACTTCGGCACGTGGATCGAGCGGATGCGAACGCCCGCACCGCTGGTCGCCGCGATCCACGCCCTGCAGGCCGCCGCGTCGGACGAGGTGCGCGCGTACTTCGCGGTCGAGCCGGACGGCTCCTTCCTCCTCGACGTCATGATGCTCGAAGCAACCGCCTGAACATCGTGCCGGGCGGGAGGCCGTCGATCTCATCGACGCCGGGATGCCCATCTGATGAAAGAGCCGCCGCGCGTACGGCGCCACCGACTCCAGGCAGCGCCGCTGCGCCTCGGCGTACAGCGTGCCGAACGCGAGCGACGACTTGCCCGATCTCGACACACCGGTGAACACCACCAGCGCGTCGCGGAGGATGCCCGGCGTCCACGTTCTTCAGGTTGTGCTCCCGCGCCCCCCGCACCCGCACGAACTCGTGCTGATGCGGATGATCCGCCCCGTCCCCGCTCTTCCCCGCCTTCATCCGCTCCGCCGGTACGTGGACTTTCTGGTGAGACAATGCCGCGTAATCGTGTAAAAGCGCGGCCCGCCTGAATCAACAACGGCCGCTCCCATCGGGTGGCCGTCGTCGCCTGTCGAGCTCGGCCAGGGCGACTGCGCGCAGCCGGGCGTACCCGGCCTCGTGGCACTCCCCGGGGCCGGGAGTGCAGATCCAGCCGATTCCCATCCGGTTGCTCCGCTTACCCCTGGCGGGGGCGCCCCGGCTCCGCCGGAACCTCATCCGGGTCCGGCGGGGACGGATCGGCACGCTCCAGGAGCCGCCCCGTCGCGAGGTCGACGCGGAACGGCACCCATCCGCCGGGCGGGTCCATCTCGGCATCGCCCTCGATCACTCCATCCTCGACGTCTCCGATCGTGATCCCGTCCACGGCGACGTGGGGATTCTCCCACTCCACCTCACCCGACGGACCGATCCGGGTGATCCCCGATCCCGAGAGCAGGAGGAGGTACTCGTCCCCGGCGTGGATCTTCTGAAAGTAGAAGGGGAGCGGGATTGTACGCACGGCGAGGCTCCGCGGGTCGATCAGGTATGCGGCCTCCCCGCAGCCCAGCACGATCCAGCGCCCCCACCACGCCGCCTCCTGATACACGCGGGCCACCACGCCTCCGTACCAGTGGATGCGGAGTCGGGTCCCGTCGTCGGCTTCAGCCAGGAGGTAAAGCTCCGCGGCGCCCATCCCGGACGGAACCGCGCCGACCGCGAGGACGGGTACCCGCTCCCAGCCGCTCGGTGGGGTGGAAAGGAGTGAGAGCCGCATTGGATCCGGTTCCGCCATGCGTGTGGTGGGGAGCGCGAGGGTGACGGCTGGGTACCGGAGCAGCTTCCAGGGTTTCGCGGTTCTCCTGCGCCGCGCCCCCACGGCTGATCACCCGATAAAGAGAGGCGTGCGGCGGCACCGGCCTCCTGACGTCGCTGCGCCTCCGCGTACAGCGTGCCGAACGCGAGCGACGTGCCCGATCCCGACACGGCCGTGAACACCACCAGCGCGTCGCGGGGATGTCGGCGTGCACGTTCTTGGGGTTGTGCTCCCGCACCCCCGCACCCGCACGACCTCCAGCATCCCGCGCGCCCTTGGCCTCGTCCCCTGCCCCGCCGCTCTTCCCTGCTTTCGTCCGTTCCGCCCGTCCGAGGTGTTTCCAGTGCTGGAGCTGATGAAGATGGGAAAACCGGGGATGCATCCGCACCTGCTCCCGCAGCGCGAAGGGATGGCGCAGCAACGTGCACGCCGATCGCGGGGCGCGGGTTGACTTTGTGGAGCACAACCTTTAGCCTACAATAATACTTGTTACTACAACTTTCAATGGGGACGATGGGAAAGATCCTCGAGCAGCGGACCGGGCTCACGCGTGAGCCACACCTCGGTGAGAGTGTCGCGCTCGCGCTCGCCGTCGCGGCCGGAGACGTCGGGAGCTTCATCGGCGCCGTGCTCTCGGATCACGGAGTGAGCTCCCGCCAGTACCCCCTCTTGCGGATGCTGCGAGGTGCCGGAGCCGCGGGGCTGCGGCACCTGGAGATCAGCGAGCGCCTGCTGCTGGGCGCCCCGGACGTGACCCGGCTGACCCGCCGCCTCGAGGAACGCGGCTGGATCACGCGGGAACGGCATGCGGATGACCGGCGCGTGGTCCTGCATCGCCTTACGGATCGCGGACGCGAAAAGCTCGACGAACTCGAAGCACCTCTCCAGTCCGCGTACGCGGCCATCGTCGATGCCCTGGGCGAGGTGGTCGCCCGCAACATCGTCACCGCGTGTGAGCAGGCCATCGCCGGGGCGGCCCGGCTGCCCCGGACGGAAAGCTCCGGATGATGGTGAGGCCCGGGGATCAGGCGGCTCCCGCACGGAGGACAACCATGCAAGCCAGGAAGATGGAGAAGATGATCGTGAAACCCGAAGACAAGGCGGCGCCCGCCGGCCGTGCGCGATTCGCCGGGGCCGTCGGCCCGCTCCTGGGGATTGCGTTCATCTTCCTGGCGGGTGCCAAGCTGAACGAGCCCACCCGGTTCGCGGACAGCTTCCAGGCATGGGGGCTCGATCCCGGGCTGATCCCGTGGACGGGGGCCGTAGAATTCCTGGTCGGGCTGGGCATCTTTTTCCATGGCACGCGGACCGTCGCGGCCTCCGTGCTCGTACCCTGGATGGCGGGCGCAGCGGCGATCCACGTCTGGACGGGTGATTCGGCGCTCGCCGTCCTTCCCCTGACGGTCGCCCTGGTGGCCGCGGGCGTCGCCGTGAGTGGCTTCAGGGCCGGACGGCACCGGGTTCTGTCCATGCCGGCACCGTTGCGGAACCCACCGGCGACCGTGATGGGCGCAGCCGGGTTTCTTGTGCCGCTGGTCGGGGTTTCGTTCCTGCTCCGATGGGCGGTGGGGGGAACGGTGTTCTGGGCGTCGCTTCCCGTTCTGGCCCTGATGCATGCGCACACCGTTGGGGCCTCGAGCAGGCGGGAGCGGGTCGAGATGGTTCTGCTGTACCTGCTCGTCCTGGGAATGGGCACCGCCGGGTTGTGGAGCTTCGTGGGCCACTACTTCATGTCGGACCAGGTGGCCGGGTCGATCGGATGGGCCACGGGAAGCCCGTTCCAGCACGAGCTGGCGTTCTATCACCTCGGCATGGGCGTCGTGGCCCTGCTGTGCATCTGGTTCCGGGACCGATACTGGATCGCCGCCGCCGTAACGCCGGCCCTGTTCGCGATGGGAGCCGGCGTCGTGCACCTGCAGGATTTCATCAGCCGGGGAAACACGGCTCCGGCCAACTGGGGTGCGAGCGTCCTGATCGGGAATCTCGTCATCCCGGTAGGGGTCCTTGGCCTCCTGGCCTGGTATTCACGGCTCGGGGGCTGGAAGCTGGAGACGATGGCGGGAGAGGGCATCGCGCGGCTCTGAATCACCCACGGTCTGCGCCTCCCGCGCCGGCTCCGGGACGGGCGGACGGATGGAGGGGGTCCGCGGCTGCTCAAAGGACGCGTGCCCCGCTGCTGCAGGGCGGCGGGCGGAATGCCGTCGATCTCGTCCACGCCGGAGATGGCCATCGGGTGAAAGAGGCGCCGCGCGTACGTCGCCACCGGCTCCAGCTATCTCCGCTGCGCCTCGGCGTACAGCGTGCCGAACGCGAGCGACGACTTGCGCGATCCCGACACGCCGGTGAACACCCCGGCGCGTCGCGGGATGTCGACGTCCGCGTTCTTGGGTTGTGCTCCCGTGCCCCCGCACCCGCACGACCTCAAGTAACCGCGCTCTCCCCCGCGTCCTCCTGCGTCTTCCCGCGTCTTCCCGCGTCTTCTCGCGTCTTCCGCGTCTTCCCGCGTTCTCCGGCGTCCCCGCCGCCCTTCCCTGCCTTGATCCGTCTCGCCCGCGCGAGGTGATTCTGGCGATGGGCAAATTTCGTCTACGAGTCCGCCCTGCGGCCGTTCGCCAGTTTCGTCGATCTCCTCTCACACGAGCAGCAGACGGCAAGATGCCGCAACTGGTCCGTGCAGCGCATCAGTCGGTCGCGAGTGGCTCCCATTCCAGCCGCTGCCGGGCGCGGGAGAAATCCACGCTGCCCGTCCGACAGATGCTCCGCACGAGCAAACTACGCTCGCGCGCTGCCCATCAACCGGCGCTTCGCCGTGCGAACGGGAGCCCGCTCTCACAAGAGAGGCTGACGCCCCGACGCAAGACTGGCGGGTGATGCCATGGCAGACCAGAGATCAACCGGGAGACTCCTCGATGCCTGACAAGATCAGAGTGCTTTTCCTCGCAGCGGACCCGTTCCGTGACCGCGCAGCGCTGGAGCTGGAAGAGGAGATGCGCGCAATCCGGCGCGCGCTGCTGCGGGGAAAGGCGCACGATTCCCTGGAACTGGAGGCGAACTTCGCCACGCGTCCCCGCGACCTGCAGCTGGCCCTGCTCGAATACCAGCCCCACATCGTCCACTTTTCCGGGCACGGCGGCAAGGACGGCGTCCTCTACCTCAGCGATGCGGCGGGGAACCCGATGGCGGTGGACAGGGTGGCGCTGGGCAAGCTGTTCTCCCTGCTGGACAGCGAGGTGCGCGTGGTCGTCCTGAACGCCTGTCACACGCACTCCATCGTCGAGGTGCTGCGGGACCTGGTGGACTACGCCATCGGGACCAACCACGCCATCAGCGACGAGGGCGCCCTCACCTTCTCGCGGGCCTTCTACACCGCCCTGGCAACCGGCGCGGGCGTGCAGCAGGCATTCGACCTCGCGGTGAACCAGCTGGAACTGGACGGCAGCGACGAAGCGTCCGTGCCGGTGCTGCGCAAGCAGTTCGGCGCCGACCGGCGGCCGCTGCGGGTGCCGCCCGCGCCGGAGGTGGAGCCGGACGCCGGGGTCCTCGCCGAGGTCCGCCAGCGTGCCCGCACCGAGCGCGTAACGGACTCGCGGATGGAAATGGTCGGGCACGACCACAAGGGCGTGGGCGGCCTTCGCGGAGGACCGGTGCACCAGGACCTCACCGCAAAAGACGTCGACCGCAGCACGATCTCGATCATGGGCACGCGGTCAGGCGCCAGCTGAGGCGCGGCGGCTGAGGCAAGGCGGATCGACGGCTTTCGAGGTCCGCTGCTGCCCCGATGCCGCGCCGGAACCGCACAGCCGGTGAGGAAGTGGAGGATGCGGCGGGCTGCCTGCAATGGCGAATGAATTCGCTGCAACAACCACACGAAGTCCGCCTTCGCGGGCTGGCGGCTCTGGAGGAGACGGAGGGTGCGGTGCGCGCCCGGGCATCCGGCAGGCCGGCCTTGCGGACGCAAGCAGGAAAAGTCCCACTCGGCACCTGCCGCCTGGCACCTGGCACTCGGCACTCGGCACTCCGGTGTACTCGCCGTTGCTTTCGGGATTGATTCGGTTTATCTTTCCGGGTGGATGATTCACCCGATCCGGCGGGGCCCTTCATGCAGCAGCTGGTGCAGATCCGCGGACGCGGCGCCGCGCAGAACCCGAAGAACCGCTTCGAGCAGGCGGAGTACGTCCCCGACCTGGAGGCTGTCGACGACGACGAGCCCGGGCCGCGGACGCAGTTTCTGCGGGATCACACGCGGGGCATCATCTCGCGCAACGACAGCCCCGACATCCCGTTCGAGACCAGCGTGAACCCGTACCGGGGGTGCGAGCACGGCTGCATCTACTGCTTTGCCCGCCCTACGCACGAGTACCTGGGATTCAGCGCCGGGCTGGACTTCGAGACGCGCATCCTGGTGAAGCACGAGGCGCCGGAGCTGCTTCGGAAGGAACTGGCGTCGCCAAAGTGGACGGGACAGCCCATCGCCATGTCGGGCGTCACGGACCCGTACCAGCCCGTGGAGCGCCGGCTGGGGATTACGCGCGCCTGCCTGGAGGTGCTGGCGGAGTTCCGCAACCCGGTGGCGATGGTCACCAAGAACCACCTGGTCACGCGCGACATCGACCTGCTGGGCGAGCTGGCCGCGCACCAGGCGGCCGTCGTGAACCTCTCCGTCACCACGCTGAACGAAAAGCTGCAGCGGGTGATGGAGCCGCGCGCCTCTACCCCCGCGCGCCGGCTGGAGGCCGTACGCAGGCTGGCCGAGGCGGGGATCCCCGTCCGCGTGCTGGTGGCGCCGGTGATGCCGGGGCTTACGGACCACGAGATGCCGGCCATCATCGCCGCCGCGGCCGAGGCGGGCGCCACCGCGGCCTCGTACATCCCCCTGCGGCTGCCGCACGGGCTCAAGGGATTGTTCGAGGACTGGCTGCAGACCCACTTTCCCGACCGCAGGGACAAGGTGCTCAACCGCATTCGCGAGATGCGGGGCGGCAAGCTGTACGACAGCGAGTGGGGAACGCGGATGCGCGGGGAGGGGCTGTTCGCGGACCAGTACGAGGCGCTGTTCGGGGCCGCGTGCCGCAAGCACGGGCTGGTGCGTGACTTTCCGCCGCTCTCCTCGGCCGGGTTCCGCCGCCCGCACGATCGCGCGGGGCAGATGGGGCTGTTTGGGTGAACGGGTGAACGGGTGAACGGGTGAACGGGTGAACGGGGGCGGTCCCCGGACTCCGTGCCGCGCGATCACCGCGGGCCAAAGCCCGCGGCTGGAAATGCCATAAGCCCCGTCTCGGCTCGCTGCGCTCGCCGAACGGGGCTTCACCTGCTCGGGCGGGCAGGGGCCGGCGCGCCGGGATGCGCGGGCGCGCACGGCAGGCTCCGTCTCCTCCAGAGCCGCCAGCCCGCGAAGGCGGGCTTCGTGTGGTTGTTGCAGCGAATTCATTCGCCATTGCAGGCCCGGCGGCACCATGGGCGCCGGTGCCGGCCCTCGCGGCCGGCCACGAAAAAGCCCCCGCGCGACACAGGTCGTGCGGGGGCTTCGCTCGCGGCGCATCCAGACGTCAGGCGGCGGCTTCGCCGCGCGAAAAGAAGAACCGGAACGCGGCCAGGTGGGGGCCCGTGTCGCTGTGCAGCAGGGCGTTTTCACGCCCCATGGGCACCTCGCGGATGTGCAGATCGGGAAAGCCGTTGCGGCTGCAGGTGTTGTACAGCGAGGTAAAGCTGTGCACCGAGTGCCGCAGCGTGGGCACGGCCGTCCGCTCGCCCGGCACCTCCACGTGCAGGATGTCGGTGGTGTGCCCGCCGTGGTGGTAGATCCGCTCGATCCCGCGGTGCAGCGCGTGGTAGCTTTTTCCGCACATCTGCCCGCCGGGGCGGATGGCCCGCAGAAAGTGCTGGAGCTGCTTTCCCTCCACCGCCACCCGGCGCAGCGTGGTGAGCTGCGGCGACAGCAGCTTCAGAAAGGGGTCGGGCGTACAGGCCAGCTCGCCGGCGGCCACCCGCGCCAGCAGCGCCTCGCAGTCGGGCGACGCCGGGTCCACGTTCAGCAGCAGCACCCGCGCGCCGCGGGGAAGGCACGCCGCCTCGGTCGACGCGTGCACGCGCAGGTCCAGCCCCGCCCGCCCCGCCATCTTCCGCAGCGCCTGGATCTCGAGGTGCTCCAGCGTGTCTTCGTGGCGCTGCAGCACCGCCGGCCGGGTGAGCAGGTACACCGGCGAAGGGAGCGTGCCCAGCACCCCGGCCGCGCGCTCGCGGAGGCGGGCCACGATCTCCTGCACCCGCGGGAGCACGGCGTACCCGTCGGAGGGAAGCTCGCACAGGAACATCCCCACGTCGGGAAGGTGCACCTGCTCCACGTGCACCCCGCCGTCGGCCGTCAGGTACACGTCGGCCTGCAGGTACAGAGCGGGCTCCACCGGGCCGGCGTGCGCCGACGCCCGCGCCGAGGCCAGCGCCTCGCACAGCGGCGTGCCGTCGCGGAAGAGGGCGCGCGCGTGCGCCGCCCGGGCCTGCGCCGGCTCCAGCAACTCGTTCACGGCGCGCTCCACCCGCAGGCAGACGTGCTCGGGGACGGTGACGGGCGCGTCGGCCAGGGAGGGGTTGCAGAAGAAGAAGAGCCCGCGGCCCACGTCGGCGCTGCGCCGGCCGGAGCCCACCAGCGCCGTCAGCGCGTCCAGCGCCCCCGCGCACTCGGCGTAGCGGAGCTCGCGGTACAGGGCGCGCAGGCGCTCGGCGGCCTCGCGCGCCGCCGGGCTGGCGTCCAGCGCCCCCGCCATGTGCACCTCGGGCACCGCCACGCCCTCGCGCCGGGCGATGCGGAACGGGCGCAGCCCGGCGTCCCCGCCGGTGGTGAACGGCAGAAAGGTGCCGGCGGGCCCCTGGTCCGTCTTGAGCATGGGGCGGTAGAGCCCGGTGCGCTGCAGGTGCTGCCGGATGGCCGGCCGCGGCTGCGGAAAGAACGCCGCCCGCAGGGGGGGCGGCGGGTCGTCCTGCACGCCGCGCAGGGCCGCGCGCAGCCGCCCCGCCGCCTCGGGCGAGGGGTCGCGGGCGTAGCGCGCCGCTTCGTCGGGGTACAGCGTGTCCAGGCCCAGGCCGGCGGCCTTTACCCGGCCTCCGGCACGGTGCAGTCGGTACATGGTGCGCTTTCGGTCTGCCGCGGGCCGGCGGGAAGACGCCGGCCCGCGGATCGCGGGGTCAGCCGCCGGGCGCCGCTCCCGGCGCTCCGACGGCGGCGGCGAGCTGGGCGACGGTCGGGGTCTCGAAGAGGAGCCGGAGCGGGAGCTCCACGCCCAAGTCGGCGCGTAGGCGCGCCACCAGGCGCACGGCCAGCAGCGAGTGCCCGCCGAGGGCGTAGAAGTCGTCGTGCACCCCCACCCGCTCCACCCCCATCACCTCCGCCCACGCCGCCGCCATCGCCGCCTCCACCGGCGTGCGCGGCGCCACGTGGGCGTCCGGGGCCGCGGCCCAGGCGGGCGCGGGGAGCGCCTGGCGGTCCACCTTTCCGTTGGGGGTCAGCGGGAGCGCGTCCAGCGGCACGAAGGCGCCCGGCACCATGTGCGCGGGAAGGACCCGGCGAAGGGCGGCGCGGAGCGTGTCGGCCGGCACCCCGCCCACCACGTACGCGGCCAGGCGCCGGTCGCCGGACGCATCCTCGCGCGCCACCACCGTGCAGCCGGCCACCCCGGGAACGCGGCGCAGGGCCGCCTCCACCTCGCCGGGCTCCACCCGGAAGCCGCGCACCTTCACCTGGTGGTCGGTGCGCCCCAGGAACTCCAGCACGCCGTCGTCGCGCCAGCGCACGCGGTCGCCGGTGCGGTAGAGCCGCGCGCCGGGCACGGGCGCGAACGGGTCGGGGAGGAAGCGCTCGGCCGTGAGCCCCGCCCTGCCCAGGTAGCCGCGCGCCGTTCCCTCGCCGCCGGCGTACAGCTCGCCCGCCACCCCCGCGGGCACGGGGCGCAGCGCGGCGTCCAGCACGCGCACCCGCGTTCCCCGCACCGGCCGGCCGATGGGGGCGCGGCCCTCGCGCGGAGCGGCGGGGCCGACGTCGTGCAGCGTGGCGCAGATGCTGGTCTCGGTGGGGCCGTAGCCGTTGACCACGCGCAGCCCGGGGACCGCCGCGGCGATCCGGGCCAGGAGCGCCGCGGGGATCGGCTCCACGCCCACCAGCAGCCGGCGCAGCGCCAGCGGCGGCCCCTGCTCCGCCCGCGCGGCGAGCTCGCCCAGCATGAAGGGGGGGACGTACGCGCCGGTGACCTCGTTCTCCGCCAGCCAGCGGACGAACGCCCCGGGGGTGGCGCGCGTCTCGTCGTCGGGGTGCAGGAGCGCCGCGCCGGAGACCAGCGCCGAGAAGGTCTCGTAGACGGCGACGTCGAACCCCGGGCTGGTCCAGGCGGCGCAGCGGTCGCCGGGGCCCAGGGGAAGGCGGTCCTGCAGGTCGGCCAGCAGGACGTCCACCCCCCGGTGCGGCACCATCACCCCCTTGGGCGTGCCCGTGCTTCCCGAGGTGTAGGCCACGTACGCCAGCCCGTCGGGGTGCGCCGGCACCGCGGGCGCGGCCGCGGGGCGCGCGGCGATGGCCGCGGCCTCGGCGGCCGTGTCGACCAGCGGGGGGACGCCCTCGCCCGCCAGGCCGGCGGGAAGCGGGCCCGCGCACACCACCAGCCGCGCCCCCGAGTCGGCCAGCAGGAAGCGCAGGCGCTCGGCCGGGTAGGCGGGGTCCAGCGCCAGGTACGCGCCCCCCGCCCGCAGCACCGCCAGCAGGGCGACCGCGGTTTCCGGCGTGCGCTCGGCCACGATCCCCACCACCGACCCCGGGCCCGCCCCGCGCGCCGCCAGGTGGTGCGCCAGCCGGTTGGCCGCCGCGTCCAGCCGGGCGTAGCTCAGCGTCCGGCCGCCGGCCCCCACCAGCGCGGGGGCGTCGCCCGCGCGCGCGGCCTGCTCGGCCACCCGGTGGTGAAGGGGGCGCGCCGGGGCGCCGGGGCCGGTGGCGCTCCACTCCTCCAGCAGCGTGCGCCGCTCGCCCTCGTCCAGCACGTCCAGCGCGCCCAGGCGCACCTCCCCCGGCGCGGCCATCCGCTCCATCAGGCGAAGCACGTGCTCCATCATCCGCCCGATGGAGGCCGCGTCGAAGCGCGCCTCGTCGTAGTTCAGGATGAGCTGGATGAGCGGGCTGGTGGAGGCGATGAAGGAGAGCGGGTAGTCCGTCGAGAAGATCACCCGGCGCCGCCCCAGCCGCAGTCCGCCGGTTTCCTTTCCCGTGTAGGCGACCGGGTAGTTCTCGAACATGAACAGGCTCTCGAACAGGCGGGTGCCGCGCGGCACCTCGCTCCACCCCTGCACCTCGGCGAGCGGCGCGTACTCGTAGTCGCGCGACTCGGCCTGGGCCAGCTGCAGCGCGGCCAGCCAGTCGTCGAGCCGCGCGCCCGGGTCCACCCGCACCCGCAGCGGAAGGGTGTTGATGAAGAGCCCCACCATGGCCTCCACCCCCTCCAGCTCCGCCGGCCGCCCCCACCCGGTGTTGCCGAAGACGACGTCGTCTTCGCCGGCGTAGCGGGCCAGGAGGAGCGCCCAGGCGCCCTGCATGAAGGTGTTGAGCGTGACCCCGCGGCGGCGGGCGCCCTCCTCGACCCGCCGCGTCCGCTCGGCGGTGAGGGTGGCCACGTGGTCCACGTGGCGCCCCTGCGCGGCGCCGGGGGCGCGGTCGGCGCCCAGCGGGGTGGGCGCCGCGAAGCCGGCCAGGACGCCGCGCCAGTAGCGCTCGGCGGCGCCGGGGTCCCGCCGCGCCAGCCAGGCCACGTAGTCGCGGTACGGCCGCGCGGGGGGAAGCTCCAGCGTCTCGCCCGCGCTCCAGGCGCGGTACAGGGTGAACACCTCGCGGCGGATGGTGGACCACGACCACCCGTCCAGCACCAGGTGGTGCAGGCTCCACACGAACCAGTACGACTGCTCGCCCGTCCGGAACAGGGCGAAGCGCAGGAGCGGCGCCTCGCCCAAGTCGAAGCCGCGGGCCCGGTCCCGGGCCAGGAAGCGCTCCAGGTCGGCTTCCTGCCGCCCGGGCGAGCGGTCGCGCCAGTCCTCCAGCGTCCAGGGAAGCTCCACCGCGGCGTGCACGCGCTGCAGCGGGCGGCGCAGCCCCTCCCAGGCAAAGGCGGTGCGCAGGAAGGGGTGGCGGCGCACCACCTCGGCCCACACGCGCCGCAGCAGGGGCACGTCCACCCCCGCCTCCAGCCGCTGCGCCGTCTGCACCTGGTACGCCTGCGACTCGCCGCCGCCGTAGAGGACGTGAAAGAGCATTCCCTCCTGCATGGGCGAGAGCGGGTACAGGTCCTCCACCCCGCTTCGCCCCCCCAGCGCCGCGTCCAGCTCCGCCGGCGTCACCCCCGCCAGGGGAAAGTCGTCCGGCGTGTACGTGCCGTCGGCGGCCCGCGGCGCCGCGCCGGCCGGAGCGGCGGGGGACGCCTCGGCCGGGGCGGCGGCGCGGGCCACGCGGGCCAGCGCTTCCACCGTCTTGTGCTCGAACATCATCCGCGGGGTGACCTCCATTCCCTCGCGGCGCGCGCGCACCACCACGCGCACGAAGAGGATGGAGTCGCCCCCCAGCGCGAAGAAGGAGTCGCGCACTCCCACGCGCTCCACCCCCAGCGCCTCGGCCCAGATCCGGGCCAGCGCCTCTTCGGTGGCGTTGCGCGGAGCCACGTAGCCCGCCTCGCCGCCCCCGAACGCGGGCGCGGGAAGGGCGCGGCGGTCCAGCTTGCCGCTGGCGTTGAGCGGAAACGCCTCCAGGGGCACGAAGGCGGCGGGGACCATGTAGTCGGGAAGGTGCCGGCCCAGGTGGCCGCGCAGCGTCTCGGTGCCGGCGTCGCCCACCACGTACGCCACCAGGCGCACCTGCCCCGGCGCGTCCTCGCGCGCCACCGCCAGCGCGCCGCGCACGCCGGGGTGGCGGGCCAGCACGGCCTCGATCTCCCCCAGCTCCACCCGGAAGCCGCGCACCTTCACCTGGTGGTCGGTGCGCCCCAGGTACAGCAGGGTGCCGTCGGGGCGAAAGCGGCCGCGGTCGCCCGTGCGGTACATCCGCGCCCCCGGGCCCCCGGCCGGGTCGGGGACGAAGCGCTCGGCGGTGAGCGCGGGGCGGCCCGCGTACCCGGGCGAAAGCCCCTCGCCGCCGATGCAGATCTCCCCCGGAAGGCCGATGGGAAGGGGCCGCAGCCACCGGTCCAGCACGTGCACGCGGGTGTTGGCCACGGGGCGGCCCACCGGCACCTCGTCGGCGTCGTCCGCCAGGGCGCGGCAGTCGAAGCAGGTGACGTCGGCGGCCACCTCGGTGGAGCCGTAGAGGTTGACCAGCGCGGCCCCGGGCGCGGCCGCGCGGAAGGCGCGGTGCAGCGCGCCGTCCACCGGCTCGCCGCTGCACACCCAGGTGCCCAGCGCCGGGAGGCGCGCGCCCAGGTCGGGGTGCGTCTCGACCAGGGCCCGCAGCAGCGAGGGGACCAGGACGATGCGGGTGCACCCGTGCGCGCCCAGCGCCTCCACCAGCCGCTGGGGGTCGCGCACCACCTCGTCGGGGATCACCACCAGGGGCACGCCCCGCAGCAGCGGCGAAAAGATCTCGGCCACCGCGTCGGCGAAGCCCGGGCTGGTCTTCTGGCAGCACACCTCGCCGGGGGCGTACGGGTACGCGCCCCACATCCACGCCAGGCGGTTCACCATGGCCCGGTGCGATCCCAGCACCCCCTTGGGCGTCCCCGTGCTCCCCGAGGTGTAGATGACGTACGCCGGCGTCTCGCTGTCCACCGGCGCTTCGCCGTCCACGGGCGCCTCGCTCTCCACCGGCGCTGGGCCCTCCGCGGGCGCGCCGGCGGCGTCCAGGCGCACCACGTCCCTTCCCTCCCCCTCCACCGCGGCGGCCAGCGCCGAGCGGGTAAGGACCACCCGCGCACCCGCGTCGGCGAGCATGTACCGCAGCCGCGCGGGGGGAAGCGAGCGGTCCAGCGGGACGTACGCCGCCCCCGCCTGGAGGGCCCCGAAGAGGGCGGCCACCTGCTCGGCGCCGCGCTCCAGGCAGATGCCCACGCGGTCGCCGGGCCGCACCCCGCGCGCGCGCAGCAGCCGCGCCAGGCGCCCGGCCCACGCGTCCAGCCCGGCAAAGGTCACGCGCGCCGCGCCGTCGACCACCGCCACCGCGTCGGGGGTGCGCGCGGCCTGCGCCCGCAGCAGTCCGTGCAGCGTGTCCCCCGAGGGGTACGGCGCCTCCGTGCGGTTCCACTCCTCCAGCAGGCGCCGCTCGTCGGCGTCCACCAGCCGCAGCGCCGAAAGGCGGACGTCCGGGTCGGCCGCCACCTGCTCCACCACCGACACCAGGTGGTCCAGCAGCCGCCGGGCGGTGGAGGGGTCGAAGAGCTCGGCGCGGTACTCCAGCGTGCAGCTGACCCCCCGCGCGTGCACCAGGCAGTCCAGCGAAAGGTCGAAGCGCGCCGCGCCGGCGTCCACGTCCATCGCCCGCACCGCCGGCCCCCCGCCCCCGCCCCCCGAGGCGGGGGCGTTGGCGTTCTGCAGGATGAACTCCACCTGGTAGAGCGGGGTGTGCCCCAGCGTCCGCTCCGGGCGCAGCTCGGCCACCACGCGCTCGAAGGGGACCTCCTGGTGCTCGTAGGCGCCCAGGGTGACCTCGCGCACCCGGCGCAGCACCTCGCGGAAGGTGGGGTCGCCGGACAGGTCGGTGCGCAGCACCAGGGGGTTGATGAAGAGGCCGATCAGCCCTTCCAGCTCCGGGCGGCCGCGCCCGGCCGTGGGGCTTCCCACCACCACGTCGTCCGTCCCCGCGTAGCGCGCCAGCAGCGCCTGGTACGCGCCCAGCAGGGCCATGAAGAGGGTGGCGCCCTCGCCGCGCCCCACCTCCTCCAGCCGCCGCGCCGCCTCGGCGGGGATCACCGCCCGCGCGCGCCCCCCCCGGTGCGACTGCACCGCCGGGCGGGGGCGGTCGGTGGGCAGCTCCAGCAGCTCGGGCGCGCCGGCCAGCCGCTCGCGCCAGTACGCCAGGTGGCGTTCGGGCGCCGCCGCCGCCCCGCGCTGCCACGCGGCGTAGTCGCCGTACTGCAGCGGCGGCTCGGCCAGGGGCGACTCGCGCCCGGCGCGGAACGCCTCGTACAGGGCGAAGAGCTCGCGCAGAAAGACGCCCATGCTCCACCCGTCGGTGACGATGTGGTGCATGCACAGGAGGAGCACCCGCTCGTCGCCGGCCAGCCGCAGCAGCCCCGCGCGCAGCAGCGGCCCCGCCTGCAGGTCGAAGGGGCGCGCCGCTTCTTCCGCCGCGCGCCGCAGGGCCTCGGCCTCGCGCGCCTCCGGCGGCAGGGCGGACAGGTCGTCGACGGGGAGGACCAGCCCGGCGAACGGGGCCGCCGCCTGGGCGGGGACGCCGTCCTCCTCGCGAAAGGTGGTGCGCAGCACCTCGTGGCGGCGCACCAGCTCGCCCAGCGCGCGCTCCAGCGCGGCCTCGTCCACCGCGCCGGAAAGGCGCAGGCTGGCGGGAAAGTTGTACGCGGGAAGCCCCGGCTGCACCCGGTCCAGGAACCAGAGCCGCTCCTGCGCAAAGGAGAGCGGCGCGTCCCCCGGCGGGCGGCGGGGGATGGGGGACGGCCGGGCCACCGACAGGCCGCGGAGCCGCGCCTCGCGTAGCGCCTGCTTGGCGGGAGAAAGCCGGGCGCCGGCCGGCGGGTCGGAAACGGGAGTGCTCATGCGGCGGATCCTTCCAGGAGGGCCGAGGCCTCTTCGTCGCTCATCCCGTCCAGCTCCAGCAGGATGGCCTGGTCGATGACCCCGGCGAGGGCGGCGATGGTGGGTGCCTCGAAGACGGCGCGGAGCGGAAGCTCCACCCCGAAGGTGTCGCGGACGCGGGCGATCACCCGCATCCCCAGGAGCGAGTGGCCGCCCAGCGCGAAGAAGTCGTCGCGCACCCCGACCTCGCGGATCCCCAGCAACTCGCGCCAGACGCCGGCCAGGAGCTCCTCGGCCGGGTTGCCGGGGGCGTGGTAGCGGCCGACCCCCGCGGGGCGCGGGTGCAGCGCGTCGCCGCCGCCGGGCGCGGGGGCCGGCGGGGCCGGGCGCGGCGCGCGCACCCGGTCGGCGCGCGCCTCCAGGCCGCAGGTGGAAACCACCACCCGCGGCTCGCCGGCCAGCGCGGCCAGGTGCTCGAAGGCGCGGGCGCCCTCCGCGGGAAAGATGGCCAGCTCGGTAAAGGCGGTGCGCGCCTCGTCCACCAGGTGCCAGCGGTCCCACCCCACGCTGGTCCAGCGGCCGCCCTCGGCGCACACCCGCTGCGCCCAGGCGTCGGCCAGCGCGCACGCGGCCATGAACGCGCCCAGCTCCGGCGCGCCCAGCACGGGCAGGTTGGAGCCCTGCAGGAGGCAGAAGTCCAGCCCCAGGCCGGCGGTGGCCTGGCGCAGCGCCGCCAGCTCGCGCGACACGCGGGCGAGCGCCGCCGGGGCGCCCGCCGCCCCCCGGGCCAGCGGCGCGTGCGCCGCCGCCGCGCCCAGCCGCGCGGTGTGCACCACGCCGTGCAGCCCGCCGAACGCCTGCCGCGCCCGCAGCACGGCGTCGGTCAGCGCCGCCGCGTCGTCGGGGGCGGCGCGCAGCAGGAGGGGCCCCGCGCCCCGCCCTTCGGCGGCGCGGAGAAAGCGGATGGTGGCCGCGCCGGCGTCGTCGGGCGCGGCGGCGGCCAGGTGCGCGTCCCACCCCTCGGGCGCGGGAAAGGCGGGGTCCACCACCACCGCCACCCGCGCGCCCAGCTCCGTGGACAGGTGCCGGGCCAGGACGGCGCCCCCCGCCGCCAGCGCGCCGCAGAACAGGTAGGCGCCGCCGGGGCGCAGCCCGGCCGCGCCCTCCGGCGGACGCACCGCCTGGTAGCCGCGGGTCCAGCGCAGCGGCCCGCGCAGCGCGGCCACCGCCTCCCCGCCCCCGGCCAGGGCCTCGGCCAGGAGCGCGTCCACCAGGCCGGGGTCGGAGGACCGCACGTCCACCACGCGGCAGGCGGCGTGCGGGTGCTCGCGCGAAAGCGCCAGCGCGGCGGCCGCCGCCGTGGCGCGCGCGGGGCGCACCGGCTCGCCCCCCGCCACGTCCTGCGCCCCCTCGGTGACCGTCAGCACGCGGAGGGGCCCGCCGGCCGCGTCGCCCGCGAAGGCGGCGGCGACCGCGGCGAGGGTGGCGTATCCCCGCGCGTGCGCCCGCTCGAAGGCGCCGTCGTCCTCCCCCTCGGGGTCCATCCCCCACAGGTGGACCACCCGCCGGGGACGCAGGCCGGCGGCGGCGAGCGCGTCGCGCAGCGCGTCCAGGTCGCCGGCCGCGCCGGGGCGCGCGGTGTAGCGCGCGTCGCCCACGCGGGCAAAGCCGTCGCCCGCCTCCACCACCGCCACCGCGTGGCCCAGCGACTCCAGCCGCCCGGCCAGCCGCCCCCCGGCCCCCGCCGCGTCGGCCAGCACCACCCACGCCGCCGGCTCGGGCGCGGCGGGACGGGCGAGCGGCGCCCGCGTCCAGGTGGGAAGGTACAGCCAGTCGGCCGGGTCGGGCCGGCGCGCCAGCGGGTCGCCGCCGCGCGCGCCCGCCCGGGCGGGGGCGCGGTCGATCCAGAAGCGCGTCCGCTCGAAGGGGTAGGTGGGCAGGGGCACGCGGCGCAGGCGCTCGCCCCGGTGCATGGCCTCCCAGTCCACGCGGGCGCCGGCCGCCCACAGCCGCCCGGCCGCGCCCAGCACGTGCGCCACGTCGGGGTGCCGCTCCCAGCCGTGGCGCAGCGAGGCCACCACCGTGGGGGGCTCGCCGCTCCAGGCGGGGTGCTGCACGGTCAGCATCCGCAGCCCGTGGCCGGGGCCCACCTCCAGCAGCGTCCGCTGCCCGCCCGCGGCCAGCGCCTCCACCCCCTCGCCGAAGCGCACCCGGCTCACCAGGTGGCGCGCCCAGTACGCGGGGTCGGTGGCCTCGGAGGGGCGGATCCACGTTCCCGTGACGTTGGAGACGAAGGGAATGCGGGGCGCGTGCAGCCGCACGCCGGCGAGCAGGCCGGCCAGCCGCTCGGCCACCCCCTCCATCATCGGCGAGTGGAAGGCGTGGCGGACGGGGAGGCGCCGGTGGACGGCCCCGCGCGCCGCCAGCTCCGCCTGCAGCGCGTCGACCGCCGCCGCCGGGCCGGACAGGACGGTGATGGAGGGCCCGTTCAGCGCGCCCACGCACAGCCCGTCGCGCAGGTACGGGCGCGCCTCTTCCTCGGGAACGGCCAGCCCCAGCATCCCCCCCTCGGGGAGCCCGGCGATCAGCTTCGCCCGCTCGGCGGTCAGCATCAGCCCGTCCTCCAGCGACCACACGCCGGCCAGGGTGGCGGCCACGTACTCGCCCAGCGAGTGGCCCAGCATGGCCGCCGGGCGCACCCCCCAGCTCATCCACAGCCGCGCCAGGGCGTACTCGGTCACGAACAGCGCGGGCTGCGCCAGGTGGGTGCGGTTCAGCCAGGCGCCGGGGTCGTCCGCGGGGGCGTCGCCGCGCCCCAGCATGGCGCGCAGGTCGATCCTGCCCACCGGCTCGTCCTCGTGCCGGGGCGCGCCGGGCGGGTACAGCACCTCGCGCAGGTCCGCGCCCAGCCGCGGGCGCAGGAGCTCGGCGCAGCGGTCCACCGCTTCGCGGAACACCGGCTCCGCCTCGTACAGCCCGCGCCCCATCCCCGGGTAGTGGCTTCCCAGCCCGGGAAACAGGAAGGCCACCGGGGGCGCCTCGTCCGCGGCGCGGCCGCCGGCCAGCCGGTCGGGGGCGCGCGACTCCAGCGCCTCGGCCGCCTCCTCGTGCGTGCGCGCCACCACCACGCGGCGGTGCTCGAAGGCGCGGCGCCCCGTGCGCAGCGTGTGCGCGGCGTCGGCCAGCGCCTGCTCGGGGTGCGCGCGCAGGTGCGCGGCCAGCCGGTCGGTGACCGCCTCGAGCGCGGCGGGGGTGCGCGCCGAGAGCGCCAGGAGCTGCCAGCGGCGCGCGGGCGCGGAGGGCGCCGGCGCGGGCGGCTCTTCCAGCACCACGTGGGCGTTGGTCCCCCCCATCCCGAACGACGACACGCCCGCGCGGCGCGGCGGGGCGCCGTCTTCCCGTCCCGGCCAGGGACGCGGCGCCGTGTTGACGAAAAAGGGCGAGGCGGCGAAGTCGATGCGCGGGTTGGGCGTGCCGAAGTGCAGCGAGGGGGGGATCTCGCCGTGCTCCACCGCCAGCGCGGCCTTGATGAGCCCCGCCGCCCCCGCCGCGGCGTCCAGGTGGCCCACGTTGGTCTTCACCGAGCCCAGCGCGCAGGACTCCCGCCGGGGCGCGGCGCCGAAGGCCTGGGTGAGCGCGGCCACCTCCACCGGGTCGCCCAGCTCCGTCCCGCTGCCGTGCGCCTCGACGTAGCCCACGGTGGCGGGGTCCACGCCGGCCACCGCCAGCGCCTCCTCGATCACCGCCGCCTGCCCCTCGACGCTGGGCGCGGTAAAGCCCACCCGCCGCGCCCCGTCGTTGTTGACGGCCGAGCCGCGCACCACCGCGTGGATGGTGTCGCCGTCGGCCAGGGCGTCGGCCAGGCGCTTGAGGACCACCAGCGCCACCCCCGCGCCCCCCACGGTGCCGCCGGCGCGCGCGTCGAAGGCGCGGCAGAAGCCGTCGGGCGAGACGATGCCGCCCGGCGCGTACAGGTAGCCGCGGTCCTGCGCGCCCTTGATGGCCACGCCCCCCGCCAGCGCCAGGTCGCACTCGCCGGCCAGCAAGGCCTGGCAGGCCACGTGCACCGACACCAGCCCGGTGGAGCAGGCGGTCTGCACGGTGAGGGCGGGGCCGCGCAGGTTCAGCCGGTGCGCGGCGCGGGTGGCCAGGAAGTCGCGGCCGTTCCCCAGCTCCGCCTGCAGCGCGCCCACCGCCTCCACCAGCTCCGGGCGCGAAAAGACGCGGGCCAGGTAGTCGCTGGACGACGAGCCCGCGTACACGCCCACCGTCCCCTCTACGGCGCCGGGGGCGTACCCCGCGTTCTCCAGCGCCTCCCAGGCGGCCTCCAGGAACACGCGGTGCTGCGGGTCCAGCGTTTCGGCCTCGCGCGGGTTGTAGCCGAAGAAGCCGGCGTCGAAGAGGTCGAAGCCGTCCAGCGACCCGCGCGCCCGGACGTACGCGGGGGTGCGGAGGAGCGCCGGGTCCACCCCCGCCGCCGCCAGCTCGTCCTCGCCGAAGAAGCGGATGGAGTGCGTGCCCGCGCGGAGGTTGCGCCAGAACGCCTCCACGTCGGCCGCCCCGGGAAAGCGCCCCGCCATCCCGATGAGCGCCACCGCCCCCGCCGCGCCCGCCTGCGCCGTGTCCGTCATTCGTCCGCTCCGCTGGTGTGTGGGTGTCCGGCTCCGCCCCGTGCCCCCGCCAGCCCCAGCCGCCGGGCGGCGCGCTCCCTTCCCTCCCCCGCCGGCGTGGGCGGCGGGGGCGACGACGCGCCCGCGTCCAGGTGCGCGGCCAGCGCGGCCACGGTGGGGTGGCGGAACAGGTCGATGATCGAAAGCGCCCGGCCCATCTGCGCCTGCAGCCGCGCGTGCACCCGGGCCAGCAGGAGCGAGTGGCCGCCCAGGTCGAAGAACCCGTCGTGGCGCCCCACCCGCTCCACCTCCAGCACCTCGCGCCAGAGCGCCGCCACCCGCTCCTCGGTGGGAGAGCGCGGCGGGGCGAACGCGGCCGCGGCGGGGGCGGCGCTCTCGCGGGGCGCGGGGAGCGCCGCGCGGTCCAGCTTTCCGTTGGTGGTCAGCGGAAGGCGGTCCAGCGTCACGAAGGCGGCGGGAACCATGTGCTCGGGAAGGCGCTCGCGCGCCGCGCGCCGCAGGTCGGCCACCAGCGCGGCCGTGGAGTGCCACCGCCCGCCGTCTTCATCCCCCTCCCCCCCGCCGTCCGGGGAAGACGGGGAGGCGGCGCCGGGGCGCAGGGCGTACAGGTCCCAGAGGGCGGTGCCGGCCAGCGCGGGGTCGCGCTCCAGCGACACCGTGAAGCCCCGGGCCTCCAGCAGCGCGCGGACGCGGTCCAGCCGTCCCCCGGTGTCGTGCACCTCCATGGCCACCTGGCGGACCTTTTCCCAGTCGGCGTCGTCGATCCCCGCCAGCACCTCGAGCTCACTCTTTTCCACGTCCACCTTCAGCAGGTCGATCCGCCGCACCCCCTCGTCGCGGATCACCTGCGACAGGGTGCGCAGGCGGCAGGTCACCGGGCGCGCCTCCAGGCGGTGCTCCAGGAGCGCGTCCAGCCCCTCGCGCACCCCGGCGGCGTGCGACTCGGCGCTGTGCAGCAGGAACGCCTTCACCGTGTCGCGCTCCTCGGCCGCGTCGGCGAAGCGCCCGGACAGGACGGAGGCGTGGGGATAGAAGGTGAACACGGCCTCGCCCTCGCGCTCGGCCAGGCCGTGCTCCAGCACCCGCACGCCGCCGCCGTGCAGCGCGGCGTTCAGCCGCAGCACCGCGGCCACGGCGGGGATGGGCTCGAAGGCGTAGACGCGGGCGCGGGGACGCAGCATGGACACGCGCGCGGTGAAGAAGCCGGCGTTGGCCCCCACGTCGAAGACCACGGCGTCGTCGGGAAGGGCCACGCCCTGCCGCAGGTAGGCGCCGCGCGCGAAGATCTCCTGGTACAGGGTGGCCGTCTCGCCGGGGTTCAGCGACACCATCTCGGTGCCGTCGGGGAGCGTTTCCACCCGGTGCCCGTCCAGCGCGCCGGTGCGCCGCAGCTCCGCCAGCCGCCGGGGCGCCCGGGCGTGCTCCGCGTGGGGAACCACGTACGCGGCCAGCCGCCGGTCGCCGGGGGCGTGCTCGTACGCGGCCACCACCACGTCCTCCACGGCGGGGTGGGCGCGCAGGGCCGCCTCGACCTCGCCCGGCTCTACCCGGAAGCCGCGCACCTTGACCTGCTGGTCGCCGCGCCCCAGGTACTCCAGCGAGCCGTCGGCGCGGCGCCGCGCCCGGTCGCCCGAGCGGTACAGGCGCGCCCCGGGCCGCCCCGAGAAGGGGTCGGGGACGAAGCGCCGGGCGGTGAGCGCCGGGCGCCCCAGGTAGCCGCGGGTCACCCCGTCGCCCCCCACGAACAGCTCGCCGGGAACGCCGATGGGGACGGGGCTCCCCGCCGCGTCCAGCACGTACGCGCGCAGGTCGGCCAGGGGAACGCCGATGGGGGTGGGGCGGTCCGGGAGCAGGTCGCCGCCGGCCAGCGCCCGGTAGGTGACGTGCACCGTGGTCTCGGTGATCCCGTACATGTTCACCAGCGCGGTCCCGTCGCCGCGCCGTGCCCGCCAGTCGCGCAGCGAGCCCGGGTCCAGCGCCTCGCCGCCGAACACCACCACGCGCAGCGCGTCCAGGGGGTGGCTCCCGTCGTCGGCGCGCCCCAGCTCGCGAAAGGCCGAGGGGGTCTGGTTGAGCACCGTCACCCGCTCGCGCGCCAGCAGCGCCAGGAACGCCGCCGGGTCGCGCGACACCGCCCAGGGAACGATCACCAGCCGCCCCCCGTACGCCAGCGCGCCCCACGTTTCCCACACCGCCAGGTCGAAGGCGTTGGAGTGGAAGAGCGTCCACGCGTCGTCCGGTCCAAAGCCGAAGTCCGCGGCGGTGGCGTCCAGCAGGCGCAGGACGTTGCCGTGCGTGCCCCCCACCCCCTTGGGGAGGCCGGTGGAGCCCGAGGTGTGGAGGACGTAGGCGAGCTGGTCCGGGTGCACGGGCAGGTCCAGGTCGTCCGCGCCCTCCTCCGCGCAGGGGTCGTCCAGCGAGACCACGCCGAGCCCCGCCCACTCCGGGCGCCCCCGCAGGCCGTCCTCGGCCAGGACCACGCGGACGCCGGCGTCGCGGACGATCCACTCCAGCCGCTCGGCCGGGTACGCCGGGTCCAGGGGGACGTAGGCGCCCCCCGCCTTGAGGATGGCGATCACCCCCGCCACCAGCGCCGGCGAGCGGTCGGCGGCCAGCCCCACCCGCGACTCGGGGCCCACCCCGCACGCGCGCAGCCGCCGCGCCAGCCGGTTGGCGTGCGCGTTGAGCGCGCCGTAGGTGGTGGACCGGCCCTCGAAGGTCAGCGCCACGGCGCCGGGGCGGGCGGCCGCCTGCGCCTCGAAGCGCCGGTGCACCCCGCCCGCCACGGGAAAGGTGGCCCCGGACGGGTCCGACAGCGCCAGCACCCGGCGCCGCTCCGCCGCGTCCATCAGCGCCAGGCCGGAAAGCGGGCGCTCCGGCCGCGCGGCCACCTGCTCCAGCAACCGGACCAGGTGCGCCGCCATCCGCCGCACCGTGCCGGGCTCGAAGAGGTCGGTGCGGTACTCCAGTCCGCCCCGGAGCCCGCCGGGGTGCGCGGACAGGTACAGCATCAGGTCGAAGCGGGCGCGGCGCGTCCGCACCCCCACCCCGCCCACGCGGATCCCCGGCAGCTCCATGCGGGGCGCCTCGCGGTCCAGGGTGAACATCACCTGGAAGAGGGGGGAGTGGCCCAGCGAGCGCTCCGGCTGCAGCGCCTCGACCAGGCGCTCGAAGGGGAGGTCCTGGTGCTCCTGCGCCTGCAGCACCCCCTCGCGCACCCGCGCCAGCAGCGTGGTGAAGGCGGGGTCGCCGGAAAGGTCGGCGCGGTGCACCAGCGTGTTCACGAAGCAGCCGACCACGTCCTCCAGCTCGCGCCGCGTCCGCCCGGCCACCGGGCTTCCCACCACCACGTCCTCCGTCCCCGCCCAGCGCCCCAGGAGCACCTGGAAGGCGGCCAGCACCACCATGAACGGGGTGGCGCCCTCGCGCCGTCCCAGCGCCTCCAGCCCCTCCGCCACCCCGGCCGGGACCGACAGCGGCTCCCACGCCCCCGCCGTCCCCTGCACCGCCGGGCGCGGACCGTCGGTGGGAAGCTCCAGGAGCGCCGGGGCCCCCGCCAGCCGCGCGCGCCACCAGGCCAGCTGCCGCTCCAGCGTCGGGCCGCGCAGCTGCCCGCGCTGCCACACCGCGTAGTCGGCGTACTGCAGCGCGGGCTCGGGGAGCGCCGCCGCCGCCTCGCCCCGGGCGGCGCGGTACAGCGCAGACAGCTCGCGGAAGAGCACCCCCGCGCTCCACCCGTCGCTCACCGTGTGGTGCATGGAAACCAGGAGCACGTGCTCGTCGCCGGCCAGCCGCAGCAGCGCCGCGCGGAACAGGGGGCCCGCCGCCAGGTCGAAGGGGCGCGCCGCGTCCTCCTCGGCCCGCCGCCGCGCCGCGGCCTCGCGCTCCGCCGCGTCCAGCCCCGTCAGGTCGTCCACGGCCAGGGCGAAGCCGGCGAAGGGCGCCACGACCTGCGCCGGGGCGCCGCGCTCGTCCGAGAAGGTGGTCCGCAGCGCCTCGTGCCGGCGCACCACCCCGCCCAGCGCCCCCTCCAGCGCCGCCGCGTCCAGCGGGCCGCTCAGCCGCAGCGCCATGGAGATGTTGTACAGCGGGCTTTCCGGCTGCACCCGGCTCAGGAACCAGAGCCGCTCCTGCGCAAAGGAAAGCGGAAGCGGCCCGCCGCGGCCGGCCCGCGCCACCGGCGCCGCGGGCGCGTCCCCCCGGCCGCGCAGCGCGTCCACCCGCCGCGCCAGCAGCGCCACGGTGGGCGCCTCGAAGACGGCGCGCACCGGCAGCTCCACCGCGAACGCCTGGCGCACCCGCGACGCCATCCGCGTGGCCAGGAGCGAGTGGCCGCCCAGGTCGAAGAACCCCTCGCGCACCCCCACGCGCTCCCGCCCCAGCACGTCGGCCCAGATCCCCGCCAGCACCGCCTCGGTGTCCGTGGACGGGGCGACGTAGCGCGCCCCGTCGTCGTCGGCGGCGGGCGCGGGGAGCGCCGCGCGGTCCACCTTGCCGCCGGGGGTGCGCGGAAGGGCGTCCACCCGCACGAAGACCGAGGGGACCATGTGCTCGGGAAGGGTGTGCCGCAGCCCGTCGCGCAGCGCGTCCGCCCCGGCGCCGCCGGCGACGTACGCCACCAGCCGCGTGTCGCCGGGGCGCAGCGCGCGCGCGGCCACCACGCAGTCGGCCACGCCGGGAAGCCGCCGCAGCGCCGCCTCCACCTCGCCCGGCTCCACGCGAAAGCCGCGCACCTTCACCTGCGCGTCCACCCGCCCCATGAACTCCAGCACCCCGTCGCCCCGCCAGCGCACCCGGTCGCCCGTGCGGTACAGGCGCGCGCCGGGCGCGGCGCCGAAGGGGTCGGGAACGAAGCGCCCGGCGGTGAGCCCCGCGCGCCCCTGGTAGCCGCGCGCCACCCCGGGCCCGCCCAGGTACAGCTCGCCGGGCACCCCCACCGCCGACGGCTCCCCCGCCCCGTCCAGCACGTACGCGCGCAGGTTGGGAAGCGGCCGGCCGATCGGCGGGGTGCGTCCGTCGGCCACGCAGGCGGCCCAGCAGCTCCCCACCGTGTTCTCGGTGGGGCCGTAGGTGTTCAGAAGGCGCCGCCCCGGGCTCCACCGCTCCACCAGCGCCGCGTCCGCCGCCTCGCCCGCGCTCACCACCGTGCGCAGCGCGGGAAGGTCGTGGGGCGAGAGCAGGGCCAGGACCGAAGGGGGAAGGAGGGCGATGGTGACGCCCTCGCGCCGCAGCGTCGCTTCCAGCGCGGCGCCGGGGACGAGGTCGTCGGGCGCGGCCATCACCAGCGTCCCCCCGGCCAGGAAGGTGGTGAAGAGCTCGGAAACCAGGGCGTCGAAGGAGAACGACGCGAACTGCAGCACGCGGCTGGTCTCGTCCATCCGTCGCGCGGCGATGTGCCCCAGCGCCAGGTTGGGGATGCCGCGGTGGGAAACGAGCACCCCCTTGGGCCGGCCGGTGGAGCCCGAGGTGTAGACCACGTACGCCAGCGCGTCCGCCCCGGCCTCCACCCGCGGCGGGTGCGCCGGCCGCGCGGCGATGGCGTCGGCCTCGGCGTCCAGGTCCAGCAGGCCGGGGACCCCCTCGGCCTCGAGGCCGGGGGGAAGCCCCCCGGCGCAGACCACGGTGCGCGCGCCGGAATCCCGCAGCATGAAGCGCAGCCGCTCGGCCGGGTAGGCGGGGTCCAGCGGCACGTACGCGCCCCCCGCCTTGAGCACGGCCAGCAGGGCCACGACCGTTTCGGGGGCGCGCCGGGCCACGATCCCCACCCGCGCCTCGGGGCCCACCCCGCGCGCGGCCAGGTGGTGCGCCAGCCGGTTGGCGGCCTGGTCCAGCGCGCGGTACGTCAGCGTCCGCGCGCCCAGGCGAATCGCCCCGGCCTCCGGCGTCTGCGCGGCCCGGGCCTCGAAGAGCGCCACGCATCCGCCGGCCGGGTACGCCGCGTCGGTCCCGCTCCACTCGTGCAGGACGCGGGTCCGCTCCTCGTCCCCCGCCATGTCGATGCGCGACAGCCGCGCCCCCGGCCGCGCCGCCACCGCCTCCAGCAGGCGCGCGAAGTGGCCGGCCATCCGCTCCGCCGTCGCGCGGTCGAACAGGTCGGCGGCGTACGCCAGCTCGCCGCGCATCCCGTCGCCCCGCGTGGTGAGGGAGAGCGAAAGGTCCATGCGCACGCTGTCGTTGCGCTGCGGCACCACCTCCACCCGCGGGCCGCCGGCGTGGGCCCCCGCGTCCGCCGCCGTCTCGGCGTGGTGCAGCGCGAACATCACCTGCACCAGCGGCGAGTGGCCCAGGCTTCGCTCCGGGCGCAGCGCCTCCACCAGCCGCTCGAAGGGGAGCTCCTGGTGCTCCAGGGCGGCGCGGGTGGCGTCGCGCGAGCGGCGCAGCAGCTCGCGCACGGTGGGGTCGCCCGACAGGTCGGCGCGCAGCACCAGCGTGTTGACGAAAAAACCGATCAGCGGCTCCACCTCGGGCCGCGCGCGCCCCGAGACGGGGCTTCCCACCACCACGTCGCCGGTGGCCGCGTAGCGGGCCAGGAGCAGCTGAAAGGCGGCCAGCGCCATCGCGAACACCGTCACCCCCTCCCTGCGCCCCAGCGCGCGCAGGCGCTCCAGCACCCCGTCGGGAATCGAGACCGGCACCCGCGCGCCCCGGAAGCGCTGCACCGCCGGGCGCGGGCGGTCGGTGGGCAGCGCCAGCAGCTCCGGCGCCCCGGCCAGCCGCTCGCGCCACCAGTCCAGGTGCCGCTCCAGCGCCTCGCCCGCCAGCTGCGCCCGCTGCCACGCCGCGAAGTCGGCGTACTGCACCTCGGGCTCGGGAAGCGGCGAGGGCTCGCCGCGCGAGAAGGCGGCGTACAGCGTGCCCAGCTCGCGCGCCAGCACCCCCATGCTCCACCCGTCGGTGACGATGTGGTGCATTCCCAGCACCAGCACGTGCTCCTGGTCCCCCAGCCGAAGCAGGCGGGGGGCGAAGAGCGGCCCCGCGGCCAGGTCGAAGGGCCGGGCCACCTCCCCGTCCGCGCGCCGCCGCACCTCGGCCTCGCGCGCGTCCGGGTTCAGCCCGGACAGGTCCTCCACCGGCAGCGTGAAGGGCCCCGGCGGCGCGGCCACGGCCACGGGCACGCCGCCGCGGTCGTGAAAGGTGGTGCGCAGCGTCTCGTGCCGGCGTACGATCTCGCCCAGCGTGCGCTCCAGCGCCGCCGCGTCCAGGGCGCCGGTCAGCCGCAGCGTGAGCGAGTTGTTGTAGAAGGCGCTCCCCGGCTCCAGCTGCTGCAGGAACCAGAGCCGCTCCTGCGCAAACGAAAGGGGAAGGTCGCCGCCGCGCGGCAGGGGAGCGATTCCCGGCAGCGCGGGAAGGGTGGCGCGGCGGCGCGCCTCCACCTCCGCGGCCAGCGCCGCCACCGTGGGGCCCTTGAAGAGGACGGGGACCGGCACCTCGATGGCGAAGACCTCGCGGATGCGCCACAGGAGGCGCAGCGCCAGGAGCGAGTGCCCGCCGCGGGCAAAGAAGTCGTCGCCCGTCCCGACCGGCTCCACCCCCAGCAGCTCGGTGAAGAGCGCCGCCAGCGCGGCCTCGACGGGGGTGCGCGGGGCGGCGTACGCGGCGGGCGCGGCCGGCTGCGCCCCGGGGCGCTGCCCCACCCCTTCGGGAACGGGGCCGAAGGTCTCCACCCGCGGCGCGTCCCCCCGCGGCCGGCGCGCGGCCGGGGCGGGAAGCGCGGCGCGGTCCAGCTTGCCGCTGGCGGTGCGCGGCAGGGCGTCCAGGGGCACGAACACCGTGGGCACCATGTACTCGGGAAGGGTGCGCCGCAGCCCGGCCCGCAGGGCGTCGGAGTCCGCGCCGCCGGCCACGTACGCCACCAGCCGCGCCGCGCCGGGGCCGTCCGCGCGCGCTACCACCGCCGCCTCGCGCACGCCGGCGCAGGCGGCCAGCGCCGCCTCCACCTCGCCCGGCTCGATGCGAAAGCCGCGCACCTTCACCTGGTCGTCCGCGCGCCCCAGGAACTCCAGCGCCCCGTTGCCCCGCCAGCGCGCGCGGTCGCCGGTGCGGTACATCCGCGCGCCGGGCGCGGGGGAGAACGGGTCCGGGACAAAGCGCTCCGCCGTCATCCCCGGGCGCCCCAGGTAGCCGCGCGCCAGCCCGGGGCCGTGGGCGTACAGCTCGCCCGCCACCCCCGGCGGCACCGGGCGCAGCGCCCCGTCCAGCACGTACAGGCGCGTCCCCGCCAGCGGCCGGCCGATGGGCAGGTGGCTCCCGTCCTCGCCGCCGCGCACCCGCCAGGCGGCCACGTCGATCGAGGCCTCGGTGGGGCCGTACAGGTTCACCAGCGCGGCCGAGGGAAGCAGGCGCGCCGCCTCGCGCGCCAGCGCGGCCGGGTACGCCTCGCCGCCGCAGCAGAGCAGGCGCAGGGTGGCGCAGCGCTCCAGCCCCGGGCGCGCGGCCAGCACCTGCAGCATGGTGGGGACCAGCTGCAGGACCGTCACCCCGTGGCGCTGGACGGCGTCCACCAGGTACGCCGGGTCCTGGTGCCCCCCCGGCCGCGCGACCACCACCCGCCCGCCGGTCCACAGGGGAAGGAACACCTCCCACACCGAGGCGTCGAAGGTGAACGGCGTCTTGAAGAGCACCGCGTCGCCGGGGCCCGGGCGGTGCGTCTCCACCGCCCACGCCACCCGGTTGCCGATTCCCCGGTGCGGGATCATCACCCCCTTGGGCCGCCCGGTGGAGCCCGAGGTGTAGATCACGTACGCCAGGGTGTCCGCGTCCGCCCCCCCGTCGGGCCGGCCGGTGGAGAGCGCGTCGTCGTCCTCCACCGGGTCCATGCGCACCACGGGGACGCCCGCGGCCGCCAGGGCGCCGGGGACGGGCCCGTGCACCAGGAGGGCGCGGGGGGCGGCGTCCTTCACCATGAAGGCCAGCCGGTCGTCCGGCAGCGCGGGGTCCAGGGGAAGCCAGGCGGCGCCCGCCTTGAGGATGCCCAGCATCCCCACGACCATCTGGGGCGAGCGCTCGGCGCACAGCCCGACCACCGCGTCGGGGCCGGCGCCCGCGGCGCGGAGCGCGTGGGCCACGCGGTTGGCGCGCGCCTCCAGCTCGGCGTAGGTCACCCGCGCGCCGCCGGCCTCCACCGCCACCGCGTGGGGGGTGGCGTCGGCCTGGCGCTCGAAGCGGGTGTGCAGCGGCGTCCCGGCGGCGCCGGCCGCGGGAACGCCGTTCCAGCTCTCCAGCACCTGGCGGCGGCGGGCCTCGTCCATCAGGGGCAGCGCGCGCACCGGCCAGCCGGGGCCCGCCGCCGCGGCGTCCAGCAGCGTCTGCAGGTGCCCCATCCAGCGGCGTACGGTGGCGCCGTCGAAGAGGCCGGTGGCGTAGTGCGCCTCCAGCCGCGTCTCGGCGTCGGTCTCCACGGCGATCACCGTCAGCTCGAAGCGGGTCACGCCGGTGCGCACCTCCATCCGCTCCACCTCCACCGCCCCCGCCCGCGCCGCCGCGTTCGCTCCGCGCTGCCAGGTGAGCGAGGCGGCGGCCAGCGGCGCGCGCGACAGGTCGCGGGGAATCTCCAGCGCCTCCACCAGCCGCCGCATCGAGAAGCCCCGGTGCTCCATCCCCTGCAGTGCGCGGCTCCGCGAATCCTCCAGAAAGGCGGCGAACGAGGGATCGCCGTCCAGGCGGCTGCGCAGCGGGAGGAGGTAGGTGAAGTAGCCCACCGCCTCCTCCTCGTCCCACGCCTGCCCGGCGGCGGGGGTGGCCACCACCACGTCGTCCTGCCCGGTCAGGCGGTGCAGGAGGAGCTGAAAGGAGGCCAGCAGGACGGCGTAGAAGGTGATGCCGCGCGCCTCGCCGAACGCCCGCACCCGCGACACCACCGCCGGGTCCAGGACAACGACCTCGCGGTCGCCGGCAAAGCCCTGCGCGGCGGAGCGGGGCCGGTCGGTGGGCAGCTCCAGCACCGGCGGGGGCCCCGCCAGCGCCCGGCGCCAGTACTCCAGCGCGGCGTCGGCGCGCGCCGGGTCGCCGGTGCGCGCGCGGACGGCGTCGGCGTAGCGCCCGGGCGCCGGGAGCGTGCACGCGGCCCCGTCCGCGCGCGCCACGTACAGCAGCCACATCTCGCGCAGCAGCGTCCCGTTCGACCAGCCGTCGGTGACGGCGTGGTGCAGGGTGTAGACGACCACGTGGTCGTCCTCCGCCAGGCGCACCACCCGCGCGCGAAAGAGCGGCGCCGCCAGCAGGTCGAAGGCGGTGCGCACCTCCTCGTCCAGCACGGCGTCCAGCGCGGCGCCGGCCTCGCCGGCGGGAAGGGCCGACAGGTCCAGCAGGGGGACGTGCAGCGAAGCGCGCGGCTCCACGTGCTGCGTCTCGCCGCCAGGCGCAAAGCGCACGCGCAGGGCCCCGTGCCGCCGCACCAGCTCCGCGAGCGCACCCCGAAAGGCGTCCACGTCGAAGGGCCCGCGCACCCGCAGCGCCTTGGGCTCGTTGCACGAGCGCGCGCCCTCCTCCGACATCTGCGCCACCAGCCACAGCTCCCGCTGCGCCTCCGTCAGGGGAAGCGCGACCGCCGCCTCGTCCTCGGCGGCATCCCGGTCCTCCGCCACCGCGTGCCCGGCCGAGGCCGCCTGCACCGCACCCTCGTCCCCTGCCACCGCGCGGCGGACCGCGGCGGCCGGCACCGCCGCTTCGTCGGCGGACACGGCCGCGGAGGTGACGGCGGGCGCGGAGGCGGGGGGGACGGGGGATGGGGACGCGGAGACGTCGGGCGCGGGGGGCGCGGGGGGCGCGGCGGGAGCGGCCGCACGCACCGGGGCGGCGGGGTGCACGGGCGCGGCGGCGGGAGTATCCCCGCGCAGCGCGGCGAGCTGCGCCGCCATCAGCTGCAGCTGCTGCGAGACGATGCGCTCCAGCGCCTCCGCTTCCCTCCCCGCGGGGGGTGGAACGGCGGCGGGCGCGGCGGCCGGGGGTGCGGGAGCGGCCGGCGCGGGAGCGGAGCGCTGCGCCGCCGCCGGACGGGCCGGGGGTGCGGACTGCGCCGGCGGGGGGGCGGCGGCCTGCGCCGGGTCGGGGGCGAGCGCGTGGTCCAGGTGCGCGGCCAGGGCGTGCACGGTGTCGACCCCGTCCAGAAGGCGTCGGAACGGGATGCGTACCCCGAACTCGTCGCGGACGAAGCGGGTGGCGCGCAGCAGGAGCAGCGAGTCGGCCCCCTGCGCCAGGAAGCTCTGGTCGGGGTCCACCTCTTCGGCGGCCACGCCGTACAGGCGGCCGAGCTCGCCGCGCAGGACGCGCGTAATGCGAAGGAACCGCGCCGTGCGAAGCGGACTCTCGGTGCTGGACACTGGCGTCACCGTGTTTCCTGGAGGTCTCGGGCAGAGCCGGGGGCCGCGTCCGGGGGGGATGCCGGAGGCGGGGGTGAGTGCACCGGGTGCCATGGAACGGCGCGCGGCACGGCGCCGCGACCGGGCGCCAGGGGGAAGATTCGCCGATGCGCTGACGTTGGGGAAGCTTACCTTTAACGTTAATTTATTTTAAACAAAAGTCAACCTGTATGATCGTCCGTTTCCCGATTCCTTCGGTTGCCGAGCCAGCCCCGGGTTGAAACCGGGGCTGGAAATGCCATAAGCCCCGTCTCGGCTCGCTTCGCTCGCCGAACGGGGCTTCACCTGCTCGGGCAGGCATGGGCCGGCGCGCCGGGATGCGTGGGCGCGCACGGCAGGCTCCGTCTCCTCCAGAGCCGCCAGCCCGCCCCGGGTTAAAACCCGGGGCTGGAAATGCCATAAGCCCCGTCTCGGCTCGCTGCGCTCGCCGAACGGGGCTTCACCTGCTCGGGCGGGCATGGGCCGGCGCGCCGGGAT